>CALRVH010000005.1:0-108413 GCA_943371565.1 Chitinophaga pinensis | reverse complement strand
GGTATTAAGAACCCAAACTGCGTCGCATACGACCTGATTTTCGGTTGCCCGGGATGGGTGCAGGGAGTTATTCAGGCAGATACTTATTTTAAAGCCGGCATCGCAAAAAAAGCATTGATAGTTGGAACAGAAACATTGAGCCGTGTAATAGATATGTACGACCGTGATAGCATGATTTTTTCTGACGGCGCCGGTGCCACTGTTCTTGAAGCAAAGCCGGAAGCTGAAACAAATAGCGGCATTCTTTCCTGGAGTGTACAAAGCCATTGTCTCGATGAAGCTTATTACTTGTACCTCGGTAAAAGCAATTTCCCTTCTGCCGACCCCGGCATACGATATATCAAAATGAAAGGAAGGAAAGTATATGAATATGCAATGCTGCATGTGCCGGCTGCTATGAAAGATTGCCTGGACAAAGCCGGAATATCTATCCATGAAATTAAAAAAGTATTCATCCACCAGGCAAATGAAAAAATGGATGAAGGAATTATCCGTCGCCTTTTCAAACTATACGGCATCAAAGAAATACCTCCGCATATTATGCCGATGAGCATCAATAAACTTGGTAACAGTTCCGTGGCCACCATTCCGACCTTATTTGATATGGTACAAAAAGGTGTTTGGGATGACCATAGCCTGCAGCAAGGCGATGTGGTACTATTTGCATCTGTCGGTGCTGGTATGAATATCAATGCGATTTGCTACCGGATGTAATTCTGAACCCTTAAGTACTTCCCCCCTTTCCGTTATCTTCGCAGCTATTAAAAGAAGATACAGAACATGACGATTTCCTACAAATGGCTGAGCGAATACTTACCGGTAACAGTTGACCCCGAAAGACTAAGCCGTATCCTTACTTCTATTGGACTTGAAGTGGAAAGCATGACCAAATATGAAGAAGTCAAAGGTGGGCTTAAAGGCCTTGTGATTGGCGAAGTACTGAGTACTGAAAAACATCCTAATGCAGATAAATTAACGCTGACTAAAGTAAACACAGGCGGTGCCGAATCTTTACAAATTGTTTGCGGCGCACCGAATGTAGCAGCAGGACAAAAAGTAATAGTGGCTACAGTTGGCACAACTATTTTTCCTTCCGAAGGAGAGCCCCTTACGATGAAGGTGGCCAAAATCCGCAGTGTAGAAAGTCATGGAATGATTTGCGCCGAAGATGAAATTGGGCTGGGCACTTCTCATGCCGGCATACTTGTATTGCCAGCCGATGCGAAAGTGGGAACACCGGCTCCCAATTATTTTCAGCCCTATGAAGATGTAGTATATGAAATTGGCCTTACCCCCAACCGGATGGATGCTATGAGCCATTGGGGTGTGGCCAGAGATGTTTGTGCCTATTTAAATCATCATGACAAAAATGATATAAAGCCAAAACTTCCAAACAGTAATGGATTTAAAGTTGATAACACCTCCCTGCCTGTTGAGGTGAAAGTGGAGAACGAAACTGCCTGCCCCCGTTATTCCGGTATCAGCATGGCAAATGTTACCATTAGCGAATCTCCGAAATGGCTGCAGCAAAAATTAAAAACCATTGGGTTGCGCCCCATTAATAATATTGTTGACATAACTAATTTCATTCAGCATGAAACTGGCCAGCCGCTCCATGCTTTTGATGCAGATATGATTGCAGGGAAAAAAGTAATTATAAAAAACCTGCCGGAAGGAACAAAATTTGTAACACTGGATGAAAAAGAAAGAAAACTTAGTGCAGAAGACCTGATGATCTGTGATGCTACTGAAGGTATTTGTATAGCCGGTGTATTTGGCGGTCTGCATAGCGGTGTTAGTGCTACAACAAAAAATATTTTTCTTGAAAGTGCTTGCTTTGATGCAGTAACAACCCGTAAAACATCTTTTCGGCACGGATTGAGAACAGATGCTGCCAGCCGGTTTGAAAAAGGAACAGATATTTCAGCTACAGTAAATGTGCTGAAAAGAGCAACTCTGCTTATCAAAGAAATTTGTGGCGGGGAGATTGCTTCCGAGATTGTTGACATTTATCCAAAACCAAAAGAAAAAACAGAAGTTGCCATAAAATATCATTTCATAAAAAAACTGAGTGGCAAAAATTATCACCCGGATGCCGTGAAAGATATTCTCAACAGTCTTGGTTTTGAAACATTAAAAGAAGGCATTGATGAACTGAGGGTAGCTGTACCCTATCACAAACCAGATATCAGCTTACCGGCAGACCTGGTAGAAGAGATTGTAAGGATTGACGGTCTTGACAATATTGAAATCCCGGAAGCCATTACCATTACCCCGGCCGTGGAAGAGAATTACGCCAAAGAAGTGTACCGGGAAAAAATAGCTAACTATTTAGTGGGGCAGGGTTTCAATGAAATGATGACCAATTCCATTACCAATGCAGCTTACTTCTCCGAAGAAGAATTGCAAAACATGGTAAAGATGACGAACAGCCTGAGTGCAGAGCTGAATATTCTCCGCAACTCACTGTTTGAAACATCACTCGAAGTAGTAGCGCATAACCTGAATCATAAAAACAATTCATTACGCCTGTTTGAGTTTGGTAAAGCATATAACACATCCGGACCGGGTAAGTATGATGAAACAGAAAAACTTTGTATCATTATTTCGGGAAAAAAGAGTGAAGATAGCTGGAAGCAAAAAAACATTCCATCCGATTTCTATGTACTAAAAGGCACGGTGGATGCTATTTTAAAATCCTTAGGTATTAATGCAGATGCAATAGAAGCTGTACAAGTTTCAAAATTGAATAATCATATTGTTTATAAACTCGGCAACCAGATTATTGCAGGAGCCGGTGAGGTAAATAAAAAGATGCTGGATAAATTTGGCATCAAACAACCGGTATTTTTTGCTGGCCTCAACTGGCAGTTGTTGTCAGAGCTGGCTTCCAAACAAACAGCAACCATAAAAGAAATAGCAAAATACCCGGCCGTACAGCGGGACCTTGCCCTGGTTGTTTCCAGGGAACTGGCATGGGAAGAAGTGCAGCAGGCGGTACAAAAGATCAGGCTGAACAAACTGCAGGACATCAAACTGTTTGATATTTTTGAAAGTGAAAAATTGGGGACCGGTAAAAAATCAGTAGCCGTTAACTTTACCTTCCTTGATGAAGAAAAAACATTGACCGATAAAGAGATTGATGGCTGGATGAGCAAGATCATGACGACATTGGAAAAAGATTTACAAGCTGAAATCAGAAAATGAGTACTTAAGTAGAATAATCTTCAGTTCCGAAACAAACAATGTAACGCCATGTCAGCATTTTGTAAAAAAGATTAGGCCTATTTTTATTTACCTGGTATGAATACAACCGAACAACATCTGAAACGGATACAGGACAAGCTTCAACAATTGTTGAAGCTGTATGCCGCTGTGCAAAAAGAAAACAGCAAATTGAAAGAAGAACTGGAATCAGCACAACAAAAAATTACAGCACAACAGAAAAATGCAGATGAGCTGAAACAACAGGTAAGTATATTAAAAGTAAGTGCCGGAGATATGAATGAAGCAGATAAGAAAGATTTTGAAAAAAGGATCAATAGTTACCTCAAAGAAATTGACCGCTGTATTACATTGCTGGGACAATAACTAAACCCGTTTTACCAGGTTCATTTTCATTTCGTCATCGCCCTGTGAAAGTTCAAGGGTATATTTTCCATAAGGCAAATCATTGAGGCCTCCCCAGGTAAGTTCTCCCCGGTCATTATCAATATCCTTTTCAATAGTTCGGCAAATGCTTCCCTGATCATCTCTTAAAACACCACGAAGACAATTACCTTTGGGGGCATTTAGTTGAAATTGTAATGCATCAATAAAAACTGATGACTTAACTTTAGCAAACATGGCAAACGTTTTAATAATTTAAATCGTTTCCTTAGGTATTCCTGATCACTTAGTTCTTGCTTGGATAATGGCTTTGAGTAGTAAAGGGTACCGAATATAATCAAATCAAATCGAAAATTCCAATAATATGAGTGAATTAATTGCTATCTCGGCTCTTATCGGCGACCGCACTTACCGCATCAAAATCAACCCTTCCGATGAAGAAGTGGTTCGGAAGACCCTCAAAACCATCAACGATAAGATCATTGAGTACAAAACCATGTTTGCCGGTAAGGATATGCAGGACTATATCGCCATGGTACTGATCTGGTATGCAACCGAACAGCATGCTGGGGCCGCGGCAGGAATTGTGAAAGAAAACCTATCCGACCAGTTGATCATGATTGAAAAATTGCTGGATAATCAATTGACTGGAAAATAATTATTGCATCAGCAATTACTCAACGAGTATAAATGCTGCCCAGAAGTAGGGAGAATATTTTTTTCGCATCGCCTCCTGTGCTGCATTAAAGGCATCGTACGTAGCAAGTCCTTTTAGTTTGTTAGCATAAAAAATACTCATCAATTCAACCGTTTCTTTATCTGGAACCTGCCACAAGCTTAAAATCATTTGCTGTACCCCCGCCAATTTAAATGAACGCTGCAATCCAAAAACCCCTTCCGTTCCCCTGATATCACCAAGGGCAGTTTCGCAGGCACTTAAAACAACCAGCTCGGTACTGCTTAAATCAAGATTTGAAATTTCATATGCTGTTACAATACCATCCTCATTACCCGGCAACGCTGACCCTCCAGTCCAAACGGTGTTTGCGCCAGCCATAATAATTCCGCTACGTAACAAAGGGTTGTCCGAAAGGGAAAACTGGTTACTTCCTTTATTGTTCTTGTCTTTCGCTGCATCAGGCAATGAAAATCCATGCGTTGAGAGGTGTAATATTCTTGGTGACCGGCCTGTTAGTTCTTTGAAACTTTCCTCTGAAGCATTTTTTCCGGAAATAACCTTTACTTGTTTTTTACTGGCTGTAAAAAGTTGACTGATCTTATTCACTTCTTCAAGAGTCCCCGGAAGACCCTGCCATGCTCCGCCGCTCATATTCCGCTGAATGGCTTCAGGTAAACTCGTTGTGGCTATTTCATTTTTGACTGCACCTGTCTTATCAAAATCAATTCCCCCAAATAATACAATTTCAGAAACAGCAGGTTCATTTACCGGCGGCTGAATTTCCGTTATTTGTCTTACACTACTGTATTGCCGCAGTCTGTATCTATCAATCAGGTAAGTGTTGCTGTCAACAGGCAATGCATTAAATGCAACCCGGTTAAGCAAACCAGCCGGAGCTATATGTATTTTTTTAACCCCTTTTAAAAATGGCAGTAGTGGTTTCCATACAAGATTATAGAGGCTGTCGCCGCTTTTACTATTGACCTGGGCCGATTCGGAAACAATCAATCCCCTGTATAATTGTTTTATAAAAACTGAAGATGAATTATTTTTTTTATCTAAGATGGAAGCCAGTCTTTTTTCCTCGCATAATACCACGAAATGTGGCGATGCAATACCAGGCACTACTACAAAAGCTGCATAAAAAACTGAGTCAGTCCACGATTTATTAAAGTACGTAAAGCGAATAAACTCAATAGCTGCCTCCTCTTTCTTCAATGCTTTCTGTATCTCATCAAAACCAATCTGGCTGCTTTGCTGATTGCTCCGAAAAAGAGATGATTGCTGATTAAGCTGTTTCTCCAATTCATTCGTTTGTTTCTCCAGGCTGTCTAATGCAGTAATCCGCTTAGCAGGTGCAAGGCTATATTGTTTTGCTAGTGTGGTTTTATTCGTTTGCCACTTATTCAGCAGTTCTTTCAGCTGTGCACTTCCCTGCTGTCTCACCTGTTCCAGTATTTTAGTGCCGTCCTTGAGAATAAATCCTTTAAGTTGTACCTGTCGGGTAAATGTTTTTTTGAGAAAAGAAGCGGAAGCCGAAGGATTGTTATATAACAATGAAGGAGCCATTTCAAAACCAAAAGCCTTATCCTGCCACCATTGCATTTTTTCTGACTCACTAAGGTTAGAAAAATTATTTTGCAGAAACTGTATGTCAACATTATTCGAGCTTTCTATAAATTCTTCCGCAAGAGAATACTTACCCATAGCAGCATAAAGTGCACTCAGACTTGCATATGTGATGGCTGTTCCCGGATGAGACGCCCCAAGCAATTTCTTTTTTATCGCCAATGCCTGGGTAAAAAACAATTCAGCCATTTTATAATTACCAATACTCCGGTTAAGCTCCCCAAGATTATTAAGTGTTGTTGCGTACCCGCTATTCCCTTCCCCAATTGTTTTCTTATACACTTCGATAACCTGTTTATACATTTTCTCGGCCTCTTCATATTTTTCTTCTTTATGATATAGGGCGGCAAGGTTATTCATACTTGAAGCATAGTCTGGATGACTTTCTCCCAATACTTTTTTACGGATAGCAATTACCTTGTGATAAAGAGGCTCCGCTGCCCGAAAATCGTTTATCTCATTATAAAGACTGGCAAGGTTATCCAGCACCACCGCATAATCCGGATGTTCTTCCCCGGTAATTTTTTTTCGAATCGCCAATGCTTCTTTAAATAATGCTTCCGCATCACCGTACTTACCCATATTTCCATAAAGCGACCCCAGGTTGCTGAGTGTTTGTGCATAATCCGGATGTGCCTCGCCCAATACTTTTTTTCGAATAGACAGTGCCCGCCGGTAATACTGCTCGGCTTCTGCATACCGACCGATTTTATCAAAAATCATTGCCAGGTTATTGAGGCTTTGCGCATAATCAGGGTGTTCTTCCCCCAGCAGTTTCTTTCGTATTCCCATTGCCTGCTTGTATAATTGTTCAGCTTCTTTGTTTTTGCCCATATGTTCGTACAAGCTGGCAAGGTTATTCAGGTTCAATGCATAGTCCGTACTTTCTTCGCCCAATACTTTCTTAATTATCGCATTAGTTTGCAGGTAATATTTCTCAGCAGTCGCATAATCTCCTTCTTGTTCGCAGAGTTCGGCCAGGTTACTAAGACTGTTTCCATAATCCTGATGCAGTTCCCCCACTACTCTCTTCCTTAATGCTACCGCCTGTTCATAATAGGTTCGGGCTGTTTTGAAATCTCCTTTTTTCCGATAAAGTACACCCATGTTATTTATACTTTGGGCATAAGGTTCGCTATTCTCACCTGCAATTTTTTTGCGGATTGCCATTGCTTTACGGAACAACAGCTCTGCATTGCTGTAATCAGCCATTTCCATGTATAATCTCCCCAATCCATTAATAAAGTCTGAGTATTTTTCATGTTCCTCGCCGAATTTTTCACCATAAAATTTTGCCAGCTCTTTATATAAAGGTATGGCTGCAGCATATTTTCCGTTTTCTACCAGTACAAGGCTAAGGGCATTCAATGCTTCCTCATAGTCCGCATGATCGGTTCCTTTTAGCTTTTTTACAACTGCCATGTATTCTTCAAAACAGGTGGCGGCTTTATCAAACTGGTTAAGCAGCCGATACAAATAAGCAATATTTTTCAGGATAACAGTGTACTCAGGATGTTCCGGTCCGTAATTCTTTTTTTGAATTATCAGTGCCTCTGCATAATAAGGTTCGGCCAGGCTATACTCATTCATGGCAAAATATGAATTGCCAATATCATTCAATGTTACAGCATAAGACGGATGAGTAGTGCCCACCGTTTTTTTTCGGATAGCTGCTACTTCTTTATAAAGTGGAATGGTAGCTGCATAGTTCTCCGCTTTCTCGTACAGGAAAGCCAGGTTTGTAAGACCAAGTATGTATTTACCTGAGGTATCACCAAATTCCTTTTTAGCAGCATCCCTTGCTTTGATTGCTGAGGGGATAGCTTCAGTAAATTTCCCCTGGTTAAAAAATTCTACCATCTGCTTTTCAAAATCTGCATGGGTTTGAGCATGGATATGTTGGCCACCCAGTACAGTTAAAAGCAAAAGGACTATGATTCTGTTCATCCGCAAATGACAAGTGCCAGTTTAGTCAGATTAGAAAAGTGTAAAATACCGTTGTTTTCTGATATCCTTTATCCGGGAAAGGCGGTAGTTTTTTGTCGATATAATGAGCTGAATTGCTGGATCCCGACAAGAAGAGCCAAAATGGTCATTTTACTTGCCTGGAACCTGCTTCTTTACAATTTCTCGCATAAGCTACCGTTTTGTATCTTCGCTGACTACATACTTTTTTGAGTATGACATTATTATTAATTAATAGCATTGTGCCACAATTAAACAAAAACATTCATGGATCCGAATATATTATACATCATCATCGGTGTCGCTGCCCTCATTGCGGGGCTTGTAGTGGGTAAATTAGTATTTGCCAAAAATACCCGGGTAAAAGTAGAAGAAGCTGAACTTCAGTCACAAACAATTCTCAAAGAAGCCGAGTTGAGAGCTGAAACTATCCGCAAGGAGAAAGAGTTGGAAGCTAAGGAGAAGTTCGTACAATTAAAATCTGCCCATGACAAGGAAGTTTTTGAGAGAAACAAGAAGATAAACGATATCGAAAACAAAATCCGTCAGAAAGAGCAAACCATCAATCAAAAAGAAGGTGGGCTGGATAAGCAGGTTAAGGAAAATGATGCCATAAAAGAAAACCTGAACCGGCAGATTGAACTCGTTAATATTAAAAGGACAGAACTGGAGAAACACCAGGAAGAGCATATCCGCCGGCTGGAAAAAATAGCTAACCTTTCAGCTGAAGATGCAAAAGCCCAGCTTATTGAAAGCCTGAAAAATGAAGCGCAGTCCAAAGCACTGGCTATGCAGCAGGAAATAATTGAAGATGCCAAACAGAAGGCCGGAAAAGAAGCCCGAAAAATTGTTATTCAGACTATTCAAAGGACCGCTGCAGAGCATGCCATTGAAAATACTATCACTGTTTTCCACCTGGAAAGCGATGAAATAAAAGGCCAGATCATTGGTCGTGAAGGCCGCAACATCCGGGCCATTGAAGCCGCCACCGGTGTAGACCTGATCGTGGATGATACTCCGGAAGCTATTCTTCTTTCTTCATTTGATCCACTCCGTCGTGAAATTGCCCGTTTAAGTCTACAAAGATTGGTGGCCGACGGACGTATTCACCCGGCAAGAATTGAAGAAGTAGTAGAAAAGACAAAAAAGCAAATTGAAGAACAGGTAATGGAGATTGGTGAGAGAACAGTAATTGAATTAGGTATTCATGGCCTGCATAAAGAATTAGTAAGGATGGTGGGAAGGATGAGATTTCGTTCTTCCTATGGTCAAAACCTGCTGATGCATAGCCGGGAAACAGCTAACCTCTGTGCTACCATGGCTGCTGAACTGGGTTTAAATGCAAAACTGGCCAAGAGAGCTGGTTTGCTGCATGATATTGGAAAAGTGCCTGATGAAGAAAGTGAATTGAGCCATGCTCTTTTAGGAGCAAAACTGGCGGAGAAGTATGGTGAAAATGCAGCAGTCGTAAATGCGATAGGTGCTCACCACGACGAAATGGAGATGCAATATGTGATATCCCCTATTGTTCAGGCTTGTGATGCCATTAGTGGAGCAAGGCCAGGTGCCAGAAGGGAAATTATGCAGCAATACCTGCAGCGTATTAAGGATCTGGAAAATCTTGCCATGGCTTATACAGGGGTTGAAAAAGCCTATGCTATACAGGCCGGCAGGGAATTGCGGGTCATTGTAGAAGCTGATAAAGTAACGGATCAGGAATCAGATAAATTGTCTTTCGAAATTGCCCAAAAAATACAAACGGAAATGACCTTTCCCGGCCAGATAAAAGTGACGGTAATCAGGGAAAAAAGGGCCGTGAATGTGGCCAGGTAATGGTTAATTGAGATTGGGAATTAGGACATTAGGCGTCAAAGAAAAAAAAACCTGATTTGGTGCCTAATTAACCAATCAACTAATTAACTAATTAACCTAAAACCCCTACCTTTGCCCTCCCTAAAAATCAGAATTATGAACGCTATCGCATATGTACATGAACAGTTGACCAGTAAAAAACAATTTCCAGCTTTCAAAGCAGGTGATAATGTTACTGTTAACTATAAGATCATTGAAGGTAACAAGGAAAGGATCCAGTCTTTTAAAGGCGATGTTATCAAGAAACAAGGCAATGGTGCTACAGCAAGTTTCACCGTTCGTAAGATTTCTGATGGTGTGGGTGTTGAAAGATTATTCCCTTTCTTCTCACCAAATATCGATTCAATTGAGCTGAACAAAACTGGTAATGTACGTCGTGCCAAATTGTTCTATCAGCGTAAACGTAGTGGTAAGAGTGCAAGGATTCGTGAAAAACGCCAGGCAGTTGCTGAAACAACAAAGTAATATTTCCTTTATATAATTATAAGCCCTTCGCCTAAGCCGAGGGGCTTTTTTATTATTCAGCGGGATTTATCAATTATTATTCCTTTATTTTTAAGTACTTACTATCTTTGATTACTAATTACATGATTATGATACAACCTATATTATTGGGGATGCTTGGCACCAACGAAATAATAATCATCCTGGTTATAGTTTTACTTTTATTTGGAGGTAAGAAAATCCCTGAACTGATGCGTGGATTAGGTAAAGGTGTTCGTGAGTTTAACGATGCCAAAACCAATGTGAAGAAAGAAATTGAAGAGAGTGCCAGTGATGTAAAAAACTCTGTAAAAGAGTAACCCTTTTAACGCATTTTCCTTACACATAAAGCCACCTCATTTGTTTGAGTTCTCTTCCATTGAGCAATATCATGCCCAATTACAGGAAGGAAATGTAACCTGCTTACAGGCAGCAGACCATTACCTGCAGCGTATCCATGCCACAAAACATCTCAACGCTTTTATAGAAGTCTATGCTGATGAAGCAATTGAAAAGGCAAAACAATTAGATGAAAAAAGAAAAAACGGGGACACATTAGGTAAACTGCACGGAGTCATCATTGGATTGAAAGATGTGATCTGTTACAAAGACCACAAGATTTCTGCTTCCTCCAACATTCTTAAAAATTTCACCTCTTTGTATTCTGCTACTGCAGTTGAAAGGCTACTGGCAGAAGATGCTATCATCATTGGCAACCTCAATTGTGATGAATTTGCCATGGGCTCTACCAATGAGAATTCTGCCTGGGGGAAAGTACTAAATGCAGTAGATGAAACAAGAGTTCCCGGCGGCTCATCAGGTGGTTCGGCAGTAGCAGTCCAGGCCGGCCTTTGTATGGTTTCATTAGGCAGCGACACCGGCGGCTCTGTCCGACAGCCAGCAGACTTTTGTGGCATTATTGGATTAAAACCCACTTACGGAAGAATTTCCCGCTATGGATTAATTGCGTATGCGTCCTCCTTTGACCAAATAGGTATTTTTGGAAATACAATTGACGATGTTGCAGTTTTACTTGAAGTCATGGCCGGTGCTGATGAATATGACAGTACTGTTTCGCATAAAGAAGTGCCAGCATACACAAAAAAATTATTCACTGATAAAAAATTCCGGTTTGCTTATTTTGAAGAAGCATTAGATCACCCGGGTATTGATCCTGAAATTTCTGCTGCCATAAAAAAGAATATTGGACAACTTCAAAATGACGGTCATAGAGTGACCCCTGTTCCGTTTGAACTCCTCGACTACATTGTTCCGGCTTATTATGTTCTTACTACCGCAGAAGCTTCCTCAAACCTTTCGAGATTTGATGGAGTAAAATATGGCTACCGGACAAATGCTCCGGGGGTAGAACTGATAGATTTCTATAAACAAACCAGGTCTCATGGTTTTGGCAAAGAAGTAAAGCGGAGAATTATGCTTGGGACCTTTGTACTAAGTGCCGGATATTATGATGCTTATTTTACCCGGGCTCAAAAAGTGAGAAAAATTTTAACAGAAAAAATTCAATTGATTTTCAACGACTTCGACCTTATTCTGCTCCCTACCTCCCCTGTTACAGCTTTCAAGTCCGGGGAAAAAATGGACGACCCAATTGCCATGTATCTCGCTGATATCTACACAGTAATGGCCAATTTGGTAGGGATTCCTGCCATTTCAATCCCCCTTTTCAAACATAGTAACGGCATGCCCTTCGGCCTCCAAGTGATGTCAAACCGGTTCGATGAAGTATCTTTGCTGCAGGTTTCAAAGCTCCTTTTAGAGCAAAAAAGCCTGTAAGTCATTAATAATCATTTGGTTTGAGAAAATTACGGCAAATATCGATAATGGGGATCCTGGGCTTTTCGTTGGTGCAAGCCGCGAAAGCAACTGGTATTCACCAGGGCTTGAATATAAAGGCTGTAATCAGCGACACCAGCATCATTAAAGATTCTCTTACTCAGCCACTCATCGACCCTAAGAAAGGTTTCAAGGATCTTTTGACAACCGCTGTATCAGGTGATGGCACAAACGGAGCCCGACTAAACCCAATGGCCATCAGTTTTGTAGAAAATTACATTTCCAAGAACAAAAAAGGATTTCTGAAAATGAAAAAATGGGCAAAGCCCTATTTTGACATGATGGATGATGTTCTGGAACAACATGGTGTGCCAATAGAGATGAAGTATCTCGCTGTAATTGAATCAGGCTTGAAATTCAATGCAAAATCATGGGCAGGAGCTTGTGGTCCATGGGCTTTTATGCCTGCAGCAGCTCAGCAGTATGGTTTAAGCATTAGAAAAGGTAATGATGAAAGGTTGGATTATTATAAAAGCACCCATGCAGCGGCAAGATTGCTGACTGATCTTTATCGAAAATATGGCGACTGGCTATTGGTTTTAGCAGCCTATAACGGCGGGCCTGGTAATGTAGATAAAGCTATCCGTAAAAGCGGAGGAAGTAAAGATTTCTGGTCATTGCAATATTTTCTTCCTGTTGAATCTATGAACCATGTCAAAAAATTCATCGGCACCCATTATATTTTTGAAGGAGAAGGTGGTATTACTACTGTTACTAAAAAAGAAATGAAAGATTTGCTGGTGAATGGAAGTTCAAATTTGCAAGAAGATGAAATGAAAAATTCAACGGCTTATCCTATTTCCGGACGTTTCAATTCTACGGTCATACTTAAGCATATTGAAATGGATAAAGCAACTTTCGATCATTATAATCCCGGCTTTGATAATAAGATTGCCCTTGATGGTAAATATGAACTGCGGTTACCTACCCAAAAGATGAACACTTTTGTGGCGAAAAGATATACGATACTTGACGAAAGCCTCCAGTTGCTCCTGAAATCAACCAATTCAGGCACTAATTAATAGGAACTATTTTCTTCCAGCACTTTTTTCATGGCTGCCGCTTTCATTAAACATTCTTCCCACTCATTTTCCGGATCACTGTAAAACGTAATACCAGAACCCGCCTGGAATGAAAGGTATTTTGATGCCGCATTATACATAATGCTTCGTATTACAACATTAAAATCAAAATTTCCATCGGGTGAGATATAACCAACTGCCCCTGAAAAAATTCCCCGCTTTGTTTTTTCATATTGCTCAATCAGTTCCATGACCCTTTTTTTGGGCGCCCCGGTCATAGAGCCCATGGGGAATGTGGCCCTGATGATCTCAGAAAAAGAAATACCTTCTTTTAAATCCCCGCTTACAGTTGAAATCATCTGGTGTACCTGCGGGAAAGAATAAATACCGTATAACTCATCCACTGCTACGGTTCCTTCTTCACAAATCTTAGCAAGGTCATTTCTTACCAGATCAACTACCATTACGTTTTCTGAACGGTCTTTTGAGCTTACCCTTAAATCTTCTTTACTCTTATTGTCTTTTTCCCCATCACTCAATATTCTTCTTGACGTGCCTTTAATAGGTTGTGATAAAATTTTATTTCCTTGTCTTTTTAAAAACCGTTCCGGGCTGGCACATATCAGCCATTGATCATTCATTCTGTATAAGGCAGAAAAGGGATTCGGTGAAATGGTGCTGAGTTTTTTATAAATGGTTACCGGGTTTATCACTGCATCCTCAGCGAAAAATTCGTGGCAGAAATTTATTTCATAACAATCACCCCGCAGAATATGCCGTCTTAAATCGCTGATAATGGAAATGTATTCTTGCTGTGAGATCCTGTTTTTAATTGCAAAAGGAGCAGTGACCGTTCCTCCAAATTCAATCGTATCAAATATACCAGCAAATACTGCTGCCGGATCATCGGCTTCAATAACCATCTCATCATGGGAAAGCCTGATAATAATCTCTGGTTCGAAAAAAAATAAATCGGGAAATTTTATACTATCAGGATTGTAAGAAGAGAGTGCTTCAATCTCATTTTTCAGATCATACCCAAGATGACCGAATAGCCAGCTTTTCTTTTCATCTGTGAATTTTTGTAATAGAGTCAAGGCGTTTCCGGCATCTGCTTTCAGTTCCCGTTTTACTCCTGCGGCCAGGAGGCATTCCATAGAGTGTGGCTCAATCTGGTATTGGTGATTATCTAAAAAACAAAAAGTGTTGAACTGTATTGCCCAGCTCAACACTTTATCTTTCGCCTGTACAAAATCACTTATTGTAAAAGTGCAGTTAGTTGAAGTTGTAGTATTCAATAGTTTGAAAAGGTACAATTAATAATCATCATCCTCGTCATCATCAAAATCCTTGTCATCAAACAAATCTTTGAATTCATCATCAACTTTAAAATCTTCATCGTCATCCGCACCTTTCTTTCCGGCAACTTTTTTTCCTGTTGATTTAGGAACATCAAATTCTTCAAAATCAGGATCCCATTCCTCTTCCTCTTCAGGTTTTTCCCAATCATCCGGCTTTTCATCGCCAGCATCATCATCGTCATCATCTTCTTTACCCTTTTTAGAAGCGGCTGCTTTTCCAGCCTTCTTGGCAGGTGCTACCTCATCATCATCATCCAAATCATCATCATCCTCTTCTTCCTCTTTTTTGGTAGGCTTTGAAGACGGTTTTTTTGCTGCTGCTTTCTCAGAGGCGGAATTAATTTTCCCCGTGATTTTTTTTTCTTTATCTGGTTTTACTGGCATTGTCTATATAGGATTATTGCTGTAAAATTTCAGCGAAGTTTTTAATTAGCCAAATCTTTTAAAATATTTTTTTTATTCTTTTGAAGACCTTCACAATCGGGTAACAAAGAATCTTTATACAAATATGGCAAATCTACCCTACTTCAACAATTTGTTCCCGGCCCGGCCCATTGGAAATAAAATGAATATTTACGCCAAGGTACTCATTAATAAACTTAACGTAAGTCTTCATGCTATCAGGCAACTCAGTATAGGTTTTCGCTGCACTGGTATCTGTATTCCAGCCGGTAAATGATTTATACAGCGGTTCAGGCTTTTGCCTGTCCATCTGGAAAGGTATTTCCCGGCTTTTCTTTCCCCCCAGGTTATAATCAGTGCATATCTGCAATTCTTTAAATGCATCCAGCACATCGGCTTTGGTCATCACAATTTTTGTCACCCCGTTTATCATGCAGGCAAAGTTTAAGGCCACCAGGTCAATCCAGCCACAACGGCGGGGTCTTCCTGTCGTTGCGCCAAATTCATTCCCTGTTTTTCTTAATTCCTCTCCTGTTTCATTATCCAATTCCGTAGGAAAAGGCCCACTACCCACCCGGGTGCAATAGGCCTTTGTAACACCTATTACATCTCTGATATGCTGTGGTGCAATCCCTAATCCACTGCAAACACCAGCAGATATCGTGCTGGAAGACGTTACATAAGGAAATGTGCCAAAATCAATATCCAGCATACTGCCTTGTGCACCTTCAGCCAATATTTTTTTACCCGCCCTGATCTTATCATTAATAAAGTATTCTCCATTAACAATATTCAATTCTTTTAAAAACTCAAGGGCTTCAAAAAATTCTTCTTCCCAGGCTGTAATATCTTCCTGGAAATTGAAATTATCTAACAAACGTTGGTGCTTTAATCTTAGTTTAATATAAGAGGTAGTAAAATTCTTATCCAGCAGATCGCCAACACGTAATCCATTACGACCGGTCTTATCCATATACGTCGGGCCAATACCTTTCAATGTAGATCCGATTTTCTGATGGCCTTTCGACAATTCGGCTGCTTTATCTAATGCCCGGTGAGTAGGAAGAATGAGATGTGTACGTTCGGCGATAAAAAGATTCTTCTTCAAATCAATACCAAATGAAGCTACTGTATCACATTCTTTCTTCAATGTAATGGGGTCAAGCACTACTCCATTACCAATGAGGTTAATAATGCCAGGGCGAAAAACACCAGAGGGTATCTGGTGCAGCACCACCTTCTTATCATCAACATATAAAGTATGACCCGCATTCGGGCCTCCCTGGAACCTGGCCACTACATCATAGTCTTTGGCAAAAAAGTCAACTATTTTTCCTTTTCCTTCATCGCCCCATTGGAGGCCAAGTATTACATCTACCATTTGCTGGATTATTATTTAATAGGCGAGCAAAAATAAGGCTTCACTAAAAAGCCGCCGCATTAATTCCTGTAGCTTCTGATAATTTTTATACCCAATTGAACCCTACTTATCAACCCTGCTTGTTTATTACCTGATTAGTGTTACTGTTCCCTTTTTGGTAATCACCTTGTTATCCTTGCTTAAACCCTCGATCATCCATACATAAACCCCTGTGGGCTGTTCCCGCCCTGCTATTTTACCATCCCAGCCATCATTCAGCCGGGTGGTGGAAAATATCAGCTGTCCCCAGCGGTTAAACACCCTGAAATAATTATAGCTCTTGATCCCAACAGGGAATGGAGTGAATTTATCATTCTTACCATCATTATTGGGAGTGAAACCAGTGGGTACATAAATTTCAGGCCCCTGATATACTCTAATTTTTACATATCCCTCGCCCTTACAACCTTCGTCTGTTACACCAACAACCTGGTAAGTTATTTCATCACCAACGGCACCCACTGTAACAATCGGATTTGCAATATTCGGATTACTTAATCCCCCCGCTGGTGACCAGGTATAACTGATACCGTCTGAAACTGCTAATAGTTGAAACTGATCACCGGCATGGGCCGTTGTGTCAAACGGAAATGTATAGATCCGCATCGGTCTTGATACTACCACTTTTACATCATCAGTTACTAAAGACCGGCAGCCAATTGCATCAATAACAGATAACGTATATGTTGTTGTTTTGGTAGGTGTTGCTATTGGGTTCGCTCCAGAAGTTGTATTAAGGTAAATAGCCGGGGTCCAGCTATACTGAACACCACCCATGCCCTGCAACGTATAACTCTGTCCATAACAAATATCTCCATCAGGACCGGCATTTGGTATCGGGGCACTATTCACATTAACAATTAATGTATCAGTGGTTGTACAACGACCAAGAGTAGCAGTAACGATATATTGAGTAGCGATTGAGGGATTGGCAATCGGATTTGGAATAGTAGTATTGCTTAATCCGGTTCCCGGTGACCATGAATATATTGTTGCGTTAGAAACCGCATTCAGTTGGGTTGATGTTCCGTCGCAAATCGTATGGTCTGTAAGAGGTGACAGGAAAAGATTCACCGTCAACCCAACTGTAGTATTGAATGTTGTGCTACATCCAAGATTATCTTTTACAGAAATGGTATATGTGCCGGGTGAAACATTGAAAATATTAGATGCCTGGAAATTGACTCCGTTAATTGAATAAATGTAGTTAGTATTACCACCGTTGGCATTGACTGTTATCCGTCCATCATTTCCTCCATCACAACTTGCATTTGTATTTAAAGAAGTAGCCGTAAGGACAGCAGGCTGCGTAACAGTTACCGGTCTTGTGATAATACAATTGTTAGCATCCCTGATAGTAATTGTGTAATTACCTGCGGCTACATTAAATGTGCTGCTTCCTTGCCAGGTAACACCACCATCAATAGAAAACTGGTAGGGTAATACACCGCCACCCGGAGAAAGGTTAATAATGCCGTTATTCTGACCATTACATATTACAGGCACCGTAGATGCGGTAGCAACAAGTGCAGTCGGTTCTGCGATAGTAATTGATTGCGAATTCTGACAACCATTACTGGATCGGTAAAAAACTATATAAGTACCTGCAGCAAGTCCGGCAAAACTATTACTGGCCTGCCATGTTACTCCATCCAATGAATACTGAAAAGGTGCGGCGCCTAATACAGGTTGCGTTACGGTGATGGTTCCCGTTGCGCTGCCATTACACAATGCATCAATTTTACTGATAGTAGTTGTTATAACGGGTCCGGCTGCTACGCTTACATTTATAATATTGGAAATACATCCGGGAGCATCGCTGATAACAACAGTATGTGAACCCGAACTTACATTGGTAAATGTATAAGGTGTTGCTCCCGGGACAAACGGGCCGCCGTCTAATGAATAGGTATATGGCCCGGTTCCATTTGTAGGCGATACTGTAATGGTTCCGTTGGAAGCACCATTACAATTGGTAGCAGTTGATGCAGCGTTGCCTGCAAGTGTTGGACCAGATGAAACATTTACATTGATCGTCCTTGTACAGCCAACATTATCCCTGATAACAACGGTATGCAGTCCAAAAGAGACGCCGGTAAAAATATAAGGATTCGATCCGGTTTGAAAGGCTCCTCCATCCAATGAAAATTCGAAAGGCGCTGTTCCGAAAGTAGCCGTTGCTGTTATTGTTCCATTATCAACTCCCTGGCATGACACGGCTGTAGAACTTGTTGTTCCATTAACACCAGGGCCTGCTACTACATTTACATTTAGAACCCTGCTACAACCAATATTGTCATAAATAATAACTGTATGCGGACCCGATGCAACATTGGTAAAAGTGTAAGGACTGGCGCCACTTACTATCGGGCCACCATCTAATTGCCAGGTAAAGGGGGCTACTCCTGCAATTGCAGTTGCAGTAATACTTCCATTGGCTATGGCCGCACAAGATGTTGCTGTGGGAACCGTAATTGCATTTACCCCTGCCCCTGCCGCCACATTTACAGTAATAATATTGGTCTGACAGCCCGTGACATCATAAACGACGATGTTATGACTGCCGTTGTTTACATTGGTAAAAGTAAATGGATTGGGACCCGCCACTGCTGCAAACCCATCTAACTTAAAAAGATAAGGACCCACTCCATTAGTAGCAGTTACTGTTATTGTCCCGTTGGCTACTGTTGCACAGGCCGTGGCAGTTGTTGCAGTAGTAGCAGTTAAAGAATTATCTCTATTTATAGTAACATTAATGGTGCTGCTACAAGTACCGGTTGGGTCTGTAACAAC
This sequence comes from Chitinophaga pinensis, assembly GCA_943371565.1. Lineage (GTDB taxonomy): Bacteria > Bacteroidota > Bacteroidia > Chitinophagales > Chitinophagaceae > JJ008. Next base: position 89,321 of record CALRVH010000005.1, on the reverse strand, counting down.
TACTGTATGCGGACCCGGGCCTACATTTGTAAATGTATACGGACTTACACCACTAACAGGTGTGCCCCCATCAAGTTGAAAAAGATAAGGAGGCAGTGCTGTACCGGGAGGAACCGTTACTGTAATAGTTCCGGTTGAGATAAAACAATCAGTATTGGTAGTAGTACTTGTTGCGTATAGATCGGGGTCTGTATTTTTTGTTACCCTTACCGTATCTGTTCCAAATATTTCTACAGCCGGGTTATCAAATTTTGAATATACAGACCTTACAATATAAGTTACTGTTGAACCAACTACAGGGCAAACGTTTGGGAAAGAAGCTTCCAATTTTCCATTACCCAAATTTATCGTAGTGCCTGTTACAAGTACTGTTCCGCTGAGGTCACATAATTCCACTCTTTTAAAAAGAGAAGCACCCGCTGACGGAACAAAGCGATATGACTCCTGCATACCGGGTGTACCCCAGGGCGGATCTGATGCCCGCCTGTTATTAACCATCAATGCCTGGTTGCGATCAAAATTTTGAATACCGATCATACCACGACCATCGTTCCAGGCTGTGCAGGGTTGCTTGCTAAAAACAAGTACTTCAATAATACCTGTTGATTCATACAGCACAACCTGGTGAGTATTTTCAATCAGCAAATTGCAACCACCGGTATTATAATACAAAGGCATTTCAAAAAAACTGACGATCCATTTTCGATGTGGCGCCACACCGATGGCCTGGTATTGTATTCTTCTGTTAGGTGATGTAGGCTCTTCTGGATTCAAATCATGGTAGGGTCCCATTATCAAAGCCCTGTCGTATAAACTGCTGGGTAAATCTTCTGGTGTTCCGGACAAAGCACTTAGTCCAAAAAAATCACGGAGAATGCCATAGTGTGTTTGAGTGCCGGCATTTGAAACATCAAAAGAAACTACACCATTAGGACTAATGATCAGATTATTATAAGTGACTCCATAAAAAGGAAACGGGAAACCAATATTGAATGCTGAACTGTAAAAATCATCTATCAAAAGATTAGCAGAAGTACCAGCCGGATCATTGGGTTGTACATAAACTGGAAAACAACTTGATGGTGTTTCACCAATTGGGTTTACAGTATAAGAACCCGACTGAATATGAATGTCGGGGATCTTTGCTTTTAACGTAAAACAGTTGGCAGGCGAACAAAGTGGAATCAACGTATCTCTTGTACAATTGAACGTAAAGCTCTGTGCCCAAACGGGTACATAAGATATGATAGTGAGGAAAGGGAGAGCCAGATACTTCGTCAGCTTGCTTCTCATAACGGAATTATAAGGATAAACAGGTTTTGAACAGGTATTGAATCAGCTTACAAGGTACAAAAAATACCGGGCAAAGGAAACCCACATTGCGCTGGTTATCAATAATTGCATCAGGCTTTTATTATCTCCGGATAAAAAAAGCCCCTTCTCGTTTTAACCAGAGAAGGGGCTTCAATTTATTTATCAATCAATTATCAGCGTATCAATGTTACAGTTCCTTTTTTGGTAATAATCCTGTCATCTTTAGTGACTCCCTCTATCATCCATACATACGTACCAGATGCCTGATCTCTACCGCCAAGTTTACCATCCCACCCATCATGCAATTTATTAGTGGAAAAAATTAATTGCCCCCAACGATTGAACACCCGGAAGTATTTATAACTCTTGATACCAACCGGGAACGGAGTGAATTTATCATTCTTGCCATCATTATTTGGTGTAAATCCGGTGGGCACATAAATGTCCGGACCTTTATATACTCTCACCGTTACATAACCTTCACCTCTGCAACCGGCAATCGTAGAAGTAATAACACGGTACTGCACCACATCACCGATAGCTCCTGCAGTTACAATCGGGTTGGCAATGTTCGGATCGCTTAATCCTGTTGCAGGTGACCAGGAATAATTAATTACATCCGTATCAGAGGGCACTGCCAGTAACTGGAACTGATCCCCATTATAACCAACAGTATCATAAGGAAATGTTTTCACTTTGATCGGCGGTGTTACATCTATCCTCATCTGGTCTGTTGTCAGCGAAGCACATCCGTTGATATCTGATAAGATGGACAACGTATAAACTATATCTTTTGCCGGTGTAGAGATGGGATTAGCTATAGCAGGATTATTTAAATAAGTAGTAGGTGACCATGAATACTGTGTACCTCCTGAAGCATTCAACTGGTGCGTTTGCCCATAACAGATAAATCCATCTGCCCCTGCATCAGGAATGGGTGCTGCATTTACATTTACGATCACCGTATCCTCACCACTGCAACGGCCGAGTGTGGCTGTTACATAATAGGTTGTTGTTACAGTTGGATTAGCTACCGGATTTGCAATAGTTGTTGAGCTCAGACCTGTTGCCGGTGTCCATACATATTGTGTTGCATTTGATACAAGTTGTAACTGTGTGGATGTGCCTTCACAAATAGTCGGGTCTGTTTGTGGCGTCAGTAAAAAATTACTACCCAATACAACCACCGTATTAAAAGTAGTAGTACAACCAAGATTATCTTTTACAGTAACTGTATAGTTGCCCGGGGGTACGTTAAATACATTCGATGCCTGGAAAGTAATACCGTCTAATGAATACTGGTACCCCGCATTGCCTCCGTTGGCCGTAACAGTGATCACACCATCATTGCCACCATCACAACTGGCAGCACTGTTAGCAGAAAAAGCAGTTAAGGCCGCCGGCTCTGTTACATTGATAGTTTGAGTAGTGGTACAATTATTTACATCCCGGATAATAATAGTATAATTTCCTACTGCCACATTAAATATATTACTGCTTTGCCAGGTTGTTCCGCCATCAATAGAATATTCATAAGGAGAAATACCACCTCCGGTGGTAACAGTGATAATACCATTACTTTGACCATTACAAACAACAGGAATCATTGCAGCAGTAGCCGTTAACACGGTTGGTTCTGCTACATCTATTGTTAAAGTGCCCTGGCAACCGTTGGCCTCCCGGTAATAAACGGTGTAAGTACCTGCGGCCAGCCCGGTGAAATTATTAGACGCCTGCCATGTTATTCCATCCAATGAATATTCATATGGGGCACTACCAATTGCAGGTTGTGCCACAGTAATTGTTCCTGTCGCACCACCATTACATAGTACATCTGTTTTCGTAGCGGTAGTAGTCAGCGCAGGACCTGCAGTTACTGTAACATTGATTGTATTGGTTACACAACCGGCACCATCTGTCATTACGATTGTATGAGGACCGGCAGAAACATTGGTAAAAGTGTAAGGAGCTGCACCAGCAACAGCTGTACCTCCATCTAATGAAAAAGTATAGGGAGCATTACCATTGTTTGGTGTTACGGTTATCGTTCCGTTGGTAGCACCGCTGCAGGAAGTTGCCGCAGTTACAGCATTTGCAGTTAATAATGGACCAGCTACAACAGTAACAGGAATATTACTACTGATACAACCAGTAGAAAGATCGGTTACTATTACGGTATGAACACCGGCTGCCAGGTTTGTAAATGTAAACGGGGAGGCTCCCGGAACTGAAGCTCCGCCATCTATTGAAAAACTGTATGGACCGACGCCACTGGTAGGTGTTACTGTTATAGAGCCATTAGAAGCACCACTACAGGAAGTAGCAGACTGTACAGCATTGGCCGTTAATACCGGCCCAGCGGAAACAGTAACGTTAATAGTACGGGTACATCCAACATTATCCCTGATAACAACTGTATGTGCGCCGGAAGAAACATTGGTAAATGTATAAGGGTTAGCACCTATTTGAAATGCACCACCATCGAGTTGATAAGTAAACGGTGCAGTGCCTGCAGTTGCGTCAACAGTAATGGAACCATTCGTTGCCGTTGGACAGGAGGTAGCCGATTGTGTAGCATTACCACTTACACCGGGGCCAACAGCTACTGTTACATTGATAATATTTGAAACACAGCCTGCCGCATCTGTTACAACAATTGTATGCGGACCAGAAGCCACATTGGTAAATGTATAAGGAGCAGGACCTGCAACAGCCGCTCCTCCATCTAATGAATATGTATAAGGTGCAGTACCGGTAGTCGGGGTTACGACAATTGTTCCATTGCTAACACCCGTACAGGCGGTTGCAGTTGTTGTAGCATTTGCAGTAATGCCATTGGTAAGGTTGACTGTAACATTGATAGTGCTGGTACAACCACCGGATGCATCTGTTATAACAACTGTATGAGGGCCAGCAGTTACTCCGGTAAAAGTATGAGGGCTGGCACCTGTAAACGTAACGACACCATCTAGTACAAAAGTGTAAGGTGCGGTACCTACACCTGCCGGAACGGTAGCCGTAATTGTACCGCTGGGAGGACCACAAGCCGTATTAGTTGTAACAGCTGTAGCATTAAGACTGTTTGTTCTGTTTATGGTGATAGTATCTAAACTGGTTAACAGAGTAGCCGGATTATCACAAGCAGAAAAAGTAGTTCTCACCACATATTGATTGCTACCCGCAGGTGGGCAGAAATTAGTAAAGCTTACATCCAGAAGACCTGCACTCGTCGTAGCAGTATCGGCAGTAGAAACTACAGTGGCAGATAAGTCAAGCAGTTCGGAGATAACATATCTTGATGGTCCGCTTGATGGTATAAACCTATAACCAGTATTCGTTTCATTCCAGACCGTATTGTTTTTTCCCGGAGCAGCTATTGCCTGGTTTTGTCCCCAATTCTGTATACCTAATATTGCCCTTCCGGCATTTGTACTGGAAGAACAGGCTTTACGTTCAATAAAAACTTCCACAAGACCTGTTGATTCGTGGATCACCATTTGTAAAGTATTGGGGGTGGTCAATCCACAGGTAGATCCAAAAACACCAATATTGAAATAACTCACTACAAATTTTCTGCAGGGTGCTGTACCTAGTACCTCCCACTGAATTTTTCTGCTTGCAGGGCTCGCAACAGTCCGTGGATCAAGATCAGAATAAGCACCCATAATGGACGCTTTCGGATAATAAGTTGATGCCGAGCTACAGATAGTTCCACCTGCAAAAGGAATCGGTTGAGTAATCGGCCATGCATTGGCACAAGATGCATTGGCAGGGTCGAATGTCATTATCCCATTTGAACCAACTACTGTACTTGTATAATTGCTTCCGTAAAAACAAAATGTAAAAGGCAGGTTCACCAAAAAACTATACTGATCATCTGCATACAAGGCAGGATCTTCTGTACCAGTTGCAGTATTATAAGGATATGGTGTATACGGCACATTAACCAGCGTATAATCTGTACTGGATTTTAAATGCGGTATCCGAAAAGTAAGTGTTGAACAAACCTGGTTACAGGCAAGGTTAATTACTGCTCCGCCAATATTTGTTGGAATGCAATTTTGAGACTTTGATGTATTTGTAAAAAGGAGAAAACAGCCCGTTACAGCTATAAGCTTCAGCAATTTCATTCTCATAAAAAGACACAGTTGTTAGTGATTACCAGATGCCGAAAGAAGCCAACAAGTTAAACAAAATATCGGTTCTGAGCGGCCAGTCATCTTGATTACGCACAAAATTCCGGCCAATAAAAAGCCACTCCTGCTTAACAAGAGTGGCTCCAATAATTTTTTATGCTTTTTCTTACCGGATCAGGTTGACAGTGCCTTTTTTCGTAATTATACGGTCATCTTTAGTCACCCCTTCTATCATCCAGACATAGGTACCCGTTGGCTGTTCCCGACCGCCTATCTTTCCATCCCAGCCGTCATTCAGTTTGGTAGTAGCAAATATCAATTGGCCCCAGCGGTTAAATACCCTGAAATATTTATAACTCTTGATGCCCACGGGGAATGGGGTGAACTTATCGTTTTTACCATCACCATTTGGTGTAAAGCCGGTAGGCACATAAATGTCAGGCCCTTTATAGACTCTTACTGTTACATATCCTGCGCCTTTGCAACCGGCAAGGGTAGATGTTTCAACCTGGTATTGTACAACATCACCAATAGCACCAACAGTAACAATAGGATCAGGAATAGTTGGATCACTAAGACCGGTTGCTGGTGTCCACACATAATTAATTACATCGGTATCTGAAGGAACAGCGAGTAATTGAAACTGATCACCGGAATAACCTATCGTATCATACGGGAATGTTTTCACTTTAATGGGTGGTGTTACATCCACTGTCACCTGGTCTGTTACCAGGGATGGACAACCATTGACATCAGAAAGAATTGACAAGGTGTACGTCATATCTTTTGGTGCGGAAGTGATCGGGTCAGGCAATAACGGATTATCCAGGTAAGTAACCGGCGACCATGAATATTGTGTACCTCCTCCCGAACCTTGTAAGTGATATGTTTGTCCATAACAAATAAATCCATCGGCACCTGCATTGGGCACCGGAGCTGCGTTCACATTTACTATAACTGTGTCATTGATAAAACAAACTCCGAGTGTAGCCCTCACATAATATTGCGTTGTTACAATTGGATTGGCAACCGGGTTATAAATTGCCGTATCACTTAAACCAATGCGTGGCGACCATGCAAAACCAGTTGCATTGGTCGTCAGTGATAGTTGTGTTGATGTTCCTTCACAAATAACAGCGTCTGTTTGCGGAGTAAACGTAAGATTGTTGTTAAGCCCGACCACCGTATTAAAAGTAGTGACGCAGCCATTATTATCTTTTACTGAAACAGTATAGTTGCCGGGTACAACATTGAAAATATTAGATGCCTGGAAAGTGATGCCATCAATAGAATACTGGTAACCCGGAGAACCACCGTTGGCTGTAATGGTTATTGTGCCATCGGCACCCCCATCACAAGTTCCATTTGTATTAGCAGAAACGGCAGACAGTACCGGCGGTTCAGTAATAGTAATCGGGCTGCTACCCGGGCATATATCTGATGACTGATAAAAGACAGTGTAGTTACCAGCCGCCAACCCGTTAAATACATTACTGCTTTGCCAGGTAATGCCATCCAATGAGTATTCAAAAGGTGCTGTGCCAATCGTTGGTGGTGTTACTGTAATTGTTCCGGTGGTTGTACCATTACAAAGTGCATCTGTTTTATTTACTGTCGTAGTCATAGCCGGGCCTGCCGCCACATTTACATTAGCAACAGAAGTACACCCATTGTTATCGGTTATTGTAACTGTATGCGGACCAGCCGCTACGCCGTTAAAGGTATAAGGTGCAGGTCCTGTTACACCGGCAGCACCATCCAATGAATAAGTGAAAGGTGCTGTCCCGCTGGTTGGGTTAATAGTAATTGTACCGTCAGTGGCGCCGTTACATAACGTAGCTGTTGTAGCAGAAGTAACAGTAACACCGGTTGCTCTCGAAACTCTTACTGTATCCGTTCCAAATATTTCTGTTAGCGGATCATCAATTTTTGTATAAACAGAACGGATAATATAGGATGTAACGCCAGCTGCAGGTACACAGGTATTAGGAAAAGATGCTTCCAGCCTACCCGGGCCTGCGGGTACTGTAGTACCTGTGGCTAAAATTGCACCGCCCAGGTCAACCAATTCTACTCTTTTAAAAAGTGATGCACCACCTGCAGGTTCAAATCTCCAGCTTTCATTCATATTGGTAGTTCCCCATGATCCATTAGCAATAGCAGCCCTGCCGGGAGCCATAATAGCCTGCGTTCTTGCCCAATCCTGCATACCCAGAATAGCTCTTCCACTATTCCAGCCGGGGCAAATTTGTTTGCTAAATACCAATATTTCTATAACACCTGTTGATTCATATAAAACTATCTGGTGTGTATTTTCAATTAAAGCATTGCATGCCCCGCTGAATAAAGGCACCCTGTAAAAACTAAGTATCCATCGTCTGTGCGGAGCAACGCCGAATGTCTGGTATTGTATCTTCTGTGTAGGTGATGTTCCTACTGAAGGATCAAGATCATGATAGGGACCCATGATCATAGCCCTGTCGTAAGTAGCACTTGGCAGATCTGCACCAATACTCCAATGAGCAAAGGCTCCGGCTTTTGAAACATCAAAACTTACATAACCATTTGTACTTGCGATCAACGTATTATAGGTTGCTCCAAAAAAAGGAAATGGAAAACCGATATTGATCACTGTACTATACCTGTCATCAATTGAAAGGCTTGTTGGTGTACCTGCCGGATCATCGGGTTGCGCATAAACCGGGAAACATCCGGGAGTTGAGCTTGTTGGATTTACAGTATAAGAACCAGTGGTTGCATACAGGTCAGGAATGATACCTTTTAACGTAAAACAAACCGGGTTACAACCAGGAATGACAGTATCTCTAGTACAGGTAAATGCGAAACCTTGTCCATGAATATTGCCGTAGAGTAAAAAGAAACAGCTTAATGCTGCCAGGGATTTCAGCAGTTTTGATCTCATAAAAATTGTACGATTGAGTTAGTGATTTCCAGATGCCCAAGCAGGTCAACAAGTTAAACAAAATATTGATTTGTGGCCGCATAAAGCGGCTTGATTGTGCACAAAAAAGCTGGGATTTTACGCATCAGGACGGAATGTCTTCCATATCATAGCGTTCTACCGATTCTATACCCGGGAGGGCCAGCAGACTTCTTACCAGATTGTCTAATTCTTCTTTGTCGTGCACATACAATTTAATATTCCCTTCAAATAATCCTTCTTTGGCTTCAATAGTAAGGGCAGAAATATTGATCTTCAACTCGCCGGAAATAAGCATGGTGATCTTATTCACTACTCCCACATCATCCATTCCTACGATCTTAATACCGGTAAGGAAAGAGATCTCTTTATTCTTAGCCCATTTTGTTTTTACCACCCGGTGGCCATAATTGGCCAGCAGTTTGGCGGCATTAGGACAGTTGGTGCGGTGAATGGTCAATCCTTTTCCCGTTGTTACAAATCCAAACACATCATCTCCCGGAATCGGTTTACAGCAATTGGCCAGGTTATAAACGATCTTATCGCTGCTTTCGCCAAAGATGATCAGCTCTGCATCTTTTTTTCCCGGCTGCGGAATGTATTCCTGTTTCTCGTGTATAATCTTCAGTGGCTTTGGCGCTTCAATCTTATCGCCATGTACTTTAAAATCCTTCAGGTCTTTGAGGTCAATATTTTTTACTGATACCTGGTAAAACAGATCAAGGTGTGATGGCAATTTGTACCATTGTACCAATTCATCAATATTATGCTGGGACATGGAAACTCCCATACCCTCAAGTTTTCGTTGTACTGTGTACTTACCTTCATCTGCTACTTTTCTTTTTTCTTCTTTCAGGGCATCCCTGATCCTTCCTTTTGCCTTGGAAGTAACCACAAAGCCTAACCAGTCTTCTGAAGCTTTTTGCTTACTGCTGGTTATTATCTCCACCTGGTCACCGCTGTGCAGCTTATGACTGATGGGAACCAATTTATGATTCACTTTTGCCCCGATGGTTTTTACACCAATAGCACTGTGAATGGAAAAAGCAAAATCCAACGCAGTAGAACCAACCGGCAACATTTTTACATCACCCTTTGGTGTATAGACATAAATTTCCTCGGCAAGAAAACTGGTTTTAAAGTCCTGTAAGAAATCGATACTGTCTGTTTCCTGGTTGCTGATAACTTCCCGTATCTGCTGAAACCATTTATCAAAACGGCTTTCATCATTGGCCCCTTCTTTATATTTCCAGTGAGCAGCCAGGCCTTTTTCGGCAATCTCATTCATCCGTTTGGTACGGATCTGTACTTCTACCCAACGACCCTGCGGTCCCATCACAGTGGTATGCAAAGCTTCATATCCATTACTCTTTGGATTACTGAGCCAATCTCGTAATCTTTCCGGCGATGGTGTATATTCATCTGTTATCATTGAATACACTTTCCAGCAATCTTCTTTTTCTCTTTCCGGTGGTGAATCTAACAATACACGGATGGCAAACAGATCATATACTTCTTCAAAATCCACTCCTTTCTTTTTCATTTTATTGGAGATGGAATGAATGCTCTTCGGTCTGCCATAGATATCCGCATTCAGTTGTGCTTTATCTAATTTGTCTTTAATAGGTTTTATAAATTCATTGATGTATTTGCTTCTTTCCTTTTTTGTTTCAGACAGTTTCCTTGCAATGTCCTTATACACATCCGGCTCCATGTACTTCATCGCCAGGTCTTCCATTTCTGTTTTGATATTATACAAACCCATACGATGTGCCAGAGGAGCATACACATATACTGTTTCAGATGAAATCTTTAACTGCTTCTCCCGTTTCATGCTGTCGAGTGTCCGCATATTATGCAACCGGTCGGCCAGCTTGATCAATATAACACGGGGATCATCCGTAAGTGTGAGTAATATCTTTTTAAAATTCTCCGCCTGCTGTGAAGCGTTAACATCTATGACATTGGAAATTTTAGTGAGCCCGTCTACGATACGGGTTATCTCTTCGCCGAATTCCCGTTTTACATCTTCTAATGAAATATCTGTGTCTTCAACCGTATCGTGCAGCAAAGCACAAATGGTGGAACGTACACCGAGCCCAATTTCATCAGCACAAATTTTGGCTACGGCGATGGGATGAAGAATATAAGGCTCTCCGCTTTTGCGCCGCATGGTTTTATGGGCTTCGGCCGACATTTCAAAAGCGGTACGGATAAGGTCTTTATCTCCCGGCTTCAATTTCGTCTTCACCGCCTTCAATAGTGAACGATACTCCCGCAGGATGAGCTTTTTTTCCTCTTCGTCGTTTAAATTATACTTCGGTATCTGTGCTACAGTTTCCATTGTCTACGAATTTAATCAAATATCGAACAAGGAACAAGGAATACTGAATGAAGAAGTTGATAAATTCCGAATTTAGGTATTTAATTCCTTGTTCGAAATTCCTTGTTCCTTGTTCAGTATTTCCCCTCTACCCTTTCTGAATATTCTTCTTTGCAGTTTCTATACTCTTAACAAAAATGGAGATAAGTTGGTTGTTTTCATCCAGCACAGTTTGCATTTTTTCTTCGTCATGCCATTTCTTTTTTTGGATAATGCGAAGACAGTTATAGGTTTCCCGAAGTTCCTTTGCAGATATTTTCATTTATGAATGAAATCATTTCTCGATTCTGCACTTTGCGCTTCGCCATAATTCAATGCCGGAGATGTGCCGCTTCTTACCAATTGTCCGGCCAGGTGGTTTCCCGCCAGCGTCTTTGGGAGCGATTCAGCAATATCAATTATGACAGCCGCAAATTCAATCAACCTTTCATCAAGATCAAATTTCCTGCTCATACTTTATTTTAATACTAAAATAAAAAGGAGACCCTGACAATCAGCGTCTCCTTAATTAATTATTTAAAATTCCTTATTCGATATTCCTACTTGCTTATTTCAAAAAATCATACTTCAGCAAAATCTCGTGACCGTTTGCTCCTCTGTCATACACACTCAGCGGTGTGCTAAAAATATCAAAGCAATAACCTATAGTAAATTTCTTTTGCACTTTCACACCGGCAGAAAGCATCCAGCTTTGTCTTGCCCGTAATGCAACTCCCCACCAAAAAACATCTTTATGTTCCACTCGTATGCCACCCTGGAATTCCGTTGGTGCATTAGGCAGATAAATAAATAAGATATTGGGAATAAGTTTAGTGCTGCCATCAGCATCAATTGTATAACTGCCATGCAGGTAATAGTGGCGGTACAAACGGGCCTCTTCTGTTCTTGTCAGGTTGCCACTGTAAAAATCAAGTTTTGATTGTATCAACTGGCTTACCGATACTCCTGCCTTTAATTTTTTCCCTGTATAAGCAACACCAAATCCTGCATCGCCTTTAAACCGGCTATCCTGTGTTCCCAGCACCGGGTCATTCCCTAATGATTGCTGCAATTTTATTTTATCAATCGAAAATTGCTGGAACCTTCCTTCAAGACCCAGGGAAAAACTGGCGTCATTTGACAGTGGAATATGATAAGATAAAGCAACCTGTGCTCCCATTCTTTTGGTAGGACCAGTTACATCATTATATATGTATCCGCCAACTCCCACTTTCGCATTTTCCAGGTAACCGGAACCAAATACAATAGTTGTTTGCGGGCCACCGTCAATACCATCCCACATTTTTCTATACGATGCACCAACGCTACCGTGCTTGCTGGCACCAGCTGTAGCCGGGTTATGGAGGTTACCATGCTGATCGTATAATGACGCAGTCATTAATTGTTGCCCCGAAGCACTGCCGATATAGGCAAGACATATAGAGAGAATTATATAACGTTTCATAAAATTAATTTTTAATGATTATCGCAGAATAGTCAGATTGCCTTTCAGTATTACCTGTTTTCCATTCAATAGTTGTAATGAAATAACATAATAATAAGTACCATCCGGCAATGGTTTGCCTTCATACGTTCCATCCCATGTATTCTTATAATCATTGGATTCAAAAACCTTAGATCCATAGCGGTTATACACCTGTACTTTGGCATTAAGCAGGCAGTTGCCATTGGTAATTAACCATCGTTCATTAATACCATCTCCGTTCGGAGTAAAGGCTTCCATTACTTTAACGCAATAAGGAATTACTGTAAGTGTAATATCATCTGTTGCAAAACAACCTAATGGTGTTGTTACTCTTAATGTATAAGTAGTAGTGGCAGCGGGACTAGCTGTCGGGTTCAGAATAGTTGTTCCGCTTAAGCCGGCAGATGGTGTCCATAGATAGGTACCGGATGATCCGCTTGCCTGCATCTGGTAGACATCACCGGCGATAATGATAGCATCAGGTCCTGCATTGGCAGTAGCACCAGGCACTACGGTCACTGTAACTGTTCGTTGAATAGTACAAGTACCCAATGTACCGGTTACTGTATAAGTAGTGGTGCTTTGTGGTGTAAGTACCGGGTTAATAATAGCGGGATTACTTACGCCTGTTGTTGGTGTCCAGCTGTAAGTTGTTGCATTACTTGTTACCTGTGGAGTAAAGGATGCACCAAGACAAATAGTGCCACCGTTGATAGTACTCATGGTAAGGTTGTTTGTAAATGCGATGATTACTTGTTGAGCTGTTGCAATACAAGTAGAACCAACTGTACGGATTCTTACATCGTAAGTACCGGCAGCAAGACCTGTAAACAGGTTAGATGACTGCCAGGTTGTACCATTATTAATACTATACTCATAAGGAGTAGTGCCCCCGGAACCAGTTACTGTAATAGAACCGGTAGTAGTACAAGAGGCATCAATTTTAGTAGTTGTAAATGCCGGCGCTGCATTTCTTTTTACAAACACGGTGTCAGTAAAAACTATATCCTGTGGGGGATCGCCAATGCAATCATTATAAGTAACCCTTATTACATAAGCTGTGCTGTCTGCAGTAGGACAAACATTTGGAAAATTTAGATTTAAAATTCCGGCTGAAAGGGTGCTGGTATCTGCGTTGGCAACTACTGTTCCATTTACCACAAGCTGAGCACTCTTCAACTTAGAAATTCCGCCTGATGGTGTAAACCTGAAACAGGAATCCATTGCAGCAGTACCCCATACAGTTGCATTCTTGCCTGTTGCAGCTATAGCCTGCGTACGGGTTTGATTCTGCATGCCCAATATAGTTAACCCACTATTCCATGCGGTACAGGATGGTTTGTCTTTAATATACACTTCCACTACCCCGGTGCCTTCGTATAAAACCATCTGGTGTGTGGCTCTTGGTGTGGTACAACTGCTCCCGAAATAAGGCATGTCATTATAACTGGCAATAAATCTTCTGTTAGGAGCCGTGCCTTCAACCCTCCACTCAATTTTTTTATTGGGAGAAGAAAGGTTAGGGTTAATATCATGATAAGGGCCAAATATCATATTCGGCGCATACGTTGTGTTGGGAATAGCCCCGGTTGTGGCACTAATTGAATAACCACTTCCCTGGCCGGCCCTGGAAATATCAAACGTAATAGCTGCATTTGACCCCATCAGCAAGGAGGAAAAGGTATTGCCATAATAACAAAAGTTGAAACCCGGACTTATTACTGGACTCCATGTATCATCGGTGTAAATGGAGGTTACTTCAGTACCTCCCGGGGTGGAATAAGCAAATGGAATATAAGTTGGATTGGTAACCACATAACCCGTCGTTTGCTTAATATGCGGCACCTGTGCAGTAATGGAAGTACAGCTAGTGCCGCAAGGCAACGTAATAATTCTGTTCGCAATAGTGAATACAGAAGCAGGGTTTTGGGCGTTAGTACTACAATAAATGTATGTACTGAGCAAGAGTAAGATGATCTTTCTCATGAACTATTAAGTTTGGTTGCAAAAAAAATACTTGCAGCATATTGCTGCAAATCAGTTAAATCTTCAATGGAAAGATGGTCTTGGGGTATTCTGAAGATAGAGGATAATAAACTCCGAACAGGTCAAACGTACAATTTTTTGCTGGTAGACAGCGACAATTTTTGCAGGATTTTGCAAACCCGGCATTTTATCTTGATTTCAGCTCTTCAATAGGGTCAAATGCCATACATTTGCAGCCCGAATTGCGGGTGTGGCGAAATTGGTAGACGTACCAGACTTAGGATCTGGCGCCGTGAGGCATGGGGGTTCGAGTCCCTCCACCCGCACAGAAGCAATTTCGAGCAAGGAACAAGGAATAATGAACAAGGAATGCAGACTCCGCTTAAAGGAATCTTACTTCACCATTCGAAATTCCCTGTTCCTTGTTCGTTATTCAAACTAATTTAAACAACACTACAAATGGCTACAGTTACTAAAGAAAACATCGGTCTGCTGCATGAAAAGCTGACAGTGAAACTGGAAAAGACCGATTACCTGCCTTCATTTGAAAAGGCAATGAAAGAATATAGCAAAAAAGCAAATATCCCCGGCTTCAGAAAAGGAATGGTACCAGCAGGTTTAATAAAAAAAATGTACGGCCCTTCATTATTTACTGATGAAGTACTGAAAACAGTTGACCGTGAGCTTATCGGTTACCTGCAAAATGACAAACTGGATATTTTTGCCCAACCACTTCCATTGGAGTCAGATTTCAAACAACTGGATGTAAACAATCCGGCTGACTATACATTCGAGTTTGAAGTAGGTATGAAACCCGATTTCCCTTTGCCTGATCTGGCTAAAGCAAAAACTACCCGTTACGTTGTTACCGTTACAGATGAAATGATCAGCAATGAAATTGACCGTTTGCAGAACCGTTATGGTAACATGAAAGACCTGGACACTGTTAATTCGGAAGACGATGTGCTAAATGTGATCTTCATGGAAGCAGATGAAAATGGGAATGAAACTGAAGGGGGTATAAAAAAAGATAATTCTTTACTGGTAAAATATTTTAGAGAAGATTTTCGCAGCAACCTCATTGGAAAGGTGACGAATGATTATGTAATTGTGCAGTTAGACAAAGCCTTTGGTGAAAAGGAACTTGATTTTATTCTCAACGACCTCGGGCTTGACAAAAACGACCCTACTGCTTCGCAAAAGCATTTCAAGATCCAGATCACCAAGATAGGTTTGCTGGAAAAAAAGGAACTCAACGAAGAATTTTTTAACCAGCTTTATCCCAACCAGGAAGTAAAAACAGAAGCTGATTTTCGCAATAAGGTTAAAGAAGAAGTACAGAATTATTGGAACGGGCAAGCCAATAACCAAATTCACGACCAGGTGTTTCACCAGTTGGTAGATCATACCAAGATTGAATTTCCGGAAGGCTTTTTAAAGAAATGGGTAAAGACTCAAAGTAGTACTCCAGAAAACCCACAGCCGCCTAAAACCGATGAAGAAGTAGAGAAGGAATTCCCCACCTTCATTAGCCAGCTAAAATGGACATTGATCTCTGACAAAATTGTACAGGATAATGGTATCCAGGTAGCACCGGATGAAATAAGAGCTTTTGCCAAACAACAATTATTCAGCTACATGGGTGGTGCTAACCTGAGCGATGACCAACCCTGGGTAGCAGATTATGTAGAAAAGATGATGAAAGACAGAAAGTATGTGGAAGATGCATATAACCGCATCCAGACTCAAAAAATATTTGAATGGGCTGCTACACAACTTAAGCCTGCCGATAAAGATATAAGTGCAGAAGAGTTCACTAAAATGGTAGAGGCGCATCAGCACCATCATTAGCCCCATGTCCCCCTAAAGGGGAGACATAAATTAAATATTCTTTCCTTTTTACAAAGCTTCGCTATTTGCGAAGCTTTTTTCTTATGATTTGTGCCAAATAGTCAATATTGAAAGATATTAGTGTCAGCAATTTTGTGGTTTTGGCATTTGGACGGATATTTGATGCGTTCAAACGTCTAAAGTTCAAGGCTTAATAATGATGAACTTTAAACTCTAAACTCTAAACTTTCATACATGACGTTTAATTCCGAATTCGAAAAATATGCGGTGAAACACCGTGGCCTCTCCAGTAATACTTTGCACAGTTATGCATCTCACATGGTAACCGCCATGACCCCCAACATTATTGAGGAACGTTCCCTGAATGTGGCAGTGATGGATGTATACAGCCGTTTGATGATGGACCGTATCATCTTTCTGGGCTATCCCATTAATGATGAAATAGCCAATATCGTAACTGCGCAATTATTATTCCTTGATTCGTCCGACAGATCAAGGGACATTAATATGTACATCAATAGCCCCGGCGGCAGCGTTTACTCTGGTTTGGGTGTGTATGATACCATGCAATATGTAAGTCCTGATATTGCCACTATCTGTATTGGCGTAGCAGCATCAATGGCCTGTGTGTTGTTAGGAGCGGGTACAAAAGGCAAAAGAGCGGCATTAAAGCATTCCCGTATCATGATGCACCAGCCAAGCGGAGCCATCGGTGGCCAGGCCAGTGATATTGAAATTACGGTGAATGAGATCCGTAAGCTGAAAAGAGAATTGTACGAAGTAGTGAATATCCATACCGGCAAATCAATTGAACAAATTGAAAAAGATTTTGACCGTGATAACTGGATGACCGCTGCCGAAGCCAAAGAATATGGATTGGTGGATGAAGTGCTATTGACGAATCCAAGAAAACAGAAAAAAGACTAAGCTAAGGGAAGAAAAGAGAAAAGGAGGAAAAGAGGTTTCCCAACCTCAAAATTTAAACCTTTAACAATTAAATTTTTTACATGAACCGCAATCAATTTTTATACAGCGATTTTAGAATGGAAGATGATGAACCAGATGAAAAAGAAGAACGTCCAAAGAGTGACAGTGATTCTGGCATGTTCAACAAAAAGTTAGAACGGTACTTTTTTGAAAAAAGAGCTGTCTATCTCTGGGGCGTAGTGGATGATAAAAGTGCAAAAGATATTGTAAGCAAATTGCTATTGCTTGATAATGACAAGCCCGGAGAAGAAATTAAATTTTATATCAACAGTCCCGGTGGTGTAGTAACAAGTGGTATGGTGATGTATGATACCATGCAGATGATCAGCAGTCCGGTAAGTACCATTTGTATGGGTCTTGCCGCCTCTATGGGTAGCATTTTATTAAGTGGTGGTAAAAAAGGCAGTCGTTATATTTTCCCGCATGGAGAAGTTATGATACACCAGCCTTCCCTGGGTGGGTATATACAAGGTGTTAGTGCCGACTTGGAAATTCAGGCGGAGCAAACCAAGAGGGTAAAAGAGATCGGGGCTACTATTCTTGCCAAAAATTGTGGTAAAACGGTAGAGCAGATCATGAAAGACTTTAACCGGGATTACTGGATGAATGCGGAGCAGGCCATTGCTTATGGTATTGCGGATAAGATGGTTGACAAACTCTAAATCTCTCGTTGATAGCCTTTTAGGCTAAAAATATAAATAAAGCCGCTCTAATCCGGGCGGTTTTATAATTTTGTATCTCGCCTGAGGCGAGACGAATTCGTTCCTAATCCGTTATACTGAAAGATATTATGGCAAAAAATCCTTTACATTGTTCATTTTGTGGCCGAAGCCGTGATGAGGTTAAGATACTTATTGCCGGCCAGGAAGGGCATATCTGTGAAAACTGTGTAGAACATGCACGGGAAATTATCGACCAGGAATTGACCGTTAAAGACGACAAGGGCAACACCTCCTTCAAGCTCAACGTTAAAAAACCTGTTGAGATAAAAAAATTCCTTGACGAATATGTGATCGGCCAGGATGAAGCCAAGAAGACACTGGCTGTCGCAGTTTATAATCACTACAAACGTTTACAGCAGAAAAATACTGACACACCCACTACAAGTAGCAATGACGTAGAGATCGAAAAGAGTAATATTATTATGGTGGGTGAAACAGGAACCGGCAAAACTTTGCTGGCCAAGAGTATTGCCCGTTTGCTGAATGTCCCTTTTACCATCGTTGATGCTACCGTATTCACTGAATCCGGGTATGTAGGAGAAGATGTTGAAAGCATACTCTCCCGTTTATTGCAGGTATGTAATTATGATGTAACAGCTGCTGAAAGAGGAATAGTATTTATTGATGAGATAGATAAAATTGCCCGAAAGGGAGATAACCCTTCGATTACCCGTGATGTAAGTGGTGAAGGTGTGCAGCAAGGCTTGTTGAAATTATTGGAAGGTTCGGAAGTATTAGTGCCACCACAAGGCGGCCGTAAACACCCGGAACAAAAATTAGTAAAGATCAATACCCAAAATATTCTCTTTATCTGCGGCGGTGCTTTTGATGGCATCGACAGGGTGATTGCCCGCAGGGTGCAAACCAATACCATTGGGTTTAATGTGGACAAGGAATTGCAGGAAGACATGAAGAAGAACCTGCTGCGCTATGTAAACCCGCAAGATCTAAAATCGTTTGGCCTGATACCTGAGCTGCTGGGACGTTTGCCCGTAGTCACTCACCTCGATCCATTGGACGCAGCTACACTGAGAGCCATACTTACTGAGCCCAAAAATGCGTTGCTAAAACAATATCAAAAATTATTTGAACTGGAAGGCATTAACCTGGTAATAGAAGATGATGTGCTTGACTTTATGGTAGGAAAAGCCATGGAGTATAAATTGGGTGCCCGTGGCCTCAGAAGTATTTGTGAGGGTATCCTTACAGATGCGATGTATGAATTACCTTCTTCAAAAGAAACACAGTTCACACTCGACCTTGAATATGCACAGCGGAAATTTGACAAGAGTAAGCTGAGTTTATTGAAAGTAGCATAAGAGAATTAAATGATTATTCAGGATATTTGGTCAGACGTTTTTGTCTGACCTTTTTATTTTAATACCACTTATATGCAAGAGCTAATAGAAAAATTAAAAGCTGAAGCCGGTCTTACCGATCAGCAGGCAAAGCAGGCTATCGCTACCATCAAAAATTTTGTAGTAGAAAAATTCCCCATGCTGGAAGGCGCCGTAAACAATGTGTTTGGCGGAGAATGATATATATCACAAGAACTATTTAATATCCCTGCACTTCTTACCTCTTGGATTATTGGCCGCTTCATAGGGGCTCATTGCCCGGTGGCATGACTGGAATACAAAGCTGGCAACGATCAGTAGTACAATTATCCTGGTTTTCATAGATGAGCATTTTGTAATTGCAAATTACAATTGTCTTTATTGAAAACTGATAAAGAACTACTAGTGAAATATTCTTTTTTCCCTGAGCTTTTCCCGGTTTAATTATAGAAACTCTACTCAAACGAACATCCCGGCTTCACGGCCGGGATGTAGAATTAATGGGTACACTCTTTATTTGGTTTTTCTGTACGTTAAATTTTGATTCTGGGCAATTGATATCGTTCCTCATATTTTGCAATCTCTGTATGTAGTATGTCCCAGGATTTTGAAAGCTGCTTTTTAATTTGTGGGCTTTTCATTACTTCGATTGCGAAATAAGTGTAAGAAAAAAAACTTCGTTTAGTTTTCCGTCTATCTCGCCCCCCCAGAAAAGAAAATCGTTCGTAAAGAGCCTTTCGATGAATAGTTGCATCAACTGCAATCCCATTCTCATTCTTTTTTCTTGCCACAAATGCTCTTGCTCCACGATATCTCACATTCCGCTTTAGTTTTCGATAAAACTTAGCAACACTAGCCGATTTAATTCGTTTATTAACACCATCAAATTGAAATCCTAAATAAACGACAGGCTTTTGCTTTGCCATTAATTTTCCATTATTGAAAAATGAAATCTGAGTTTTTGTACGCTGAATAGTTAGTTTAAACTCTTCTATCAATTCATAAAGTCGTTCAGATATTTCCTGATACTTATCTTTAGAGCAAATTATTAGAAGATCATCTGAATATCTACGATAAATACTCCCTTCATCAAGTATTTCTAAGACCTTTTCATCAAATTCCAATAAATAAAGATTTGCAAGAAAAGCACTAATAGGTGTTCCTTGAGGTATCCCAATCACTTTTTTAGTTCCATCAATTTTTTCTTTTCGAAAAGGATTTTTTTTTAAATATCCTTTTTCTTTAACCCTAGCTCTAAACTCACTTCCATCTTTGATAAAACAAGCAATGTCATTTTGTATTAGTTGATTCGGATATTTAAACCCATATTCCTTTAAAATAGTATTCAGTTCTATAAATGAGAATTGAGTAAGACTCTTAAATATATTATAATGATCTTTTTCCAAAGAACTCTTCCCAAGTAATTTAGACCATGCTTTCTTTAAAATACCGTGGTCAAGACTATCGAAAAACTTAGTTATATCAAGGGCCAAAACAGCAATTTCGCCTTTACATTTCTTTATTTCATCAAAAGCTTCGTTAGCGAAATCGATATTGCATTTACATCTTGAATTGTCCTCAAGAGGGATTCTTCGGTACGCCACAACACTTTTATCTAATGCAATGTTTTTTTGCAGTTCTCTCTCGTAAAGTGGTCCTAATACTTCTTGGGCATAGTATGAATAAATATGGGCATCTAGATGAGTGGGATAATATATTTCCCTGTATTTAGCGGTTGTTTCCCGTTTTTCACCCTTGTATGTATAGTGCTTTTTTATTTCATTGCCGTCTTTGTCTTTTCCAATTTTTAACCTCTTTGCAATAATTGTTCTATGAATAAGTGGGAAAAATTTATGTTTTGCAATATTTAGTTTATTAGAGACATAATCTGTTACCCACGCCTCATCTTGGAAGCCAAGCTTTGGTGTTAGATGAGTAAACGCTTTTGGTTTGAACCAATTTTTCATGTTACAAAATGGTTGTGGACTTCGGCCCGTCAAATACAACACGCATTACACTAGCTTACACTAGCCGGGTATTTTCCTCCATGTGCAAGGCATCCTTTCTTTGATTCTCTTGCTAACTTTGCCACTAAATACCAATAATATGATTCTATCAGTGCTTGTATGGCGGCTAGCTCGACTGGCAATCCTGTTGATAAGCTGGTACTGGGTGAAAGCTTCCTCCGGTATCTATTGCTTATCTCAGATTCCAAACTAATCAACCATATATCGTTGATTACACCGTTTTTAGCCCGATTAACTGCTTAATTTGTATAAAGAACTCTGTCCACAACCATATAGACTTTAGTGATATAATATTAACCACAACCTCCCTGGTTGCCGCAGTTCAGGCATTTGTAACAGGCGCCGCTGCGCATCATGATATTTCCACACACATTACAGGCGGGTGCATCACTCTGCATACTTTGCAGGGCTGCATTAACAGCATCAGTACCCCCATCACTTTTTGTCACTTGTGCTGTACGCTGGTTTCTTACCGGTTGGGAAGCCACCGTTCCTGAGGAAGGAGTAACTCTTACACTTGATAATTCCGGGTCTTTCACATACTCTAATGGATTGGAAGGCACTTCATCCCAGTCATCAGCCCCGGTATTCATCACTTCCGGTTTGTCTAAGACATGTACTAAGTCAGTACGACCCAGATATTCATAACCGAGTATCCGGAATATTAAGTCAACAATAGAAGTGGTCGTTTTAATATTAGGATGTTCTACAAAACCGGATGGTTCAAATCTTGTGAAAGCAAATTTGTCAACAAACTCTTCTAATGGCACACCATATTGCATACCGATGGAAATAGAGATAGCGAAACAGTTCATCATACTGCGCATCGTAGCTCCTTCTTTCGCCATGTCAATAAATATTTCTCCCAATGTTCCGTCACCATACTCACCAGTACGAAGGAAGATGGCTTGTCCGTTGATCTTTGCTTTTTGTGTAAAGCCGCGACGCTTGGCTGGTAATGCTCTTCTTTCAACTATACTGGCCAGTTTTCTTTTTAGTTTGGTGTCAGGAGAAGCCTGTACTCTTTTTTGTACTTCCTCTAGTAACTCTTCCACTGTCAACTTACCTAAATCAACAATGTTGCTGCTATTATTGTCCACAGTCGACAGTCCACTGTCCACGGACTCGCTACTGTCGACCGTCGTCTGTTGACCGTTGTCAGCCTTTTTCTTTTTATCAGATTTGTTACTCAGCGGTTGTGATAATTTAGAACCATCGCGGTAGAGAGCATTTGCTTTCAGGCCCAATTTCCAGCTCAGCAAATAAGAATCTGCGATCTCATCCACTTTTGCTTCATGAGGCAGGTTGATGGTTTTGGAGATAGCCCCGCTGATAAATGGTTGTGTAGCTCCCATCATGCGGATATGTCCATGCGCATGAATGTAACGCTGACCTTTAGGGCCGCATTTATTGGCACAGTCAAAAACAGGCAGGTGTTCATCTTTCAGTAAAGGAGCTCCTTCCAGCATCATGGTGCCGCATACATAATCATTAGCAGCTTCTATCTGCTCATCGCTGAAACCTAATGCTTCAAGCAGGCTCCATTCCAGGTCATTATACTGTTCTGGTGTAAAGCCAAGTCTTTGCAGACACTCTTCACCCAATGTATATTTATTAAATACAAATCCGATTTCAAAAGCGGTAAGTGCCGCAGCATCGAGGCGTTTGATCTCATCAGCGATAAATCCTTTTTCACTTAATGTCTGGTGGTTGATAAAAGGGGCGCCGGCAAATGAAGCAGAACCTGTTGCATATTTAATGATCGCTTCTGATTCTTTTGTTGAATAACCTAAATTTTTCAACGCAGCTGGTACAGACTGGTTGATGATTTTGAAATAACCACCACCAGATAATTTTTTAAATTTCACCAATGCAAAATCAGGTTCAACGCCAGTTGTATCGCAATCCATTACCAGGCCAATAGTTCCTGTTGGAGCAATTACGGTAGCCTGTGCATTTCTGTAACCATACTTCTCTCCCATCTCCACTGCATCATCCCATGCTTTGCAGGCAGCTTTCAATAAATAATCCGGGCAGTGCTGAGCTTTTATACCCATTGGTTTCAAACTCAGTGTTTCAAACTCATCAGCATCATAAGCAGCAAGGCGATGGTTACGCATTACTCTCATCATATGAGCTTTGTTCTCTTCGTATCTTGGAAATGCACCAAGAGCTTGTGCCATTTCCGCTGATGTTTTATATGCGATACCGGTCATGATTGCTGTAATAGCACCGGCGATTCCTCTTGCTTCTTCACTATCGTAAGGAATACCGCTAACCATCAGCATAGTACCAAGATTAGCATAACCTAATCCGAGTGTTCTGTATTCATAACTCAGTTGTGCTACTTCTTTAGAAGGAAACTGCGCCATCAATACTGATACTTCCAGTACAACCGTCCACAAACGGCAATTGTATTCATATCCTTCTACATCAAACTGGTTGGTTTCTGTATCAAAGAATTTCATCAGGTTGGCTGATGCAAGATTACAAGCGGTATTATCCAGGAACATGTATTCGCTGCAAGGATTTGATGCTCTTATCTCACCACCTTCTGGACAAGTATGCCATTCGTTGATAGTAGTATTGTATTGTGTACCGGGGTCTGCACAACGCCAGGCTGCATAAGCGATCTGGTTCCATAATTCTCTTGCAGGAATTTTCTTCATTACTCTTCCATCCATTCTTCCTTTCAGTTCCCAATCACCATCCTCTTCCAATACCTGGAAGAATGAGTTGGGAATACGGATAGAATTATTAGAATTTTGTCCGCTAACTGTTCTGTATGCTTCATCTTCATAACCAGAAGGATAGCCGGCTGCGATCAATGCTCCAACTTTTTTCTCTTCTTCTACTTTCCAGTTGATGAAGTCAACAATTTCAGGATGGTCTAAATCGAGACAAACCATTTTAGCTGCCCGGCGGGTAGTACCGCCACTTTTAATAGCACCAGCAGCTCTGTCACCAATTTTCAGGAAACTCATTAGGCCGGATGATGTTCCACCACCGCTTAATTTTTCTCCGGCACCACGCAGGTTAGAATAGTTGGTGCCCACACCAGAGCCATATTTAAAAATTCTTGCTTCCCGAACCCAGAGGTCCATGATACCACCTTCATTTACCAGGTCATCATTCACACTTAATATAAAACAAGCATGAGGCTGGGGACGTTCATAAGCATTCTGTGACTTTTTTAATTGCCCGTCAACCTGGTCAACATAATAATGACCTTGTGGCTTTCCAGCAATGCCATAGCTTTCATACAAACCCGTATTAAACCATTGTGGTGAATTAGGCACACACATTTGGTTGAGGATGCTATAGACTAACTCTTCATAAAAAACCTGTGCATCATTTTCGGATGCAAAGTATCCATACAGTTCGCCCCATGCTCTCCAGCAATTGGCTAAGCGGTGAGCTACTTGTTTAGCAGACGTTTCTCTGCCCAGGCTTCCGTCGGGTTGGGGTACTCCTGCTTTTCTAAAATATTTTTGCGCAAGTATATCGGTTGCAATCTGACTCCATTGCTTGGGTACTTCCACATTGTTCATTTCGAACACTACTTCACCACTCGGGTTACGAATAATTGAAGTGCGGTAATCATACTCAAACATGTCAAACACTTTCACGTCGTCACGGGTAAAACGACGGGAAAATTGCAACCCGCTTTTTGCGGATGCTTTGGTTTTGGTAGCCATAACTAAAAAGAATTTCTAACGGGTTAAATAACTGTAATCGTCCATGACGAAAATATTTTTAAGTATCTGTAATTCATAGTCAGAGATATTCACATTCTGTGGATAAGGTCACCCAGTAAACCCCTGAAGCAAGCCTGTATTGCATCACAGTATTTCTTCACAGTGGGTATCCCATTTTTGGAAAAAAAATTTTGGAAAGTATACCCTCAACTACTAAGAAAATTCTTGCCTTTATCTATTCATGGCAAAAGCAAAACAGGCAAGGGTTTTTACGATTTAATCCTTTAAAACCGTTGGTACTGGCTGATTTTAAAGCACCTATCCCCGCAAAGCCTTTACAGCCCTGCATTATCGTTTTGTTATCTATATGAAATAATTGTTATCAAAAAAAGAACCGGGATTTTCGTTTGTACCCAACGTAAGAAAGCTAAGAGTTGCTTTTGCCCAAAAAACAGTTTGTGTTATTAGTTATTGCCTTTCCTGTAACAGGAGTATTGGATGGTAATAACAGCTAAATCGACTTTGTATGCATCTGTTTCATGCCTCACAATCTGTTTACAATTTTCCCCTTTTATTATTGGTAGAGTTGTATTTTGTAATAAAGAAACCAGGTGCTGCAGGTCTGATAATTGGTACTTTTACCAGATGTTCAGACAATATTCTATTGTATTAATTTTCATTTTTGAAGTGTTGTTGCGACCAATTATCATCAATATAAAAATCATAAACAATACAATTTGAAGAGTGCAGATTTTGGCAGTGTTCAATTTCCTTTTCCGAAAAGTTATCAAAAAAATTACGCACAGAGGATAATGAGAGAATAAGTTAATTGAAGCTACGTTTCTCCGCTTCTTTTGTATTCTCCTCCCCTCTTTCCTCTCTGGACGGGGCCTATAACCTTCTCCCGGAAATTAGTATTCTCAAACTGGGACAACACCCCGATTTTTAGCGAAAAAAGCTTGTTTAGTTTTCAAATGGGCAATGCGGAAAGTTTTTCGCATTTTTGCATTAATGAACCGGTACCGGATGAAGTCAACTATTTATAACACATTGGCCGATAGGAAGAAACAAGGGAGAAAATCCTTTGCCGTACTCATAGACCCCGACAAGGTCAATACTGCCGTGTTGGATGAACTGATAGAGCTTTCCATCTCAGCCAAAGTTGATTACTTATTGGTGGGCGGCAGCCTGGTTATTTCCAATCACCTGGACGAATGTGTACAGCATATCAAGCAGAATTGCGATATCCCCGTTATTTTATTTCCGGGCAGCCCTTCTCAAGTAAGCAAGTATGCTGATGCATTATTATATCTTTCTTTGATATCGGGACGTAATCCTGAATTATTAATTGGCCAGCATGTTGTGTCCGCACCTTTTGTAAAACAAAGCGGATTAGAAATAATGCCTACCGGTTATATCGTTATAGACGGCGGAGCTCCAACAACCGTTTCTTATATCAGCAATGCAGCTCCCGTACCCGCCGATAAAAATGAGATTGCCATGTGTACAGCTATGGCAGGAGAAATGCTGGGAATGAAACTGATCTACATGGATGCTGGTAGTGGTGCCAAAAGACCAATTACCGAAAGCATGATAAAATCGGTGGCTGACCATATAGATGCTCCCCTTATTGTTGGCGGTGGTATCATACTACCTGAAAAAGCATATTTGAATTGTAAAGCTGGTGCAGATGTGATAGTAGTTGGGAATGCAATTGAAAAAGATGCATCATTAATTAAAGAGATGAGTGATGCGGTACATAGTGTAACGGTTACTACTTTTCCTCGCTAATAATATTAATTTATTGCTCGGCATAGTGCATAGTGCCTGGAAACAATACAAAAAAGAATGGCTGCCCTTGGGCAGCCATTCTAGTATTTAAACACCGAATTAACGCTGAGAAACAACAAATTTCTCAACTGACTGCTCCCCTGTTTTGGTAACAACCACCCGGAGAGTATACATTCCAGGCGCAAAACCAGTAAGCGTTATGCTGTTAGTATTTACAGACGTAATTTGTTTTACTACTCTGCTATTCATATCTAATACCATAATGTCACGGCTTACTTCTTTATCATTAAACAGCACATTTATTTTCCCATCTACAGAAGGGTTGGGATAAATTATAATCTTAGAGGGCTGTCCATATCCTTTCACAGAACGTATTTCGCTGTATTTAGATACCCTGTCAAGATCAACTTGTCGTAACCTGTATTGTGTAATATTCTTTTCTGTATTCAGATCGTTATACTGATACATTAGCCGGTCGCTACCTGTGCCTCCTGTTGCTTGCGAAGCGACAAAGCCAATCTCCTGCCAAATACCATTGTTTAGTCTCTCAATTGCAAAGCCACTGGAGTTTTGTTCGGAAGCCGTTACCCATTTAAGAAATACCCTGTCTCCATTTCGGCTGGCATTAAAGGAAAGTAAATTAACAGGCAGTGTTGCACAACTATTGTTAGTCTCGTATAATGCTACGTTTGAAAAAATAGTAGGGGCTGTAACAACATACCAGAGAGAATTGTTTTTATACGCAATTGCAGAATAGGGAGAATTCACATCATCATAAGCCTGGTTACCGGCCGAATATCCGGAACCATTTGAAATTGTATGCGGACCATTATCATTTACCACTAAATGATCAAGTGCAGCATTAAACACATTATCACCATCATCAACATACACATCGTAATACACGTCAAATGGAGCTGTTTGCGTAGTTGTCAGGTTAATTGTATAACGCAGAGGTACCGTACAGTTTCTAAAGCCTGTTACATTCACATCGTTGATGGAGTAAGACCAATTCAACATAGAACAGTGTATCGGTGGGTTACTGTTATTTGCCTGGCTTGACCATGCATCACCGGTAAAAGAGAGGGCACTTGAACATCCATTGGGGCCCGGCGGTGTTGGTATCCGAACTACTACATTGGAAATCGTATACCGATAGTTTGCTCCAACAATTTGCCTTATTACAGTAATGCCCGGGTTAGTAGCAGGATTTTTAACAGGAGCATCCGGGTCTGGGCCATATGAGGTTTCAAACGTAACGGAATTAATATCATTGTTTAAAACAATTGTCGCCAGAGCATTCTGTAAAATATTCAAGGACTCTCCACCAGGGTTATTAAACTCTGGTTGCTTATTCTGAGTTGTAGAATATGCATCATATAAGGGATTAGTTACCCATGTATGGTAATCATTTGTTCGCCATAGGTGTATAAAAGTGTATTTACTGCCGGCATTTTGATTAATTTCAAATGACAAGTTGAAAT
Organism: Chitinophaga pinensis; assembly: GCA_943371565.1. Classification (GTDB taxonomy): domain Bacteria; phylum Bacteroidota; class Bacteroidia; order Chitinophagales; family Chitinophagaceae; genus JJ008. Next base: position 61,199 of record CALRVH010000005.1, on the reverse strand, counting down.
TAATATCACAAAAGCCTGCAACTGGAGTGGTAATAAAATTAAGCTCTACTGTAGGGCTAATAAAATTACATTGGGCGGAAATTCTTGGGGCTGCAGAGAATAATACTACAGCCATAAGAAGTAATCTTCTTTTCATATAATTACGATTTGATGGTTACGAAATAGCTGCTTTAATCAGAGCAAACAAAAGGTATGGCTATTCGTAAGAAGGATTTCTACAAAATGAAATAGAAGGAATTGGAGGGAACTCGATTGGAGTAATAAATAAAGTATTTACTCACGGGTAAAAGTATTGTTTAGACACCATTTGCTATACCCCCAAAATTCATGATTTTGACTACACTGATTTTGGGGTATTAAATAAAAAAGCCGGCAGATAGGAATATCACCGGCGGTTTTCTTGAGCATGAAACCAATTTACTTGGCCTCAAAAGCTTACCTGCTTATTAGAATAAAACGATATTTTATAGTCTTAAAAGATAATTCATTTGCAGAAATATTTTTATTTGTCCAAAATGTATTAAAAAAAGGACAGGCTCTAGAAAAAGCCCGTCGTAAATATGGTGTTAACCATACCTCAAAGCGAGATAAATGATGCCTGGACATCAAAATCAGGTGTTATAAATATTTTTCGACTTTAAATATTAAAAGAACTTTTATTACCGCTGCTGTATCAACTAATATTCATTTTGCATAAAGGATAATAGTGAAATCAAAGATATCTTCAACAAGACTTTTTTTATAGTCCCAAAATGGGTTGGAAAGGCTACACTTGATTTAGTGAAGTGATAATGGAATATTTATATTCCTGCTTAATTTTAACCTACCCATTTTTTCAAAATCAGCCGGCGATATAAATATCGCCGGCTGATTACTGTTCGTCTTTCTCTTACCGTCCTGCCTTTATAATAGTAGTTGAATGTAATATCTCCCCCTTATTATCCATTATCACTATCCTGTATGCACCAGCACTATAATTAGTCATATCTATTTCTTCCTGGTATCGGGTTGTCACCCTGTTAATCATCAGCGATCCGTTGATGCCATAAACATTTATTTTTTCAGTATTGTTCAGGCCACTAATGATCAGTTTCCCCTGTACCGGATTAGGATATACCAATATCTGTTTCTGATTACAATCCAACCGTACAAAAACTACCGGGCTATACTTGTTTTTTCCATCAATATCAACCATTTTCAACCGGTACTGGTATTTACCGGACATTACATTATTATCGTTCAATAAATAACTATCACGATTTGCATCGAATACAACAGTTGCTATTGTTTGGAAGTTGCTGCCATCTTTGCTTCTTTCTATTTCAAAGTGACTAAAATTAATGGCATCACTTACTTTCCAATTAAGCAATACTGCATTGCAAGAGTTGGCTTTGCCAGTAAAGCTTTCCAGTTTGATAGGAAGTGGTGACGTATGAGCCCAAGTTAATGTATAGGTTGCCGGGCTTGGATCTTCCTGACCTGCAGCATCTACAAAAGCATACTGAAATACCACCTGCGTTGACCCGCTAGTTATACCTGTAAAGGATAGTAAAGCGGGGTTGAAATTAGCGATTGTCTGATCCACCGTTACTGGCTGCCCGTTATAAAGCATCGTCGCATTAGTTGGTAAAATTTTAATAACAATAGTATTATTATTACCCAAGACACCATCTTCCGGATCGGTTCCGCTTACTGCTGTTGTTATTATTCCGGCAGGAATAATTCCACCTGAAGGATATGGAACAAATTGTGTACGGGGATAGCTATCTGGCAGTTGCTCAATACCAAAGTTATTATTGCCTGTTGTAGTGTTAAGGGCTCCGGTTGTTACACTCAATGTTCCATTGGGTGTAAGGTCATTCGTATTTGCTGCACCTTCGCCAGTTGTTACCCATCCTGCTGGTGGAGTATTTACAATGGGTGTACTGGTTGTATTTGTTAGAATTGCATATTGCGTCGTACTAAGTTCTATTGTGTAAGCTGTATTAGGTGTACCAACTAAAGTATAGGTGCCATCAGTATTCACTTTTGCAGAATCAATAACAATACCTCCGCTATTTATTAGATAAACATATAGATTAGTACCAGCAGTGGTTCCTGTTTCTCCTGCGGTTATAGTTCCGCTACCATTTGCATCATCAAACACTGTACCTGTAATAATGGCGCTAGGATAAGTAATTGTTATGCTGGCAACATTACTAGTTACACCTGCAAGATCGGTAACAGTATAAGTAATCGGTGTTGGATTACCTGTATAACCTGGGGCAGGTGTAAATGTAACTTCTCCTGTTGTATTATTATAGCTCCAGGCACCTTCACCAGGTACTACAAAACCAATTAGATCACCTTGTGCATCATATACCGGATTGGTAGCACCAACCGGAAGGATCAAAGTAACACTATCTGTATGAAGTGCTGTTCCGCTCGGATCACTGTCATTACTTAAAATATTAGGAATTGTTACAGCGCTTCCAACCGTTCCTGTTCCGGTATTATTCACGGCCACTGGTGGCTGTTCAATACCAAAGTTATTGTTAGCTGTTGTTGTATTATTGGCTCCACTTGTTACACTCAGCGTTCCGTTTGGTGTAAGGTCATTGGTATTGTTAGCTCCTTCACCTGTTGTAACCCATCCTGTTGGTGGAGTATTTACAATTGGTGTACTGGTTGTATTTGTTCCAATTGCATATTGTGTAGTACTCAGTTCTATGGTGTAAGGCGTATTAGGTGTACCGCCTAAAGTGTATGTACCATTGCTGTTTACTTTAGCAGAATCAACTACAATACCACCACTGTTAATTAGATACACATACAGGTTGGTTCCTGCTGTAGTTCCCGTTTCTCCTGCATTTAAAGTACCTGTGCCATTTACATCGTTAAAAACAGTACCGGTAATATTTGAATTAGGGTAAGTTATTGTTATGGTGGCAACATTACTGCTTACACCTGCGAGGTCGGTAACAGTATAAGTTATTGGTGTTGGATTACCTGTAAAACCCGGAGCTGGTGTAAAGGTCACTGCTCCCGTTGTGTTGTTGTAACTCCAGGTACCTTGACCCGGTACTACAAAACCAATCAGATCGCCCTGTGCATCATATACCGGATTGGTAGCACCAGCCGGAAGAATCAAAGTGACGCTATCTGTATTAAGTATTGTTCCGCTCGGATCACTGTCATTAGTTAAAATATTAGGAATTGTTACAGCGCTTCCAACTGTTCCTGTTCCGGTATTATTTACGGCCACTGGTGGCTGTTCGATACCAAAGTTCACATTGGTAATACTAGTCGTTGTAACTTCTATCACTGAACTAATACCTGGTGTTAAGGCTGTTGCTGTCGGATCGGTTGGATTTACATCACCGGTAGCTACCCAACCTGTTGGCAATATTGAAGGGAAATTGGTAGTTGTTGATGTGCCCGTTGCGGCCACATTACTTATTATTACAGTATAGTTTGTATTTGGGGTAATATTCGGGAAAGTGTAAGTACCGTCGGGTTGTATAGTAACTGTTGCAACAAAGGCGCCTGTCGTTGCATTAAATAAATTAGCAATTAAACCTGTGGGTAAAGTGGAAGCAGGTTGAGCACCACCATTGTTATCAACCACACCATCAGATAATCCATCTACATCATTAAACACATTACCTGTTATAGAAATCTGGCATGCTTTTAAACTAACAGCACTAATTCCAAAATCATCAGCAGCATCGCCTGAAGAAGTTCCTCCAGGATTAAATTCTATAGCAAGATTGCCATTGTTGGGAACCGAGGTTGGTAAAAATATCTGCCAGTTTGCTAAATCGGTAGCAAAATCCTGAGGTGATGGGCCATAATCAATGGTATATCCATTCGGTAAACTTCCTGAAGCTCCATTGAAATAATTAATAGTGGCTATATGTCCATCAGTCGGGACTGTGGGATCGGTAGTAACAGTAGCATAAACAACACCCCCATAACTGATAGTTAATACAGTTGCTTTACCGTAAGTGGTGATAACCGGTACTCCTGCAATTCCGTTCCTAATAGCTAAGCTCATGGTAATTACCGCACCTGATCCTAATTGATTTACCCCTGTGAATGCATGAGTGAAAGTTTGCGTATTAAAATTATCATAGATATAAGTATCATTAGAGCTGATATCTATAACCCCATTACCCGAGCCAACCCATCCATTAAAATTTAAGGTATTAACATTCACGGTTGCGCCAGCTCCATTAGTAAAAATGAACCTTGTATCGGCCATTAACTCATTCGTAGCACATGGAATGGTAGCAGGTATAAAAGGTGGTGTAGCAAAATAAAATTCGGCAGTACCATAACCTTCAGGGTCATCCCTGCCAGCTAATTGTGAAATTCTTACCTGCTTTACTAAATTACTGCTAATAACAAAATCACTCAGAGATTCTGAATAGTTTATATCATCCGTAGCCGTTACGGTAAGATTAGTAGGATTAAATGTGACCCCAGAACGGGCTGGACTAGATAGATTATAAGTTCCAATAGTGCTTGGATTAAGCACTGCGCCAAAAGCATTCAAGAACTCGATACGGAAAGACTCTCTCGCATCTACATCTTGTATGAACATTACAGTGCCTGAGGGCAGAGCTGAATTAAAAGTATATAGTGCCACTGCAGGTGGCAAACCATTTACCAGACCGCCTATCTCCAGCATGGTGCCTGGTCGTACATAGTTTGTTAATCCTGTAGGTATGGCCACCGGTATAAAAGAGGTTGTGGTTCTTTTACCAAACGCAGTACCAGAATAGGTTACCGTAAAAGGATTAGAAATGGTGCCATAAGTCCAGGTACCAGCATTAACGCTGGTATAGGAAGTGTACGAAAAGCCAGCAACGTTTTGTGCATTGGCAGTAAAAGAAAGAGCTAAAACAAGCATTGATACAATGAATGTCTTTTGTCCTTTTGGCACAAGACCAATAAGACAGGATAGTTTTCGGAGAAAATTTAGGGTAGAATTGGTACGCATTTTTGCAATTTTTTTTTGTGATTCATTATTACATTTTGCTCAAGTACTTAGCTGTCACTTTCAAATCCATTGCTGGAAATGTTAATAACTGGGCTAAACGGTTTACTCGAAGGAAAGCTGGTGTTGTGTTCTAAATGATTTGGAGGAACTTACTTTTGCGGAAGATTAATTCAAGATGATTTTCATTTCATCAACCTGCTATTATCAGTGCCAAATCAGGGTGTAAATGTATTGCGTAAGTTTCCCTTACGAAACACCCAAAACGGGTGATGTTGACCACCCTATATTTAGTGTAGTTAGCTCAAGCAGAAATAGAAAGATTACTTAATTTGCAATCAATAATGCCAGTATTCAAATAAAAGGATTGATATCTCCTGTAAAGGAATTGTTGTTCTTAAATGGACAAAAAAAATTATAATAAAATACCATAGTTGAAAAGCACTGACATACACATCAAAATGCAGCAGTTACAGAGCATGTAATTTATTTTAACTAACTTATTGATCAATCAAAAATAACGGCGATTTATGTTTTATATATTGGGCAGTTCAAATATTTTTTATTTTATTTTCTCAAATTTCGTTTCACTAACCATTACTCCCGCCTTATTGGCAATTACGATATAATAGACCCCGTTTGTTATCGTGTTAATATCAATACTCAATTGATACCCGATAGCTTTCCACGTATGAACGATCTGTCCGGCAACATTATACATTGTTAGTTGCTCACCACTTTTCAATCCGCTAATAGTTATTTTATCTTTTGCAGGATTTGGAAAAATCAATACTGTTCTTTCACCCTTGCATACTAGTTGTACAGTAGCAACAGGGCTGTATCTGTTCTTCCTATCTATGTCAACCAGTTTAAGCCGGTATTGATAAAATCCGTTCTCAACCACAAGATCGTTAAAATGATAATTGGCAATAGATGCATCGTACCTAACTGTGCCTATTGTTTTATAATCGATACCATTTGCACTGCGTTCGATTTCGAAATGACTAAAATTAATTGCATCGTTTACTTTCCAGGCAAGTGTTGCGGTATTGCAATCTCTTGCTATTACTGAAAACTGTTCCAGATTTATCGGTAAAGACGTCAACCAATTAACAGTATAATTTGCAGAAGACCCTTGTACCAAAGCAGCATCCAGAAAAGCGTATCGAAAAACAACTGAAGTAGATCCGTTGGTGATATCAGTATAAGATAATAACGCAGGATTAAAATTAGAGATTGATTGATTCAGTGTAATAGGATTCCCATTGTAGTACACGGTAGCATTAGCAGGTAATTGGGTAATAACAATGGTATTACTATTGCCCAAAGTACCATCTTCCGGATCAGAACCATTTACATTTGTATTGATACTTCCCATTGATATTGTCACAGCAGATGGCTGTGTAATTGATTGGGTAACATTATTACTAACAGGAGGTTGTTCGATACCAAAATTGTAGTTGGTCAAATTTGAACTTAGTAATAAGGGTAAAGTTATTTCTTTATTTGCCAGCGCACCTGTTTCTGAAGATCCTCCCTGGTTTTCCGATACGGATACATATCCCCCGGGAACAGCTGTAGCTGGCGGCAAACTGCCTATCGCACCCGCTGTAGCAGCAATCTGTAATTTCATAGTGGAAGTGGTAGCAAGTTGCGGAAAATGAGGAAATATGTAGCTGCCATCTGCCTGAATTGGAGCGGTAGCCAACACTCTTCCATATTCATCAAGCATATTTATAAAATGTGCACTACTGAGCACATTAGCTTCCGTGCCGTCTATAATTCCGTTTCCATTTGCATCGTTCCATAAATTTCCCTGAATAGTTACAGGACAATAGTTAAAGCTAGTAATTTCATTAGAACCTAAACTTCCGGCCAAGTAATCCCGGTTGCCAGTTGGTTCTGTAATTCTTGCCGTAAAAAATACACTATCTACAGCGGTTGGAAATTCTATGATAGCAACAGCATTGTAATTATAATCGCACCAGGCATTGCAGGCATCGGCAGATTGAAATCCACTCGATACTCCAAATATCCAGGCTCTGTTACCCATATAAAAAGAACGGATATCGTTGGTAGTATTATCAGCATACCCATTACTTGCATAAATAATGGGCTTTACTTCTGCACCATTGTTGTAGCCAATCACTTTCAAACTTTCATAGGTATCCAAATCCAGTACAGCGGTATTCAGTTTTTGAATGTATATTTTTTGACCATTGGTATTTTTGAAAGCCACACTTATGCCTACAGAATCATTATTTACTCCGTTAATCAGGGAGGAGCCGCTCACTTCTAATACCGGGTTACGATATTCTAAGTTAGATGGAATTGGCTCTAACCCCCCTGAGGCAGCAATTGTATAAGTAGACGGAGAATATATATCTGGCAGTGTACTATAGGTATCATTATTGGTAAAATACCTTGCCGTTACTTTAAAGAATGGAAGCTTTTCACTGGTTCCTGAATTTTCTATCACAGTAATACCTGTAAATAAGGTGGTATACCCACCTCTGAAGTACCAGGTAAATAGTGAATCTGAACCGGAGCAAACAGAAAAATCAGGAATAGTTAAAAATCCATTTTTTTGAATACCGAAATGCTGATTAATAAGATTGCTGCCGCCATTATCAATAGTAGCAGTCATATAGGGTGAAGTATTTGACCAGGCAGCCGGCATTTTAATAGTGTAGTAAAAATTTGCAATACTACCTACTGCTCTTGAAACGGTATCCAACAATAAATAAATAAAACGATTTTGTCCGTTTGTGCTGTAAAATGAAGATGTATATGTACCATTAGGGGCAACAGTTGCTGTTGCTAAAATTTCATCGGTTGATGCTTTTACTACATATACCCACAAGGTACCATTGCCATTAGTACCTGTTTCTGCACCCGATTGTATGTTGGTAAAAGTACCTCTGGCACTACCATCAATATCATTATACACGGTACCGCTAACGGTATTTTGTGCAATTGTAAGATTACTCAATGGTGAAATCACAAATACAAAAAAAAGGCAGCTGATAAGTTTTTTACAAAAATCAAAGGCAGGTTTACGATTCATTTTGTTCGCTTTAATATTATCGCAAAACTATATACCCTTACTACTATTGTCTATACACTTTTGTGTGTTTATAGCTATCTATTTGTGTATATAAGACCAGCCTAATCTAAATAGCTGCGTTGCCTTTCGCTTTTATCCTCCATATTATTTTCTGGAATTGCATTAACAAGTCGCTATAGAAGTCAATCTATAGAATGAATGAAATACAAGTATTCTATGAAAATTAGCAAGAGTATCCTCTCTAATGTTTCAAATTGAATTTTATGTCTTTTTACTGCCTGGGGGCTTACTTACTATTCAATTCTTTCATGGCTGAAATTTTTTTGATAAATAGGTACTGGCAGTCCTAAGTTTTTCTTTCTGTTTCAAATAGTTAAGTCTTCGCATACATAAAAAGACCCGAAAATTGGTCCAACTGACTAAAGTAATACCTACACCTTACCAATCTAAAATCTCAGTTTTACCAAACAATTTTCATAGTTAATTGAAAATAAACTGGATAGTAATAGAAAGAAATTAGCCGAATGGGGCAATTCTATCGGCAGACACTGAAAAAAAATAAAGTTACTCCACTATATTTGGGTTAGAAAAAACAAGTATTAGCAAAGTAAGTCTGCTGAAAAGAAGACTAGCTTAAACTCTATAATAAAAAAAATCAAATTAATTATTTGAACCAATAAAATACCGCTGATTATATGTCTGAAATACGTATAAATATCACCCTCATTGATGACCATTTGCTGTTATCGGAATCGTTGGGAAAACTACTTCGTAAGTATGAATTCATTAAAGACATTCAGACATTCAAATCACCCGAAGAATTTCTGGCAGCAACATCAGCTACTGAACCAGACATTATTATCAGCGACATACTTATGCCTGGTATGAGTGGCATTGATTTACTAACGCATTACAAAAAAATAAATAAAAAAATAAAAATAATATTGCTCTCCTCTATACTGGAGGTACAAACCATACGCCATGCGATGCGAAACGGGGCCAGCGGGTACCTGGCAAAAGACACCAGCCCGGATGAACTCGCAGATGCCATCCTGACTGTTTATCATGGAGAACCTTATATTGGCGAGAGCCTGAGAAAATCATTGATCCGAAACTCATTTACGGAGGATCAATTTGTGTATAATCTTTCGCCCCGTGAAAAAGAAGTCTTGAACTGGGTTTGTTCTGGAAAAACAATAAAGGAAACAGCGTATGAAATGAACCTGAGTGTAAATACGGTGCAAACGTATTATAAATCCATTTTAAAAAAGTTTAACCTGAACCGGACAGCCGATCTCATTGTTTTTGCGATACAGAATGGATTGTATAATCCACAGAAATAAAACTCGTCAGCATCCTTCTCTTTTTTTGCGGTTGCAAAAAGCAATTTCAGTTAAGGATTTCACTCAATTACCAATATCGGTTATAGAATACCGAATAACCCAATTTTAGGGTATTGTCATTTTTTTTAAAAGAAAGAGTTTTGCATTTAAATATTCATCAAATGCAAAATAACAGGATTGATGTTGCTTTAATAGACGACCATCAGCTATTCACAGAGGCATTGGCAGAGTTGCTAACTGCCAGCGGTTCATTTAACGAAGTAAAAACATACACGTCGATAAAGAAATTTTTGGAGATCGGTGCCGACAATATGCCCGATGTCATTATCACAGAGATCATTATGGCTGAGATGAGTGCTATTGATTTCCTGGCTGAGCTAAAGAAATTGAATACCCAAACAAAAGTTATCATTCTAAGCTCTCTTACAGAAATTAAAACGATACGTTTCGCCATCCGTAATGGCACCAGTGGCTACCTGAGTAAAGACACTTCAGCCGACGAATTGATACAGGCAGTTATTACAGTACATGAGGGTGAGCCCTATATTGGTGAAAGCCTGCGTAAAAAATTGATACGTAATACCCTGATAGAAGATAAATTTATTTACAACCTCTCTCCGAGAGAGAAGGAAGTACTGCAACATGTATGTTCAGGAAAAACTATTAAAGAATCTGCATTTGATATGCAATTGAGCGTAAACACTGTGCAGACATATTATAAGACCATCTTAAAAAAGTTCAATATGAACAGAACGGCAGACCTGATAGTTTTTGCGATCCAGAACGGACTATACAACCCGAAGGCAAATAGTCATTTATAGCCTGCACCCGGTATCAATAGACTGGGAATGTTCCTAATATTTTTGTACCCGTGGGAAAGGACTCAATGCGTACACTTCCACCAAGATCATTAAAACGATTTTTAATACTTTGAAGTCCGATTCCGTAGGTAATGTCCTCTTTTCTAAAACCTTTTCCGTTATCCGAAATGCTAAACGTACAATTATCTACAGTAAATAAAACGGATACTAAAATTTCTTTCGCACTGGCATGTTTGATGATATTTGAAATAGACTCTCTGATAATATGATAAAGATGATCATGCTGATGAGTGGTGAGGCGGGATTTAATACTGTTTTCATCTAATTCAAGTTTTACATCCATCAATCCTTTTTCAGAAAATTTTTGTTGAATCTCTTTTAAAAAACCTATCAGGCTAAATCGAGTTTCCCAATTATTGGTCTTTAAACTGTGCATATAACTACGGGCATTTTGGTAAACAGTAGTTATCTCATCTGTTAGATCTGATAATGAGTCCGCCGCCGCGGTGCCTATTGCCCTACCCTTAACATCCTCTGCAAAAAACTTAAGCGCCGCTAAAGAACTGCTAAGTTCGTCATGCATATCATCGGAAATTTTTCTTCGCTGATGAATTATGGCCTCGTTAAACTCCATCTGCAATCGCATTTCCTGTGCAAAAAGTTCGCTTTCCCTTGATTGCTTTTCTGCTATCTCCTTTTCTTCCGTAGTTTTTTTAAGCTCCTTATACAGTATACTTCGTTTTTTCATTACAATCCTTAATCGCCAGAGCAGGAAGGATGATATGATTGCTAACAGGGATATTAATATTCCAATGGTAATAACTGCTTTGGTTTTATTTTGCTGATTTTGGTTTTCTTTCTTAAGCAGCTCAACCTGGTATTTTTTATCGAGTTGTTCGTATTCTATAAATGGATTGGCTTTTAAAACAGCTATTCTGCCTTGATTTACTGTATCTCTTGCTAACCAGTACTTCTTCTCATAGTTTGCCGTTTCTATTTGCTTCTTTAGCAATTTGGCCAAATTGTATTTCAAAAGATACAGTTCTACTTTAAAATAATTATCAAATTCCTTTTCATGAAGTACTACTTTTTCTGACAATGCATATGCTTCATTTATCCTTCCCATTTTAAGAAATACTTTACCGAGAAACAATTCTAACTTGGCTATTTCGAAATTGTTTTTTACAAAGTCCTTTTGAATCGCCATCGCTTTTTTAAAATACAACTCAGCCTCTTTGTACTTTTCTTTTGCATCATATACCATCGCAATGTTTCCATATATATTAGTCAGAGCGTCGCAGGAAAATAATGTATCCTTGTTATAAAGATTTTTTTGTACAAAATCAGCAGCTTTAAAATGATAATATAATGCACTGTCATATTTCTTCATGTTCGTATAAATAAATCCCATGTCATCCAGGTTTCGCTGCATCCGTACAAGTTGCTCCCAGTTTTTTGTACAGTTCATTCCCAGTTCCAACGCTTCATTTAAATGTGCTGCGGCCAATGGAAAGTCAGATTGTTTGATAGCAATCATACTAAGAGTCCGGCTATTATCAGCCATCAAACAGGAATCGCCAGCTTCTTTGTTTAATTGCTTACAATGGTTCAAATCACGGACAGCTTCACTATAGCGTTTCCGTCTACTATAATAATCACTTCTGATATTAAACGCCTTTAAATATTCCTGACTCATCTCTTTTTCCAGCTTATTATCCTCCACTACGGCAATCATACTATCCAAATAAACGATTGCCGTATCGTAGCTGCGATCCCCAAAGCGAATAAATTCAAATAATTGACGCTTAAAATCATAAAAGCGATATTTATCGGCTGCACTTATTGCTGGGAAGGTTCCATATAGAGAATCCAACAGGTAAATGCCGGTATCACGGTTTTTTTGCTGATCGCAAATTTTCGCAAATGCCTGAAGCATTTCTTCTGAGTAATGCTTTGTTACATTCTTTTGTGGAGGAGTATTACAGGAACAAATAATAGTCCCCAAAAAAATAAGCAGAAGTAAAAAATGTTTTCTATTGACACTCATAAGAAATCAATTAAAAATTATGAGTTGTTTAAATCTTTTCTCAAACCTACTAAAATTAGGGTGGCCAAATAAATTCATAAATAAAGTAAATGAAATTCAATCACTTAAGTATAATGAGAAAAGATTGATTTTCAAGTCGAAGTTTATCACTACGACTAGCCAAACATATAGCTACACCAATAATGGGGTATTTCTTTCAAAAATTTTAGCTGTACTTGTGTAAAAAAATAATGATGCGGAAGCAACTTGATTACGGGTATTTTCCACGCATTTACCGAAAGTATTTTTGTGCTGTCACTTTAAGAAAATAATAGTAGCAGATTTGAAATTCTTGAGTAAGTAAAGCTGCTATTATTTCAGGTTATTTAAAAGGCGACATCCGTACCCTCTTATTTCCTTAAAAATGTTCCTATTGTCAAAAAATTGCCGGTTACGGCAAGAGGAATCGTTTTGCCTGAACAATACTATAACTATTAAAAACAAAAAATATGTTACTCCTTTTAAAGAAAAAAAGTATGCCGATGGTTTTTGTTGCAGTCATTCTACTGATCAGCGTAAATGCATCTACGCAATCTTTGCCTCCGATAAATGAACCTGATAACAACCGACCCCTGGCATTTGCCGGAGTCAGCGATTCGATAACTGTAAGTACAACTTCTTTATCAGCCATTATTGAAAAACGACAAGGAGATACAATAACAATAAACACCGGCAATGGCACTGTTATAGAAGGTGTGCTGGAGCTCATCACATCAAAATATAATAATGCCTTAAAAACGGTTTCCATAAGAATAATATCCCCGGAGAAAATCTTGTTCTCAATTTCCAGGATACTGCTTCCTTCTGATAAAATTTTATATCGGGGGATTATCACCGGAAAAAATACCGGCGACTGTTTTGAATTGGTACAAAATGACGACCAGTACACATTCATTAAAAAGAATATCAACAAATTTCGGGCAGAATAACACTATTCATCTTAAAAACATTTTATGAAACTATTGCTTTTGGCTGTGCTATTGATCCTTAATAACTGTCGTCTGTCTGCACAAGTGCAACTACTAAACAGTTTGCCATCGGCGACACCGGTTATCTTTCTTGATTTTGACGGACACACCGTAACAGGTACTTCCTGGAACTATTCTGGTCCAATAATTTGTGGTGGCTCCGGGTTATCGAACGCACAAATAACTGAAGTATTTAACCGTGTTGCCGAAGACTACCGTCCTTTTGTAGTAAACATTACTACAGATTCAACTAAGTTCCTGGCTGCTCCTCTTACAAAAAGAATGAGAGTAATACTTACTGTCACTTCCGATTGGTATGGTAGTGCCGGTGGTGTGTCATTTATTGGTTCGTTTAAATGGGGCACTGATGATCCCTGTTTTGTGTTCTCCCAGTTATTAAACTTTAATGTGAAGAATGTTTCTGAAGCAAGTTCGCATGAGGCAGGCCATACATTGGGACTACAACATCAAAGTACATATGATGCAAGCTGTAATAAGATCTCAGAATATAATTATGGTACCGGTTCAGGCGAAGTAAGCTGGGCACCCATCATGGGGGCGGGGTACACAAAAAATCTTACTATTTGGCACAATGGTCAAAATTCTATCAGTTGTTCCAGTATTCAAAACGACATGAGTGTTATTGCCAGCACAGCAAACGGCATAACCATGAAACCTGATGATAATAACAATACCGTTGCCGGAGCCGCTTCATTAGCCATTCTAAATAACAACTTTAGCGGCACCGGTACTTTTGAATATACAAACGATGCGGATTTATTCAAGATCACTATTCCGGCACCAGCAAGATTGGTATTGACTGTAAAACCAGCTAACGTAGGCATACAGAATGCAGGAGCCAACAGTGATATTCAAACAGAATTGTACAACAATTCAATGAGTTTTTTAAAAGCCAATAATCCGCTCGATTCTTTACAGGCTTCAACAGATACGACACTAAGTGCGGGCACCTATTATTTTCGCCTTAAACCAGTTGCAAACGCATATGCAAGTACATATGGTATGACCGGCACTTATCTTATAAATGGTACAACAATACCCGTAACAACATTACCCCTTCGAAAACTGGAACTATCCGGAAAGGCAATCGGCAATACTCATAACCTGCAATGGTCTATTGATGCCGATGAACAAATTACCGAAGCTCTCCTTGAATTCTCTGTTGATGGATCATCCTTCGCTGGCCTTTCCGCTACAAGGAATGCCTTCGGTAATTTCTCTTATTCACCCGGCACTTCGAGCACTATTGTTTACCGGATGAAAGTAACATTTGACAATGGAAAAACACATTACTCCAAATTAGTTAGCCTGCACGGAGGCCAGCCCGATGATGGACCCAGGGTGATATCCAACCCTGTAACCAACGGTATACTTTGTATTACCGGAAAAGAAGAATATCAATTTGCACTTGTTGATGCTTCCGGCAGGAAATTAATAACAGGGTATATAAAAGCAGGTATCAATAACATACCAGTTCAACAGCTTTTAAGAGGAATCTATTTTGTACAATTCAGATCAAAGAATAATTCGCAGTACACACAAAAAATTATTGTACAATAAGCAGCTATAAAATCTAATCCTTTAACAAAACTAAACTGCCGCTTTTCCATAAAGAAAGCGGCAGTTTTATAAAATAGGGTTTGATGGAGTTCTTACCTGAGTTCGTCAACTTTTACCCTTGAGGGTGTTGCTGTTCCCGCCACAATACTTTTTGCACTGAGGGCAATAGCTTTGATTATCATAGCCATATTATTCATATCTAATGTTTCGATATGATCAGTCAGTTTGTGATAGTTGGGTTCGCTATCCATCTTAGAAGTGGAGATCGTATGTGCAGGCACACCCAACCTTGCCAGGGTAGCATTATCTGAACGATAGAATAATTGTTGCGAAGGATATGGATCGGGATAAAATGTAAATCCGGTTCCTTCCAGATCCTTTTTAAGTATCTCCCCCATATTTGTTTTCTCATAACCGGTAATATAGGCAGAGTTTTTCCCCCACTTACTTTCGGTACCGATCATTTCTATATTGAACATCGCCACTACTTTATCGGCTTCCATTTGCCGTGAAAAATACTGTGATCCAAATCCTCCAATCTCCTCTGCAGTAAATGCTACAAATACAATCGTTCTTTCATTATTATTTAACGCAGCAAAATATTTTGCCAGCATGATCACCCCCGTTATACCTGCAGCATCATCATTAGCACCATTATAAATAGAGTCCCCGTTCAACGCTTTGCCAACTCCCAGGTGGTCATAATGACCTGAGAAGATCACATATTCATCTTTTTTAGTTTTTCCCGGAAGTATAGCTACCACGTTCGCCAATTTCTGTTCTATTATTTCATGGCGGGCCTCCACCGTATAGACAGATGGGTTGAGCGTTGTCAGCACAAAGACGACACTGTAATCAGATTTGAATAAACCACGCTTCAATCCTGAAAGACGGCTGAAATTTTTTGAAAACCCGGTATCAACAAGTACAATATAATTTTTTCCACCCCTTACATATTTCTGCGCTTCACTAAAGAGATTTTTTCCGGCAGCTATTGTCACTTTCTCATAGCCTGATTTTTCAGAAATAGTAAACCCGGTCTTCGATGTGATAACAATTACATTCTTTGCTTCTATCTCAGTATTATCAAACGTACAGGAGGTACTGGAAAGTTTTGCGCTAATCGTTGCAAACTCCTGCCGGTAGCTGCCGCTGTTATTGAATGTCTGCAAACCAGCAGCTTTGAATTCAGCAGCGATGAAATCTGCTGCCCTTTCAATATCAGGTGTAAATGTTTTTCTTCCACGCATTTCATCAGCGGATAGTACCTTTTCTATCCGCTCCACTTCTTTTGAATTGATGACAGCATCCGCATTACTGGCAGTCGCTTGCGCCTTCTCCGGGGTCTTGCAGGCTGGTAGTATAAAAAATGAAATAAATGACAACAATAACCCAGTCACAAAATATTTCTTCATTATTAATATATTGAAATTCAAAACTATTGAAATGATACTGATAATCTATACCGCTCGACCAGCAATTCCGGGTATTGGTCATTCTCTACCATTTGTTTTGAACAAGCTACTGGTTTTTTAATTTGCATTTCCTGAAAATTCAGGGTAAATTAGGTGTTCCGGCAAGCAACTTCTGTTTTGCTTATCAAATCCCCTATAGAACACAAAAGCATACATACGATTTTATGGGCGCAAAAAAATTTGTTTCGCTGCTGATGAAAAAAATAGTACCGCTTCTTGTCAGCATCTTTGCTGTTTCTGCAATCTTTGCTCAGCAATCAACCGGGGATAATACTTCGCCAGAAGAATTTGCTGCTATATTAAAAACCGCAGACAGAGCCACCCGTGATTTTGTTGACCTGCCTCCGTCTTTTTCATTGAAACAGTTTACCCCGGTTCCACAAAACCAGGGAGACTATGGCACCTGTGTGGCATGGAGTTCAGCTTATGCAGCAAGAACTATCAGCTACGCCGTACAAAGAAACATGACGAAGCCTGACAGCATAAAAAAATATGCTTTCTCGCCGGGCTATATTTATTATAAAATAAAAGATCCGGCGGATACTACCTGCACCAAAGGTGCTTCGATTTTAAGGGCAATGAAAACAATGAGCACAATAGGAATTATGCTGAAAAAAGAAGGCCTTGCTGATTGTACTGCCAGTATCCCGCAAAATGCGGAGCAAAAGATTGCGGCACCTTATAAGATAAAAGATTTTCTTTCCCTTACTACAACGTATGGCGCTATTTCAAAAAATGATATCCTGAAAATTAAAAAGAGTCTCACCGAAAAAAAGCCGGTAGTAATAAGTATGAAATGCTATCCTTCCTTTAAAACCATACCAGCCAGCGGCATCTGGTCTCTAAAGCCTGATGAGATTTCTACTGAAGGTCATGCCATGTGCATCATAGGGTTTGATGATAAAATAAACGGCGGCTCATTTGAGATTATGAATAGTTGGGGTACTGAATGGGGAGCTGCCGGTTTTGGATGGCTTAGCTATGACCAGGTAATGAGATACGGCAACTATGCTGTAGAAATGATGGACACAGAACAAGGCAAAGCCGAGATATCCGGGAATATTGAATTCATACAACTGGATGGCAGTGTCATGCCTGCAATAAGGAGTAAAGTAGCTAATTATAGTTTGTATAAATTAACTGAAACATATGGTGGTGGCACACAATTTAAAATGAAGTTCAGCACCAATGCCCCTTCCTATATCTATGTTTTTGCTGAAGATGATACGAAAGCAATATCCCGATTGTTTCCGTATAATTCAACTATCAGTGCTGCTGTCAATTCTGCTAATGCTACTTACTATTTCCCTTCAGAAACCAAACATGCTAAATTAGATGCCACCCCGGGTAAAGAAAACTTCTGTATCTTATACAGTAAATCTGAAATTGATTTTGAGAGCCTGCTTAATTATATCAAAGAAACAAAGACCACTATTTATAAAGCTGTAAAAGATAAGTTAGCAACAAGGCTGCTCGATATGGAGAAAGTAAAGTTCCGGGACGATAAAATTATGTTCCAGGCCCCTGCTGAAGGCAGATCCGTACTGTGCTTTTTTGTTGAAATGAATCACAACTAAGCCCCAGATGTATAATAGATTTTTCTAAAGAACAAAAAAAACAATATGCAACTTCCTGCTTTTTTTACCAAAACGGCTCTATCAGTTGTACTGATCTTTTCTTTTTCTTCTGCAAATGCACAAGATGCAAGGTATTACTGCACCAAAGCAGATGAATTTTTCAATACTCAAAATTTTTCCCAGGCCATTTCCAACTACACTCTTGCTCTCGGCATAGATCAAAACCATGCTTATGCCTATAATGGGCGGGGAAAGTCCTATGGCAGTCAAAATCAATTTGATTTAGCAATAGAGGATTTTAACAAGGCCATTACCCTGAGCCCCGATTATTCCGATGCATATGCCAACAGGGGTTTTATATTTTCTAAAAAAAATCAACATGACTTAGCGATAAAAGATTATACAAAAGCTATATCTCTGACTCCAAATTTTACATGGGCTTATAATAGCCGGGGCAATTCTTATACAGCCAACAATCAACCGGAATTAGCCATACAGGATTTTACAAAAGCCATCTCCCTAAATCCGGAATACGCCTACCTTTATGTAAACAGGGGTTGGGCATATTGCAGTATGAAACAAGCTGACCTTGCTATTCCGGATTTTAATAAGGCCCTCAGCCTGAATCCAAACTACACTGTAGCATATGCCAACAGAGGTTTTGCTTATCAACAAAAAAATCAACAAGATTTAGCAATAGCTGACTTCACGAAAGCTATCAGCCTGGATGCAAAATATGCCTGGGGTTACAGTAACCGGGGTTATTCCTACCAGCAAAAAAAACAATATGACTTAGCTATACAGGATTATACGAAAGCAATAGGCCTGGGCACCATCAACAACTGGATATATTCGAACAGGGGTTATTCTTATTCTATGAAGTATGAATTTGAACCTGCGCTTGCCGACATGTCAAAAGCTATTTCCATAGACCCATCTATTGCAAGAAACTATATTAGCCGGGGATACTATTATAACAACCTTGGAAAATATGAATTAGCAATAGCAGATTATAAAACCTGTCTTGAAAAGGATCCGGTAAATGTATATGCACATATTAATATCATATCTCCGCTTGCCCGTCTGCACCGATTTGGAGAAGCCTCATTTTATTATGCACGGTATAAAAAAAACAACCTGACTTCCTATATCGAAAGTGAAGGGTATAAATTCTACAAATCTTTTATTGAAGCGGTCGTACATCTTTCAGAGGGAAAACTGGAAGAAGCAATGGAAAGCCTTACTACTTCCATGGATGAATATGGAATGGAAATAAAAGACGAAACAAAAAGGGCCTATGTTGATATCCTTTTTCTTACCGCCTATATTTTGGAGAAAGCAGACCAGGTTGCTGATGCAAAAGATATTTATGAACAATCGCTGGTCATTGATTCCCGGCAACCTGACCTGGAAGAGGCGATAGGAAGGTTAGATCAGAAAACGGCTACCACCAGAACGATCGACAACACAGGCCCTGAAATAACCTTGATCAGCCCCACACCTATAAGAGGCTTTGATATTGAATCAGACACCGGCAAAACACAGATCATAGGTAAGGCAAAAGATATTTCCGGCATAGCAGAAATAAAAATCAATAATATACCTGTTACTAAAATTGAAGAAGATGGTCTCTTTATTACTAATCTTATTTTGAAATCCGGAAGCAATTCCCTGGTCATTACAGCTACTGACAAAAGCAAAAATACAGCCAGTAAAACATTTACTGTAAACGGGATAACAGCTGACAATAAACCTGAGGCTAAACCAGACCTTTCGCTTAGTCCCGGTGGCACGCCAAAATATTATGCCATACTCATTGCTGAAAAAGATTATGATGACCCCGCCATTCCTGACTTACAGAATCCGGTAAAAGATGCCAAGGAATTAAAAACCATTTTAGAAAACAACTACACTTTTAGCCCAGCAAATATTGATACCCTTTATAACCGTAACCGGGAAGATATTATGCAGGCCATTGTTCAGCGATGTAATTCACTGACAGCAAATGATAACCTGATAATTTTTTATGCCGGCCATGGTATAGCAGAAAAAGATAAGTTTGGTGATGTGGATGGGTACTGGATTCCATCGTCTGGCAAAAAAAATCTGAATGCCAGTTATATTTCTGCTGATGATATCAATAAAGCAATTAAAAGAAGTGATGCAAAGCATATCCTCATAATAGCGGATGCCTGTTTCAGTGGCGCCTTTACCCGATCACTGCCGGCGGATGCTTCGAAGGACATTAAGAAACAATATGGGGTATCCAGCCGTAAAGTAATGGCAAGCGGCAACCTGGAACCGGTGCCTGACAACAGTAAATTCATTTACTATTTAAAGAAGAAGTTACATGAAAACACAGAAAAATATCTAACCGCCAAGGATCTGTTCGACAGTTTTTACAAAGCCATCCTGAGCAACTCCGATAACCTGCCACAATATGCAGCTATAAAAAATACAGGAGATGAGGGTGGTGAATTTATTTTTATAAAGAAGTAGTAATCTTACAGGCTCATCATTTCTTTAAATTTCACCGTTTGACGACGGCTGACCTCAATTTTTTCGCCCCCTTTTAATTCCAGCAACAAACCGCCATTAAAATAAGGCTCGATCTTATCTATCATCCGCAAGTTCACAATATGCTTGCGGTTAGCCCGGAAGAATGTTTTTTCGTCCAATCTCTCTTCCAGTGCATTCAATGATTTAAGTATAAGTGGTTTGTTAGGGCCGAAGAAAACTTTTGCATAATTGCCAACACTTTCAAACAAACGAATATCACTGAGTTTTACAAACCAGCAGCGTTCCCCATCTTTTACAAATACCTGTTCATTCTCGGTAAGTATGCTATTATTAAAATTCTCCCCTTCCACTTTTACTTCCTTATGTTCTGCAAACTGAAGTTTCTGAATAGCATCAGCTAACCGCTTTGGCTCCACTGGTTTCAAAAGATAATCCAACGCATTTACTTCAAATGCTTTTAATGCAAACTCATCATAGGCGGTAGTAAAAATCACCTGTGGCGATCTTTCTAATTGCGAAAGCATATCAAACCCGGTTTTTCCCGGCATCTGAATATCTAAAAAAATAAGATCGGGTTGAAGACTTTCAATTTTAGCAATCCCTTCTTCTGCATTGGCAGCTTCATCTATTATTTCCACTTCGGGAAAATCCTGCAATAGTTTTTTTAACTCCGTTCTTGCTAATCGTTCGTCGTCAATAATAATTGCTTTCATTTTCTAAGATTTAATGTTTGATACTGGAACTTTCAGATTTAAACTTATCAATTTATATCAACTGGTATCATCACTTTCGCTTCCACCAGTGATGGGGTTACTTGTTTTATTTCAAATATTGCTTTATCCCCGTATAATAAATTCAGCCGGTTTGTAGTACTGGACAAACCGAACCCCTCTCCTCCACTCCGATAACCATTTAACAGACCCGTATTTTGCACGGTCAGTTCATGATAGTCGCCTTTGAAATCAGAAATAACTTTCACTACTCCTCCACCGATCTGTTTACTGATGCCATGTTTAATGGCATTTTCAACCAGTGTTTGCAACATCATAGGTGGCACAGGCTGGTCAAGTGTATCTTCATCAATCTGGTATTCAATTTTCAAGCGGTCTTCAAACCGCATGTTTTCCAATGCCAGGTAATCCTTTACAATATTCAATTCTTTTTCGAATGTCACTGTTTCCATCTTGTCGGATTGCAAACTGCTGCGCAGGATATTACTGAGCTCGGTTACCGCCTTCCTGGCCCTTTGCGGATTTTCATCTACCAGTGCCCTGATACTGTTCAACGAATTAAAAATAAAATGCGGGTTGATATGGGCTTTGATGGTCTGCAGTTCCAGTTCCTTCACCATGGATTCCAGCCGGAGTGTATCAAGCTGTTGTTTACGGCTTTTTGAGATATAATGATACATGAAGTAGATAGCACTCCAGATAAAATAATAGGCAAAAAAGGAAATAGAGTTATTAAGTGCAAGCAGGGCGGGGCTATTTCGGGTAAGCAGTTCTCCTTCATTTTTTGAAAGCAATTCAAAACGTTGTCGCAAGAAAAAATCTGAATAAGCACCGGCATAAGAAAAAATAGCTGTCAGTAGCACAAAATATAATATCTGCCTTTCTAATTTTTTTTGGAGCAAATTAAGCCGGATAATAAAGAACCGCATGAAATGTGTCAACGTTAATCCCACAATGATAAAAACGCCGATCTTGCTGAAGAACAATATCCTGTCATCAGCCGTTTGTATTTTGCCCAATGACCAGTTGAAAAACAGGTGAAGGAGTACAAAAGACCCCCAGCCAATTCCCTGGAACATCCAATATCTAGGTTTGCCAAATAACATAGAAACAAATCTAATTAATCCGGCCACAGCAGGCCTCCGTAAATATACCAGTGGCAGATATTTCCTGCAAAAGGATTTTTTATCAACCATTATTAGCCCATACCCCTTGTTTTACAGAACATTCCTTACATTGTATTGTTATACAATCTTTAGCAAAAAAGGCTGAACGGAAAACAGTATTTTCGCACTGTCTAAATTGTACAAATGGAAATAACCCCAGGGCCACTTTTAAAGACTATTGATTCTCCCGATGACCTGAAAAAACTACCCCGTGAAAAACTTCACCAGGTATGTGATGAATTACGCCAGTATATCATTGATGTCGTAAGTGTGCATGGCGGTCATTTTGGTGCCAGCCTTGGTGTGGTGGAGCTTACAACTGCCTTGCATTACGTTTACAACACTCCATACGATCAACTGGTATGGGACGTAGGCCATCAGGCGTATGGTCATAAAATATTAACCGGCAGAAGAGACAACTTCCCAACAAACAGAAAATACCAGGGCTTAAGCGGTTTCCCTAAAAGAAGTGAAAGCGAATACGACACATTTGGCGTAGGTCACTCTTCTACTTCTATTTCTGCTGCACTGGGAATGGCAATGGCTGCCAAATATAAAGGGGAGCAAGACAGAAAAGTTGTTGCGGTAATTGGCGATGGTGCCATGACGGCCGGACTTGCTTTTGAAGGAATGAACCATGCAGGAGTTGCTGATGCTGATATGCTGATCATACTAAATGATAATTGCATGGGTATTGACCCAAATGTGGGAGCATTAAAAGAATACCTGACAGATATTACCACATCACCTACCTATAATAAAGTAAAAGATGATGTCTGGAATTTACTTGGAAAATTACCAGTTGGTAAAAATTTCAGCCGTGCCATGGCACATAAACTTACAGATGGCCTAAAAGGAATGGTAAGCAGCAGTGCTAATTTATTTGAGTCTTTAAAACTCCGCTACTTCGGCCCCATTGACGGACATAATGTTGCCAAGCTTGTTGACACATTAAAAGACCTTCGCAATATACCCGGGCCTAAGATTTTACATATCGTAACTACGAAAGGAAAAGGATATGCATTGGCAGAAAAGGACCAGACCAAGTGGCATGCCCCGGGTTTGTTTGACAAAATAACCGGTGAGATTCAGAAGAAAAAATTTGATCTGCCGCAACCACCCAAATACCAGGATGTGTTTGGATATACAATTATCGAACTGGCTGAACAAAATGATAAAATATTTGGCGTTACTCCTGCTATGCCCTCTGGCTCTTCCTTAAAATTTATGATGGAGAAAATGCCGGACAGAGCTTTTGATGTAGGAATTGCAGAACAACACGCAGTAACAGTAAGTGCCGGTATGGCTACGCAGGGAATGAAAGTTTTCTGCAATATTTACTCGTCCTTCATGCAAAGGGCTTATGACCAGGTAGTGCATGATGTAGCTATACAAAAATTACCTGTTGTATTCTGTCTTGACCGTGCAGGAGTTGTTGGAGATGATGGGCCAACACACCATGGCTGTTACGATGTGGCATATTTCCGCTGCATCCCCAATATAATTATCAGCGCCCCGATGAATGAAAGTGAATTGAGGAGTCTGATGTATACCGCCCAATTAGAATCAACCAATCTTCCATTAGTCATCCGCTATCCAAGAGGTGAAGGTGTGATGGCAGAATGGAAAACAGAAATGAAAGAAATCAAAATTGGTACTGGCAGAAAGTTGAAAGAAGGCAAAGACATTGCGATTCTTTCATTTGGGCATCCAGGCAATTTTGCCGCGGCAGCCATCCGTGAATTAAAAAATGATGGATTAAATCCCGGGCATTATGATATGCGTTTTGCCAAACCATTGGATGAAACCTTGTTACATGAAGCCTGCCGGCAATATGGAAAATTAATTACCGTTGAAGATGGAACTGTAGAAGGCGGTATCGGCAGTGCTATTCTTGAATTTATGGCTACACATGGTTATAAGAATGATGTAAAAATTCTTGGTATCCCCGACAGGTTGGTAGAGCATGGAACTCCTAAAGAATTGCACCGTGAATGCGGGTATGATGCCCAATCCATTGCTGATGCTGTAAGAAAGATGATGAAAGAAAAAATAAAAGTTGAGGCTATTGGATAAAAAGCTGGCTATTTCTAAAGTACTAACCTCCGCTTAGCGGAGGTTTTTTTATTAAATAATTGTACCTTTTAACTAGCTTATCAATACCCTTTTATTACTATTCATTACTCCGGGCCCGGAAATAATTCATTTATTCAAAATTTCCGGTTATGAAAAAAAACAGCTCGCCTGTCGCTGCTCTGTTTACCTTATTTATTATTATAAATGGCTTTCAGTATGATGCCAGGGCACAAAGTAAATGGAGCGGCTCTCTTACCTTGACTGAAAAACTTGTATGGGAAGGCGGAAAAAGTGACAGACATGTAGAGGTAAACTTTACAAATGCACTTCCTACCCTTCACAGGAATAATCCAACGACAGACCTGGATTTTACCGACGATAAGGGTACGGGCACAGCCAGTTATCATGCTGAGTTTATTGTTGGTGGAAAGTTAATTGGTACTTCTGATTGCAGGGGATCCGGGCAAACAGAACTGCATGAAGTGGTTATTGATCCAGAAGACTCCTCATTAAGAATCCATGCCATTGGTCCGGCCTGTAATGGTACAAGTGTTGAATTATTACCAGGAGGGAAAACCCAATCCTATGGCCCTGAATTCACAGATATTACTGTTTCTTCCAAAGCACCGGGTGGTGTAAATCAAACGGTATTAACTGGTTCTTACACAACAGTCAGAGATGTTGTTGGCATGGGGACAGTTACGACAACGGTTTCCTGGGGCTTGTGGAGAGGGCCGGTTGATGCGATTCTGATCGTTTCTCCCGTAAATTATAATAATTGGACGCCTTCTGCCACAAGCGATGAGCTGAGAAAGGGGAATGCGATGCATATTAATTTAAAAGTGCAAAAGAGAAATGGTGGAGACTCACCATTCAGTGTTTCCAGGTTTGAATTAAAACTAAGCAATACCTCAACGGAAAAGGGTACGACCTTGAATTTTCCATTGGAACCATCACCTGTTCAATTGCCCGATCTGCGTTTACTCCCGGATAGTATTGCTGAAAGTAGTGAAGCGGATCAATCTATTGAGATCAATTCAACGGATGGTAAAACCGGCTATTTTGCAATTGGATCCTATGATGGAGGTGGGTGGTCAACCTTAACGGCAGTTGCTGTGCTGGATGGAGGAATACGTATTGAAGGAACGCTTTTACTTCCAACCGGAGTTAAGGAGATACCCATCCCGAAACGAAACGCCAATTCAAAAATTGCTACTTCCTGGCTTACCGCTTACGGAAACCCTGGTGAAATGGATGATAAAGAACCGTTGTCAACAAAACCAGGTGATGGCCTGTCTGCTTATGAAGAATACCGGGGTGTGATCTCACAAGGAGGATTTCGCCGGCTTAAGCCAAATGAAAAAGAATTGGGCATAACGGCAACTAAGAGAAACCATGCACTGTTTGCAGAAGGTGTTCGCTTGTTTGAAAATGCAAGCCGTTTAACAGTCGTTCCTTTTGATTCAGCCGAGATCGCTGCTGACAGAAAGTTCAACAGGAATTTTGGTCATGCAAATGTATATGAACAATATGTATTAAAACTTGAAAATGGAACTCTTCCGGGGACAGCAGTTGGAATGAATGAACCAATCAGAAATATCAGAGGTACTCCAAAGAAATCAGATCGGATTGTGATCGATATTCAAAAGATCAAAGACAATTTTCACTATGACGATTCTATTGCAAGAACGGGAAATGAGGTTGTGCCATATACCTACCAGGAAAAACTGAATAACACCGTTGCGCATGAAATAGGGCATGGCGTGAACCTTATCCATCATGGCGATGAAACGGGGCCATATAGTACAGTGGCTCCAAAGTGTACGACGACGAATCCTTGTTATACAACTTACCGGATCTATGATCATCATAATAGGGAGATTTTGGAGAGACCTATTCCTTTGAGCAATGCAGGTGCTGTCGGAAGCGAAGAAAGCGGGGATCTCTCCTGTATCATGGCCTATACCGGGATGTATCAATGGGCATACAGGAAAATTCTGCATGAGCATCATTATTATTATGTAACGTTCCAACCTGTCGGCAAGAAACTGTGCACCAGCACAACGGGAACGGGCATTAATGCAAACAATAAATACTTCGGCAATGCAGAGGATGGCAATTGCCTGAGCCAGATTAAGTTGAGGGATTAGCTTATTTTCTTTTTACATTTATATATGAAAAAACTGATTTTCCCTTTCCTCTTACTACCTGTCTGTTGTTTCTCCCAACTTGGTATCGGGCTTAAAGCAGGACTCAACTTCGCTAACATCACCGATGTATCAGGCTTTAGCAATGATAGCCGTACCGGCTATATGATTGGTGGTTACATCGCACCGGGTGCAAAAAAAATGCTAGGCTTCCGTTCAGAGATCATTCTTTCCCGCCAGGGATATAATTATAAAACCGCTACCAATAATGGTAATGTAAATCTTGATTACCTGTTACTGCCGCAACTTGTTACCATTAAGTTTACACGATTTGTACAGGTTCATGCAGGAGGCCAGCTTGCATTTTTACTAAATGCAAATGTTGACAGCACTGGTTCGGGCAGCGGTAGTCTCTTTGATTATTTCAAACGATTTGATTATGGTGTGGCCGCTGGTGCTGAAATATTCCCTTTTAAAGGTTTTTTTATAGGCGCCAGGATGAACGTCAGCCTTAACAATGTAAACGAAGAAGCACCGCCCGGCGGAAGTTGGCCTAATTTTATACCCCGGGTAGATGCAAAAAATAATGTAGTCCAGCTATATGCAGGATGGCGATTTTGATTTGAATTCAAAAGTTTTAACGACCACCCAAAAATGAACTTTATGGATTTTCGTTGAGTAAGCGTCTTATACGATTACTTAACCGCTGTTCATGAAACTCTTTCGTCTTCTCTTCCTTTTTGGTCTTGCTATTCTTGCAATTTCCTGGTTCTCCAATGCAGATATATGGAGAAAGGCCAAAGCATTGCACATTTCACCCGAAAAAAATAAGTTTTCGATTACGAATAAAGTCAGGGAAAAAATGGAACAGAAGGCTGTTCTCGCTAAAAAATTTATCCGGGAAAAAGGCTACAATGAAAATATTTGTTTCCTCCTTGATATGAGCCTCGCATCCGGTCAAAACAGGTTCTTTATATATGATATGAAAAAAGATAGCTTGCTGAAAAAGGGATTAGTTGCTCATGGCAATTGCTTTGAATACTGGCTGGAAGGGCGACGATATAGCAATGTAGTGGGAAGCGGTTGTACTTCGCTGGGCAAATATAAAATCGGGTCATCTTACAACGGCAAGTTTGGCTATTCTTACAAGTTACATGGGCTTGACAGCAGCAATAATAATGCTTTTGAAAGAACAGTTGTATTGCACTCACACAGCTGTGTACCCGGAACGGAAGTAACAAACGAAATTTGTCAGAGTAATGGCTGCCCTACCGTTGCACCCGATTTTCTACAACAACTTAAGCTACTAATCAACCATTCAAAAAAGCCAGTTCTGCTCTGGATTTATGAATAGACGTCAGTGTACTTTTATATTTATAATGAAGGAAGGGATTGTTTTGCCAGTTGGGTTTCTTTGAAGTATTTCTTTTGTACATATTCTTTGTAAGATATTCGCTGTACCTGACTTAGCAACCACCCATGAAAATTAAAAATGTTCAACGTTTGTTTTTGCACTTCACTGCCCAGGTTTAAATCCAGTTCATCAATCGCCTTCTGAAATAATTTACTTTTTTCTTTGAAGGAAGTAAGATAAAATGTGTCATGAAAACAATGCATCAGTGTCTTTTCAAAAGAATTGGTTTTCCCTTTCCGATAGAAATAAGCATAGGTAGATTTATACTGTGCATCAAAGAGCCTGGTATTATTCATATTATACTGAATCAGTAAAAGAAAAAGATTGGCAAAAATAAATTGCTCTTCCCGGGTACCATCTTTAAAATAAGTAGCACCCCTTTTGATAAATTGTAATGACTCTGTATAATTGTCCAAAACAAAACAGGAAATACCCAAAGAAAAGCATACCGACCGGTTAAGTTCTGCATTAAGAAGCGGCTCCCATATTGTATATTTCCCCTTCATGTTTTCAACCAGTTTCGCTACCTCTCCGTATCTCGCTGTCTTATTATAGACCTTATTCAGTGCCAGGTATTTTACTGCTTCAAAATTTGCTTTCTGCACATCATCCTTTATCAAATCATTAATCTTATGATTAAAAACAAATTCCACATAGTCATAAGCCCCATGCCTGATACCGGCATAATTAACCATGTACAATAATTCGATATAGTGTTCCGAATCCGTTTCCATAAAGCTTTTATTCCCCCACCAGTCCTTTACCGCCTCCTGGATAAGCGGAAGAGAAGTATTGGAGTCATATAACAAATATTGTAATGTGGCATGGCACATACGGGTATAATGTCTGTACCAGAAAGACTGGCTCTGCAAACCAGATTTTCGTATATCTATTTTTTCCTGTAAAAGACTGATTCCCTTTTTTAACTCTTCATCAAAATCGAAATGAGCTTTCCTTTTCAGCATTAAGATTTCGGCATAAAGATCTCTAAGGGTAATCATTTCGGCATATTCATCATAGGTCATGATATTGGACCGGAAAAGTGTATGCAGTTCATCATATTTTACCTGGACACTGCTGAAAAGTATCATGTTCTCAAATTCCTTTTTTAATAACTGAATCATTGAAAACAATTCAACCTTTCTTGCTTTATTGATAGTTTTCTTCCATAAAGTCAACGCCTCATTCAATAAACCCTTTTTTCTGTTGATACGTATTAATTGAATGTTTCTGTAAATCTCCTGTTCAACATTATTTCTGTTCTCATACTCAATAAGGCAATTATTTAATTGAGTATGCAAGTAGTGCTTTTGAAAGGCAATATTCTTTTTTGTAATCGTTGGTGATAGTTTTTTAAGAATAGCTGTTTCATCATATTCTTTCTGCCCTGCAATAGCATCAAATAACCGGATGTATAAAGAATTTTTTAATCCGGTTGCTACGGTACCCTTTCTCTTAAAAAAAAGTTTTTCATTTCTATTCATGCTTTGAATTAGTTGCCATAATATGGATGTTGATGTGTTCATAACTACTCCCTTTAGTTGTAATTCATGTTTATTCCAGTAAACAACAGTGTCATTCTACCTATTTTCCAACCAAATCTATTTAGTAAAAATAGTTTTTTAATATATTGAAAATCAATATGTTGAAATTAATTATTTTGATGAGCAGACCCTATCGTCCCAAATTTTTATTGAAAATAAAGAAAATATGGAATAGAGCCATACTTAGATTTACATCAAGATTAGGTGATCAAAATTGTATAAGCACTATAAGATAATTCTAATCTAAGACCATTTACCATTAAACCTAAAGTTCTAACACCGACCATTAAGCCAAAACCAACTGTTTCTGAAAATGAAAAAAGCCCCGAAGCAAATGCTACGGGGCTTTTTTCATTCTTGTCTAGTATCGTGTATATTATCCCAACGATGCCTCCATAGTGATGGTAGTATTCAGCAATTTGCTGATAGGGCAATTTTCTTTTGCTTCTGCAGCGCATTCGGCGAATTTATCTGCCTTCATCCTTGGCACTTTGGCAGTAACCACTAAGTGACTTTCTGTAATAGCTCCGTTTTCAAGGGTTATTGTACAGGTTGTTTCTATTTTTCTTGGCGTAAATCCGGCAGCACCCAGGACAAAACTCAGTTTCATAGAAAAACATCCTGCATGAGCTGCGGCTACCAATTCTTCCGGATTAGTAAATGTACCGTCATCAAAACGGCTCCTGAAATCATACTTCTTATTTTTTACTACACCCGACTGGGTGGTTAATTTTCCTGTTCCTTCTTTACCGGTTCCCTTCCAGTTGGCTGTTGCTGATCGTTTCATATTAAAATATTTATTGTGGTTGAATAGTTTCTTCCAATTCGGCCAGCCTGTTTTCTGGCTCATTATATTCAATGATAAAATTATTTTTGCCCTCGCCAATAACGATTTTCAAAAACTTCTGCTGTACCAGTTCCAGCAAGGAAAGAAAAAGGAAAATAGCATGTACCCTATTCTCGCATTTATCGAATATTTTTTCAAATGACACTGTTCGCTGTTCCCTTGCCTGCGTCAGCATCTGGTCACGACTAACTTCCATCGTGTAATTGTAAGCAACTACAGTATGCACCGGCTTGTTAAGTCGGTCGCTGTACTTCTGCATCGCCTTTTCAAAGGCCCGCATCAGTTTAAACAAAGTTATATTCTGTATTTCTGTTCCTTCGCTGTCCTCTTCGCCAATTTGCGATAATTCCTGCTGGATGTTACCCCTTTTCACCATCAGCATCCGCAAAGCTTCCATCTCCGCCATTTGTGCCGAGGCTTCTTTAAACCTTTTGTACTCCAGTATTTTATTGATAAGTTCCTGGCGGGGGTCAATTTCATTGCCTTCAGCATCCAGTTCTTTTCTCGGCAACAACATCTTGGCCTTAATCCGCATCAGGGTGGAGATAAAGAGGATAAACTCACTGCTCAGCTCTATATTCAGTTCTTCGCTTTGATGCAGGTAATCCAGGAAATCGTTGATAATTCCGGTAATAGGAATATTATAAATATCCAGCTCATCCCTTTCTATAAAAAATAGTAATAGGTCAAAGGGGCCTTCAAACTGGGGTAATTTTATCTGGTACGAGGTATTATTCACTTCAAATCCGAAATTAGTTAGAGAAAAATAAAGTCCCGTTTTCTAAACAGGACTTTACAAAAGTAAGGGAAATTAGGGTTGGGCTTAACCCCCCGTTTTCCACTATTATTTCTTCAGGGCATCCCTGATTTCACGCAATAAAGTGATGTCCTCCGGTGTAGGGGCAGGAGCCGCTTCTTCTTTCTTTTGATTTGCCTTGTTTACAGCCTTAACAACTATGAATAAAGCAAAAGCAATAAGCAGAAACATGATCAGTCCCTGGATAAATTTACCGTAAGGAAAAATCGTTCCTCCGATAGTTGTGGAGAGAGCAGAAAAATCTGGTTTTCCTACTATCAAACTTACAAAAGGCATAATAATACCCTCAACCAGGCCTTCAATTACTTTTCCAAAAGCACCGCCCAGCACAACTGCAACTGCCAGGTCAACAATGTTACCTTTCATTGCAAATTCTTTGAATTCTTTAATCATTCCCATAAAATAAGTTTTAGATAAAAAATATATTTACTGTGCCTTGAAGTATTAAAGCGATGAAAGTAGTTATTTATTTAATTACTTTTTCATACCAGGGAATTGCATATTAAGCCCCTTAAGTAATCCATGCAGTTGACTGGCAATAATGTACTCTTTATACCAGTTCTGGTCTGCAGGCACTATTGTCCAGGCGGGAATATTGCAATTATTAAAACAATCCTCATACATCTGCATATAAATATTCCAGAGTTTGGCTTCCTCAAAATCTTTTTCGTTGTACTTCCACATTTTGGCCGGATCTTTCATTCTTTCACTCAGCCGCTCATGTTGCTCTTCCGGTGAAATATGCAGGTAGAACTTAAGGAGATGTGTGCTATTATGTTCCTGTAATAATTGTTCAAAATCATTAATAGCATTCATTCTTTTTCGGGCTAGTTCGTCATCACACCATTTATGAACCCGGGTAACTAAAATATCCTCATAATGCGACCGGTTAAATACCTGTATCATTCCTTTTGCCGGTGCAGCATGATGGATACGCCATAGGAAATCATGCGACAGTTCTTCCGGTGTAGGAGCTTTATATGATTTCACCGTTACCCCTTGCGGATTCATATTGCCCAACACATTTCGTATTACACCATCCTTTCCGCTACCATCCATCCCCTGGATAATGACAAGTACCGAATGTTTGCCTTCTGCAAAAAGAAGATTTTGCAACTCATCCAATTCGGCCACTATTTTTTCTGTTTCCTTTTTGATTTCCGTTTTATCAAGGTCTTTTGGTGCCCGGGTAGAAATTTCACTTAGTTTAATCAGGCTCATAAATAATGAATTGAAAGATTGAAAACGCAATATAAAAAAAATGCTGCTGTATACTTCCGTTTTATGACCTTTACCCACTTTATGAGTAATAAGTTTATCAGTTGGTCAATTTTTGTGATTCTTTGTATTATATGGGGCAGTTCTTTTAAACTGATGCATGACAGCCAGCAAGGATTATCGGCGGCCCAGATAGCAGCTCTCAGAATATTTTCCGCCGGATTGGTCTTTGTACCCTTTGCTTTTTTTCATTTCTCAAAAATTCCAAAAAACAAACTGGGACTGGTAATTCTGAGTGCTGTTTTTGGTAATTTATTACCCGCCTTTTTATTTGC
Source organism: Chitinophaga pinensis (assembly GCA_943371565.1). GTDB lineage: Bacteria > Bacteroidota > Bacteroidia > Chitinophagales > Chitinophagaceae > JJ008. Next base: position 28,485 of record CALRVH010000005.1, on the reverse strand, counting down.
TGAAGCAATAACCAGGCTCGATAGCTCACTGGCAGGTATACTCAACTCACTTACACCAATTTGTGTGGTAACAGTTGGTATTTTCTTTTTTAAGGACAAAATCAAAAGCCAGAAAATTCTTGGAGTGTTTACTGGTTTTATCGGGTTGGTATTATTAACTGTCTTACCAATGATTTTAGAAAATAAGAGTATGAGCTTCAGCAATATGAGCTATACCTTACTGATAGTATTGGCCACTTTCCTGTATGGTATCAATGTAAATATGGTCGGTCATTATTTAAAGGGAGTAAATCCGGTTCATATTGCAACGGTTTCGCTGGCATTTATGAGCATTCCGGCAGGCTTTATTCTTTGGCAACAAGGATTCCTTCATCTTGATTTCAAAGATGCACTTGTTCAGGAGTCCGTTTGGGGTTCGATTGGTTTAGGTATCGGCGGAAGTGCTATCGCTACCGCTTTGTTCTACATCCTTGTTCAAAGGGCTGGAATATTGTTTGCGTCTTTGGTTACATATGGCATTCCTTTTATTGCTTTGTTATGGGGATTATATGACCATGAAAAAATAACCTGGGTACAACCGCTATGCCTGGCTATCATTCTTTTTGGAGTTTATCTCGCTAACCGGCCCGACAAAAAAGAAAGCAACACCGTTTGATGTTGCTCTGCAAAAATTAAAATATATCCGGTCTATTACACCGACATTATCTCTTTTTCTTTTGCTGTAAGGTGCTTTTCAATGGCACTGATAAACTTATCGGTTACCTGCTGTACATCCTCTTCTGCGTCTTTTGCGGCGTCTTCACTTAATCCGTCTTTCTGTAATTTTTTGATATGCTCAATTGCATCCCGGCGGATATTGCGGATAGCCACTTTTGAATGTTCCCCTTCCCCCTGGCATTTTTTAACCAGTTCCCTTCTTCTTTCTTCCGTTAACGGAGGCAGGGAAAGACGAATTATAACCCCATCACCTTGTGGGGTGACGCCCAGGTTAGCTCCAATGATGGCCCTTTCAATAGGCTGTACCATATTTTTTTCCCAGGGCTGAATGGTTAGGGTACGGGCATCCATTACACTAATATTAGCAACCTGGTTGATAGGCATCGGTGAACCATAGTAATCTACTACCAGCCCGTCGAGCATTTGTGGGTTGGCCTTTCCGGCCCTTATCTTAACCAACTCTGATTCCAGGTGGTTAATTGCTTTTTGCATATGGTCTTCTGCTACTGCAATTATTGATGAAATATCTTCTGGCATTTTTTTATTTTTTTGTCCCTTCCTTCGATCATCTCCGGATAATTGGGATGACAAATCTAACGAATCAATGTAATTCAAAAAAAATGCCCCGTTTTTACGGGGCTATTAACAATGAGTTATAATTCTTTTAGTTTTTTTGCGCCGCCCCCACCTCTTTTGTCAATTTTACAATTTTCGAAGAAGTTTTCAGCTCGGTGGCTCCGTTCATGTTTTTAGCGATAACCATTCTGCGGCGTCTGCGATAATAATACAAGAATCCAAGCCCTGAAAAAGCCAGGACCAACATAATGGAAAGCAATAAGGTAGAACCCAGCGATTGGCCAATCCAGGCCAGCATAATGAATCCGACATTAATACTTACACAGATCAATGTAACTGCTGCATGACCAAGACCTCTGTCCAGCAACAGGTGATGCACATGATTACGATCAGGTGTAAATGGTGATCTTCCATTGATAATACGGATGCTGAATACACGGAGTGTATCGAGCAATGGTACAATCAAAATAGCAAATCCGATAGCAACGGAAGAAGTTACAGGTATGGCAATGGAAGGATCATGTGCTACGTTAATAAATTTGATTACTAAAATCGAGTTTATCAGCCCTATCATCAGCGAGCCGGAATCACCCATAAAGATTTTAGCGGGGTGATGATTAAATATCAGGAAAGCAATCAGGCTACCTGCCATTGAAAAAGAAAGTAAAGCATAGGCTTGTAAATTCACCGCAAAAAAGTAAGATCCAAAAACCAGCATACTTAGAAGGCCAAGACTGGAAGCCAGACCATCTACACCATCGATCAGGTTAAAAGAATTCATGACAACGATAATGGTAAGATAGGATAACGCCAATCCGAACCCTTCCGGAACCTGCTCAAACCCAAAAAGACCATACATACTGTCTAAACGGATACCGCCGAGGTGAATAAGAATAGAAGCCGCTATTAATTGACCAATAAATTTTTTACTGGCCGATAAGATCATCAGGTCATCCTTCAATCCAAGAAAGAAAATTACAATCGCAGCTGCAAAAAAGTATTGAAATTCAAAATTGAACTGGCCTTGTATGGAAAGTAATGAGGCGAGAATAAATCCTGCAAAGATCCCAACCCCGCCTAAAGAGGCTATTAGTCGGGTATGCACCTTTCGTTCGTCCGGAATATCATACAATTTCTTCTTTTCCGCTACTTGTAAGATGACTGGTGTAGACAGGAAGGTGATAATAAATGCGACCGAAGCGGTCAGTAAGACATCAAGAAACATTTAAACAGTTTTTATATTTGGTACAAAATTAGCCTTGCCCCATGGGCTTTAGCTTTAAGTTTATGTTATTAGTGTACGGATTGATTAATTCATGGCAAGCCACAGGATGAAAGGAATTTGTGAGCAGAATATTGGCTCAGGCAAGGTTTTGTATTCAAAAAGATTGCACATTTGCAGCGCAACCGGGATTTGAACCCGCAAGATACTAAAAGTTTAAAAAGAATCTATTTTTATTATGGCAGAATTAACCGCAATCGCTTCCCAAATAAGACGAGATATCGTTCGAATGGTACATGGTGCCAACAGTGGCCATCCGGGTGGCTCATTAGGCTGTACAGATTTTCTTACCGCCTTGTATTTCAAGGTAATGAAGCATGATCCTTCTTTTAATATGGATGCTACAAATGAAGATGTATTTATACTATCCAACGGTCATATATCACCGGTTTTTTATTCAACCCTTGCCCGTTCAGGCTATTTTGATGTAAAAGAATTGGCGACTTTTCGCAAGCTGAATACAAGATTACAAGGACACCCTGCTACACATGAACATTTGCCGGGAGTTCGCATTGCATCGGGGTCTTTAGGACAGGGTATGAGTGTGGCTATTGGTGCGGCATTGACCAAAAGATTAAATGGTGAAAAAAATATCGTTTTTTCCCTGCATGGAGATGGCGAACTGGATGAAGGACAAATCTGGGAAGCCGTAATGTTTGCGGCCCACCATAAAGTAGATAATTTGATTTCAACGATTGACTGGAATGGCCAACAGATCGATGGCCCAACTGATAAAGTAATGGGGCTTGGTAACATCCGTCAAAAATTTGATGCATTTGGCTGGACCACTCTTGAAATGAATGGTAACGATATGGATGAGGTAGTTGCCACTTTAGAAAAAGCAAAAACACTTACTGGACAGGGCAAACCTATCGGTATTATGATGCATACCGCAATGGGTAAAGGGATTGATTTTATGGAAGGCACCCATGAATGGCACGGTATTGCCCCAAATGATGAACAGTTAGCTAAAGCATTGGCACAATTACCAGAGACTCTGGGAGATTACTAAGAACTACGATTTTCATGATCAGAATTGATTAAAAGGAGTAGATAGTCTTTTCCTGCTAATCCTCTTTAATCCAATTTAATCTTAGTTCTTCTACTCACTTCGCAACGAAAATTCCTGGGCTGCCGCTTTTTTTGATGGTAGCCAGGAGGCTATTAGTGCTATCACAAAAACGGTTGCACCAACAAGCAGAAAATCCATCAACCTGAGTTTGACAGGGAAATAACTGATTAAGAAAGAACCACCAGCCAGGGGAATTAAATGAAATCGCATCTGTAACCAGGCAATCAGCAAGGCCAGCAACATACCGATACCGCCACCAATTAAAGCCAGTAACATTCCCTCACTTAAAAATATGCGTTGGATAAAATTTTTATTGCCCCCTAATGCATGAAGTACACTAATGTCTTTCTGTTTTTCCAGCACCAGCATCGTCAAGGCTCCAATCATATTAAAGGCGGCAACAACGAGTATAAGACATAACACTCCATAAATAACCCATCGTTCCATATTCATAACGGCATAAAGGCTGCGGTTCTGCTCGTATTTATTTTGGACTAAATAAGTATCTCCAAAAATTTCCTTCACCTTTTTTTTCATTTCCGAAGTTGCAGAAGGATCCTTTAACGCAATCTCGACATCCGTATATTCATTAACACCAAGCCGCAGTGATTTTTTTACAAAATCAATATTGGTAATGCCATACTTGTTATCAAAATCCTGTTGTATACGAAAGGCTGCAGAGGACCTGATGGTGTCATTACTGATGCCATTGAGTTCATCAAACTGCTCAGTATCCGTTTTACGGGGGAGGTGAATTTTCAATGTAAAAATATTTCTGTCGGCCTGAATGCCCAATGCCCCCTCCACCCCTGCACCCAAAATAAGTTTTGGCACTTCTTCATTTCCAAGATCATAAGTGCCTTCTCCTAATAAATTATCAGCTACACCTGAAACATAGCGGTAGTTTTCGTCAACCCCTTTTAAGTAAACTACGGATTGGTAATCTCCATTCTTCACCAGGGCCTTTTCTTCTACTACGAGGGAATAATTTTTGATACCCTCAAGTCCTTTCAGTCTTTGCAATTGTTCTGGGGTAATAGTTATCACTTTTCCGGCAGCAGGAGAAACTTTCAGATCAGTATAAAAAGAGGAGTATAAAGATTTGACCAGGCCTTCAAATCCGTTAAACACACTCAACACAAGGATCAACGCAGTAGTACCTATAATGATAGCCGCAATACTTATCCATGCAATGATATTAATAGCATTGGTGGATTTTTTTGCTTTAAAATATCGCCAGGCGAATAGGAAATGCAAGGTATTGGTAAGTTGATTGATTAGTTAATCAGGTAAACACCTATTCAGATTTGTCTTTCTTTTCTTCGTCTATCTTTTTAAACAGCTCTTCCATTTTAAACACATGGTCAAGCGTATCATCCTGGAAAAATTTCAGCACCGGGATGCTGCGAAGCTGGTGCCGTACTTTAGCTGCCAGTTCTTTTTTAATTTCATGATGCCGGTCTGCTATCTTACCCAGGGCTGCTTTCACATCTTTTACCTGGAAAAAACTCAGGTAAAACCTTGCTTCCAGCAAATCGGGAGTCACTTTTACAGAAGAAATGGACACCATTCCCCCATCAATCATATTTAAACCAAGGCGCTGGAAAATAATATTCATCTCTTCATTTAACAGCCCGGCTATTTGTTTTTGTCTTTTTCCTTCTTCCATGAGTTTCAATTATTTTAATAATGACTGCTTATCCCAGACGAAACAAAGGTAATCTTGTTATCAACAGTTTGTTGTAGCAGGTTTTCATTCGTCGTAAGATTTCCTCTTGTTGCTTCCGTATGATAAAGATGAAAAGTAACAGCCCCGAATTTGATAAACCGGAGTTTGATCCCAGCATTACAAAGCCGGGCTGCCAAATCATTATCTTCTTTGCCCCAGCCTTTGAACTCCTCGTTATAACCATTCACTTTTACCAGGTCGCTTTTCCAAAATGCCATATTGGCCCCCAATACATACCGGTATTGTTTACTGCCCCTTTGTATAAAATAATTAAAATGCATTAAAAGGAGATTCCTGAAAGCATTAAACCGTTTACCAAGACGGGCCGAAAAAAAAGACGGCTGAGAGTACTCCATTTCATGAATCATCGCTTTGGAATATCCTTCATCTAGCACGCTTCTTGCCCCACTGATAAAAGTATTTTTTTTTGCCATCCGGATATGGTCTTTTATGAAGTGCTTGTGCAGGATAATATCTCCGTCTGTTTGAATGATATAATCGCCGGAAGCTTTTGCAAACGATTTATTCCGGATAGCTGCCAGCTGAAACCCTTCATCGGGCTGCCAGACATAAATAACCGGCACCGGTGACTTTACAGCAAATTCTTCAATCAGCTGCTTTGTATCAGGCCCTGAACCATCGTCGGCAATGATAATTTCACCGGGCAGTACCGATTGTGCCAGTACTCCCTGCAGGCAGATCCGTAACATATCCGGACGATTGTATGTGGAGATAACAAGGCTTAAGAAAAAAGCTTTCATTTGTTCATTCTATTGGTTAAACAATTCTTCAGCATTTCCACCCATGGCTGGGACTGTGAAAATAATTACTGGTGATTTACTGGGTAAAATGATATTAAGCCCCGCATTTTGGATGAAATGTCATTTCTATTTCTCATCAGGTTTGGGGTAAGGTCGTAAAATTAGTTACTTTGCCCCGTTTAAGCGATATACAGCACAATGAGGAAATATTCACGGATTTTTAATTACTTAAAGAGTTACAAAAGCAAGATTGCCCTTTACTTCCTTTGTATCATTCTTTCAGTCGTTTTCGGCATTGTGTCTTTTGCAATGCTTTCGCCATTTTTTGATCTGATTTTCAATAGCAATGCTGCAAGTTCTATTCCAAAAGCTGATTCGGCGGCGATGGAAAATTTCCGCAGCCTTATTCTCGGGCAAATACATAATATGAAGCCTGTAGCTGCTCTTGCGTTGATTTGTATTATCATTATCATTTCCATCCTGCTAAAAAATATATTTCTTTACTTTTCTTTTTACATCCTCAACCCGTTAAAAAATAAAATTGTCAATACACTTCGTTCGGAATTGTATAATAAAATACTAAAACTGCCCATAGGTTATTTTACCGAGCAGCGAAAAGGAGACCTCATCAGCCGGACGACCAATGATGTATATGAAGTAGAGGGTTCTCTTGTAGGTACCCTGGAAGGATGGGTTCGGGATCCGTTGACTATCATTATCAATTTCGCAGTATTATTTTATATCAGTCCCCAATTAACTATTGCTATCCTGGTTTGCATTCCTGTAATTGGTTTTATACTGGGTAGAATTTCCCGTTCGCTAAAAAGACAATCCAGTGAAGCGGCCATTAAACAAGGTGAATCATTATCCATACTGGATGAAACGCTGAATGGCCTGCGGGTAATAAAAGCATTTAATATTGAATCATTACTAAAGTCAAGATTTGAAAAAACAAACGATGACCTGCTGAGTGCAAAGAATAAGATCAGCCGCCGCCGGGATCTGGCTTCTCCTGTTTCCGAATTTTTAGGTGTAGTGGTGTTTGTTGGCATTCTCTGGTTTGGCGGGCAATTAGTATTAGGAAAACAAATCCCATTGGCCCCCTCAACTTTTTTATCCTACCTCGCCTTATTTTATAATATTATCAACCCCGTTAAATCACTATCTACATCATTTAGCAATATGCAAAAAGGTTCTGCAGCCATTATGCGGATAGAAGAAGTACTGAACACCCCGGTAACGGTAGATGATAACGTCAATGGTAAAAAACTTATTTCTTTCAATGAGTCAGTTGAATTTCGGAATGTAAATTTTGCCTATAGTGATGCTGTAATTCTTGACGACATCAACTTTACTGTAAAAAAAGGAATGACGGTTGCATTAGTTGGTTCTTCTGGAGCAGGAAAATCAACCCTGGCCGACCTTGTTCCAAGATTTCATGATGTAACTGGTGGAGAAGTATTGATTGACGGAATTAATATCAAAGATTATTCGCTCCACTCTGTCCGCAGACAGATGAGTATTGTAACACAGGAACCTATTCTATTTAATGATACTATCGCCAATAATATTGCGTTGGGCCAGGAAGGGGCGACAGAAGAACAAATCATTGAAGCGGCAAAGATTGCCAATGCCCACAATTTTATCATTAAAAAAGAAGGTGGTTACAATAGCAATATCGGCGACCGTGGCAGTAAACTCAGCGGTGGCGAAAGACAGCGGTTAACTATTGCAAGAGCTGTGTTGAAAAATCCCCCGATACTTATTTTGGATGAAGCGACTTCCTCTCTTGATACTGAAAGTGAAAGATTGGTACAGGATGCTATCAATAATATGATGCAGAACCGTACCAGTATTGTTATTGCTCACCGGCTTTCCACTATCCGTCATGCAGATGAGATCATTGTTTTACAAAAAGGGAAGATCGTAGAAAGAGGCAGTCATGATGAATTACTTTCTCAAAATGGTTTTTACAGAAAACTGGTAGAGATGCAGGAGGTGCGATAAGAATTAGTAATTAACAATGAATAATTAATAATTCTTTCTAATCAAAATGCTTTATTTGTTCGACTAGTATTTAATCTAAGATTTTCGATCTTTTATTAAACGAGTAAACCACTGATTGAAGGAAATTATTAATTCTTAATTACTAATTTTTCATTACTTCAAAACTTCCCTGCTAATCACCAACTTCTGTATCTCACTTGTTCCTTCCCCAATTGTACACAACTTAGCATCCCGATAAAATTTTTCTACCGGAAAATCTTTGGTGTAACCATAACCGCCAAATACCTGTACTGCATCATTGGCAACTTTTACCGCCACTTCGCTGGCATAATATTTTGCCATGGCCGCTTCTTTGGTCATCGGTTGTTTACGTTCTTTTAAATCGCAGGCTTGCAAAGTGAGTAAATCCGCCGCTGCTATTTCAGTCGCCATATCAGCTAATTTAAAAGATATGCCCTGGAAAGAAGAAATCGGCTTATCAAACTGGTAACGTTCCTGTGAATATTGTAATGCAGCTTCATAAGCTCCTTTGGCAATACCCAATGAAAGTGAAGCGATAGAAATCCTTCCGCCATCTAATATTTTCATCGCCTGTTTAAAACCCTCACCCACTTCTCCAAGCCGGTTTTCATCCGGTATGCGGCAATTATCAAAGATCATTTCGGCTGTTTCGCTGGCCCGCATGCCGAGTTTATTTTCTTTTTTTCCGGCGCTAAAACCTTTTGTTCCTTTCTCTATAACAAAAGCAGTGGAATTATCTTTTGTTCTTGGTTCACCGGTTCTGCAAATTACCACCGCTACATCACCGCTTTTACCATGAGTGATCCAGTTCTTCGTTCCGTTGATCACCCAATCATTGCCATCTTTCACTGCTGTACATTTCATATTACCTGCATCACTGCCGGTGTTTGCTTCTGTTAATCCCCAGGCTCCTATCCATTCTGCTGTTACCAGTTTTGGCAACCATTTTTTCTTTTGTTCTGAATTGCCAAACGTCATGATATGGCCGGTGCAAAGAGAATTATGCGCTGCTACACTCAATCCAATAGAACCACAAACTTTAGCTATTTCTTCAATCACCGTTTTGTATTCAAAATAAGAAAGTCCTGCACCGCCGTATTCTTCCGGCACCAATACTCCCATTAAACCCAGCTTACCCATTGCTTTAAAAATGTGCACCGGAAATTCCTGGCTTTCATCCCACTCCATCACATGCGGTTTGATATGTTGTTGTGCAAAGTCTCGTGCAGTTTGAGCTACTTGTTGAGTGAGTTCGGCAGATTGAAAATTCATAATTATTTTTTGGTTGCTTATTTCTTTAATAACTGTGCCACTCCAAATTAAGGGGTGGCACAGTCTTGGGCCTTCGAATGAGGCAAGCAATCGTAAGTTAACAAGCCTGCCTTTCGGCAAACAGGTTTATTACAGGCGCAATCATTAAAGGCGGGTGCAATATAGTGCAAATACAGTTATACTAACAAGTGTTAGCACAAGAAAATTTTTACACTGTGCTATTAATTGAATTCAAGTTCCAATCCGTCGTAAGCCAGGTGGATGCCATCGGGTAATTCGGTTTCAATATCTGCATGACGGCCTAACTGGTGGGAAATATGGGTAAAGTACCCGGCAGGAATATTTAATTCCTGTACCATGTCTATAGCTTCACCGAGGGTGAAATGAGAAATGTGTTTCTGTTTCCGGAGGGCATTCAACACCAACACGTCGCTTCCTCTTATTTTTTCTTTTTCCGGATCATCAATCCTGTTAGCATCGGTGATATATGTAAACTTGCCAAAGCGAAAACCAAGTACCGGCATTTTTAAATGCCAGACTAAAATGGGTATTACAGGTATATCACCCACCACAAACGGTTCAAGAGTGATAGTATTCAGATTCAGTTCTGGTATGCCCGGATATTTGGTATCAGTAAAGGCGTAATAAAAATCCCTACGCAATGCTTCTTCTGTCAGGGAGTCGGCATAAAGATTCATTGGTTTTTTATGCAAAAAATTAAATGCTTTTACATCATCCAACCCCGCCATATGATCTTTGTGCGGATGAGTAAAAACAACCGCATCCAGGTGTTTTATTTTTTGTCGCAACATCTGGTATCGAAAATCAGGTCCTGTATCAACAATTAATGAAGTGGTAGCAGATTGCACCAAAATACTTGAACGAAGCCTGTTATCTTTTTTATTGGTGGAAGTACAGACTTCACAGTCGCAACCAATCATAGGTACACCGCTACTGGTGCCGGTACCGAGGAAAGTTATTTTGAGTGAAGGATAGCTCACATGTAAAAATAAGAAATGAGAAACTAAAAAAATGCCGGATCAGAAAGAGGGATATGCTCAGGTTTCTTATTTCACACTCCTTATTTCTCCGTTCCCTCTGCGGCCATTTTAGCCATAATTTCAGTGTGAAGCTTTTTTGACTCATCGGTCAGTAAGTCAGGGTTGATATCCAATTGCGGGATCAGGTCAATTAGTGTATTGATACGTCCTTCGGTTTGAAGAAATTTATTGAGGACCACTACTTTTCTCTCTTCCAGGATACAATAACCGCTTTGGAAAGAACCACGTTCATACCGCAGCACATAGCCGGCCTGTTCTGGAATAGCTTCTAATTTATCGAGAGATGTTTGAGTGTATTTCATAGTGAATGGTGAAAAGTCAATTGTGAATTGTTTACGCAAATATAAAATTTACGGCCCTCTTAAACGGTTAATGAAATAGGTTGTTTTCCACAACCCATTCACTACCTGCCGGCAGGCAGGTTCACCATTGACAATTCACCCTATTTACTCTGCATTTTTATCACTGGCACAATCATTTCTTCCAAACTTACCCCACCATGCTGAAATGTATTGCGATAATAGTTCACATAATAATTATAGTTGTTGGGATAGCACAGAAAACTATCTTCTTTTGCAAAGATGAATGAAGAATTGATGCTGGGAACCGGCAGACCGATCTCTCTCGGATCACGGTAAGCCAGTACTTCCCTTGGTTCGTAATTGAGGTTACGACCATGCTTATAGCGCAGGTTAGTTGTTGTTTGTTTATCTCCCACTACCTTATACGGTGTTTTTACCCGCACACTGCCATGATCTGTGGCTAACACAATTTTAATATTCTTCTCTGCAATTTTCTTTAACGCCTGGTGGAGCGGTGAATGCTCAAACCATGATGTGGTAATGCTGCGATAACTCATTTCATCACCAGCCAGTTCTTTCAGCACTTCCATTTCTGTTCGTGCATGACTGAGCATGTCTACAAAATTATAAACGATAATATTCAGGTCATTATTCAGCAAGTTGTGAATATTATTCATCAGATCCAGTCCTGCCTGGTTGTTCACCACTTTGGTATAAGAAACTTTCAGATCAGTTTTGCCCAATCTTTTTAACTGTGCCCTTATAAACTCTTCTTCATGCAGATTTTTTCCTCCTTCTTCTTCATCATTTTTCCATTGGAGAGGAAATTGTTTTTCAATATCCATCGGCATGAGCCCTGCAAAAATGGCATTGCGGCAATATTGAGTGGCGGTAGGGAGTATGCTGTAGAAACTATCTTCCTCTAAAATGCGAAAGCTTTCTGAAAATATCGGTTGAATAGCTTTCCATTGATCAAAACGGAGGTTGTCTATCAAAATAAAAAACAATGGAATGCCTTTTTCAAGGTGAGGCAATACTTTGAACTGCATCAATGAATGGCTCATCACCGGGCCATCTTTACTTTTAGGGTTAACCCAACCGGAATAATTCCTGGAAACAAATTTGAAAAACTCGGTGTTGGCTTCACTCTTCTGGTTCTGTAATATCTCCTGCATCTCCGGGCTATCACTCTTTTCCATCTCCAGCTCCCAATATACCAGCTTCTTATAAATATCCATCCACTCGTTGTAATCCGGATTACTGTTCAATGCTGTAAACAAGTGACGAAACTGCTGCTGGTACGCCGTAGTTGTCTTTTCTGCCACCAACCTCCTGTTGTCAATTATTTTTTTCAAACTGAGCCATACCTGGTTAGGGTTAACAGGTTTGATCAGGTAATCACTTATCTGCGAGCCGATAGCATCATCCATCAGGTTCTCTGTTTCATTCTTGGTGATCAATACCACGGGTAGTGATTGATTGATCTCTTTGATCTTGGCCAATGTTTCAAGCCCGGTAATGCCCGGCATGCTTTCGTCGATCAATACTACATCAACAGGATTCTCCTTTACATAATCAATGGCATCAAATCCATTGGTAAAGGTTTGTACTTCGTATCCTTTATTCTCGAGAAACATTTTCTGCGATTGCAAGCTTTCTATTTCATCGTCAACCCAGATAATTTTTGCTACTGCCATGATTGTTGCTGATTATTTGTTACTGGTTTTTGTTTCCTAAAGAAAAATACTATTTCGGTCTAAGCGAAGTACACCAGCAACCAGGAACCGGTGACCCGGTCAAAAATAGCTTTTTAAATCCTGCCTTTGTACATTTGCTGTCAGCCCTTTAACAAAACAGCAACAATGCCCACTGTACGCAAAATTATCAACGACCCGGTATATGGATTTATTACTGTTGATCACCCGTTGATTTTGCAAGTAATTTCTCATCCCTGGTATCAACGGTTACGCAATATCCACCAGATGGCTTTTGCCCATTTGGTATATCCGGGTGCTGTTCATTCAAGATTACACCATTCCCTTGGTGCTTACCATTTAATGTGTATAGCATTGAGTGAGCTAAAAGGCAAGGGCATTGAAATAACACCAGAAGAAGAATTGGGAGCCAAAGTAGCAATTCTTTTACATGATATTGGCCATGGACCTTTTTCACATGCACTCGAGAATGAACTGATCAAAGATGTACATCATGAAGCGATTTCCATTTTACTGATGGAAAAATTAAATGAGACATTTGACGGACAGTTAAAAACTGCCATTGCCATTTTTACCAATAATCATCCCAAGAGATTTTTATACCAGTTGGTTTCGGGTCAGTTAGATGTTGATCGCCTTGATTACCTTAACCGTGATAGTTTTTTTACAGGGGTAGCAGAAGGAGTTATCGGGTACGACCGCATCCTGAAAATGCTGACAGTAAAAGACGGAGCGTTGATGGTGGAAGAAAAAGCTATCTATTCCATTGAAAAATTTTTAGTGTCACGCCGCCTGATGTACTGGCAGGTATACCTGCATAAAACAGTAGTTAGCGCAGAACAAACGCTACAAAAAATCATACAACGGGCCAGGGAGATAAATGCTACAGCCACCTCCACTTTCCTGAATATCTTTCTCACCCTCGACAAAAACCAGCGCCCAAATGTGAGTGACTGGCTGTTTGAGTTTTGCCAGCTTGATGATTATGATGTGATGAGTGCAGTAAAACACTGGCAGATGCATGAGGACAAAATATTATCCCTGCTTTGCCGTTCTTTAGTAGAACGAAACTTGCTGAAAGTAAAATTGCAGGTGGAGCCTTTTGATGAAGCATTTGTAAAAGAAAAAACAAAAGAAATCTGTGAAAAGCTTGGCATAACCGAAAAAGAAGCGAGATACTTTGTCTTTACCGGTGAAACCAGTAACACAACCTACGACCCGGCCGATGAACGCATCAACATTTTATTTAAAGATGGAACGATAAAAGATATTTCAAAAGTAGATAATGCACTGATTCACTTTAATAGCGGTCTCGCCTATGGCGAGATTAAAAAATATTACATTTGTTATATGCGAAGTTGAAGGTTCAGGATTGATAGTCTTTTCTTTGACCCTTCAATGATGACCTATTGAAATAAAAACATGATTTTTTCTGCATCACAAATAGCACTGCTTATTAATGGCAAAGTCGAGGGCAACCCCGATGCTGCTGTTGACTCATTTGGAAAGATCGAGGAAGCAAAAGAAGGGCAACTCGCTTTTTTTTCTAACCCGAAATACGAAGAATACGTCTATACAACAAATGCATCCGTTGTTTTATTAAACGATGCTTTTGAACTTAAACATCCTGTTTCAGCAACGTTGATACGGGTGCCGGATGCCTATTCTGCATTTGCCATTTTATTGGGCAAATACCAGGAAATCGTTCAGCAAAAGCTAACCGGTATTCAGCACCCAAGCTATATTGCTAAAACAGCTGTGTATGGTGAAAATATTTTCATTGGCGCCTTTGCCTATATTGGCGAGAATGTAAAAATTGGTAGTAATACAAAAATATTTCCCAACGCTTTTATTGGTGATAATGTAACTATCGGCGATAACTGCCTTATTGATCCGGGTGTAAAGATCTATCATGATTGTAAAGTTGGCAACCATGTCAATATCCTTGCAGGTTCTGTTATTGGCAGCGATGGTTTTGGATTTGCTCCTCAACCAGATGGTACTTTTATAAAAATTCCACAGTTGGGAAACGTAATTATAGAAGACAACGTTGACATTGGGGCCAATGCAACAATTGACAGGGCGACAGTTGGTTCCACTCTAATAAAATCAGGTGCCAAGTTAGATAACCTGATACAGGTTGGGCATAATGCAGAAGTCGGCAGCAATACCGTTATCGCAGCACAGGCCGGTGTAAGCGGCAGTACAAAGATTGGCAAAAATGTAATGATTGGTGGACAGGCTGGCCTTGTAGGTCATATACAATTAGGAGATGGTGCCAAAGTGAATGCACAAAGCGGCGTCAGCAAATCTATTGAGCCCGGCAAAGCTGTAACAGGTTCTCCTGCCTACGATTTTACCGCTGCTCTTCGTAGCCAGGCCATTGCCCGCAATCTTCCCGAAATGGAAAAGAGAATTAAAGAACTGGAAGCATTAGTGAAGCAATTGTTAGAAGAAAGAGTTTCTTAAATGCCGTTATAAAATCTTCATGAAAATCTGTGGCTTCACCTTTGTCCGCAATGCTGTTAAATATGACTATCCTGTTGTAGAATCTATCAGCTCCATCCTTCCAATCGTAGATGAATTCATTGTAAGTGTCGGCAATTGCGATGATGGCACTTTAGAATTGATACAATCAATCGGATCTCCTAAAATCAGGATCGTTCATTCTGTGTGGGATGATTCATTAAAAGAAGGTGGCCGGGTACTGGCAGTAGAAACAGATAAGGCATTAGCCAATGTGCCAGCAGGATACGATTGGGCTTTTTATTTGCAGGCAGACGAAGTGGTGCATGAAAAAGATTTACCCACTATTACTGGCGCAGCTACAAAATATGCAGGCAATAAAAATGTGGATGGCCTCCTTCTTAAGTACATACATTTTTACGGCACTTATGATTACATCGGCGATTCACGACGCTGGTACAGTCATGAAATACGACTGATCAGGAACAATGGTAACATCAGTTCTTACCAGGATGCCCAGGGCTTCCGGACAAAGCAGGGAAAAAAATTACTGGTAAAAGAAATTAATGCCAGCATCTATCATTATGGCTGGGTCCGGCATCCCAATAAACAATATGAAAAGATCGTTGATTTCTCAGGACTTTGGAATGGCGAAGGTTATGCGCCGGCACCCCACAAAGAAGAAAATCAGTTTGATTTTTTAAAAGATGCTGATTCGCTGGTTCGTTTCAAAGGCTCACATCCGGTCGTTATGCAAAAAAGAATTGCAGAAAAAAACTGGGATGCCCGGTTTGACACCAGTAAAAAGAATTTTTCTTTCAAAGACGGCATCTTATATCGAATTGAAAAACTCACCGGCAAACGGTTGTTTGCCTATAAGAATTATAAAATCATTTGATTGTCCTATAAGACTGATTTTATAACATTCTGTATGAATAATTATCTTTGCCGGCATGATTTCAACCACAGAAAATAAAACTTATATTGCTGGCATTATGGGTCCAAATTTCAATCCAGATAAACAACATACACTGAAATCTGCCGTGAGTATTTCAGGTACCGGTCTGCATACTGGCGTTATGGCCGACCTGACGTTAAAACCAGCTAATTCAGGATTTGGTTACCAGTTTCAGCGGGTTGATCTGCCGGGGCAACCTATCATCAAAGCCGATTGCGACCTTGTAACCGATGTAAGCCGTGGTACAACCCTTGAATTCAAGGGTGTTAAAGTAAGTACGGTCGAACATGTGCTGGCAGCATTAGTAGGAATGGGAATTGACAATTGCCTGATTGAGATAAACGGACCTGAGATGCCCATCATGGATGGCAGCTCAGAACCATTTGTAGAGTTAATTGAAGAAGCAGGAGTGGTAGAACAAGATGCAGCCAAAGTCTGGTACAGCATTGATGAAAATATCTACCACTATGATGAAGAAAAAAGAGTTGAGTTAGTGGCAATGCCGGCCATGGATTACCAGGTTACAACACTTATTGATTTTAATTCCCCCGTGCTTGGTACACAACATGCAGGGTTAAAAACCATGCGTGACTTTAAAGAAGAGATTGCTCCTTGCCGCACTTTTTGTTTTTTACATGAACTTGAAATGCTGCTTGATAACAATCTTATCAAAGGTGGTGATGTGAATAATGCTATTGTTATCGTTGACAAACCGGTTGACAAAAAAGAAATGGACCGGCTGAAAAAAATATTCAACAAAGACAATATTGAAGTAAAAAGTGAGGGCTACCTGAATAATCTTGAATTACGTTTTCCCAATGAACCAGCAAGGCATAAGCTGTTAGACGTAATAGGTGACCTTGCGTTAATTGGTTATCCAATCAAGGGACGCATCATTGCCAACCGTCCCGGACACAGTACAAATGTTGAGTTTGCTAAAAAGATCAAGCAGTATATCAAAAAGAATAAGCATACAAAAGGTATTCCGGTGTACGACCCTAACCAACCACCGGTATATGACCAGCAATTCATTGAGAAAACACTGCCACATCGTTTTCCATTTGCATTAGTAGATAAAATAATTGAGTTAAGCGATACACATATTGTTGGTATCAAAAATGTCACTTTTAATGAATGGTTTTTCCAGGGACATTTTCCCGGCAACCCGGTAATGCCCGGTGTGCTGCAGATCGAGGCCCTGGCACAGTGTGGCGGCATCCTTGCCATTAATTTAAGCGGTGAAGGCCAATATGATACTTACTTTCTTAAAATTGACAATTGTAAGTTCAAGAATATGGTACGCCCAGGTGACACTCTCATTCTGAAGATGGAATTATCCGCACCTATCCGCCGTGGAATTTGCGAAATGAAGGGCACCACTTATGTAGGGAACAAGGTTTGTTGTGAAGCTGATTTGGTGGCACAGATTGTGAAGCGGTAAAATCTTAAAAAATAGCTACAAAAAACAACTCCTTTAGAATTATTCTAATTAGCTGAAATGCCCGGTCTACGGGCATTTTCTTTTATCCACAGGTCTTAAAAATTAGGACAAAAAAGGGGGTAAAAATCCGGGTCGTCAGGGCTTATTTCAGTACATTTGTGAGTTATATTTTCTACATTTTTAACGACAGGATTTTACCTCATTTATGACTACAGAAGCTAAAGAAAAAGCCGCCGCCATTTCAGCCGGATACAGCGCAGATAGTATCCAGGTTTTGGAAGGTTTGGAAGCCGTTCGTAAACGTCCGGCGATGTATATTGGTGATATCGGCGTAAAAGGTTTGCACCACCTGGTGTATGAAGTAGTGGACAATTCCATTGACGAAGCCCTCGCTGGTTATTGTAAAAATATTTTTGTCACCATACATGAAGACAATTCTATTTCTGTAGAAGATGATGGCCGCGGTATTCCAACTGCCATGCACTCAAAAGAAAAACGTTCTGCACTGGAAGTTGTAATGACAGTACTTCATGCAGGTGGTAAATTTGATAAAGGCTCTTATAAAGTTTCAGGTGGATTACATGGTGTAGGTGTTAGTTGTGTAAACGCATTGAGTAAAGATTTAAAAGTAACCGTAAGCCGGGATGGAAAAATATTTGAACAGGAATATAAAATTGGTGTACCACAATATGCCGTAAGAGAAGCTGGCACCAGTGAGAAAACCGGTACTAAAGTTCATTTCTGGCCTGATGATTCGATCTTCATCACTTCTGTTTACAACAAAGACATACTGGAGAGCCGTCTCCGTGAACTTTCATACCTCAATCGTGGTGTTCGTATCGTACTTACTGATATAAGAGAAAAAGAAGAAGACGGTTCTGATTATACTAATATTTTTTACAGCGAAGGTGGTATTGTGGAATTTGTTGAAATGCTCGACAAAAACGCCGGACGCAATTCTCTGATTCCAAAAGTAATTTTTGTAGAGGGAAAAGATGACACTACCAATGTAGCGGTAGAAGTAGCATTGAGCTATAACGACAGCTATAGTGAACATATTTATTCTTACGTTAATAATATCAATACCATTGAAGGTGGCACCCACGTATCTGGTTTTCGCCGTGCCTTAACAAGGGTTTTCAAAAGTTATGGTGATAAGAATGGCTTGTTTGAAAAAGCGAAAGTTGAAATTGAAGGTGATGACTTCCGTGAAGGATTAAGCTCCATTATTTCGGTAAAAGTTCCTGAACCCCAGTTTGAAGGTCAGACAAAAACAAAATTGGGTAATAACGAAGTGATGGGTGTGGTTGATTCAACCGTTTCAAAAGTGCTGGAAGCTTACCTGGAAGAAAATCCCAAAGAAGCTAAGAATATCGTTGCCAAAGTGATACTTGCCGCACAAGCAAGAGCCGCTGCAAGAAAAGCAAGGGAATTAGTTCAACGTAAATCAGTATTAACAGGCGGCGGTCTTCCGGGTAAACTGGCCGATTGTTCTGACCGTGACCCTGAACGTTGTGAATTATACCTTGTGGAGGGTGATTCTGCCGGTGGAACTGCTAAACAGGGAAGAGACAGAAGTTTCCAGGCTATTCTTCCGCTCAGAGGTAAGATCCTGAACGTAGAGAAAGCAATGGAGCATAAGATCTATGACAACGAAGAGATAAGAAACATGTTTACCGCCTTAGGCGTAAAGATGGGAACACCTGAAGACCCAAAAGCACTTGACTTAAGTAAACTACGTTATCACAAACTCATTATTATGACCGATGCTGATGTGGACGGCTCACACATCGCAACTTTGATTTTGACCTTTGTTTATCGCTATATGACGGAACTGGTGGAGCAGGGTTATGTATACATTGCCCAACCGCCTTTGTACCTCATTAAAAAGGGGAAGGAGCAGTCTTATGCCTATAATGAAACCCAGCGAAAATTCTGGGTTGAAAAATTAGGTGGCGGCAAAGATGATTCAGTAAATATTCAGCGATACAAGGGCTTAGGCGAAATGAACGCCAACCAGCTTTGGGATACAACTATGAACCCCGCTACCCGTACTTTAAAAAGGGTAACCATTGAAAGTGCCGCTGAAGCAGATCGTATATTCAGCATGTTGATGGGCGACGAAGTGGCCCCAAGAAGGGAATTTATTGAGAGTCATGCGAAGTATGCTAAATTAGATATCTAAGAGTTAACTCTTTAATAATAAATCACTTAGCCCCGATTATTCGGGGCTTTTTTATGCCTGTTTGCAAATTTTCCCCTTTAAAACCCTTCGGAATGCTTAATTTCAAACATTACTAATCAAAAAACTATTGACCATGTCAGATGTAAAAATCACAGCGTATAACGTTAAAACAAAAGAAAAAGGGGTTGAAATGCATGATGCTGTTATTACAAAAACAGCTAAAGGTGCTTATATGGCCCAGGGCAATGACGGCAAAGGAAATAAGCTAACTACCCTGATGGGTGCTGAAAAGGCCCTGGCTGCAATTGCTGCTGGTATTGCCAAGCAAGGCTGGGAATAAGAAATACTGTCCTGAAGATATGCCCGTCACGCCATAAGGCGTGACGGGTTTTTTATTGCTTAATAAGTTTGAATGACTCCTTCTTATCCCCCGCTGAAACTTCCAACAGGTATAAGCCAGTTGCAAACTGTGGGCTCTGAAGGTTAATATTGATCTTTTGTACAAATCCTGAACCAATGGCATTGTACCGATAAACGATTTTACCGTTTACATCATAGACTTTTACGGCTATTACTTCATCATCATTAGCCTGGAAACTCAGGTTAAAAATACCAGTAGATGGGTTCGGGAATACCTGCCATTTAATTTCATAATCAAACACAACCGGGCGGATTGCTGAATATTTAAAGCTGCCATCATTATCAATAATTTTTAACCGATAATAACGGGCACCAGTTTTACCAAATTCAAAGTCCGTAAAACTATAACGGCGTTCCTGTACCGAATTTCCCAGGCTCGCCACTTCACCAATCTTTTCGAAGTTGTTTTGCTGATACCCGGCATTTCCTCTTGCTACTTCTACTTCAAACCTGTTCACATTATATTCCGAAGCAGTAACCCATTCTGCCAACACATCTTTATCGTTCTTTTTTCGGGCATTAAAGCTGATCAGTTCTACTGGTAATGGCTGGTTGAGATTAAACCCTCCATTATTCAACCAGAATTCAGAGAAGTCCATTACATTAAATTCAGCATAATAACCCTTATCAAAAGGAACCTTTACCACATTTCCGGAATTAATAAAAAGCCATATTCCCTGCAGGTTATCAATGGTAGTTCCATTCTCAAAATTGTCGTTGGGATCGCTGTATTTGGAAACACCTAATTCATAAGCCATCGTCGGCTTGTAACAACTTCCGCAGCCTGTAGCATTAATCAGTGTTTCTGTTTCTGAATCCAGGAAGTAAAACCGAACGGACACTAAATTATCTAAATCAGGAATAGCTGGGTTGATAGTAATGTTTCTGTCATGATAATATTGACCGCTGCTGATACGAACTGCACCCGTATTGATATATGCGTGTGCTTTTGTAAGTCCCATCGCCTGGCCTGCAGGATGAACAGAAGCTACCAGTTTGCCATCTTGCAGGAAGTGAACCCAATTATTGGTTCCTGCATTGATTGTTTGTTCTGCAGGAAGGGCCATTGTTACTCCATCATAGATACCATTTGTATTATCATAAATATGGATGTCATCTACAGCAATACCATCTTTTGTCACTCCCACATCTGAATTAAACACAAACCTGAATTTTAAGTTGCTGTTATTGGTTGTGGGCAATGAAGTAGTGGCCACATGCCACCTGGTATACTCCTGGCGGCTCCAAACAGGGTCGCCTGCATAATTTTTATTATACCAGTTAGTACCTTGTCCCATTGTACCTAGCCTGTTCCAGCTGGTTCCTCCATCATTGGTATACTCAACCCAGGCCGCATCACATAAAGTGGCTCCGCAATCTTCAATATCTAAGGCAAGGCTGAAACTTAACGTTGGGTTTGTCATTGCCGAAACATTAAAGCAAGGTGAATACAAATAAGATAATTCGCCGTCGTTATAATATCCGTCAATATTTGTTTTCCATGCTTTGATGCCGCTGGCAGCCCTGTTAATTTTAGCAGAAACAGGTTTGCCATATTCCCAGGTGCTGTTACGGCCAGCAGCAGTATACCAGCCTCCATTACTCGTTTCAAAATTTTCAAGGTATGGAAAACTGTTTACATAAGGCAAACTATTCACCACTAAAGCAGCTGTATCATTTTCAATTACATTATCAGTCGGATAATCAACCCATACTTCTACCAAATGATTACCGGGTGCTGAAAGATCGGCTATACCGGGATCAAAAGTATACTGGACCGTATCGTTAGCAGGAATAGCAGGAACAGTCTCCGAGGCAACAAGTATTCCATCAACCCGGAGGTAAATCGGCACCGCATTGACTTGTACATTGGATGTATTACGAACGGCTACTTTTACCGGAACTATATTACTTAATCCGCAACTGACTGCAACCGGTGTATCAATACTAACCAACTGTATATCATCTATTGCCTCGTAAAGTCTGATATCGTCAAAAGTGTACCCGGCTGCGCTTTCATTATCTGCTGCCATATATTGACCCCACTGGCCCCAACGAACCTGGAAACTGGTTGAATATGATTGACCGTGTGCCGCCAATGAGTCGCTTAACTCAATACTTGATGAAATTTTATAGGAACCATCTGCGGCAGGTTGATTGGCAAATAAATTATAAACTTCGATCCAGCTATCTGTCTCGCTGCCCCGTATCCATGTTCTGTTAGCAGCGTTGTTTAATTGACCATGATTTTTATACCGGAAATCCAGACGGATATCATCAGCAACTGTAAAATTATCCAGGTTAAAAGTACCTGTTAATGAATCAACATTTCCTGCAAGAGTATAGAAATTCATATCTAAAGAAATGGCTTTGTTGCCTGAGTAGGCAATCCCGGAATTGATAAATGTTCTTAATCGTCCATAATCTGTATTGTTCTTAAAATCATAACGGTCCCGTCCGGTTAGTCCCATCTGGTTTGTAACAACGGATTGTTCAGCAGCTGTTTCTAAATTATCAAACCAGGGTAAATCCGCATAATCAATGATTTGATTGTCTAATTGCTTAACCACTTTTGTGTAGCTGTTATTTGCAATAACATTATCCCCTGTTTTTGTTATAGTGAACTGTATATTATAGGTACCAGCTGCAGAGAGATCTTCCGGAGTCGCAAATGTGTGATCAATAAAACCACCAGCTGGTATCTCTGATATAGGTGTTGTAATATTTTCTGACACTGTTGCCCCGCCATTAATAGAATAAGTGACAGTTATATCGCCGGATGACACTGCATCATCGAGATTTTTGATCCGTACGGTGATGGGCACATTGTTTGGCAAGGCCGATAAAGTAAATAACCTTCCGGAAGAAGACGGAGAAATAATGGCATCAATCTGCAGGTCATTATCAGAAATATTTCCGTCACAGGTGCCGTTGTTGGGTTGCCTTGAAACTGCATTTGCCCTTCTGCCTGGTTTACCATTTATCCTTGGTCGTACAGTTACCCAATAAACAGAATCTTTTGAGAGACCGCTGAATGAATAATTCAATAAAGGGGTTGTTGCAATAGACACCATTTCATTACCCCGCAGCATCATCGCTTCATAATCAGTAGCACCGGGCACTGCTGCCCAGGTGATGCTGATATATCCTTCGCATTGCGTTGCAGACAATGAAACCACTGGCAATGCAGTAATAGTAAAGGCATTACTTGTTTGTGTGTATGCAGTATTATTTTTTGAAAGCCTTATTTTAGCCAGCTCAGTTGGGGTGGCAGGAACTACCCATTTATACAGTCTTTCAGTAGAAGGGATAGTAGTACTAAGGGGTAAAAAGTTTGTTCCATCACTTGCAAATTCAACGGTAAACATTTCATTAGTAGGAGAACTATAATCATCCCATTGAACATACATAGTATCAAAAACATCGGCTCCAAAAAAATAAGTACCGGTCGGAGTAAGTGCTTCACCACCCACCGGATTCGTCAGTACCAGGCTTTGAGGAATAATATCATAAACCAGGAAATATTCCTGTGATGGATTTTGAGCGATAAGGGTACCTAATACTTTTAAATCGTAACTACCTGCGGCAGGACTATTAATAACTACCTGTTCAATATTATTGATATGATCTCCACCGGTACCGGCAGGATTATTAACGTTAGTAGCAATGGTATCTAGTTTTACAGGAAATGTAGTATCACCAGATAAGATTACCAAGAGGTCAAGATCATTCACCAGGGTTTTACTGGCCATCACAGCAGCGGGTGGATCTTGCCAGTATAACAAAACTTTTAATTGAGCCGTATTGGCCGGAACAATAATTGACTGTGCATTCGATGATCCCTGGGTGGCGGAAGAAGTATAGTATGTTACATCCTCCATCATTTTTAATGATCGTACCAGGTTCGTATTTCCAAACCCATACGTGAAATCTGGACCGGCATTACCCTTGTCATTACCTCCATTACACAACAATGCTTTCATTAACCCACTTTTCGGATTAGCACCACTATTTATCTGGCGATAACGTTGAATTAATAAAGCAAGTCCACCGGATACACCGGGTGCGGCCATACTTGTTCCATTATTATAACTATACTGATTATAGACCCAGGTAGAAGCAACAAATTGTCCCTGTGAAGTGATCTCTGGCTTAATCCGTCCATCCCGCACCGGCCCCCTGCTTGAAAACGCAGCGACTGTTCCTTTATAATCCGAAGCTCCTACCGTGAGAATGTTTTTCGCTGATTGAAAACCTCCCAGTACAGTTTTGAACCCTGCCGGATAAGGAGCACAAGTTCTGCTACCATCATTGCCGGCTGCAAACACATGTTGCAGTTCCGGAAGATCGACTGCCTGCTGATCAAGAATTCTTGCCGTTAAATCATACAACCCGTTATAGGCACAATCATTTTCTACAGAGCCATAAGAGTTATTAGTTATTACCATGCCATAGTCTTGCACATATGTGGGGGCATGGGTAAATATCTGTGTAAATACCTGGCCGAGTAAAGTAGCCTTTGGAGCAAAGCCTGCATATAATTCATTCAGGATGCCGGCTCCTCCGATGGTTCCTGCCACATGTGATGCATGCCCCCTGGGTGTAGCACCGGTTCTATTAATTAAACGTTCTGTAAAATCAAGGTGTGTTTGAATATCACCATTATCACCTATTCCCACTACTACACCCTGCCCATTTAAATTACTACCTCCAAAAGCAATGGGAGCCTTGAGCATATTTGCTCTCGATAGAAACATGCTGTTATAATTAAGTATGGTAGCTTCACCGGGTGCTGATTGAACGTATTCGATAAATGGCAAGAGAGCCAGTTCACCAAGCCGTACTACCGAAACCCGCAGGGCGACAATCCTGTAATCTTTATACTCATTAGAAATTATTTCAAATCCTTTTTCTTGTAATTCACCCTTCACCGTTTCAAAAGAAAAAGTTTTAGGAAAACTGATCCAGACATCTACAGTACCGGCCACTTTTACAGACCAACTGGGAAAATTCCCTAGGGCCAGTTCCGGTTGCATTTTTTGCTGGGCCGAAAGTTCTGTCACTGATCTTGCCTTAACCCTGTTAAGTATATCAATGTTCAATGAACCGCTAATGGTTACTGTATAGGCATTATTGGGGATATAGTCTAATAGTTCAATACCCGATTGAGACAATTGCAGTCTTTCTGCTGAAGTGGGAATCTCTTCAAATTGAATGATAGCAAACGTTTTATTATCAGCTCTTGCAGCTTGATCGCTGAATAAACTCAGACCTTCTGTGGTAATGTTTTTTGCTGGTAACACAGCCCCGCTTTTGAGAAGCAGGTTATAACGGGAGTCGTCCTGGGCCAGTGAAGAAAAACTCACCAACAAGCATACAGTTATCAGGGGAATTGGATTGAATCTCATAGCGGCTATTAAACGTATTAAAAATAGTACAAATTTTTGAGAAAAGTCAATGCTGTTAAGGATTTGCGGGAGATACGTAAAACTCCTTATACAACGATTGCAGGAGAAGAAAAACAGTATGTATGCATTGATCGGAGGAAACTGTGCATTTCATCCATACTCTTCATATTGTTGGCTATCAGCAAAAAGAGTTTACCCGTTTGTTTCAGCTTTCCTTTGTTAGTTTCTGTTTGCAGAAACTGGATTATTTTCTGAAAAGTAGTGGATTCAAAATAAGGAGAGTCGGGCCGGTTTATAAAGAAGCAGCGGAGGGTGGCATCTTTCAAACTCATTTTTTCAAAACCCAGATCAACGGCCAGCTTACGACATCGAACGGTGATGAATAAATCTTCTACTTGCTGTGGTAAAATGCCGAACCGGTCTTCCAGTTCCTGCTTCATAGCAGCAAGGTCTTCTTCCGTTTCGCAATTGTCTAATCGTTGGTATAACGATAATCTTTCAGTGATACTTTCAACATAATCATCCGGAATTAAAATTTCCAGGTCTGTATCAATGGTACAATCTGCTACAAAATCATCCTGCTTTGCAATTTCATCTTTGAACAATTCTTTAAACTCTGTTCGTTTTAATTCACGGATAGCTTCATCGAGAATTTTCTGGTACATTTCAAAACCTATCTCTGCCATAAAGCCACTTTGTTCCCCACCCAGCATATTTCCGGCACCTCTGATGTCTAGGTCTCTCATAGCTATCTGGAAACCACTGCCGAGTTCGCTGTGCTGTTCCAAGGTCTGCAACCGTTTCCTGGAATCATCGGGCAAAGTACTCATTGGCGGCGCCAGCAAATAACAGAAAGCCTTTTTATTACTTCTCCCTACTCTTCCCCTTAGCTGGTGCAAATCACTTAAACCAAACTGGTGTGCATTGTTAACGATGATGGTATTTACATTAGGGATGTCTACACCGCTTTCAACAATATTCGTACAAACAAGTACATCATATTTGCGGTCAATAAAATCAAGGATATGTTTTTCCAGTTCATGGCCTTCCATTTGTCCGTGGGCATAGCCAATACTTAAATCAGGACAAAGAGCCTGTATGATGGCCGCCATTTCGGCAAGCCCTGCAATACGGTTATAAATAAAAAATACCTGCCCGCCTCTTTCAGTTTCAAAATAAACAGCCTCTCGTATAAAATCTTCATTGTACACCTGCACTTCTGTTTGAATAGGCTGCCGGTTGGGTGGCGGTGTATTCATGATGCTAAGATCCCTTGCCCCCATCAATGAAAACTGCAAGGTTCTTGGAATTGGTGTGGCTGTCAGTGTTAAACAATCAACTGCCGTTCGCAATGTTTTTATTTTCTCCTTATGCCCAACACCAAATTTTTGTTCTTCATCCACTACCAGTAAGCCAAGGTCTTTAAACTTCACTTCTTTTCCCAACAAGCCGTGTGTGCCGATGATAATATCAATTTTACCTTCTTCTAATTTCTTCAGCGTTTCCTTTTTTTCTTTGGCAGATTTGAAACGATTGATATAATCCACCGTTACGGGAAAATCTTTCAGCCGTTCGCTAAATGTCTGGTAATGCTGAAAAGCAAGAATCGTAGTGGGTACCAATACCGCTGCCTGCTTTCCATCCAAACAAGTTTTGAAAGCAGCTCTTATGGCCACTTCCGTTTTACCAAAGCCAACATCACCGCAAACCAGCCTGTCCATCGGTGCCGGTGATTCCATATCCTTCTTTACATCTGCTGAAGCCTTGCTTTGGTCGGGAGTGTCTTCATAAATAAAAGATGCTTCCAGTTCCGTTTGCATATAATTGTCAGGTGTATGCTGAAAGCCCTGTTGTGCTTTTCGTTTTGCATACAGCTTTATAAGATCGAAAGCAATTTCCTTAACCTTCGTTTTTGTTTTTTCCTTTAATTTATTCCAAACATCGCTACCCAGCTTATTTACTTTTGGCACACTGCCATCCTTACCAGTGTATTTGGCAATTTTATGCAGGCTGTTGATATTGACATACAAAATATCCGTATCCTTATAAATCAGCCGGACAGCTTCCTGCACCCTTCCGTTTGCTTCAATTTTTTGCAAGCCACTGAAAATACCAACACCATGATCAATATGGGTTACAAAATCTCCCGGTTGTAATTCCCGGAGTGTTCTTAATGTTATTGCCTTATTCTTATTATATGCCTGTTTGACTTTATACTTATGATACCGCTGAAAAACCTGGTGGTCCGTATAACAAACTATTTTCTGCTCCAGGTCAATAAACCCTTCGTGAATGGAGACTGCAATCGGGTTAAAAACTATTTCAGCTTTTAAGTCGTCAAAAATACTTTGCAGTCGTTCCAACTGTTTTGGATTTTCTGCAAAAATGTATAAGTCAAATTTTTTCGCCTCCCAGCTTTTGAGATCCCGTATCAGCATATCAAACTGCCGGTTAAATGCAGGTTGTTCTTTCGTATCAAATTCAATTTCGAAATTGGCTAAGTGAGATTGGTAGCCAAACTCTACCAGGTGTTTTTTTGCAAGTTCATCATTCAACTTACCCGGGTTGATAAAATCATCCTTACCAACATCATTCATGACTAGTTTATCATCCTGGTCTTCCTGTTCCTTTCGCTTAGCGGCTTTTTGCCCTGCAATAGTGGTATTTGCCAGGAAAGATGCTTTTACTTCTTCCCGGTAATTTAAAAAGGCCTGCAGATCCTCTTCACTTTCTGTCAATCTTTCTTTACACAGATCATAGTCCTGAATCCACACTACCGTATTCTCCTGCAAATAATCAAACAAAGAAATCCTATCCTTACTTTCAAACTGCGTATGTACGTTTGGTATGATACTTACCTGCAACAGTTTTCTTTCACTCAATTGTGTTTCCGGATCAACAATGCGGATAGAATCCACATCATTACCAAACAACTCAACCCGGTAAGGTTTTTCATTGCCAAAAGAATAAATATCAAGTATTCCGCCCCTTATTGCAAACTGTCCCGGCTCATATACAAAGTCTGTTCTTTCAAAACCATAATCAGCCAGCTTGAGTAATAACTGCTCTACATTTAATGTATCGCCTGACTT
>CALRVH010000004.1:0-114234 GCA_943371565.1 Chitinophaga pinensis | reverse complement strand
GCCTTTTGAAGCAATTAAAATCAGTCGTGGCGTTTTCCGCACATCATAACTGTTGAATTGATAGTCGCCAAACACTTCGTGTACCTGCATGCCCTGAAATGCGAGCATCTCTGTAAAATCCCCTAAAGAAAACTTAGCCACTTTCTCAGTGTACTCCAGCGGCTCTGTTAATGAGGGATCAGTCACAACAATTTTCTTATAAAAATGTGTTTCATCATCCCACCGAAGAATTTCATAACCCGTTTCGTCGATATACCTGTTCTCATGCTGCTGCAGATGTTCTTCAGCGAAATGCACATTCAGGTAATCAATCACAAACTGGCCACCGGGTTTCAGGCTTTTGGCTATTGTGCGGATGGCATCGTCATGCTCTCTTCTTGTTTTAAAGTAACCAAAGCTGGTAAAGAAGTTAAAGGCATAATCAAAATAACAGCCCCAGGCCGGAAGCCGCATATCATGTACAAAAAATTCAAGATTATCTTTTTCAAATTGTTTGGCGTAGGAGATACTGTCAATTGAAATATCTATGCCAGTAACGGCAAAACCAAGTGAAGCCAGTGTTTTGCTATGCCTTCCTTTTCCGCAGGCTACGTCCAGCATCCTGCTGCCGGAAACAGGTTGTAAATGCCCGATTAGTTTTTTAATAAAAGCAGCAGCTTCTTTTTCGTCTCTTTCAAAGTATAACTTATGATAAAAAGGAGAATTGAACCAGTTCTTATACCATGCTTTTTGGGCCATGGGCAAATGTAGGAAAGTAAACTGCCAGTCTTTACCAAATCTTACTTTAGAGAATTTTATCCCCAAAACTGGTGTATTTGAATTTAAATTTTTGATTAAACTGGTTGGTTTTTAAAAACGTATTTTTGCCGACCAAAAAGATAAATAGTGCCACTGATCAAAAGTATATCGGGAATAAGAGGAACCATTGGAGATAAGCCCGGAGAAAACCTGACTCCGGAGGATATAGTAAAATTCACCGCTTCTTTCGCCAAATTATTGCTTGAAAAAAGGGCAACGAAGAAGAAAACCCCCAAAATGGTGATCGGCCGGGATGGCCGCACCAGCGGTGAAATGGTCCGTGGCCATGTTGTTCGCACATTAACCAAACTTGGTATTGATGTGGTCGATCTTGGCTTATCAACAACGCCAACTGTAGAAATAGCAGTTGAAAAGGAAGACGCTATTGGTGGTATCATTATTACGGCCAGCCATAACCCGGAAGAGTGGAATGCACTGAAATTGCTGAATAGCAAAGGCGAATTTATCTCTGCAGAAAAGGGTGCAAAAGTGCTGGAAGTAGCGGCAGAAAATAATCCTGTAGAGGCTGCTGAAGTTCCGGGTGCAGTAACAGTCGATGATTCTTATTTACAAAAACACATTGATGCCATACTGGCACACCCATTTGTCAATGCAAAAGCAATTGCCAGCCAGGATTTTAAAATTGTTGTTGATGCCGTTAATTCTACCGGTGCCATTTTTGTTCCGGCGTTATTACATGCACTGGGAGTAAATGAAGTGATTGTATTGAATGGCGAGGTAACGGGTAAGTTTGCTCACAACCCGGAGCCTTTACCAGAACATCTTATTCAACTTAGCAATGAAGTTGTAAAACAACAGGCCCATTTGGGTATTGCCGTTGATCCTGATGTTGACCGTCTTTGTTTTGTTAACGAAGATGGCAGCATGTTTGGTGAAGAATTTACGTTAGTCGCTATCGCTGATTATATATTAGGTAAAGTAAAAGGGAATACTGTAAGTAATATGAGCAGCACCAAAGCCCTCAAAGAAATTACCATCAAACATGGGGGAGAATATTTCCCATCCGCAGTAGGGGAAGTGAATGTGGTGAAGAAGATGAAAGAAGTAGATGCAGTAATAGGTGGTGAGGGCAACGGCGGGATCATTGTCCCTGATTTTCATTATGGCCGGGATGCGTTAATTGGTATTGGACTGTTCCTTAGCCACCTGGCGAATCATAAAAAAGGGATCAAATCGCTTCGGAACCAGTATCCTGATTATTTTATATCAAAAAATAAAATTGAATTGCAAGAGGGTATTGATGTAAAAGCCATTTTTGAAAAAATTAAAAAGAAATACAAAAAGAATCCAATCAATACAGAAGACGGATTAAAGATCGAATTTGATAACGACTGGGTACATCTTCGCACTTCCAATACGGAGCCTATTATCCGCATCTATGCCGAAAGTGATTTTGAAACAAAGGCGAGTAATATTGCGATGCAGTTGATGAGGGATATTAAGGAGTTTAGTTCTGCTTCTTAAAAGAGGATGCCTTCACTTGTGTAAAACGAATATTGCCCCGGTAGTATTGATTATCTTTGAAGCTCATTAAACGATTGCCACCCCTCTGTTATGAACCGAATCTATTTCGACAATGCCGCTACTACAGCACTTGATAAAGAAGTGCTGGAAACCATGTTACCCTACATGACCACTCATTTTGGTAACCCGTCTTCTATTTATTCATATGGAAGAGAAAGCAGGATGGCCATTGAAACGGCCCGCAAAACAGTGGCAAGAATTCTTAATGCTCATCCCGGAGAAATTTTTTTTACCAGCGGCGGTACAGAAAGCGATAACATGGCTATTTCAACAGCCATTCATGATTTAGGTTGCCGTCATATCATCACTTCTCCAATTGAGCATCATGCAGTATTGCATGCGGTTGAACATTATGATCATGAAGATGTGGTCACCAGCAGTTTTGTAAAAATATTGCCTGATGGTCATGTTGATTTAAATGACCTGGAAGACCAATTGGCTACCCGTACCGAGAAATGTTTTGTTTCCCTGATGCATGCCAACAATGAGATCGGTAACCTGCTGGATATTTATGCTGCCGGTGAGATTTGCAAAAAGTACAACGCTATTTTTCATTCAGACACCGTACAAACAGTCGGACATTATAGAATTGACCTTCGGAGTAAACCGGTTCATTTTGCTACCGGTGCAGGACATAAGTTTCATGGACCCAAAGGAGTAGGTATCTTATACATCAACGACAATATAAAAGTAAAGCCAATAATTTTTGGCGGCGGCCAGGAACGAAATATGAGAGCCGGCACCGAAAACCTTTACGGTATCGTAGGATTTGCCAAAGCTTTAGAAATTGCTGATGCCAATATGGAAAAAGAGGCAGCCTATATTCAATCGTTAAAGACCTATATGATTGAACAATTGCAAAAGCATATCAAAGGGATTCAGTTCAACGGTGATCATGCCGGAAAAAGTTTATATACGGTATTAAATGCTTCATTCCCGAAGACAGAGAAATCCGAGATGTTGCTATTCAGTCTTGATATGCAGGGCATCTGTGTGTCAGGAGGCAGTGCCTGCAGCAGTGGAGCGGACGTTGGCAGCCATGTTATAAGGGCTATCAGCAATAATCCTAACCTGGTGCCTGTTCGTTTCTCTTTCAGCAAATACAATACTAAAGAGGAAGTGGATATTGTGATAAGTAAGTTGAAGGAATTGATTTAGGGAAAAGTCAAAAATGAAGGATGTTTTAAAAGCATGAAGTGACTGGAAAAACAAGCGGTTTGCATATTTTCACATCCCCATAACCGGCTTTAAAATTTTGCTGAGAAGCGGCTGAATAACTGTAATAATATCTCAAGCTCATTCCTCCCGGAAATAAATTATTGTCTGACAAATCAAATGCAATTGATTTATTGTCTTTTATTTTTATGGCATAGGTTTTTACTACCTGCCCGGAAGTATTTACAACCGCAATCTTTACTTTAACTGAGTCCGTAGAATGAAAATTAATAAGAGAGATGCTGCTAACAGGGTTTGGATAAGCGACCGGATCATTTAATGAAGACACAGACGTATTATTCAAATCTATATTATCCGAAAAATTTAAAAACGATTGCTCCTTTAACGACAATTGTGACCAGTCAATGATCTTCCAATCGTTTCCTGCAGATCCTATAAGGCCCATCTGGTTTCCTAAATTGTCTGTCAACACAAACCCTTCAATAATTATTTTCTCATTTTTATTGTTGTCTTTATTACAACCTGTAATTAAGAAGGGGACAACAAAAAGTAGCAATAGGATAAACCTCATAAACATCAGACTAATTTCACAGGTAATACCATGGATTTCGCTTTGCTGCCCACATATACTTCCGCATATTTCGCCAGAAAGCCAGCACCATATAAATGATGATTGGGGAGCCCATCGTAAGCAGGGAGGTGTACATGAAATACTGGCGGATCTTGGTGGTGGAAATCCCCATCCGGTTGCCGATAGCTGAACAAACGCCATAGGCATTCCATTCTACAAGGCTTTTGAATTTGTTCATTCCACTAATTTACAGAATCTTGGCAAATTTGACCAATTTCAATTCCCCAAAACAGCCCTTTCTTCGTAAATTCGCCACACTTTTAAGAAGTTCATGGTCATTAGTCCGTAATTGTCAATATTTACCAAAATCCGGACTATCTTTTTGTCAACAGAAATTCTTAATTATTATTATTTAAATATTAATTTTTCTCCATGGTATTCGATTTAGATCTAATCAAGAAAGTATATAGTGAAATGCCAGCCAAAGTTGAGGCTGCAAGGAAATTAGTAGGCAAGCCCCTTACTATGACTGAAAAAATATTGTATGCTCACCTGTATGCACCGGCCAGTAAGCCGCATGCCAGGGGCAAGGACTATGTAGATTTTGCTCCGGACAGAGTGGCGATGCAAGATGCGACAGCACAGATGGCGCTGCTTCAATTTATGACAGCCGGCCGCACCAAAGTTGCTGTACCGTCTACCGTACATTGCGACCATCTTATACAGGCAAAGGTTGGTGCTAAAAAGGATTTGGAACTGGCCATTGAAACAAACAGGGAAGTCTATGATTTCCTGTCGAGCATTTCTGATAAATATGGTATTGGTTTCTGGAAAGCTGGTGCCGGTATTATTCACCAGGTCGTATTAGAAAACTATGCTTTCCCCGGTGGTATGATGATAGGAACAGATTCGCATACCCCTAACGCAGGCGGACTTGGAATGGTAGCCATAGGAGTGGGTGGTGCTGATGCAGTGGATGTGATGGCAGGTCTTCCATGGGAATTAAAAATGCCAAAAGTTATCGGTGTAAAACTCACGGGTAAAATGAGTGGCTGGACAAGTTGTAAAGATGTTATTCTTTGGGTGGCCGGACAATTAACCGTAAAAGGCGGTACCGGCGCTATTGTTGAATATTTTGGGGAAGGTGCCGACAGCATGAGTGCTACCGGTAAAGGAACCGTTTGTAATATGGGTGCTGAAATTGGAGCTACCTGCTCTTTATTTACGTACGATGAAAAAATGAGTGCTTATCTAAAAGCAACGGGCCGTGAAGAAGTGGCTGCATTGGCAGATGGTATCAAAGAACATCTTCGTCCTGATGCAGAAGTATATGCTGATCCCGCAAAATATTATGACCAGTTACTCGAATTGGATCTAAGTACATTAGAGCCTTATGTAAATGGACCATTTACCCCTGATCTGGCGACACCTATTTCTAAAATGGCAGCTACAGTAAAAGAAAATGGCTGGCCTGCAAAACTGGAAGTGGCTTTGATCGGCAGTTGCACCAACTCTTCTTATGAAGATATAAGCCGTTCGGCAAGTATCGTTGAAGATGCAGTAAGCAAAGGCCTGAAAGCTAATTCTGAATTCACGATAACACCCGGAAGTGAACTGGTTCGTTTTACTATTGAAAGAGATGGTTTCATTAACACTTTTGAAAAAGTAGGTGGAGTTGTATTGGCCAATGCCTGTGGACCTTGTATTGGTCAGTGGGCAAGACATATTGATGACCCTAACAGGAAGAATACTATCATTACTTCCTTCAACAGGAATTTTGCAAAAAGAAATGATGGTAATGCATCAACCCATGCTTTTGTTGCATCGCCGGAAATAGTAACAGCTATGGCTATTGCTGGTACCATTGCATTTAACCCATTAACAGATAAATTAAAAAATGATAAAGGGGAAGAAGTGTTGCTGAAGGAACCTACCGGCTTTGAATTGCCTCCGAAAGGGTTTGATGTAGAAGATGCAGGTTACCAGGCTCCTGCAAAAGATGGCAGTGGTATTTCGGTAAAAGTGGCTGCGGATTCAAAAAGGTTACAACTACTGGCACCATTCGCTGCCTGGGAAGGAACAGATTTAAAAGGATTGAAATTGCTGATCAAGGCCAAAGGGAAATGTACTACTGATCATATCTCAATGGCTGGTCCATGGTTGAAATTCCGGGGACATCTTGATAACATCAGTAATAATATGCTGATAGGTGCTATCAATTTTTACAATGAAAAAACAGATACTGTTAAGAACCAATTGACGGGTGAATACGGACCAGTGCCAGCCACCGCAAGAGCTTACAAAGCAGCCAATGTGGGTAGTATTGTAGTGGGAGATGAAAACTATGGCGAAGGTTCTTCGAGAGAACATGCTGCCATGGAGCCAAGACATCTTGGTGTAAGAGCCATACTTGTAAGAAGCTTTGCCCGGATACATGAGACTAACCTGAAGAAACAAGGAATGCTTGCCCTGACATTTGCTAACAAAGAAGACTACGATAAAATTCAGGAAGATGATAGTATTGATATTGTTGGATTGACTTCTTTTGTACCTGGCAAACCCTTAACGGTTGTTTTAAATCATAAAGATGGATCGTCAGATAACGTTACAGTTAACCACACTTATAATGAGCAGCAAATAGAGTGGTTTAAAGCTGGTGGTGCTTTGAATGTTATCAGGAGCCAGTTTGGAAAATAAACGCAGTATATTAATAAATAAGAAGCCCCGCACATGCGGGGTTTCTTATTTATGCGAATAGATGACTTACTATGGCGTTGTAGTGTTTGAAGCAGCTGTTGTAATTAATGCCAGCATACGGCCATTTGGTAATTCGCTGGAAGAATAATATAATTTCAATTGATTATTAGCTTTCCTTAAGGTTACGATGTCTTTTACATCTACTGTCATAGCTGCAACGGGTGTAGCAACATCGGCATAGCGAAATTCCTTCAATACTTTATTTTGTGCATCCTTAACGGTAACAACTCTGTTCTTTCCGATTCTCCCGCAGTGATGATATTTAATGGTGAGTTTGTCCGACGTAGAACTTTGGGTGAGCTGGAGATTTTTTACGCTGTTCATTTCGTTGCCAAATTGCTGTAGTACTACTTTATTATTCAGGTAGATCTCAAAACCTTCTCCACCCGGCCTGTTGATGAATGAAAAAAGTGTTGCACAGATGGCAAGAACAACCATTGATTTGCTGATGATCGATTTCATAACATATACTTTTAAGGTTAAAGAAAGTGAGAAAACAATGTCAGTACAAAAGAAGGGTATTGGAAAGCCAGGCCAAAATCCCTTTGATAAGAGGGAGGACCGGCTTGATGTTCTGCAATAAACGGAACTAAAAGAATACTGCTTTTACTTATTTTCACTCTATAATTGAGTTATGCAAAGGCTAAAACCTGATGTAGATATTGTGCTGGATATTCTGAAAGCGGTACTGGAAGTTCAACCCTTATCTTCCTTTACCCAAAGTCTGCTGCACCAGTACCAGGAAAGGGGAGGGTTGAGTAAAAAACAATTAGAGGGCTTGTATAGCAAGGCCACTAAAGTAAAAACTATTCCACCGGGTAAGTTGGCTACGTTGGAAGCTATCATATTGCGAAAGCATTCTAAACATAAATCTGAGTTACCGGCAATTGCACCTCTTTACAGTAAGGACGAAGAAATTGGCAAAATGATTGATGCGATTCTCGCTAAGTATCCGCAACACAAACGGGTTTTGTTTTTTAAATCTAAGTTTGATAACAATGAGATCTTTTCTGCGGGTGAAAAAACAGAGCTCCAAAAATTTAATAAGCTCCTGAAACTCCCAGACTTATAAAAGAGATTCGCTGCAAAGTATTGTTACTATTACAGCAACAGGGGTTACTATAACAACAGAACCGGGTGCAAAACACCCCGGAAAATGGAGTAATTTGTAGAACCTGAAGGCAACCTTTTGTTAGTATACCCCGATATATCAGTCAAACACAACCAAGATTTGCTATCTGCAGATGAATTGACCTATCATGTTGAGGCTTGTGCACTTAACAAAAGGGAGAGCCAGAAAGTATTATACAGCTCTTTCTACGGGTATGCTATGGCTATTTGCGACAGGTATGCCAACAAACAGGAAGATGCTGTAGAAATCCTCAATGACGGGTTCCTGAAAATTTTTAAAGAGATTCATCATTACAAACCGGCTTATTCTGATGTAGTCAGTTCTTTTAAAGGATGGCTAAGAAAGATTATGGTTTATACAGCGATCGATCATTTCAGAAAGAACCATAAACACCAGATGGTTACTCAATTGGACAATGTGGTGTACCAGGTAGTGACGGTGAGTGAGGATGCTATTGATAAATTATCGTATGAAGAGATCATACGGGCCGTCCAGGAGTTGTCGCCCGGTTACCGTACTGTTTTTAATTTGTTTGTGATTGAAGGGTTAAGTCATGAAGAGATTGCCAACCACCTGGGTGTTTCGATCGGCACTTCTAAATCAAACCTTTCTAAAGCAAGAAAGCAGTTGCAGAAAATCTTATTTAAACAAAACGAAACCTTAATTGCGAAAAATGCAGTTTGACGAATTTGATAAGAAGGCAAAAGAAGCAGCGGACCATCACCATCCGGCCTATGATGAACAGGCATGGGCAAAGATGGAAAAAATGCTAAACAAGCATCTCCCTCAAAAAGAAGATGACAGAAGAAGGTTTATATTCTTCATCCTGTTATTTCTTGGCCTTGGTGGAGCCGGGCTTGTTATAGCCAAATCATGGAAAGGGAAAAAAGCTATAGCCGGAACAGAACAGTCTGTTCAACAAAAGCAGTCAGCTGTTTCCCCGGTATCAGGCGAAGCTGATAAAGAAAAATCAGGTAACAGTAACCATATTGCCGGGAATACGGATAACGTAAACCCTTCTTCAGCGGTTGATTACACCAGGCCGGTCATAGATCCTTCTGATGTTAAACAGCCAGCTGATCAACGCGTAAATGATATTGCAAAGTACAGCGGTATAAATAACCCGGTTGGTAGCCGTTCACAAAAATCAAAAGAAACAAATAATAATACACCTGCTGTAAATATTGATAACAATATAGGGCAGCATAAGGATATCAACGTAGTTGGAACTGATAAGGATATATCAAAGCAGGGGCCGGTAAAAACTTCAAACCAGGTAGCTGATGCCACAATAATTGGAAAAAAGAATGATGAACCCGATGTGATTAAAAAGGTTCAGGTAGTAAGTGCTGATAAACCGACCATGAATGAACAAGAAAAAATGGTGGATGCAAAAGTAGCAAGCCAGCCAATAACGCAGAATAAAACTAAGCTGGAAAAAAGTAACAATAAAAAGAGGAGTACACTTTTCTTCACTCTCTCGACAGGCCCCGATGTAAGTTTTGCCGGAAATAATAAATTAGGGACCACAAAATTCATGGTTGGTGCCGGCTTAGGCTATACTTTTAATAACCGGGTTACTGTTCGTGCCGGTTTCTATTCAGGCCGTAAGATTTACACTGCATCTTCTGATGCATATCATCCACCTGCAGTCTTCTATACTTATTATCCTTATTTAGAAAAGGTAGATGCAGATTGTAAAGTGTATGAAATACCGCTGTCTGTCAGTTATAATTTTGGACGTACTTCAAAACAAAACTGGTTTGCTTCTGCCGGTCTGTCTTCTTACCTGATGAAGGAAGAGACCTATAATTATTTTTATAAGTATACACCAGCAGGCCCAACGGAAACCAGGAAACGTACTATAGCAAACGAGAACAATCATTATTTTTCTGCACTCACTTTATCCGGAGGTTTTCAACGCAATATCAGCAAGAATATTTCTGTGATGATTGAGCCATA
Organism: Chitinophaga pinensis; assembly: GCA_943371565.1. Classification (GTDB taxonomy): domain Bacteria; phylum Bacteroidota; class Bacteroidia; order Chitinophagales; family Chitinophagaceae; genus JJ008. Next base: position 104,293 of record CALRVH010000004.1, on the reverse strand, counting down.
TATTAAACTTCCACTGACCGGTGTTGGTTACGGTAAAGTAAAACTGAATAGCGGCGGTCTGTTGTTTTCAATCGGCATTAAACCCTTTGCTGCAAAAAAGGAAAAGCCCATAGCAAACCGCTGATTTTTTATTTGCAGGCAACCTGTTTTCACTACTCTTCGATTGAATGCTAAAATCATCAAGTGAAACAGTTTATATCTTTTCGCACAATGAGTGTAGTACTCATTTCTCTTTTGACAGTTGTGTATGCATGCAGCAAAGGCGGTGGTGGAGGCGGGACTACACCTAACCCATGTACAGGAGTAACAATTGCAGTAACAGGCACTGTTGTTAGCCCCACAATAGGTTCCAGTAATGGAAGTATCACTGCAAGTGCTTCAGGAGGTAGTACCGGATTTACCTATAGCATTAATGGTGGTGCATTTCAGTCGTCGGGAAATTTTGTTAACCTGGCTGCCGGGTCTTATACGGTGGTAGCAAAAAATACAGATGGCTGCACCGGTTCAACTGCATTTACATTAACTGCAATAAATCCCTGCGTTGGTGTAACGATTACTGTTACAGGTACAATGGTCAATCCAACTTCTACAATAGTAAGTAATGGAAGCATCAATGCAACTGCTTCGGGCAGCACCGGATTTACCTATAGCATTAATAGCGGTGCATTTCAGGCATCAGGAAATTTTACCAACCTCGCTGCTGGTTCTTATACAATTGTTGCTAAAGACGTCAACGGATGTACAGGATCTGCCATTTTCACATTGACAGCACCCAATCCATGCGCCGGTATAACAATCAATGTAACAGCAACAACAGTTAATCCTACTTCTGCTGCTGCTACCAATGGAAGCATTTCAGCATCTGCAACAGGCAGCACAGGGTTTACATTTAATATAAATGGTGGTGCATTCCAGGCAACAGGCAATTTTAATAACCTGGGACAGGGAACTTATACCATTGTAGCAAAAGATCTGAATGGTTGTACAGGCTCAGCATTATTTACATTAACAGCACCTAATCCTTGTGCTGGTGTAACGATCACTGTATCCTCTGTTGTAATAAATAATACACCGTGCCAGGCAGTCAATGGTTCTATCACTGCAACAGGCGCCGGAGGCACAGGGCCGTATACTTACAGTATCAACGGCGGAGCGTTTCAAGCATCAAATATTTTTAATGGGTTGCCTGCTGCAACTTATACAGTAACAGCTAAAGATGCGAATGGATGTACTGGTTCAGCTTCCATCACTATAAATAATTTGCCAGCAGGGCCGTTATTCCTGGCTGTGCAAAATGTTTTGCAGGCCAATTGTATCAGCTGTCATAATGGAACTCTATCTGAAGGAGGAATGAACTGGACTGTTGATTGCAATATTGTAAACTTCAAAGACCGTATAAGGGAAAGGGCCGTAAATGGTAATCCATCTGTGATGCCACCTACAGGTTTGTTGCCCGCATCTGAACGGTTGAAAATAACTAACTGGATAAATGCAGGAGGCAGATTTACTGATTAAGTAGTATTTTAATGTGTGTCCATGAAAAAGAGGTTTTCAGTAATGAAAGCCTCTTTATTTTCCCCAACGGAAAGTTTTAATATCAAAACCAGCGAGATCAATTACCCGGTCAACAACAGTGGCTGCTACTTCTTCAATCGTTTTTGGCTGACTGTAAAAAGATGGAGTAGCAGGACATATGATACCACCAGCTAATGTGACGGTTTCCATGTTGCGTATATGAATGAGATTATAAGGAGTGTCACGAACCACACATATGAGTTTTCTTCTTTCTTTCAAAACAACATCGGCAGCCCTTGTTATCAGATCATTGGAAATACCGGTAGCAATACGACCGAGAGTACCCATCGAGCAGGGAATGATAATCATCGTATCAAACTGACCAGATCCTGACGCAAAAGGTGCAGAGAAGTCTGTGGTGCCATAGATTTTAACAGGAAAATTTTTCCAGGAATCATTAGCTAATTCGGTCTTCCATACTTCACGGGCATTTTCTGTCATAACAACAGCAAGCTCTGACCATTGCTCTTTAACAGCTAAAAATTTTGTTATCAAATTTTCAGCATAGATGGAACCGCTGGCTCCTGTAATGGCAACAACTATTTTTCTCATGTGTAGTATAAACCAGTAAGATTTGAAAAAGTTGGAAGAATTAAGGTGAAATTATGCAAACGTTTGCAAATCGAAGTTTGTAGTATTTAATCTACAAAGCTTGCTGCACTTATGTTGAGGAGAATCAATATTTAGTGTTTGAAGTACATATTTTCGATTTTGTGCTAAAAAATGACAACCAAATGTTTTGTGTTATGGTATTATTAACGATATTAGCTTTGAATTTTCATAGGATAAGGTTTAATGGTTAATGGTTTTTGATTAGGGCCCCCGGTTTTCGAACCGGGGTTCTTTTTTTTATACCCTGCCAGCAATAAAAATGCCCCGTTCGGGGCATTTTTATATCAATATATTTAAACACTTTCTGCTAAAACCCTTTGAGTTGTTTAGCTGGTTGATTAGGTTTTTGAGTGTTCTCATTTCCCATATTTTCCAGTATCCAATTAGTCATTTTGCTCCAAAGATGCAGGGTAGTATTATCCACCTGGCCGGAAACGCCATGGTTCTTATTTGGATAATAAGCACTTTCAAAATCAATATTACTTTTTACAAGGGCGGTTATCATTTGTGTTGCATTTTGAAAATGTACATTGTCATCAGCCGTTCCATGTACGATAAGGTATTTCCCTTTTATTTTATCCGTGAAATTCAGCGGTGAATTATCATCATAACCCTTTGCATTTTCCTGTGGTGTACGCATATATCTTTCTGTGTAGATATTATCATAAAATCTCCAGGAAGTTACCGGTGCTACAGCTACTGCAGCGCTGAATACTTCATTACCTTTTGTTATGGCCAGTGAGCTCATAAAGCCGCCATAGCTCCATCCCCAATGTCCTATATTGTTTTTGTCGACAAATGGCATGTTACCAATGTACTTGGCTGCATCTATCTGGTCTTCTATTTCAAACTTACCAAGTTGCAGGTAAGTTTTCTTTTTAAATTCTTCTCCACGGAAACCGGTACCGGTATTATCAACACTTACAACGATAAAACCTTTTTGCGCCAGCATCTGGTGCCACATCGTTACCGCTCCAAAACGATTACCCACTTGTTGTGAGCCAGGCCCTCCATAATTACAGAATAATACCGGGTATTTTTTGGAAGCATCAAAATTGGCAGGCTTCAGCATCCAGCCATTTAATGTATCGCCCTTGCTGTTAGGTACACGGATAAATTCCGCTTTACCAATTCCGAATTCTTCGATCTTACCTTTTAGTTTAGCGTTTTCATTCACGGTTTTTATAACAGCGGCACTGATCTCTTTCTTTTTATTAACCACTATATTGTTCAGTGTAACAACCTGTGGTGTATTGAGGTCTGATTTGTAGGTATAAAATCTCGTAAGGCTGTCATTAAATACTACCCGGTTCCATGCTTCACCTTTTGTCAATTGTGTCGTTTTTTTACCGGCAAAATCAGTCACAAACAAGTTGCGATCCATAGGGCGGGGATAGGCCATTGTATAGAACACTCTTTTATTAACTTCATCCACCCCGTTTATTTCAGTGACTTCATAATTACCCTTGCTTATTTGTGTTTGTGTTTTTCCATCAAGGCCGTACATGTAAATATGGTTGTAACCACTCATTTCGCTGGTGAAAAGATAGCTTTTTCCGTCTTTGGTAAACTGCCAGTCATCGTTGATGTCAATATAATATTTATTCTTTTCCTGGTACAGCGGTTTGCTGTCACCCGATTTTGCATTGGTCAATAACAGCTTTAATTCATTTTGGTGCCGGTTCATCCAAAACACTACCAGGGAGTTATCATCCTGCGTCCATTTGATGCGGGGAATGTAAATATCACCTTGTTCAAAATCAGCTTTTACATCTTTATTACTGGCAATATCATAAATATGGATATCTACTACAGAATTTTCTTCACCTGCTTTAGGATATTTGTAAGTGTATTGCTTGTTATAGGAATTATCGAATTGTGTAAACTGGTATTCCTTTACTTTACTTTCATCAAACCTGTAGTAGGCTATATAGTTGCCTTTAGGGCTCCATTGATAGGCCTGGGTAAAACTGAATTCTTCTTCATACACCCAGTCGCAATTTCCATTGATAACATGGTTCCATTTACCATCAGTAGTGATGGCCCTTGCACTTTTATTGGCGATTTCGTAAAGAACAAGATTGTTATTTTTTACATAAGCGATCCTGCTGCCATCAGGTGACACGGTAGGGTGCATCAGTTTTTCATTGTCAAGCTTTGTCAATTTCTTAGCAGCCAGGTCATACATGTAAACCGTGGCTTTTGAAGAGTGACGATAAATCTGTTCTATATTCTTGCGGATTAAAACAATATTCGGATTTGACTTACTGTAAATGATATCATCCGGTTGCCCGATAGATTTACCACTTTCATCTAACAGATCATCGGGTTTTATTTCCGGATCTTTTTTACTGGCATCAAAAGATGGTGGTACAAACTCTCCACGGAAAGTTCCTTTCTTATAAATATCTTCTAAAGTGATTTCTTTTGTTTGCGCCACCGCAAATACAGGCAGCAAAAAGAGGAATAAAAACAGCTTACGCATAGTGTAAAATTTTATAGTTGTAAATGTAATGGAAACCCCGTAAATCAGGTTGCCGTACAAATAAAAAGACGGCCTCTGTTGGTCAGAGGCCGTCTAATAAAAGGTTAATCCTTTGACAAGCTCAGGATGATAAAAGTTATTTGTTATTTCGCATCTGCCATGTCCGGAATGGCTTCTACTTTGTATTCCCCGGCATCTAATTTCTTCTTGGTTGCTGAGAAGGCTTCCAGTGTTTTCTGAATATCCTCATCTGTATGTACGGCTGTAGGAATTAGGCGATAAATGATATGCCCCTTTGGAATAACAGGATACACCACAATCGAACAAAAGATCTTATAATTTTCCCGGAGATCCATCACCATCGCTGTGGCCTCAGGAATATCACCTTTCATATAAACAGGAGTTACCACTGAATCTGTTTTGCCAATATCAAATCCTCTTTCTTTTAATCCTTGTTGTAGCTTTCTTGCATTCTCCCAGAGCTTTTCTTTTAGCTGGGGCTGTGTTTTCAGGAGTTCTAATCTTTTCAGGTTACCAACTACCAGTGGCATTGGTAAACTTTTAGCGAATATCTGGCTACGGATATTGTAACGGATGTAGTCAATGATCTGTTTGTCACCAGCAACAAAAGCGCCGATCGATGCCATTGATTTGGCAAACGTAGAGAAGTATAAATCAATAGAATCCTGTACACCCTGTTCTTCACCCGCACCGGCACCGGTCTTACCAAGTGTACCAAAACCATGTGCATCATCTACCAATAAACGGAACTGGTATTTTTGCTTCAATGCAACTGTATCTTTTAAGTTTCCCTGGTCGCCGGCCATTCCGAAAACACCTTCAGTGATCACTAATATGCCGCCGGCTTTTTGTTTCTCTACTAATGCCGTTGCTCTTTGCAATTGTTTTTCCAGGTCCTCCATATCGTTATGCTTGTATACATAACGATGGCCGGGGTGTAAGCGAAGTCCGTCAATAATGCAGGCATGACTTTCAGCATCATACACAATCACATCATGTCGGCCGCAAAGCACATCAATGATACTAACCATTCCCTGGTAACCATAGTTGAGTAATGCCGCATCTTCTTTTCCTTCGAAGGCAGCAAGTTCTTCTTCTAACTGTTCGTGCAGGTTGCTGTTGCCACTCATCATCCTTGCACCCATTGGTGAAGCCAAACCAAATTGAGCAGCACCTTCGGCATCTGCTCTTCTCACTTCCGGGTGATTCGCCAGGCCCAGATAGTTATTCAGGCTCCATACAATCATTTCCTTACCACGGAATAACATCCGGTTACCGATTTCACCTTCTAATTTTGGGAAAGCAAAGTAACCATGAGCTCTTTCACGGTGCTGTCCAAGTGGACCCGCATTCTTGAGTAAACGTTCAAAAATATCTGCCATACTATAGATAATTATGTTTTACGAATGGCGCAAAGGTAAGGGTTTACCCCCTTTATACAAAGCGGCAGAGTGAGAGGGGAATCGCCTCTTATTCAACGAGTAAGGCTCTTATTTTGATTAATTCATGGTTGTCATGTTCAGCTACAAAAAGAGGGAGTCAATCAACCGCAATCTTGCCGGGATATTAAAGAATGGACTGAGTGTTATCATCTCAGCAATTTTTTTGGTTGATCAATTATCTTTTAAATGATAAGCCTGCCACTTTTAAGGCTTGCCGCAATTTCGGTATTGAACCTGGCCCCATACCATGGAGTTGTAATACTTCAGACTCGCTGAATGATGATAATTGACGTATGGTTTTAATGCCTTTGTTTTCCAATGCCCGCCTTGCGGGAGCCGCTAACAAAGAAAGAAAGTCACTTTTTGGTTTACGCTGCATTTCACAAATCGGGCAAACAGGACATTGACTGGTTTTATGAAAAACATGTCCTTTCCGGCAAATTTTTTGATTTTTCTTCAGCGTTGTCATTTCGCTCTACTCAGTTTAGACTTTCTGTATGTTTTTTAAAGTTATTCAGTATGGTCTGCCAGCCACCTCTTTGTAGTTCTAAACTGTTCATATTTTCTGCTTCAAAACTTTCTTTTACGATCGTTTTTCCATCTTTCTCTTCAAAAATCACATTCATTTTTCTGTCATCTCCAAGAGTAGTAATTATTGTTTTGTGTTTTATAACTTCTGTATGAACTCCGCCGAAATCAAAACTAAAGCTGCCATCCTTAGCAGCCATTGTATAGGAGAATTTTCCACCCGGCCTCAGATCATTTTCTGCTTTGGGACAATGCCAGTCGTCTGATGCATAGTTCCATTTGGTGATATGTTCCGGTAATGTCCAGCAGTTCCATACTTTTTCTATCGGTGCATTTATTGCTGCTTCTACCGTTATCATCGTTTTGATTATTCCTTCCGACAAACCTTTTACATTCTTCAATGCAACAGGCCACATTTTTTCGAACATCTCTTTGAATTCATCTGTGGTATCCATGTCAACGGATAAGGTAGTTATTCCGTCAGTTTCAGTAAGTGTATAATTTTCCGTAGCACCTGCCCATGCTTTCACTTTGTCGCTGCTTATATCTTCTATTCCCTCGTGTACTTCACCGAGATGTTTAAATGACATGTACTCATTGGGCTTGTTAGCCGCTACCATACTTACCATGCCGCTGCCTCTGGGATCGAGGAACAGGACTTTACTCCCTTCTTTCCAGTTATCTGTTTTTGCATAGGAACCTTGCATAAAAGCACTGGTCCATGCCCTGTAAGCATCGGGGTTCCACAACATTTCCCACACTTTTTCTTTTGTGGCATTAATGGCGACAGAAAAATTGATCTTTTGCATAGAATTTAAGTTATCGGTTATTTTTTATCAATTGATTTTACAATTGCTGAAATGATTCGGGAAATTTCTTTTTTATTTTTTTCAGCTTCGGCCTTGTTCTTGAAATATACCAGCCGCCTGTCTTTATAATTACCCTGCAATAATGCAGAGTCTATTTTTACTACACTCGGGTGATGAAAAACAAGCAATAATTTGTCTTTTTTATATGGACCAAATGTTACAATGTCTTCCTTGTAATAATAACTTGGTGCATTCCATTTTATTCTTTCACTAAGTTTGGGTGTACTGGCTTTGATTATTTTCCTGACCGCTTCTATTTCTTTTTTTACCGGGGTATCAAGTTTGCTGAGCCATTGTTTTACCTGTTCTTCATCAGTTGTTTTTTTTGCTTTAACAGTTTTTGCAGTGGCAGGAATACTTTTTTTTACTGCGGCTTTTATTTCATTCTCCTTTACCTTGTATTTTACAATTTTTGTTATTAGGGAAAGTGGGAGGGGTTTATCCAATGGAAATTTTATGGTGCCTTTAGAACCTTCGTAGGCAGCCATTTCTTTTTTTAATGCTTCAGCCCCCCAGGGAGCCGGATACATTCCGATATGTTTTTCCCAGGCAGCAAAATAAATCAGCATACCGTGGTATTTATAGCCGGCAATACCGTAGCTGATGACCTCTTCGGCCTTGGGAGCAGCCGCTTTTATAGTACGGCGTAGTTGCTGCAAAGTGGATTTTATTGCAGGAAAATAATTTACATACTCCTCTACGGTTTTTGCAGGAGGATTTCTCATTGCTTTTGCCATGATCATTAGTTGAAATGAACGAGTTTATTATTGCTGGTTTTGTTTAGACTTAAAGCTAATAATATTTTATTTTTTGGTGAAATGAAATAACAAGTGATTGGAGAATTGATCAGCAGGCTCCCAACTCTGGCAGTATGGTTATTGATTCATTTCTAAATAATCCGGGAGCATTTTTCCAATAATAGATGTCCAGCCTTCTACAAAACTGCTTTTTGCAAAGTCTGTATTATCGGTAACAAAGGTTTCTAACCCGGTATGTGTCAATTTCAATCTTGTTTTATCTCCTTCGGGTGATAATTCAAATTCCACTAATGAATTGCCGGGTATGCCTTCATACCGCCAGGTATAACTTATCTTTTTCATTGGCACCACTTCTTTTATTTCACAGTGATGGATATAAGTTTCTCCATTTGTTCCTGTCCCGGAAAATTGAAAAATAAAACCAACTTCTGCTTTAAAGGAAGCGATCTTGAAATACCAGTTGTCCATTTCTTCTTTGCTGGTGAGGGCACTCCAAACTTTTTCTACCGGTGCATTTAACACCCTTTCTATTATTATGGGTTCGCTAGCCATACTATTTAGATTTATTTTTAAATAATAAATTATCCAAAGAATATTTTCCGCTACCCATTATAAATACAATGACAGATAACCCGATGAATACAAAGACCAGCTCTTTCACCATAAATGCATCTTTAGCATGAGCTATAAAATAAGCAATGCACATCGTAAATAAAATGGGAATCACCGAAAGACGGGTAAGGAAACCGATCGTTACCAGTATACCACAAAAGAACTCTGCAAATATTACCAGGTTGTAAGAAAGTTTGGCACCGATGCCGATAATATCCTGCATCATTGGCAGGTAGGTGCTGTACATATCAATCTTTATCCAGCCATGCCAGGTAAAGAGGCCGCCTAATAATAAGCGGAGTAACAGAGCAGCGATATCAGTATTAAGCGGTCTTAGTCCAATTAATATATTTTTCATTTAGTTGGTTTTGCGTTTGATATTTTTCGCAGATTTTTTAGTTTGTATGTTGGCTAAATAATTATCCAGCGCATCGAACCTGGCATTCCAGAATTGCTTGTATTGCTCCACCCAATCAGCAACTTCATTGAGTTTTTGGAGTTTGGCTTCGCAATACCGTTCCCGGCCTTTCTGTTTGATGACGATCAGGCCGCATTCCGTCAGTATTTTAATATGCTTGGATATAGCAGGGCGGCTGACATCAAATTTTTCCGCTACAGCATTCAGGTTCAATGATTGCATAGAAATCATATTGATGATCTCTCTGCGGGTAGGGTCTGCTATGGCCTGGAACACATCTCTTCTCATGGTGTAATGGATTTATTAAGTAACTGATCGGTTACAAACATAGGAAACCTTTTGGTTGCGCAAAATTTGGGTTGGATTTTTTTTTTTTGAAGGGAGGCGGTAAGGTAGGTTAACGGGTAGGGCTTGCTGCTGTGCTGGTATTCATTGAATGTCCAGCCCGGAACCGCTGCTGATTGAAAATATGATAATAAAGTTAACAACAAAAAGCTAAATAGAATTACGTCGGTTGGAACTACTGCTGATAGCGATAAAATGATGAGAATATATTCGTCAGCCAGCATAGCAGCAAACCCCCTGTTATGTGTTCGCCCTTCTTCTCGGTCTGTAAAATTTAATGCTGTGTCCAAAGTAGCAGGGTGTGTCCCGTAAGCGTTGGAACAAGGCAGGCTCTTTCGCAAGGTTGGCTTTTGTGCGCCTTGCAAAAGAGCCTGACTTGATGTGTGGATAATTTTATATTTATTGCTGAGATAAATTTTTGTCAATTTTGCCTAAATTTGACAAGTCAATTTATAACAAAAATGAAAATTAGCAATTCTGAATTAGGTCAGTATATCAGAAATCTCCGAACTCAAACGAACTTAACCTTGCATCAGCTCTCTAAAGAAGTTGATATCGATTCTCCTATGTTAAGTAAGATTGAGAGAGGTGAAAGATTACCAACCTCTGAACAAATTAATAAAATCGCAAGACATTTTAAAGTTCCTGAAAATAATTTACGTTCAAAATTGACCGCAGAAAAAATATTACGAGAATACGGTGCAAATGAAGTTACTCTTGATGCACTCTCGATTGTCAAAGAAGAAATAGTCAAGTATGCAAAATTGAAAAAATGAAACCAGAGAGCTTAATTTTAGAAAACCAAAATTGGATAACAGGTACACTTTATTATAATAGTGTCAAAATAATGTATGATTTCATTTCGGTCAATAGTGATTTGCAAGAATATTCCCAATGGAAAGGTGACTTTATAAATATTCACGGGTTACTTGACACTCAAAGAAAACTTGACATAAAAAAATTGGAAGATGATTTTGGTGTTGAATTAAGAAATGAAGATGCTGTTTTTCAATTATTTTTTTGTCTTGAAACTTATTATTCGATTGTCCTTAGATTCATAGGATACAAAGCTGTTTTTACTGACAAACACTTTACAATAGATTTGTTTATCAAAGATTATTTTCAATCAAAAGGAATTACAAATTATAGTTGCAAAGAGGATTTTAATTGGTTTTTAGAAATTCCAAATTTCTCTGTTTGTCTAGTTGATTTATTTGCTGCAATTGATTTAAAGATTTGTCTTGGCGCAACTGATTTTATAAAAGAAATATTTGAAAGTATTTTCCCGACTCAAGTCCGTCATAGTATGGGAGAATTTTATACTCCCGACTGGTTAGCAAACTTTGTTATTGAAACGGTAACTAAAGATGATGTTGATGCACCATTTAAGACTTACATTGACCCATCTTGTGGCTCTGGAACTTTTATTTTTAATCTCATTCAGAAATATCGGCATTCCTCAAATAAAGAGATCTACAAAAATGTTTTTGGAGTAGATATTAATCCATTGTCTGTCCTTGCTTGTAAAACAAATTACATTGTACTCTATAGTATTGACCACAAATTTGATCCAGATATTAAATTGAAAATTCCAATTTATTATGCTGATGCAATTGCAGCAAACAGTAACAGTTCGGAACTTTTTAATGAAACGGTGGAAGACTATGAAAAAATTGAAATTGAAAAAGTTGATTATATAGTTGGAAATCCCCCTTGGGTGAATTGGGAATACTTACCCAAAGCATATAAAATGAAAAATGCTCACTTGTGGCAACATTACAATCTGTTTAGCCAACGGGGAATGGATGCAAGTTTTATTAAGGAAGATATTTCTGTACTGCTGACTTATGTTGTACTTGATAAATATTTAAAGTTAAATGGCAAACTTGGATTTGTAATCAAGGAAACATTATTTAAGTCGGTCAAACAAGGTGAGGGGTTTAGAAAATTTAAAATACAACCGACAAATACACCTATCAACCCTTATCGTGTAGATGATTTAACAGCGATAAAACCCTTTAAAGATGCTGCCACAAGGACTGCACTTTTTTTTGTTACAAAAGGGGAAGAACCAAAATTTCCAATTGACTTTGTTTCATGGATGCCGAAAAACGGAAAGCGGTCTTTTGATAATGAACTTGATATTTCAAAATTAGATGAGTATATAAATTTTGATTGGCAGAAAGCAAGACCTTCTGAAAATGGAGTTTCAAATTCTGGTTGGATTACTGAAACAGAAGATAAATTACAACAATCAAGCTTAGTGTTAGGTAAGTCGGAATATGTGGGCAGGACTGGTGTTTTTACAGGTGGTGCAAACGGAATTTTTTGGATGCAAATTGTTTCTGACAATGGTGAAACTGTAACTGTTAAAAATTTGACAGAGAGAGCAAAGAATAAAATGAAAAATGTTGAAATGGAATTGGAAAAAGAATTCGTGTTTCCATTTCTAACCGGAAATGAATTGGACTTATGGAGTTACCAATATACAAAATATATTTTGTGTCCGCATACTGCTGAAAGCAAAATGTACCCTGTAGAAATGCAGGTTTTAAAAAAGTACCCAACTACTATAAAGTATTTTGAAGAGTTCAAAACCGAGTTAGAAAATCGAAAAGGTTTTACAACGTTTGATAAGCATATTCATTTAAAAAATTATTATGCTCTTCAAAGAATTGGCGACTATACATTCAGCCCTTACAAAGTTGCTTGGCGTTTTATTTGTAAAGAGTTTAGACCTGCTGTGATTGAATATGCAAACGATAAATATTTAGGAACGAAAAATATTATCGCCAACGAAAAAATTATTTCCGTTGGCTTGAATGACAAAGATGAAGCATATTATTTATGTGGCCTGTTAAGTTCAACGGCTTATCGTGAAACTATTGAAAGCTATATGGTAGGCACTCAAATAACTCCAAGCATTATTAAAAGATTGAACCTGCCAAAGTTTAACCCTAAAAATGCAAGCCACGTTTCAATAAGTACATTTTGTAAAAAGGGTCACGCCTCAAAGAATAAAATGAAATACTTGAAACTGATTGATGAGTTAGTGGAAAAAATAATTCGTATTTAAATGTAAAGCCATGCTTTGCCTGCTTGTATAGCTATGCCTGTTGGTGTTGTGTTATCAGTAACTTTTTGAATATTTTCACTACCATATTTTGCAAACATTGCATCTGCCTCTGCAACTGTGTAGAAAGTCATATCAAACTTTATTGCACGAATAGTTACAAGTCCCAACTGGTGCAATCGCAAACCTGCTTTATACAAAGTTTTTAGTTCAATGAAAGTGTCAAAAGCATTAAGCATTTTAAAAACTGTATTGTCTGGATTTTCAATAAACCCAACACCATCAACTAAGCCCCACAATTCTTTTGCGGTATTGTTCCTTTGATTGTGTGCAGTCAATCCTGTTTTTATTGTAATTGTTTCCGCACTTTTATTTACACCATATTGTCCTGGGTCGGAAGTATGAATGAGTCCTTGAATAAAAATCTTAAAGGTCGTAGCATCTTCTTTAATAATGATATCAAAGCTCCAACCTGTTTCTTCATTTCTTGCAGCAAGTAAAAAAGTGTGCTTATCTACATTGGGGTCATCAGAACTCATTGGATTTATATGCTTATCTGATGGTATAAAGATTACACCAAGTTGATTCAACACGATAGCTAATTGCCACTCTGCCCCGTGTCCTCGCCTTTTCGTTTCTGCTTGTTGAATTTCTTTTGGCAAAATCAAGTTGTCAATCAAAGCAGTTATCTCTTGTTGGTTTAGTTTTTTTAATGCTCCAAGTATTGAAACAATTCCTTTTGAAATAAGGTAGTTTGCAATAATCTCAATTGCTTTGGTTGCTTTCTTATTTCTTACTTTGTTTGACTCTGTTTCCGATTTCAGTTTTGTTAAACTTTTAAAGAAACTTACATTGTGTTTTTCCAAATCGTAAACTGAATAACCAAGTACATTTTCGTTGTCCGTCGCAATGAATTTTGTCTTACCAAAAATGTAACTTAACTCCAAATACATTCGCTTATCTGACACTCCAACAAAAGTTCTAAGTATGTCTATTGATTCAGAATTTCTTTTTATTAAATCAGCAATATAATCTGCTTGCTGCTCTGCAACTAAAGGCAACTCTTGAATTATTGTTAGTAGAAAAGGAATGTCAATAGCTTTGTCAACTGCTCCGAAAATTGTAATGTCTTCTTGGTTTGAAACATGAAACCAATACTCTGTTTTGTGGGAATTTGTAATCATAATTTTAGAAAAGGTCTTTTATTTCTATGTTTAGTGCTTTAGCAATTTTTTCAATATTAGTTAATGTGAGATTTTTTTCAGCCCTTTCAATCATACCAATATATGTTCTGTGTAGGTCTGCTTTGTAAGAAAGTTCCTCCTGTGATATTCCTTTCTGTTTTCGGATTTCTCGTACTTTGTCTCCAAATGCAACTAGGATTTTCTTTTTTCCCATCACTTAAAATATTAAATGCGAAGCTATTTATAGTATGCAAGACGAACTACATACTATAGTTAGCATTTTGATGAGTCGATAAATGGGTAGTTTTACTTATTTACTTAGTGTAAAGTCTGTGCGATTGCTGATGATAGTACGTTTTGCTGAGATAACAATATTGATGATGATTAGAATTTTATCCGCTGGGGTGGTGGTTGGGCTTTGGTTCTGAGTAAAAATTTATCGCTGATGTGTCGAGCAAATGATGATAGTTATTCGTCGGCTGGGGTGAGTGGGCTGGGCGCTGGCATTTTTACCTCTTTGCAAGGTTGGCTTTGTGTCGGGGTTTTTTGTGCCTTGCAATGTGCTAAAAATTGCGTAAGGTCGGGTTGGCAAAGTTATGGATGTTTAAATATGTGCAGGATGTTCAATAGGGTGACACATAACAATTAAATAAAAAGCACTCCAATCAAAATCTCAAATTGCTGCTATTGATTGCCAATACTTTAGTATTCTTTTTTTTGTATTGTAAGTCCGGGCAATGACATGGTGACTCCTATATTAACTTATGCTCATATGCATACTTCACCAGGCCAATCACCGAATTGGTAGTTGTTTTACGGAAGATATTCTTACGGTGTGTTTCCACGGTCCGTTCGCTGATAAATAGTGTTTCAGCTATTTGTTTGTTGTTGTATTCTTTTTCTATCAACCGTATGATCTCTATTTCCCGGTCCGTAAGATGGGCTTCGGCATTTTGTTTTTTCCGCTGGCTGGTGCGTTGCAGTTCATCTATCACTTCTTCGCTGAAGTAGATGCCACCGCCGGCAATTTTTTCCAGGGCTTTGATCAGTTCCTGTTTGCCAATGTTCTTTAATACATAGCCTGAGATATCAGCGTCTTCGATCATTTCATTTACCAGGTCGCCCTGGCCGCTCATGGAAAGAGCTAATATTTTTACGCCGGGATATTTTTCTTTTACTTGTTTGGCTAATTCATTGCCCGGTAATTTAGGCATCATTACATCGGTCAGTAATACATCAATGGGTGTATCGGCCAATCTTTCCACTACTTCACCGCTGTCGGTGGTAGCAAAAGCAAACTTGAATTTATCGTGACCTTTCAGCAGGGAGGTTAATCCGTCTATAACTATCTGGTGGTCATCTACCAGGGCAAGTGTGATTTTTCCGTTTTTCATTGTTGTTAGTGATTGCAGGTGGTAAAATACTGTAAAATTGGTTTAGTTCATTTTTTTGTCAACCGGTTGACGATAATATGGATGCAGGGGTGGGACAGGTTACAGTTGGGGAAATGTTAAAGAGGGAGTTTTTACCAGGAAGGGCTATAAGATTTACATAAAGGGCACTAAGAAATTGTGTCTTTTGTAATCAAGTAAGAGGGACATGAAACGCCACCACCGTTCCTCTTCCTGGCGCAGAATCGAAGTCTACGGTGCCTTTCAGGTATTCAATACGGGTGGTAATATTCTTAAGACCAATACCTTCAAAATTTTCTTTATCTGCTACATCGAAGCCTTTGCCATTGTCTTCAATGGTTCCGCTGATGCCGTCTTTGTCACGAATAAGTGAGATATCCAATGTAGTAGCTCCTGCATGTTTAATGGCGTTATGCACACATTCCTGCACCACCCGGTAAAGTACCGTTTCAATATTTGAATCCATTCTTTCATCCAGTCCTTCAGTGTGCACATGAGCCTGCAGGATCCTATTGTTGAGCTTATCAACAAAATCACGGATAGCTGCCGCCAGATTTTTTTTAAGTAAGGCATTGGGCATCATGATATGTGAAACGGTCCTTACTTCTTTGCAACTTTCGTCCACCAGTTGTATTACCTTTTCCAGTGATTGCTTCTGTTCTTCGTTAGCAAATTTTACTTCCGATTCAAAAGCGGATAAGTTCATTTTAGCTGCACTCATCATTTGTCCCACACCATCGTGCAGGTCTTTGGCAATACGTTGTCGTTCATTTTCTTCAGCTTCTATCACTGCTTTTACGGCCATTTCCTGCTGCCTCATTAATTCCGTTTTCATTTGTGCTTCCCGACGAAGCTTATTGCGCCGGTATTGCGAATTAATAAGAAGACCGGTTAGTAATACCAACCCGCCGATCCCAATGAATAAAAAATTCTGCATGCGGATACGATTATGCTGCTGCTGTATCTGCTGCTCTTTTTTGGCCGATTCATATTTAGTATTAAGCTCTGCTATCTGTTTGGTTTTCTCCATGGCATACAAACTGTCACGCAGGTAAGAACGTTTGAGGTAATACTCATAGGCTTCCTGGTAGTTGCCTTCCCGTTGTGCTACGGATGCCAGCTCAGTATAATTGTTTGACTGGAGTTCCACATATTGCAAGGCTTCCGCCATTTTATTACTGAGTAATAAGTAGGTCGTTGCTTTTCCATAATCACCTTTGCCATTCATAGCAACACCAAGATCTGAGTAGGTGAGGGCCATGGCAAAACTGTCTTTCAGTATTCTCCGGATATTGAGAGCCCTGAGCAGGTTTTTTTCAGCCTCTGTATATTTTTTTTCAATTACATAAATGCCGGCAATATTACTGACTGCATACGATACACTCAATGAGTCACCTCTTAATTCTGCCAGGTTCAGTGAAGCGGTGTAGCGGTTCAGTGCTTCTTTGTAATCAGCTTTATATTCATACACGACTCCCGATTCATTTAATATCATGGAAATACCAGTGCTGTCATTTAATTGTTTGAAAATGGCAAAGGCTTTTTCATAATTTTCCATTGCCTTGTCAAGATCTCTTGTTTTTCGGTAGAGTTTGCCTAACTCATTGTAAACAGGGGCCAGTTTTTTCTTATCATCTGCCTTTTCGAGAATAGCTACCGATTCGTAATAATTTGTGGCGGCTATATCATATTTGCCGGAAAAATAATTGGCGACACCGATATGTCTTTTGATTTCTGCTACACTGATCGAGTCAGTATTTTTCCTTGCCAGCAAAAGGGCTTTGTTGCCTTCAATAATTGCAGAGTCGAAATTTTTTAATTCAAACGTTTCTAGAAGTTTCAGGGAAGCGTTGATCTGCTCCTCGTAAGGTCGTTTTGAATGGATGACTGCCCGTAAGCTATCTGTATTCACCTGTGCCCGTGCGGCAGCGGCGAAGAAAAGAAAAAATATAAAAAGGCAGTATCGCTTCATAGGATAACATCAGAGGTTCAGCACTTCTTTCATGGTAAAAAATCCTTTTCTATCTTTTGCAAATTCAGCCGCCAGCACAGCACCGGTAGCAAAGCCTTTACGGTTGTGTGCTGTGTGAATGATCTCGATCGTATCAATGGCTGATGAATATTTGATACTGTGAGTCCCGGGAGCAGGATCAACCCTTTGACTAATGATCTCCAGGTCTTCGGGGTGGTCGCTTAATTCATTTACCCATTGTTTTTTACGCTGCACCTGTTCCAGTATCTGCTCAGCCAGTGTGATAGCAGTGCCGCTTGGGGCGTCTTTCTTTTGTGTATGATGGGTTTCTTCCAATATCACTTCGTATTCTTTATGCGGTGCCATTAATGCGGCCAGTTTTTTATTGACCTCAAAAAAAATATTTACCCCAACACTATAATTACTTGAATAAATAAAGGAACCATTTTTATCAGCACAGGTCTTTTTCATTTCATCCAATCGTTCTGTCCACCCGGTAGAGCCGCAAACAACCGGAATGCCAAACTCCAGACAGTTCAATACATTATCGAAAGCACTGTGTGGGCTGGTGAATTCGATGGCCACATCAGCTTTTGCAAGGTTCTCTTTGGTGAATTCATCAAGATTGGGTTGGTCAATTTTGACAATTATTTCATGCCCCCTTTGCAGGGCTACTTCTTCAATGGCCTTCCCCATTTTGCCATAGCCTATTAATGCGATCCGCATAGTAAAATTTTAGTATTACAAATGTAACTATTAAAGCCTCTTAAGCATACCCGTACTGGTACGGATTTATTATTTGCCGATCTTCAATACCAGGCTGAGGCCATTGGTCATTGCCAGTTCACTGTAACCGGGCTTGAATTGAAAACTAAGTTCGGGACTTACATCAAAGCTTTTGAGATGGGCGTCTACGGATGCGTCAACTACATTTAATCCCCAAAGGATGAGAAAAAAAAGTGCTGAGTAATCGATATCCCGGCGAAATTGATTGCGATAGAAACGAAGTGATTCTTCGCTTAATGGTTTCAGGTTTGATTTGATACTGGAGTACAATGCAGAGTCAGTCCTGAAGACCCGCATATTGTATTTTACTTTGTAGGCAAATTTTGTATCCTTATAGCTTCCGAGATTGTAGAGAAAAACTCCTGTGCAGACTCCTAATGCCCCATATACGATCGGAAGTTTCCAGTATTTTTTATTGTAGATCTGGCCCAGGCCGGGAAGTATTGCCGAACGAATGGCCGCTTTTTTGGGGCTATGTGCCAGTGTTGCTGAATCGTACCGGTTCATGGTAGCCTTTTTTGTAACAACCGGTGTTGAATCTTTTGAAATAATAGTTGTTTTATCCTTCTGCCCGTAACTGTTTACAGTGGATAATAAAAAAGCACAACATAAAATGGAGAAAAATATTCTCATGGTCAATTAATCAAGTGGTGCATCCATTTGCCCGAGAATCTTATTCAGTTCTTCCTGTGAATAATAATCAATAATGATCTGGCCGCTGCCGTTCCGGCTGTGTCTGAGTTTTACCCGGGTACTGAAATGCGATGCTAATTTATCTTCTATTCGCTGGAATGCCGGCGCTAACTGGCTTTTTGAAGATTTTTTAACACCACCGCCCTGTTTATAAAGATTTCTAACCAGGGCCTCTGTCTGCCGGACTGATAGGCCTTTTTCTTTTATCTCTTTAAAAATGAAAAGTTGTTTATCAATGGTATCTACATTGATCAATGCCCTAGCATGGCCCATACTCAGTTCACCACTGCGAACAGCTAATTGAATATCGGGTGGTAATTTTAATAAGCGGATAAAATTAGCAACGGTGCTTCTGTCTTTTCCCATTCTTTCTGCTACCTGTTCCTGCGTATAATCTAATTCCTCCATCATCCTTTTGTAGCTAAGGGAGATTTCCATTGCATTCAGGTCTTCCCGTTGTAAGTTTTCGAGTAATGCAAGTTCAAGCAACTGTACATCGTTAGCCTGGCGCACATAGGCAGGAATATCTTTTATGCCAGCCAGTTTTGCAGCCCTCCATCTTCTTTCGCCGGAGATAAGACGAAATTTTCCGGACGCTAATTTAGAAACGGTAACCGGCTGAATGATATCATGAAGTTTAATAGACTCTGCTAATTCCTGCAATGCCTTTTCTTCAAAATCACGGCGGGGTTGTTTCGGGTTTGGTTCAATATCATCAATGGAGATACGATTAGTTCCTGTTGCGTTTTCTACAACCGTTGTTTTTAACGAACCACTGGTTGTCTTCAGATCAGCATCAATATTCTGCAACAAGGAACGGATTCCTTTGCCGAGCAATTCTTTATTTTGTTTTGGAGTAGTCATTGTTTAGTCTTTAATCTCTATAGTCGGTAGTCTGGAGCCGGTTTCCTGAGTCTTGAAGGGTTCCTATACGTATAGCAAACTCTGACTAATGAGTCCCGACTATTGACTCATAACTCAAGAATCCTTTCCTCATTCTTAATCTTCGTCATGTCATTTTTTTGAAGGATTTCCTTTGCAAGATTAAGATAATTCACCGAGCCTTTACTGTTGGCATCGTATAATATTACTGGTTTTCCGGTGCTGGGGGCTTCCGCCAGTTTTGCATTCCGGTGAACGATGGTGCTGAATACCATATCTTCAAAATGGCGGCGTACCTCACTTACCACCTGGTTGCTGAGTCGGAGACGGCCATCATACATCGTCATCAATATTCCTTCAATGACCAACCCGGTGTTCAGCCTGCTTTGTACAATTTTGATGGTGTTCAATAATTTTCCTAATCCCTCCAATGCAAAAAACTCGCATTGAACAGGGACCACCACCGAATCGGCTGCACTTAAAGCGTTTACAGTAATCAAACCAAGAGAAGGCGAGCAGTCAATAACGATGAAATCGTAGTCTTCCCGGATAGGTTCTAATAAATTCTTCAGCACCATTTCCCGGTTAGGATAATTTATCATCTCTATTTCAGCTCCAACCAGGTCTATATGTGAGGGGATGAGGTCAAGATTAGGTATCTCCGTTTTCAATATCACATCTTTTGCTTTGGCCTGGTTGACCATACAGTCATAAAGACTTTGGGTGATATTGTGCAAATCAAAACCAACACCCGTAGTGCTGTTGGCCTGTGGGTCACCATCTACCAGCAGCGTTTTGTATTCCAGCACAGCAAAACTTGCCGCCAGGTTGATAGCGGTAGTTGTTTTGCCAACTCCGCCTTTTTGATTTGCTACACCGATTATTCTTGCCATTTTGCCGAAAACTCCTTGATAGTGATTGAATGTTAGTGGTAAAATTGCCGCCTGAAACCAACAACACAAAATTAAGTTTTGCCCATTTTACAGGCGATTCTGGCAAAAATAAGTGTTCAGCAAAACAATGCCCATACTATTTACTCTCTTAAATTTGACGACTATTTATGCGTAACTCTCCCTTCTGGTGGATATTGATTGGTTTTATGGTATTACTCGATATCTACTTTTTCCAGGCATTGAAAGCAGTTGCTCATTCTGCCTCCGGCCGTACAAAGACCATTATTTATATCAGTTATTGGACTTTATCCATTGCTGCCATTGTTATCTTACTGATACTGCCGTATCTGCATTTTGAAAAGCAAACACGGTTTGCCCGTACCACCATTTTTGCAATGATTGCCGGATTATTTTTTGCAAAGCTGATTGCTTCTTTCTTCTTTCTGATTGATGATGTACGGCGTGCGGTACAATGGATAGCAAGTAAAATATTCCCGCCGAAAACATCCGGAGAAAATTTGCCCACACCTGATTCTATTTCCCGGTCAGCCTTTCTTAGCTGGGCCGGAATGATAATGGGGGGAGGCCTCTTTGGTACTTTGATCTATGGGTTTGGCAATAAATACCGCTACCAGGTAAAAAGAGTAAAGCTTAGTTACAGCAACTTGCCCGCCGCTTTTAAGGGGTTAAAGATTGTTCATATTTCAGATATACATTCCGGGAGTTTTAACGACAAGGAAGCTGTGATGAAAGGAGTGTATAAAATAATGAAGGAAAAGCCTGACCTGATTCTTTTTACCGGTGACCTGGTAAATAACCTGGCCAGTGAGATGACTGATTACATAGATGTGTTTGATAAACTGAATGCACCATTAGGTGTTTATTCAACATTAGGCAATCATGACTATGGAGATTATGTGAGTTGGGAAAGCGATGAGCATAAAACAGCTAACCTGGAAGAGCTAAAAAAAGTGCATGCAAGACTGGGCTGGCGATTACTGAACGATGAGCATGTAACCATAGAAAAGGGTGGTCACCAGATAGGTTTGCTGGGAGTACAAAATATCAGCGGACGTAGAAATTTTCATAGTTACGGCAACCTTGAAAAAGCAAATGCAGGGGCAACTTCTTTTCCTTTTAAAATATTGATGAGCCATGATCCATCCCATTGGAAAGCTGAAGTGCTGGGAAAATATCCTGATATTGACCTGATGTTGTCAGGCCACACCCATGGTATGCAGTTTGGGGTTGAAATACCCGGTTTAAAATGGAGCCCTGTTCAATATCTCTATAAAGAGTGGGCGGGTTTGTATGAAAAAGATGCCCAAAAACTATATGTGAACAGAGGTTTTGGCTTTCTCGGTTATCCTGGTCGGGTCGGTATATTGCCAGAAATCACTGTTTTGGAGCTTAGTTAAGTAGTTTTTCTTCCTTTTTAGCTCAATATTTTGCTGGCTTCTTTCGTTTTCAGTCTGCTACCTATAGGTATTAAACTTTTTTTTAACCTTTAAGTCCTAGAGCCGCTATTCTGAACTGCCGATTCCTGCTGCCAGGATACAACTGCCCGATGCTTAAAAAATGGTCCATACTGTTGGCCTTTGTGATGCTGTTTGCCGCTGCTCATTCGCAGCGTAATTCAGCAGATACTGCTATCTCCCCTGCGAATGATATTCCGGTATTAGACACCACGCTGAACTACGATGAACTTTTCCAGGACTTTGATGCCTTTATGGATTCGATCTTGTCGCCACACAGTTACTTTCTTGCCAGTTTATCCATGAGTAAAGGGTATTATAATTTTGAAAGAAAAAACAGTTCTCTTATTGAGACATCTAAAAAACTAACCTATTCACCGACCCTGGGTTATTACCATAAAGGAGGGTTGGGTATTACCGGTACAGGATATATTGTTGATGATGGAGTGAATATGAATTTTTACCAGGGAGCCATTACACCTTCGTATGACTATTTAAATAATAAAAGTTTTGCCACTGGCATTTCTTATACAAAATTCTTTACCAAAGATTCATTACCTTTTTATACCACACCATTACAAAATGAATTGTATGCTTATTTTACTTATCGTAAATGGTGGGTAAGGCCGATGATCGCTATGAGCTATGGTTGGGGCAGCCGTAATGATTATATGCAACGAGAGGAATTGATACAGGATCTGCGGTTGCGCCGCAGAGGGTTCACTTACATCAATACAGAAGAAAGGATCAGCGATTTTTCAATCATGACTTCTGTTCGTCACGATTTTTATTGGTTAGATGTTTTCACTTTCAAAGATCATATCCGGTTTACCCCGCAAATAACTTTTACTAGCGGCACACAAAAATTTGGCTTTAATCAATCCTCTAATACATATGCCACTGTTATCCGTAATAACTCCAATGTGTTATATAGCACTGAGAATGTTTACCTGGATGATCAGCTTAGATTCCAACCATTATCATTGACAATGTTCCTCCGCGGCGAATATTCCATTGGCAAATTTTTCATTCAGCCGCAGTTTACCATGGATTATTATTTCCCTGCCACCAGCAATAATTTCAACAGCGTCTTTTCGATCAACATCGGCTGTATGTTCTGATTTTTGAAAATCTTCACATTCAGGCAACAATAGAATGGTTACATAACCTGTTCTTGTATTTACTTACTGTCGTTAAGGAAATTTAACAGGATAAATGGGTGACTGGCATTATACTTGAAATTTTCTATGGTCAATTTTCAGTGCCTCAAAAACAAATAAACTATTAAACATGAAAACAAAACTTCTTTCACTGGCTGCAGCAGTATTACTATCATCGGCCGTTATGGCCCAGTTTCATATCGGTGCTAAAGGTGGCGCCAATGTTATGAAAGTAGATGGAAAATCATTTAAAGATGAATTCAGGTATGGCTATCATATCGGGGGTTTTATGGAAGTAAGGGCAGGTAACAAACTTGTATTGCAACCGGAGGTTCTTTTCAACCAATATTCCACAAGCCTCGACAGTAATTTCAAAAATATTTACCAGGGTGTTTTTAATGCTTCCGCCCAAACTAAAGTGAAGCTCAATTATCTCTCAATCCCTATTTTACTTAACTATAAATTGATTGGCAGTTTTCTTTCCCTCCAGGCAGGACCTCAATTTAGTGTGCTGATGAGCAAGAATAAAACATTACTCCAAAATGGCGGAGAAGCTTTTAAAAGCGGTGAATTCTCTATGCTGGGTGGGGTACAGCTAAAATTAGGAGCTATTCGTATCAATGGCCGGTACACAGTCGGCTTGAGCAATATTAATGATATCGATAACCAGGACGAGTGGAAAAGCCAGGGTTTTCAAGTATCCGTTGGATTAGCCTTATAAGATCGTAATCCTCATGAATAAGGTCTTCCGGTTTTCCGGGAGACTTTTTTTTGCTCCAAACTGCTACTTTTCAGCTACCTGGTTTGTCAGTTTTTAATTGGCAGGCATGAATCTTGGCAATACTGATTTCCCGTTATACTTTTAACGCCCCGGCTCACATGAAGTGAAAAGGTGACAGAATGTCTAAAGAAGATTATGGATATGAACATTGAGAAATTTTTGCTGCGTACGGAAGATGAAATGGATTTTCTCCCGATTATTCCACTGAATGAAAGCGACCAGGAAGACCTGAATGGTATTGAAGTGCCGGCTGAAATAGCGTTACTGCCGTTAAGGAATACCGTTCTTTTCCCGGGGGTGGTGCTGCCAATTACGGTTGGCCGGGATAAAAGCATAAAAGCTGTAAACGATGCTTACAAGGGTGACAAATTGATAGGTGTAGTGGCCCAAAAAGACAGCAACGTAGAAGACCCTGAAGTAAAAGATCTGGAAGCTATCGGTACGGTAGCCAAAATCGTTAAGTTGATAAAAATGCCCGATGGAGGGACTACTATCATCATCCAGGGTAAAAGCCGCTTTTTAATCGAGTCGATTTTTGAGGAAGACCCTTATTTCAAGGCAAAAATTACAAAGCTGGATGAAGAAGAGTCGCCAAAGGATGAAGACTTTAATGCTTATGTGGCCAATATCAAAGATTTGGCAGCAGACATTGTGCAGCTTTCACCCAATATTCCTACGGAGGCTTCTATTATTCTCCGCAATATTGAGAACCCTGCTTTTCTTATTCATTTTGTGTCGAGCAACCTGAATACAGATATTAAAGACAAGCAACGATTATTGGAGCTGAACCAGATTCGTCAACGGGCAGATCTTTTAATGCAATTGTTACAAAAAGAATTGCAGTTTGTGGAACTGAAAAATAAAGTAACCAGCAAGACGAGAACAGAACTTGATAAGCAACAACGGGAATATTTTCTGCAGCAGCAGATGAAAAGTATAAAAGAAGAATTAGGTGGAGATAGTAATTCGCAGGAAATAAAAGAGATGCTGAAAAAAGCAGAAGCCAAGAAATGGCCGGCTGCTGCAAAGGAGATGTTTAAGAAAGGGATTGAGAAATTGGAAAGGATGCACCCGAGCACCCCGGATTTTTCTGTCGTATATAATCACCTCGACCTGATGCTCGATCTCCCATGGGAAACTTATACCGAAGATCATTATGATTTGAAAAAAGCTCAAAAGACACTGGATATTGATCATTATGGCATGCATAAGATCAAAGAGAGGATTTTAGAATATCTCGCTGTGTTGAAACTGAAAGGAGATATGAAAAGCCCGATTCTTTGTTTTGTGGGACCTCCCGGAATTGGAAAAACATCCTTGGGCAGAAGTATCGCCAATGCTATCGGTAGAAAATATGTGCGGTTAAGTTTGGGTGGCCTGCATGATGAAAGTGAGATCAGGGGACACCGAAAAACTTATATCGGTGCAATGCCCGGAAGAATTCTACAATCTATCCGGAAAGTAAAATCATCTAACCCGGTGATGATATTGGATGAGATTGATAAAGTGGGCAATGATCAGCGGGGCGACCCATCATCTGCTTTATTGGAAGTACTGGACCCGGAACAGAACCATACATTTTATGATAATTACCTCGAAGGGGAGTATGACCTAAGCAAAGTATTATTTATTGCCACAGCTAATAATTATCAGAATATACAACCAGCACTTCGTGACAGGTTGGAGATCATTGACCTGAGTGGCTATGCGGTAGAGGAGAAGATTGAAATTGCAAAAAGACATTTATTCCCCCGGCAAAAAGACTTGCATGGGTTGAAAAGCAGCAATTTTAAGATGAGCGATAAAGTGCTGGAAAAGATCATACAGGATTATACAAGGGAAAGTGGCGTGAGGGAACTTGACCGGCAACTGGCTTCCATTATGAGATACCAGGCCCGTCAACTGGTACTAAAAGGCAAGCTAAAATCAACGTTGACGGCAGTCGATATTGAGAAAATACTCGGTAAGCCCAGATACAGTAATGATATCTACAAAACAGCAAATATGGCTGGGGTGGCTGTTGGCCTTGCCTGGACCTATGTGGGCGGTGATATTCTTTTTATTGAAACCAGCCTGAGTGATGGTAAAGGCGAATTGAAATTGACTGGTAATCTTGGCAATGTGATGAAAGAAAGTGCCAGTACGGCTCTTACATACTTGCAATCCAACGCCAAAAAATATGGACTGGATGAAAAACTGTTCGAGAAGAAAAACATTCATATACATGTACCAGAAGGTGCCGTACCTAAGGATGGTCCTAGTGCCGGTGTTACTATGATGTCGGCTATTGCTTCTGCGCTGACCGGCAAAAGAGTGAAACCATTTCTTGCCATGACCGGTGAGATTACACTGCGGGGGCAAGTATTGCCGGTTGGCGGCATTAAGGAGAAAGTACTGGCAGCGAAAAGAGCTGGTCTGAAAGAAATCATTCTTTGCTGGCAAAATGAGAAAGACGTACAGGAGATCGAATCAGATTTTATCAAAGGCATCAAGTTTCATTACGTAAAAACCATGAGCCAGGTACTCGAGCTGGCATTGGTAGGTTAAAATATTTCAGGCATCATTCAACCAACTGCATTTTTTAGTGTTATAATCATTCATGTTGGTTGTTTGGCTTGCTCCCGCCACTGGCGGGGGATTAAGTAATCCTCTTCTTTTCAGGAGAGGATTTTTCTTTGGGCAATGGCTTATTTTCGTATGACTTTGTATTTCCGCTTTACAATATTATTGCTGTTATTGTCCGTTGCTGGTAAAACACAGACACTTGGCGGCAATTCTGTATTCAATTTTCTCAAATTATCCAATACTCCTCAGCTCACGGCTCTCGGCGGTGTGAACGTTTCCCAACCATCAAACGATGTGGGTCTTGTTTTTAATAATCCCGCCTTGCTAAAGCCGGCTATGCATACACAGATGAATGCTGTTTTCAATAATTTTTATAGCGGGATCAAAATTTATCATGTATCGCTGGGCTATCTTAATGAAAAACTTAATACGAATTTTTCCTGGGGGCTTCATTATTTTGATTATGGCAACACGTCCGAAACAGATGCAGCCGGAAGTGTACTGGGAAAGTTCAGGCCAACAGATTGGGTGATGCAGGTATCTGCATCAAGAAGTTACCTGGAACATTGGAATTACGGTGCTACACTTAAGTTTATCAGTTCTAACTACGGGCAGTATCGTTCCAATGGCCTGGCAATGGATATAGGGATTTTGTTCCATGATTCTTCAAAATTGTTTTCTGCTTCTGTTGTGGCAAAGAATATGGGAACCCAGTTAAAAAAATATAATGGCACTGACCCGGACGATTTACCTTTTGACTTACAGATCGGGCTGACTAAACGCCTTGATAAATCCCCTTTCGGATTTTCACTGACAGCACAAAGGGTTCATCAGTTCAATATCAATTATGACGATACCACTTTCAACAATGAAAATGGGTTTGAAAATGGCAGCAACAAAAAATTCTCTTTTGATAAACTGTTGAATCATTTTGTTCTGGCTACTACTATTTATGTTGGTGACAGGGTAGAGGTAATGGCCGGGTATAATTTTTTGCGACGAAAAGAATTGAATATCGGAAATGCCACGAATGGATTAAATGGTTTTTCACTTGGTGCAGGCGTGATGCTTGGTAAATTACAGATCAGGTATGCCAGGGCTTATTATCAAAGCAATACAGCCTTCAACCAGCTTGGATTAAATATGAAGCTGAATGATTATTTCGGGTTGGGAAAATTCGGAGAAAGAATCGGCTGGTAGTGTTGCTACACAATCCATTTATAAATTTCAAATGCTTCCGCATAATCAGTATTAGCCTGTACACCTCTTACTTTAGCCAATGAACGGGTAAAGTCTTCCTGCATATAATTCCGGTGAGATTGGGACTGGTAAGCGTTTAATGATTCACATTTTTTGTCAAGCTCAGTTTGTGATAACCGGATGAAAAAATTTGTACGAAAACTATAATTGTTCCAGGGTAATTCATACCCGGCGAAGGTTACATTTTTAAAAGCTCTCATTCCTTCCTGGTGAATAACCTGGTGGTCCTGGTGAATGTCCGATGCAGCTGGTAGCAATACCAGGTCAGGATTGATCCGATTGTTCAGTTGCAATAATTCTTCCAGGATATGTTGGCGTGACTGCGGTAATTCTCTTACTTCGTAATTAAATAAAATGAGATTAGCAGGCGGTATGCCTAATGTAGCAGTTGCTTTCCGGCATTCAAGTTCTAAGGTGTTTGACGGTAGCGTTGCGGGCAATGATTTGGAGCAAAGACAAAAAGCCGCATAATATACTTCCCTTCCTTCTGTACAGAATTTAGCAATGCTGCCCCCACAACCGAGTTCACCATCATCTGTATGTGGCGCCAGTACCAATATTCTTTTTGGGTTAAACATGGATTGCAAAAATAACCGATAAAACTGCCGAAACAAATTTGATTACTCTGTTAAAAAGCTGGTTGAATCTTTTAAAAGTGGTAAATGCTGTTTAAACTGTGTATTTAGTAAAGCCCTAAACAGGTTAACATTACTCATCCCGGGATAAAAGGCTGCATAGTTGCTATCAGGGAGGTAAACAGCATTTAAATTGAAAAAATGATACTTTTTGTCGACAGGTGCAGTATAGTCTCTGAATCCATGATCACTCACCAGGATAATAATTGGAGGCTGTTGAGACGATGATTTAATATGGTCTATTAGTTCAATAAGTTTTAAGTTCGAATATTTAAGATAGCTTAGAAATGCTGCCTGGTCGTATACATAACCTTCATTTAATTTAGTGTAAGAAGTGCTTTTGCCTGTGCTATCAAAGTAATAAGGGTAATGGGGCATTACCAGGTGAGTGTAAACAAATTTTGGCTTTGTTTCTCTTGTCAATGCGATTTTTTTTGTTTTGGCGACTATTTTATTGTTATTACTAAGGTCACGGGTTCTTATATACTTAATTATGAATTTCATTTTAAAGGTAGTAGCAAGGTGATACCCTAAGTGTTTTTCAATCCTTGCAACAAATGTCTGCGAAGTTATTGGCGTTGTTTTGCGGGGTAGGAATGTGGGGGTTGTTATGGAGAGTTGTTTCTGTAAGTCAAAAATAGAATAGTTGTAAATAGTGTAATCCATTTGCGAAAAGAAGCGGAGTGTTTTGTTTTCTTTGATCCTTTTATAACACAAGGCCATATCATTTTTATCGATTTTAACATCGGGGATGCCACTCAGATATTCCATATTCAATGTAGAGGGCATTGAAAAAAGGGTAAAATTGTAGTTGCTGCTGCTGCTATCAATAATATGGAACCCTCTGTTTTCAAGTTTACTTTCGAAGAGAGAATTGTCATAATCAAAAAATTTCTTTAGAACAATTTTTCCGGGGTAGCCATCAGCTACGATAAAGTATATATCAGGTTTTTTACAATTATTACAGCTTTCTACAGTTTCGGAGGAAGTTGTAGGATTTTTATTTTTGTCAGCAATGGTTTTTGTTATTAACCAGGCTGCGTCCATCAATATAAATAGCAATAAAAGAATATTAAGATAATAGCTGAATTGCTGTAGTGTTTTTTTAGTCTTTTTTAATATAATAATCAGGACAACGAAAAAAACTAGTACGCCGGGGAGTATAAAACTATATTTCGAAATAAATGAATCAGGTAAAAGTCTTTTAATAAGGTCATGTATGCTGCCAAAAAAAAATTGAAAAGCCATAAGGCTAAATGCCAGCAAATTGGCTTTGGTGAAATTTCTGTAAAACAGCCATGCAATAAGAGCCAGCACTATTGAGGCTCCCATATAAATGGCAGTTAGAATGGCAGCGTCTTTTATAGGTACAAGGCCGTAGTTTTCAGTATAACCATGCAATACAAAAAAAATGGGCAGGAGGTAAAGAAAGACCGGTTTCGTCCTCAGAATATGTAGCAGTTTATCTTTCATTTTTTTTCATCAGGTATAAAGTTCTTTCAGAGCCAGCAATCATTATTTTTTCTTGTATGTTGAAGTGGGTTTGGAATTGAGCCAAAAAATTTTCCTCAGTATACTGGCTGTAAATATCTTCCTTGTTGCGCAGCATGAATTGAATTTTTTCATCCGTTTTGGGAACAAATTCAATAACAAGATAATTACATACTTGTCCAAAAAAAGCAGCGATTTTCCCGAAAGGAATATTTTTGCCAATAGCCAGGTGATGAACAAGGGCAAGTGCTAATGCGAGGTCAACACTCGTACGATGGAGAAAAGAATCTCTTTCTTCATTGTTTACTCCAATGGCAGGTGATGGTTTGGAAAGGTCAAGTACAAGCGGTAAGATATTTTTTTCCGAATTTTTCTTTATCGCTTTGTATAAAGTGTTTATACAGAACGCATCAAAATCAGTAGCAATGACTTGTATATTTTGTGCAGCTGCTAATTTTGAAAACTCACCAGTATTGGCTCCGAAGTCTGCAACGGACTCCGGTTTAATTTTTCCCAGCCATTCATGAATGATTTTCTCTTTATGTACCAGGTAATCTTTTCTTTGCGCTGCTTCATCGTAATAATCAGACCAGGTGCTTTTACTGTCTGGTAGCCTGATTTTTTTGATCAGTACTTCAAGGCTTGTTATGAGGTTCAGTAATTTTCTTTTAGAAAAAATAGTTTTTTCCCCGGTTGCTGAAGGTTTCTTCAAACTATATTTTGCATGCAGGTGGATATGTAAATAAGTATGGAAGGAGAATTTTGTTTTCCATGGCAGTAAGGCCTGTGTAACTGCCAGCGGAATTCCCTCGCTGTAAGCAAGCAGTAATTCCTGCAAGGGTATTTTCGAATGATGCGATAATAAAAGCGGGGCCAGAAAGCATTCACAAAATTGCCGGTAAGCAATCCAGGGTTTAGTTTCATCATATTGTTCAAAAGAAAGAGAGTCTATGAACAACAGTTTGCCATCATGCCATTGAATATTGTAAGGGGTCGCATCTTTTAGTATCATTCCCGAAGCCATTGCTTCTTTTAACAGATCAAGAGTGAGTAAGGCAGCATCTTTCAGCATGTCAAAACTCCACTCATAGGGATAGGAAATAAATGGGATTGGTGCTGGTTGTAAAGTGGTATGCCAATCCTTATCACCGGTGAGGTTTTCATTAATAACTTCATGCCGGATAAGCAACCCTTTCTTAACCAACTTTTCGTAGCAGCCGCTGGCAACAAAAAAATCAAAATCTTGACTGAAGACTTTATTTACCTGTCTGTACAGCACACCATTTTTACTGAAAATAAATCCTGACGGATCCCGATAGGAAGAAGGATGATGAATAAAGCTATCTGTCATCAGGCTGGTGGATTATCATTAGGTTTTTTAGGTGTCCGGGTAAAAATGGATTTGATATACAAACGAATATTGCGGAAGAAAAAAGCAATGCCCAGTACTGCTGCAGTAATCGCCTGTACCAAAAAGCTACCACTCCCCGGATCTATATATAGCAAGTGATGTAGCATTACATGTAGCTTAAATTAGTTTTCGGAGATAAAGTTAGCAATGTTTCATACATCAGTTTGATCGTATTCTCAATATCGTCCCGATGAAGCATTTCTACAGTAGTATGCATGTACCGAAGCGGAATTGATATTAGAACTGAAGGGCAGCCATCATTAGAATAAGCAAATGAATCAGTATCTGTTCCGGTGCTCCGGCTCAATGCCCGCCATTGTACAG
Organism: Chitinophaga pinensis; assembly: GCA_943371565.1. GTDB lineage: Bacteria > Bacteroidota > Bacteroidia > Chitinophagales > Chitinophagaceae > JJ008. The sequence goes on along the minus strand of CALRVH010000004.1, from coordinate 72,631 downwards.
CAATCTTTTTATCAGCCGCTATTTTCTCTACCAGTGCCAGTAATTTATTATGTACCGCCGGTGCATAAGAAAGTGATGGGCCTTTACCAGTACTTACATCCCCTTCGATATTTTTACTAATCATCGGTGTAGTAGTATCATGTGTTACATCGGTTATGATGGCGATATCTGGTTTAATTCTCCGGGCAATCATTTCAGCACCACGAAGACCGATTTCTTCCTGCACAGCGTTCACTACATATAAGCCAAAGGGCAATTTCTTTTTATTTTCTTTCAGTAGCCTTGCTACTTCTGCAATCATAAATCCACCGATGCGGTTGTCAAAAGCCCGGCCTATGTAATTGCCATTCGCCAGCTCATCAAAACCATCCTGGTACGTAACCACTGCGCCTATGTGAATACCTAATGCTTCTACTTCTTTCTTATTTCTTGCTCCGCAATCCAGCCAGAGATTATCAGTTCTTGGTGTCGTTTCTTTCTGATCGGGGGTACCCATTCTTGTATGAATAGCAGGCCATCCGAAAACTGCTTTAACAGGTCCTTTTTTTCCATGTATCAATACCCGGGAGGCGGGTGCTGTCTGGTGGTCTACGCCTCCGTTTCTTTTTAGATAGATCAGTCCTTCCGGGGTGACATAATTTACAAACCAGCTTATTTCGTCAGCATGGGCTTCAATAACCACTTTAAATTTGTTGTCGGGGTTGATCACACCAACAGCAGTTCCGTATGAATCCACATAGTGAGTATCTACATAAGGTTTGAGATATTCCAACCAGAGTTTTTGCCCCCATGTTTCAAAACCAACAGGTGAAGCGTTGTTGATGTAACTCTTCAAAAAATCAAATGCGTTGTCTGTAATGATTGATTTTTTAGCTTTAACTGCTTTTGCCATAATGTTTCGTTTATTATGAAAGGATTAGTAAAGCGAAGATAAGCAGCATGGCTTTAACAATCATCAGCCCGTCGTGCCGGATAACAAAAACCGTCTCATCTTTCATAGGCGAAAACTGCTGATATAACAGGAAAGTGATAATAACCGGGGTAAGCAATGCTGCAAAAAATACCGGGTTGTTTAATTCAAAAAAGCGAAGCAATAAAAAAGCGGCTGCAGCATTCAGCAACAACATCACCCATTTGCCATAAAGGATGCTTTTCACGGGGCCGAGTAATACTGCTATTGTTTTTATATCGTCCTGTTTGTCTTCTTCGTAGTCGTTGATATTGAATAGCAGGCTTAAGGAAGCAATAAAGAAAAAACGGTTAGCAAAAAGGACTAATGCATATTTATTTTCAAGTAGCCCCGTAACAGGGTCCGGCAGCATTAGAACAGGCAATATGACGGTTGTAAAACTCCAGATAAAACTCAGGGAGGCCATTTTAAGCCACCCGATTTGTCGCAGACTTTTTTTATTCCAGGGATTCAACGGATGGGAATATGCCAACGACAGCAACGGAATGATAATAAACCAGGCGAGGTTCCGGTAATTAAAGTCTCCGCCTGTTATAAAAATGGATTTAAAGTGATAAAAAATGCCCCCTGCAATAAGCAGGAAACTTAACAGGATGATTAGCTGCAGTAGTTTTCGGTTAGCTCTGCACCAAACAAGCCGGGTATCATTTTTTTCTTTTGTACTTTTTACAAAATAATGAAGGGAGTACACAAAGATTGTACAGAGAAAAATAAGAAGCAGATACCAGTTAAGTGAAGCTGGTAAATGGAGAAGGCAAAAAGTCTCATAGGTAAATATCAATGCACAGCCAGCAATAAAAAAATTGCTGTAAACTAAAAAATCAAGTATCCTTTTGATCATTCAGGCAAAATTACTGCCTGAACACATAGATAACCGGTGAGCTTATGGTATCACTCGTATTGCCTGCATTATCTCTTACCGCCATTCTTAGTATAAGTGTATCTACTTCCCGTTGGGCAGGGGAGGAGCCAGGTATAAATGGTGGGTTAAGAGCTGATAAAATGCTCTGGTAATCTAAAGTAGCCTGTACAAGCGTCTTTGTATTTTTGGGGAATACAGGGAATTTATAGCGGAGGGTGTCCCTGATGGTAGTAACAACCCGCCTGTTCAGCCTGTTCTTAATAATGATGACAGAATCCTGCACATCGCCTTCTTTGTCGGTGCATTCCAGTGTAATTACAAAAGTAGCATTGAGAGGTATGAAGTTTCCGTTGATAGATTTAACGCTGATGGTAGGTTTTGTCTGGAACTTATCTTTGTTGCAGGCAATCGTCACTACTACTAGGGCCGATAACACAAACAGGCTGAGTTTCATTGGTGCGATTTGAGTGAAAACAAATTTACAAATTTTAGCAACACAAAAGGACATGCCGGAACAATGGAATCATAAAGTTTTTGGGGTAAAAGAGGCTGATTTTGAAGAGTTAGCCCTTGAAATTTTTCGCTTCCAGGCTGCTAAGAACCCTGTATACAAAGCCTACCTGCAGGCATTGGGCATCAATGGAGAGGATATTCGTTCGATCAACCAGATCCCTTTTTTGCCTATCCGTTTCTTTAAATCTCATATAATTCAAACTACATTGTTTGATCCGGCTGCCATTTTTGAAAGTAGTGGTACAACCGGCACTATCAATAGCAAACACTATGTGAAAGACCTCGCTTTTTATGAGGAGAGTTTTATGAAAGGGTTTGAATTATTTTATGGTCCTGTAAAAGAGTGGTGTTTTATAGGTCTGCTGCCATCCTACCTCGAAAGAGAGAATTCTTCGCTGGTGTATATGGTAAATAAACTGGTAGCAGTAAGTGAAAAGCGACAAAGCGGATTTTACCTGGACGAATTTGAACAACTTTTCACTTTATTAAAGGAACTGGAAAAAATAAAACAAAAGACCTTGCTGATAGGCGTAACATTTGCGTTGCTTGATTATGCTGAAAAACATCCTTTGCCATTGCGGCACACTACTATTATGGAAACAGGCGGTATGAAGGGTAGAAGGGAAGAAATGATTCGGGAAGAGGTCCATGAAATACTATGTAAAAGTTTTGACGTTACAACTATTCACAGTGAATATGGCATGACAGAACTTTTGTCACAGGCTTATTCGAACGGGAATGGTGTTTTTAAATGCCCGCCATGGATGAAGATCCTGGTAAGAGATGATGAAGATCCTTTTGTTGTAAAAGAAGAAGGAAGCGGAACTATTAATGTAATTGACCTGGCCAATGTTTATTCTTGTTCTTTTATTGCGACTGATGATGTGGGCCAATTACATGCTGACGGAAGTTTTAAAGTGCTGGGAAGAATTGATGGCAGCGATTTACGGGGTTGCAGCCTGATGGTAGTATAAAAATAAAAGCCTCCTGATTTTTCAGAAGGCTTTGTGCCCAGAACTGGATTCGAACCAGCACATCCTTTCGAACGCTGCCACCTGAAGGCAGTGCGTCTACCAATTTCGCCATCTGGGCTTGGGGGTGCAAATATAAGTGACAATGCCCAAACCCTAAAATCTCAACAGTCAACTTTTAAAGATTAACTGGTGTTTTGACCCGGAAATAAAATCTTTATAAAGAAGCCCTTAGCTTCACGTAAAAAGGATTGCAATATGATTAGCAACAAAAGAGCTTTCCTGTTTGACCTTAACGGAACCATGATAGATGATATGCCGTATCATATCCGGGCATGGCACCGTATACTAAATGATCTTGGTGCTAATATCAGCCTGGATAGAGTGAAAGAAGAGTGTTATGGAAAAAATCATGAGCTGCTGGAACGGGTTTTCCCCGGTCGCTTTTCTGATGATGAAAAAAATAAGATAAGTCTTGAAAAAGAGAAACAGTACCAGTTGGAATTCAAACCTCATCTTGCATTACTTCCGGGATTATCCGACTTTCTTGAGCAAGCACATAAAGCAGGAATAAAAATGGCGATCGGATCTGCTGCCATCATGTTCAATATAGATTTTGTACTGGATAATTTAAATATACGCCACTATTTTGGTGCATTGATAAGTGCGGATGATGTTAGCACAAGTAAACCACACCCGGAAACATTTCTTACATGTGCCCGGCAATTACATGTTTCACCGGAAGATTGTATTGTGTTTGAAGATGCTCCCAAGGGTGTTGAATCTGCATTGAATGCAAGGATGGACACTATTGTAATTACTCTGATGCATGAGAAACAGGATTTTTTACATTATCCTAATGTTACCCGTTTTATAAAAGATTATAGAGAGCTATAGCAGCTACCTGATTAATAAAAGAAAGGCTGGAAATATTTTCCAGCCTTTCTTTTATAACTAATGTTTATTTATTCTGTTACCAGAACTTCACATACAACAATGTTAAAATCAAAAGTGTAGTAACAATCAATGCTACCGTAGATGCTTTTAATTTGAACATGCTGCTATCTATTTCAAATGCTTTAGGATTTACTTTTGGTCCGGCCATACTAATGACGACCATCGCCACAACGGTAAAGAAGAACGACCAACCCATATTGATAAGGAATGGTATTTCAGTAAGGGTGAGTGTAACTCCATCTTTTACTGTCTGGTAGGAGAAGGCACTATACAGCAATGTTTCTTTTCCGAAAATGCCGACTGCATAGTTGTTGAAGAAAATAGCTAGTACAAAGCCAAGTATCAATCCTACCAAGGCGGCAGTACCAGTTGTACGTTTCCAGAAGAAGCCAAGTATAAACATGGCAAACACACCGGGGCTGATAAATCCGGTATATTTTTGAATAAAGGTGAAACCACCTTCCTGGCTGATGCCTAAGGTGTCGCTCCAGGTAAATATCATGGCGATAATCATAGAAATAAATACGGTCATTCGGCCGGTCCATACCATTTTCTTTTCGTCAGAATTTTTGTTGATGTACTTTTTATAAATATCCAATGTGAAAATGGTAGAGATGCTGTTGGCTTTACCGGCAAGTGATGCAACGATAGCGGCTGTTAAGGCAGCTACGGCTAATCCTTTTAATCCGGCAGGTAAGAAGGCGAGTACGGCAGAGTAAGCACCATCTTTACCACCGTTGAAGCCAGGCAGTTGACCGTTTTTATATAATACATATGCCGCAATACCTGGTAACATTACAATCACTGGCATCAGCAATTTCATAAAGCCGGCGAATAAAATTCCTTTGCGGGCAGTTTCGAGATTAGCACCCAATGCCCGTTGTGTGATGTATTGGTTACAACCCCAATAGTTAAGGTTTACTATCCATTGTCCGGCGAAGTACATAGCGATACCCGGCAGCGCAATGTATTTCATAATGTTGCTATTGTTTTCTGTACCGAGTACACCGGTTGTTTCTGTCGGCTTATCCAGTATCATATGGAAGTGGTCAGGAGCCTGGCCCATCAATGTTTTGAAACCATCTATTACGTTACCGTTGGCAACACCATTTATTCTTTCATCTACAATTTGCAAGGCAAGATAAATAGTGGCCAAACCACCAATGATAAGAACGGCTACCTGGATTACATCGGTGTAACCAATAACCTTCATACCACCGAGTGTAATTAATAAGGCCATGGCCATTAATACAATCATGACAAGATGCAGGTGTCCGCCACCGAGTAATTCATTGATGGCTACTGAACCGAGGTAAAGTATAGAAGTAAAGTTTACAAAGATGTAAAGGAACAACCAGAAGATGGCCATAATGAGAGCCACCGTTTCATTATACCGTGTTTTTAAAAACTGCGGCATAGTGTATATCTTATTCTTAAGATATATTGGTATAAACCAGATGGCGATAATGATTAATGCAACAGCGGCAATCCACTCGTAAGCTGCCACTGCAATACCAACATTAAAACCTTCACCGCTCATGCCGATAAACTGCTCGGCACTGATATTGGAAGCAATAAGAGAGGCGCCAATAGCCCACCAGGTAAGGGAACCTTCTGCCAAAAAGAAATCGTGGCTGCCCATCGTAGCTTTCTTTTTTCTGTTATATATCCAGTAACCGTATGCAGCTACTACTAAAAAATAGATCAGGAAAACTACAATGTCAATCGTGGCGAGTCCTTTCATAATGGCAGTTTTTGTTGGTGTTAAAACTCAGACAATTTATTGATTAAACTAATACACAACATCAGTGAGGAGCAATTCTTTTTTCCAATTCCCGTTGGTTGTAGTTTCATTAATCCGTACCAGTTAATTGCCGGCACATCTCCAAAACCTTCCAGGTGTAGAGCTGTTAACTTAGAGGAATAACAAATGTGTTGAGCAATGCCGCCAGTATGCAAGTACATATAGTTGGTATATCTGGTAGGGTTTCTATTTGCTACGCCTGCCGGAAGTTGTAACCTGGAAGAAGTGCAGTAATAAAAGGTTATTTCTTGCAATAAAAAGCCCCGTCACTAATGTGACAGGGCTTTTTTATTATTCATTTTTTAGACACTTACATTAAAATCTCTCAGTGCATCATTCAAACTTGTCTTTAGATCAGTACTAGGTTTTCGCTGGCCAATAATTAACGCACACCCGACTCCAAATTCACCTGCCGGGAATTTTTTGGTATATGAACCCGGTATCACCACACTTCTTGCGGGAACTCTTCCTTTCATTTCTTTAGGTTCGCTTCCACTGACGTCAATTATTTTGGTCGATTGGGTCAGCACAACATTGGCACCCAGCACAGCCTCTTTTTCTACAACCACACCTTCCACCACAATACAACGGCTGCCGATAAAACAACCGTCTTCGATAATAACCGGTGAAGCTTGTAATGGTTCCAGTACACCACCAATGCCAACACCACCGCTCAGGTGAACCCCTTTACCTATCTGCGCACAACTGCCCACTGTTGCCCATGTGTCCACCATTGTTCCTTCATCCACATAGGCGCCAATATTTACATACGATGGCATCAATACTACATTCTTTGCCAGGTAAGCTCCATACCTCGCAACAGCATGAGGAACTGCACGAACACCAAGCGCTTTATATTTTTTTTTCAATAACATTTTATCATAAAACTCAAACGGCGCCAGCTCCCATGTTTGCATTTGCTGAATGCCAAAATATAAAAGGATAGCCTGCTTCACCCATTCATTCACCACCCAATCGCCCTGAGGAATCGAAGGGTCGCCGGGTGAAGCCACTCTTAATCTCCCTTTATCTACCTCTTCAATAACGGCCCTCACAGCATCACTGTACTTGTTGTCTTTTAATAACTCACGGTTAGCCCATGCTTCTAATATCAGTTCTTTCATTACGTAGGTAATTTGTTGCGAAAATAGTTGTTAAGTTCGAAAGTCAGTAATGTCGTAGAGCCCGGAAAAATTATCACTATAATGAATAGTCTTTCGGACTTCCCGACTTCTGGACTTGCTGACTTTCAGACTTATCTTTGCTCTCTATGAACATCGGGTTTGATGCAAAAAGGGCTTTTCATAATGGGACGGGGTTGGGGCATTATAGCCGCACCCTGCTTCATTCATTGTCGGAGTATTACCCGGAGCATCAATACTATTTGTTCAATCCAAAACCTTCCAACGCTTTTTCAATAGAAGGGAATAACCTACATGAGATATTGCCGGAAGGTTTCCTGCATAAAACATTTAGCTCGGCTTGGCGGAGCAGTTGGGTTAAAAAAGATCTGCAGCGGCTAAAGATCGATCTGTATCATGGCCTTAGTCATGAAATTCCCGTTGGTATTAATAAAACGGGGATCAGATCTGTCGTTACCATTCATGACCTGATACATGAACGATACCCTGAGCAATACAATGCGATTGATGTAAAAATTTACAGCAAAAAATTCCGTTATGCCTGCGAACATGCCAACAAAATAATTGCCATCAGCGAACAGACAAAAAGAGATATCATTGATTTTTATAAAACACCGGAAGAAAAAATAACGGTTTGCTATCAGAGCTGTAGCCCCGGGTTTGGTAAAACAGTCAGCGAGGAAGAAAAAAAGAGAGTAAAAGAGCAGTATGGATTACCGGAACAATTCTTTTTATCTGTCGGTTCTATTATTGAAAGAAAAAACCTGTTGAATATCTGCAAGGCAATTTTCCTGCTGAGAAATGAAATGGATATTCCGGTGGTGGTTATTGGTGAAGGGGGAAAATATAAGCAGCAGGTAAAAGATTATATGATCCAAAACGGGTTGGAAAAAAAGATCATCTTTCTGTCAGAAAGTCCATCAGCAAGTTCGTCCTCAGATTTTAGAACAGCCGCTGATTTTCCGGCTATTTACCAGTCCGCAATAGCTATGATCTATCCTTCTTTTTTTGAAGGATTTGGGATCCCGGTGCTGGAAGCTTTATGGAGCCGGTTACCGGTTATTACCTCCAATATTTCTTGTTTGCCGGAAGCAGGAGGCGAGGGGGCTTATTATGTTGATCCTTCCAGTGCGGAACAAATAGCAGCAGGCATGAAAAGAATTTACGGTGATAAAGATTTTGCTGCGGAGCTGGTTGAAAAAGGCTGGCAACAGGCACAAAATTTTACACAACAAAAATGTGCGACATCGGTCATGGATGTCTATAAATCAGTATGGTAGATTTTGAAAATGATATAGAACAATGTTTGAAGGCGATGAATGCTGGCGGCCTTATTCTTTATCCAACAGATACTGTTTGGGGAATCGGCTGTGATGCTACCAACGAAGAAGCAGTTGAACGTATCTATGCATTGAAAAGAAGACCCGATGAAAAAGCAATGATCGTATTAGTGGCAGATGAAAGGGATGTATTGCGCTATGTGGCCGCCCCTGATCTGCAGCTGTTTGAGTATTTACAACAAACCCAAAAACCAACAACTGTCATTTATGAAGGAGCCATAGGGTTGGCTGATAATTTAGTGGCGCAGGATGGTAGCATTGCCATCCGTATTTGCAACGAAGAGTTTTGCAAACACCTGATCAAACGGTTTCGTAAGCCGATCGTTTCTACCTCTGCCAATATCTCCGGGCAACCACCGGCAAGGCTTTTTAGTGATATTACTGACGAAATAAAAAATGGCGTTGACTATGTGGTTCGCTACCGGCAGGATGATAGGACGGCAGCTACGCCTTCGTCATTAATTAAATGGGATAACGGAACTGTTACCATCATTCGCCCCTGAGTTCCTTCATGATATTGCTGATCAGCTCACTTGCCATTTCATGCTCAAGTAATATGTCTTGTAACGATTCAAGAATTTGGATGGTGCCTGCTTTGCTGGTTTTAAATTCAAGTGCAGAGGGGTTGTTGAAATAATGATAAAAGTGGTTTGCATAATCTTCCAGTAGCTTCTTTGCTTCATTTTCAAACCCGGTTCGTAACAACAGCTTTGCCATATCTATATTCCCATAATTCGGGGGAATAGGAAATTGTCCATATGAATCCAGGAATTTTTTGGCCCAGGTTTTTGCCAATGCGGCATTGTTTTTATCAAGATAAAAATTAATGATCCGGCCAAAAAATTCAGTATGCATGCCATCAAAAAAATCACCATAAAATCGTTCATTTCCCACGGTATGGGTGAATACAGGTTTATAGGATTTTGACAAATAATCCATGTCTTTTTTAATCTGCAGTTCATCCACTATTTTTCTTTTACTTTCTTCAACCGGTAAAAAACGGGACACCGGGCCTTCTTTCTGCTGTGTTGTTTTTGCAAAAACCGGGGCTGATGAAGTGAAGCATACAGGCCTCGAGTAATAGTTACTGAAAGTAATATCCAGCAACATGAAATCTGAACTGGAGAGGAAATTGGCCAATTCAAACGTTGTTTGCAAAGCCAGTCCCGGTAAAGGAGATACTTTTTTTAATTGGATAGGATCAAACTTCCAGGTAATAGTTTTTTGCGGATAGCTGGAAATAATTTGATTGCCACCCGATGTATGGGGGTACTTCTTTGTTTGTATAATTTGCAATAGTTGTTGAAGGGTTATCGATTTTACAGTGGCGGTTATTTTCTGTTCTTTAAAGACGGAATAATCAAAAAGGTCGGAGCTGTAGAAATCTGCATTGGAGGAGAACGAAATAATTTTCTTTCTTTTAAGCATATCTACATAAGGGTAAAAACCTATCAGCGAAAAATTGATAACGGTTACATCTTTTCTAAACCCTTCTTTTTGCTGCACATACCAGAGAGGATAGGTATCATTATCGCCAAAACTTATTAAAATACTGTTAGGCGGACAGGCATTCAGGTAGTTGTAGCCAATTTGTTTAAATATTGGATCGGATGTTGTTTGTTGTACAACGGCTGCGGCCAGCTCTTCATGCCCGGCAACCAATAACTGCTGGTAAAGATGAAATTGTTCATTCAGCAATTTCATCTTAGGATTACCCACCAGCATTCTGTAACTGGGATTACGAATGCCAAGTTCTTTATATAACGCTATAGCAGCATCAACATCCGCCTTAAATTTTTCTATTCTCATTGTGGAAGGCTGCTCAAACTTTTTCAACCTGCTTTTCAGTGTGTCATCATCATACGGTTTACCGCCGAATCCATACCACAGGTATCGTTCAGCATGATAGGCATAAGCCCTTGCCAATCCTTCTAATACAGTATCCGATCTGTTAGTGGCGTCTTTGAAATCCCTGATCATATCCACATCCCATCCATCATAACCGTAATAGCGGCAGCGTTCATAATTATATATTTCAGGAGTGCCATAAATATCGTCGAGGTACTGGTAGATAATATCTTCGGTGTCTTCATCACTTGTTTTGTCCATGAACAGATCATCCGGCCACTGGTATGCTTTTTTTTCAGTTGACCAGAAAATTACATCAGCACCTATTTTATCCTCTTCATACCGGTTGATCAGTTGAATATGCCAGCCATTTTTTTTCTTGGCAAAGCGGATATCTTTTTTATAATCCTTTTCGTATTGATACTTTCCAAAAAATTCTTTCATTACCCCATGGTAGGAAGGCAAGGATTCCTGGCTTTGAACAGCGCTGAAAAGGAAAAGAAAGAATACGATGAAGAGTTGTCTCATATTGATTGATTGAAGGATGCGGGTGATTAAATTGTACACACAATATATTGTTTTTTTGTGCAACTTTTTGGCAACCGGCAATAGCGATTATAGTAAATATTGCATCAGCAAACTTCTTCCCGCCCACCACAAAATGCCAACTGTTATCTTTGCCCAGATTATGGAAATTAATTGTACAGAAAAGGAATTGTTCTTATTGAAGAAAGTCGCCCATGCTGCTGAAGCACTGGGAGTGGAGACCTATTTGATCGGGGGATTTGTAAGGGATAAAATACTGGGACGGGAAACCAGCGATGCCGATATTGTATGCGCCGGGGATGGTATTGAACTGGCAAAAGAAGTAGCTAAAAAATTTAATCCTGTTCCGCAGGTAGATTATTTTAAAAATTTTGGTACGGCCCATATCAGGATCAGCGACGACTTTGATATCGAGTTTGTTGGCGCAAGAAAAGAGAGTTACCAGTTTGACTCCCGTAAACCGGAGGTGGAACCAGGTACTATTGCAGATGACCAGAATCGCCGTGACTTTACCATCAATGCCCTTGCTGTCAGTTTAAATAAAAATGATTTTGGAAAACTCATCGACCCCTTTGACGGACTGAAAGATCTGCGCAATAAGCTCATTAAAACGCCATTGGAACCTTCGCAGACATTTAGTGATGATCCGTTGCGGATGATGCGGGCCATACGGTTTGCCACGCAACTTGATTTTGTCATTGATGAAACAACCTGGCAGGGAATAATAGACAGCGCAGCAAGGATCAAGATCATTTCGCAGGAAAGAATTACGGATGAGTTGAATAAGATCATTGCAGCACCAAAACCTTCTATTGGGTTTGACCTGCTCTATAAATGCGGATTACTGCAGATCATTTTTCCACAGATGGTAGATCTGGTGGGAGCGGAATATAAGGATGGCCTTGGTCATAAGGATAATTTTTATCATACACTGCAGGTGTTAGATAATTTATCAGCGAATTCGGACGACTTGTGGTTGCGATGGGCAGCTATTCTTCATGATATTGCCAAGCCGGCTACAAAAAAATTTGAAGAAGGGCATGGCTGGACATTTCACGGGCATGAGGTAGTGGGAGGAAGAATGGTGCCTAAGATCTTTACAAAATTAAAATTGCCACAGAATGAAAAGATGCGGTTCGTCAGAAAAATGGTGGAACTGCATCTTCGTCCGATCAGCCTGACCAAAGAAAATATTACTGATTCTGCGATCCGTCGTTTGTTGTTTGATGCCGGGGAGGATATTGATTCACTGATGCAGCTTTGCCAGGCAGACATCACATCAAAAAACAAACAGAAAGTAAAACGCTTCCAGGAAAATTTTCAATTGGTGCGCCAGCGTTGCAAAGAAGTGGAGGAAAAAGACCATATCCGTAACTGGCAGCCGCCTATCAGCGGAGAATTGATCATGGAAACATTCGGATTAGCCCCGTCAAAACCCGTGGGTATAATAAAAGATGCATTAAAAGATGCGATGCTGGATGGCGTAATTCCCAGTTCTTATGATGCAGCATTTGAATTCATGTTGAAAAAAGCAAAAGAAATGGGATTGGAGCCTAAAAATCCCAAATCAACCATCTAAAATCTTAAATTTGCTTCATGGCTATTTTAAAGTTCAGAGTATATTTAGAGGAAGACGAAAGTGTGTACCGGGATGTAGTGATCCGGCATTCGCAGTCATTTTTAGAATTGCATGAAGCAATACTAAAAGCCTATGAGTTTGATAATAAACACAAGGCTACTTTTTTTCGCAGCAATGACCATTGGCTGCGGGGACGGGAGATATCTGTAGAACAGTATGACAAGGAGTATAAAGCACCGCCGCTTATCATGAGTGAAACAACAGTCGGCTCGGAAATAAGAGACCCGAATCAGCGATTTGTTTACCTGTATGATTTTAATAAGAACTGGAGTTTTTTATTGGAACTCATCAATGTATCAAAAGAAGAGAATCCCAAGGTCAGTTATCCTTCCGTATCAAGAACAGAAGGGATAGCCCCCAGCCAGTATGGCACCAAAGGTTTATTGGGGCCTAAGTTTGCCGACATAGAAGAGAAATATGACCTGACACAGGTTGCCGGTGATGGCTTCAGTGAAAAGAATGAAGAAGGAGAGGATATTGGTATCGGAGAAGAAGGCGCCGTAGAGGAAGGAGGCGAAGAAGAAGTTTAATATATTTCTTGAAAAAGAATCCCGACAAAACAGTTATCGTTATAGCAGGGCCTACCGCCGTGGGTAAAACTTCCCTTGCTATTCAATTGGCAAAACATTTTGGAACAGCGATCATATCTGCCGACAGCCGCCAGTGTTTCAGGGAATTGAATATTGGTGTAGCAAGACCCTCTGTTGAAGAATTGCAGGAAGTACCTCATCATTTTATCGCTTCTCATTCCATTCACGAAGAAGTTACAGCCATTACATTTGAGCAATATGCTTTGCAAACAACAAAAGCATTATTCGAAAATCATAAGGTAGTAGTAATGGTTGGCGGAACCGGACTTTATCTCAAAGCTTTTACCGAAGGATTGGATTTGATCCCGTCCATTGACCCGGCTATCCGTTTGCAGATTACACAATCGTATGAACAGCAGGGATTGTCCTGGCTGCAACAACAGCTGCAGGAAAAAGATCCTTTATATAGCGAGAAAGGAGAGATGCAAAACCCCCAACGGATGATGCGGGCACTGGAAGTAATGGAGAGCACCGGGCAGTCTGTTCTTTCATTTCGTAAAGGAGAGAAAGCGGAAAGAGATTTTACTATCATAAAGATCGGGCTGGAACTTCCAAAGGAAGAACTACACCGGAATATAAACGCAAGAGTAGACAACATGATAAAAGCCGGGTTGCCGGAAGAAGTAAAAGAATTAATGCCATTCAGGAAACTGAACGCTTTGCAAACAGTTGGTTACGCCGAGTTGTTTGACTGGCTTGATGGAAATATTTCACTGGAAAAAGCAGTTGAACAAATTAAGACGGCCACCCGGCAATATGCCAAACGACAGATGACCTGGTTCAAAAAAGATAAGGAGATACAATGGTTTGCTCCGGGGCAGGTAAAAGAAATGATTGATTTTGTCGGATCATTTCATTCCTAAAAAAATATGCGTTGTAGTTCGGCTACTTACTCAAGACACATTTACTTCAGCCTTTTAATATAATCGTTAGCATGTTTATGTATAGCTTTCTTTTTGCTTTCGTCCCATTTGTCAAAAGTTTTAACCAGCATACTCAGCCTTGGATTTTTAAGAAAAAAAACACGGTGTTTGTCCATGAACCGCCAGAATAATGCATCCCAGGTTTCCTGCCAGTCGCCTTTGGGATAGTCACTCATTTTCATAAGATAATTACTGCCACTTATATAGGGTTTCGTGGACATCAATCCTCCATCTGCAAACTGACTCATGCCATATACATTGGGTACCATCACCCAATCATAGGCATCTATAAAAAGTTCCATAAACCAACGGTATACTTCGTCCGGATCAAACTCGCAAAGCAACATAAAGTTGCCCAGCACCATGAGCCGCTCTATATGATGGCAATAACCTGTTTTCAAGATTTTTTTGATAGTTTCATCAACAGGTAAGATGCCCGTGGTGCCATCATAAAAACTTGTTGGAATTTTCCGGGTGAATCCCCAAAAATTTTTCGTTCTTTCTTCCCGGCCCTTTGTAATATATACACCTCTTATAAATTCCCGCCATCCAGTGATCTGCCGTATAAAACCTTCGAGTGAGTTGAGAGGAACAGCATTGGCAAGGCTATACTTTACTGTTTGATTTATTATTTGGTTGGGTGTAAGCATGCCAACATTGAGCATGGGAGTGAGTAAACTGTGGTTCAGCAGTATTTCTTTATGTACGATGGCGTCTTCATAATCTCCAAATGCAGTCATGCGGGTTTCAAGAAATTGACGCAGCCATTGTTCACTTGCTTTATATCCGATGGGATAGTTTATCGCATCATCCAGGCTTCCGGGATTGCCGGGAAAATAACGGTCGGTATATTTTTTTGCTTCTGCAATATAAGGGTCGGGTTTTGGAAAGGTAACCTTCACCACCGGCTTACCCTTGGGATATCTTTTTCGATTTTCTACATCAAAAGTCCACTGACCACCAACCGGTCCTCCCGATTCATCAACCAGGATCTTTCTGTTGATTCGTTCTTGTTTATAAAATTCAGTTTGAAAAAATTTCTTTTTTGCTGGTTTGAAAAAATGCTCCAGTTCCGGCCTTGTATTTAAAAACATAGGCGATTCAAATACGGTTAGCTTGATCTTTAATTTTTGACAACCGGTGCTGATCCTTCTAAGCAGCCAATCATCAACCGGATCAACAATGGCAATAGACTTAACTCCCAATTTGTGCAGATGTGCAATCAGCACTCTTATATCAGATTCCTGCTTGTCGGATTGAACATACTTTACCGGAAAACCTTTTTCGACCAGGAAATTTTCGTAATATTTCATGGTAGCCCTGTGAAAAGCTATTTTTTGTTTGTGAAAGTTGTACTGCCTGAAAAATAAGAATTCCTCTACCAGGTAAATGGGGCCTTCTGCAGCGAATAGGGGACTATTTTCAAATAATTGATGAGGGAAAACAAGTTTAACTGTCTGCATTGTTGCGTTTTTAGGCCATGTAAACCGCTATGTGCAACAACGCAATCTTTTAGTGAAAGTTCACTTGAGTTCTGAAAGAATCAATTTTTTCTGCTTTAATGTATTCTTCATTGCCTTTTCTCTAACGGTAGGATTATCGCTGTTAATAAGGTCAAAATATTCAACGGGAACAACCTGCCACGATAAACCATATTTGTCTTTACACCACCCACATGAACCTTCTTCTCCACCATTTGCGGTCAGGGCATCCCAATAATAATCTACTTCTGCCTGGTCTTTGCAATTAATAACAAACGAAACAGATTCATTGAACTTGAAGTATGGACCTGCAGCTAAAATACTAAATTCAATATCACCAATTTCCATAACCGCTGTTTCGAAGTTATCCTGACCACCCTGTGCTATTGCTTCCGGTGGGTTCTTGTATTGGCGATAGTCTTTCAGTTTACCATCTTTGAAAATAGAAAGGTAATAATCCACTACTGCTTTTGCATCTTTATCAACCCAAAGACTAGGTGTTATTTTTTGTCTAATCATATCGGGATTTTTATTTAAAGTTTGATTGGAAGTTGTATCATCTTTACTGTTTTTGGGAGAATTCTGTTGAGAATTTTCACAACCCATTAGATTCGCTATTATTAGTACTGTCAAAAAATTAAGTTTATACTTTTTCATTGCGTTATTTTTTGTGTAAACCTATTTCAGGACGAGACAATCAGTATTTATTCGTCAGCCAGCATAGCAGAAAACCCAATGTTGCCTGCTGTGCTTTTATGATACTGAGTAGATTAATTATTGTTTAAGCCAAAAGCGTTAGTACCCAATTTGTTTTTAAAAAGCCTTTCCTTCTTAATGGCTTCGTCTGCAGTGATTGTCCGAGGTAGCAACATTAAAATTGAAAATCGAAAATTTCGTGAGTGTCTTGGATTAGCAGCAATAAGTTCTTTTAAGGTTTTGTTGCCCCCGTGTCCATTTGTTGCAACATAATTACTCCATCTTCCCCAAATTCCTTCTTCGCCGTATGCAGAGCCAATATATAATTTTCCAGTTACAGTATCACTGATTAGATAAATACCTTTTGTCACAGATAACATTCTTTTCCAGTCGCTATACTGGTTGTTGATAATTTCTTTCAGTTCGTCAAAATCAAGAATGAAGTCGGAATAGTCTGTAAATTGTTTGTAATGAAGTCCTGGATGTATTTGTATGACTTCCATCTCATTTTTAATCCATTGATGCCATGAAATGGGATTTCTCCAATTAATTATTACTCTTTCCCGTAAGTCGTCAAACCCTTTAACTTCTTCCATGTCATATTCAAAACTGTCAGCTTGAAGCTTTCTGCCATTCAGCACTTTGTAAACGCCAATAAATCTTGATTGAACTCCTTCTTCACCTATAAATGAAACTATATAGTCAACACCATTGAAAATGTCCTTTGATTGTGAGTTTTGATAAGCAAGAAATCCGGGTTTATCAGTCAGATACAAATTGTATAAGTCTTGTCTTGAATCTTTGTGTCGAACAAGTTTTGTTTTTGCATTTTTGTCAAGACCCCGATTAAAAATTAGTTCTTGGATTGTAATCATTTTAAATAATTAGTGTGCTCAATAGTATAGCAGCAAACCCAATGTTAGCGGCATACTCTATTGTTCAACGAGTGTGATGCTTAGTCCAAGTTTAAGAAATTTTACGTCTGGAACAACCTTTAAAGCAAAGTCTAAATTGATGTCTTTGCTTTCAGCAACAATTAACCCACGAACTGATTGTCCTTTTTTGCATAACTCTTCTTTTGTCCAACCCATATAACGTAAAATTTGTCCTATGCTTAAATCTTTTGCTTTTCGTTTTATCTCTATAATTACAAAATCTCCTTTTTCGTCAATGGTCAGCATATCCATAATGCCAACAACTTGTGTGTCGTACTGTCCATTTTTTTGCATTTGCTGTTCTTCGTCAAAATATTTGAGCTTTGGAAAAAGTCTTGGCATATTCCTGTGAAGTAAAGTTTGATAATGCTGTACTTCTAATGCTTCAAACTTTTGTTCTTCTTGAACTACTGGTAAAATTATTGGTTGTCCGTCAATAACAGTATCCTGTTCCTTTGGAAATGTATGATAGAGTAGTGTTGCAAATTCAAAGTTTCCGAAAGTTCTGTTTGCAATTTCTTCTACTCTGCTTTTTATTTTTAGAAGTTTGTAATTGTATTCAAAATACAAAGCAAGCCCTGTGTTTTCTGTGTCAATGCCACTTACTAAAAAGAAATTTAGAAAGCGGTTCTGGTCGTTAAAAATTGGAAGAAAAGTGTCAGGAAAATAAATGCTCAAAAGTTTTGGAATAACAGTCCTGCCTGTTTTGAAACCATTAATTTCTTTTGATAGACTTACAATATTTTCTAAGTCAGTTGAAAGTTTACCCTCTGCCTTGTATGCGTTTGATGCGTCAACCGAAATAACTTTTTGTAGTAAAGATTTTATTTTTGAAAAGTCGGTGTCGTAACCATATTTATATTTTGAACCACCTTTAATACTTCCAAGTGATAATGTTCCCCATTCAAGGTCGTATGAAATACAACCTTTCTGTCTACCAAGCCCAATAAAATAATCTTCTTTCGTTAAGCTGTTTAATTTTGCTTTATCGTAAGTCTGTGCAAAGTCTTGTCGCATTAATTCTATTTCTTGTTCGTTTTGGTCTGTCCAAACAAAACTTTGCAATTTTTGAATTATCTGTTCTAATGCTTCTTCTTTTATAATTATTTCTGTCATAGTAGTGTGGTCTGTCTAAGAGTTGCCTTGTTTTTTTTGCGGCTTTTTGCAGGTTGGGAATTAGTATTCCGTCTGCCGATAACAGCTGCTGATTGAAAATATAAAGTTGAATTTAAGAACTAAAGTTGAAAGTTGTTTGTCCAGCCCGAACTACAGCTCGGATTTGCAATTAGCTGATGTTACAATGTCAAGCCCAACTTGCATAAAACCCAATGTTGTAGGCAGTACTAACTTGAAAAGTATTTTATTTTTCCACCGATGTAGATATTGTCAAAGTTAAAATAGCCACGTTTTGATTTTGGTAGATATAAGTGTTCGCCAACATATTCTAAAGCTCCTAAATCTTCAATTTGTGTACCTCGTAGATTTAATATACCACCAACTTTCTTCAACTTAGATAATGTTTTTATTGAAAATCCTCTTAGAAGTAAGCTTCCACCAACTTCTTCAACTTCATTTAAATCAAAAAGATTTGAATTTTGATTATGATATGAAATCCAAAAAGACCCATTCACCTTTTTTAGCTTTCCAAAAGATGAAATTGAAGTATTTGAAAGTCCCAATGTCCCCTCTATTTCTTCAATATTTCCTAATGATAATATTTTATGCTCTTTTCTAATTGTTATAGAGCCTGGAATTTTTCCAAATGCTAATGAGAAAATTGTTGCATCATTATCGTACTCATTAATCTTTAAAATAAAAGGCAAGTTGTCTATACTTGGATATTTTTCTAAATCTTCTATTTTGTTAATTCTTACAGAAGTTGTGTCATATATGTAGTCAATTATTGTATCAATAAATTCCTCATTAGTCAAGTTGAACTGGTCTCTTTGTGGTTCGTAAGGCAAATAACAAAGCTCTGAATTTGAATGTGTTTCATTTGGCTCTCGGTCAAATGTGAGAGTGACTTTGCACATTCGTTTTAGTTTTATGCCCTCTTTGTCAAATGTTCTATAAATACTTTTTTTAAAGTCGTACATTTTCAAATGGGTTGAAGTGTCATTATCAATTCATCAAAGTAAAGTGTATCCTTTTTTTTGTTGACTATACTTTAAGATTTCATAATATCAAATTAGGGTTTTTATTATTCCAAAGTTCAATAATTCGATTTTGATTTTCAGGAATACTCAAAAAATAAACAATTGCATCTTTTGTTCTTCGGTCCAACTGTGAACTACCTTTACAATCGAATACCATACCATCAAAAAATAATCTACAGTCAATGTCAGCACTTTTTTTTACTAAATGAAAATGTGGCTTGTTGTCAATAAAATGGTCATTTGAATAGATTTGGAATTGAAACCCATATTTTGATTTCCATTCCTTTACTTGCTCGAACTCAAAATACTGTCTGTTATTTTTAAGCCCTTCAATTGTATTTCCTTTTGTTAATTGATGAATAATCCAGTCAAATCTCTCATCCAGTTGAAGTTCTAAAATGTCATCCATTTATTTCTTTTCTATTTGTCAATTTAGGAAATGGCATTCGATTGTATTGCCTACAACACTTAAATATACGACACTATAGCAATATTCTAAAACAACTAAGCCCTGATTTTTAACTCGTTGTCGTTCGCAATTTGTATTGCAATTAGTGCAATGAAAATTAAAACTTATGTCGTTCGCAAATTGTACCTACTTACCTGTTTTCTTCATTTGTATTATCTCCATAAAAAAAGCACCATCACTGGTGCTTTCCATTCGCAATTAGTTCCTGGTTCGGTTAAATCTTAAAACCAACAGTCAGCAATGCATTGCCGCCAGTTTGCTTAATGCTGGCGCCAGCGAAAGCCGTGTTTTGTAAACGATATGCATAATGTACATCGGTGCCCATAGTATGCACATAAGTAAGGTCAACAAATATTCCTTTGTTTCTGTAACCCAATCCGCCACTTACAGAAAAGCGATTTCCTTTTTCTCCATGCCCTAAATTTTTGTACGGGTTGCCATAATACGCAACACCAAGTCTCGCCATAATAGTGGTGAATTTTAATTCGCCGCCAGCTTTAAAATTCAATGCTCCTTTATATGCATTGTCAATAGCCTTGTTCAATGATTTCAGGTAGTCTTTTGTTGACTGGCTGTTATCACCTTCGGGGTCGGTACTAAAAGAAGAAGCTTTATAATTCACATATTCAATATCAGCCGTTAAAAATCCTTTTTGTTTTCTTACATCTTCAATCTCCCGCAGTACATACGAGGCACTGGCCATAATACGATAAGGAGTAACCATCCAGTATTTGAATTCGGCATCGGTGCCGTTGGTAAACAGGCTCGATTGCTGTGTCATGGAGCCTTTATACGTTTCTGTATTGGTAGTTACAGATGCACTGTACCTGTCGGTCATCATATAAAAACTGGGAGTGTGAATGGCAAGGCCAAGCCGTACATATTCCACCGGCTTATAAATAAAACCCATTTTAATATTGATACCATTACCGCTGGTGGTCAGATTTTCTGAGATGGTGGCGAAATCAAATTTATTTGTGGTATTGGTGGAGGCATCTGCTTCAGTAAAATTGGCTTCTTTTTCATAGTGGAGAAACGGAATGCCCACAGTCCCGCCAAAATAAAATTTATCCTTGCTGTTACCGGCAAAAGCCAGTGCCAGTTCAGTAATGCCGCCCCTGTTGATAACGGTGTTTTCCTGTAATAAATTACCGATCGTTGCTCTTGATTGAAATTGATAGTTACCCGCAGAGCCACCGGCAATGGTATCGATCCAGTAAGTGTTGAACGCAAGACTGGTACCGAACGGATAATTGCTGGCTACACTATTCGCATCTTTATCATTTTTTATTTCTTCCAGGAATTTCTGGGAATAAGAATTTTGTGTATTGGCGCCACGGTATAAAATGTTGCTGCCAAAGTTGGCAGTCCTGTTGATAGCAACCGCCACGGCCATTCCTTTAGCCTTCTTACGGTCATTTGTTCCTGTACCAAGCACAATACCGGTAGTGCCAAATGAAATGTTGTTCTTTTTATCTTGTTCGGTGCGGCCGTAGTAAGTGGATTTATTTCTCAACAGGTTAAAGCCTGGAGTTAAAACAAAATCTCCGGTTTTATAAAAGCCAAGCCCTGCCGGATTTACAAATGCTGCTGAAAGATCGCCGCCGAGTGATGTCATGGCGCCGCCGACAGCCTGTTGTCTTGCCGTGCCGCTTGATGTGATCCAGGAAGCCCGTAAGGCATCGGCAGGCTCCTGTGCAAACAGGGTAGAGGACGTTACAATACAGGTTAGTATGAAAAATATCTTTCTCATGGTGTCATGAATTAAATGCTATGAAATAATATGTTCAGAAAGTTGAACGTAACCAGGTATAATAAATAGCCTTTCCGGGGAAAGGCTATTTTGAAGTCAGTTAAAATCTCCGTACAGGTGCTGGTGTACTGCCACCACTGCTACCGGATGATGAAGAACCGGAGCTGCTGCTGCCTGATGAGGAGGAGTTATTATTTGATCCGCTGCTGGAAGAATTATTATTACTTCCACGGAAAACATCTCTCAGAATGTTGCCAGAGTTGCTGTTGTTATTGGAATTGCTGTTCCTGGGAGAGTTGTAGGTATTGTTGTTAGAGTTATTATTGCTGCCCGATGTTTTAGGGTTTGAATAATTACTATTGGTGATTGCGTTGTTGTTATACGAGTTCAGGTTAAAAGTTCTTGGCCCTGTGTACGCAACACTTGTCTTGGGGTTTACAATAATATAACCGTGATAGTAAGGATTGTAGTGATTGTTCCAGTAAGTAGCAGGAGTCCATGGATTACCAAAACAGTTATAGCCATAGTTGTTGAAAGTGTAGCGACGGCTGTAATAATAAGGATCATCCAGGTCTGACCAACGATAACGATTCCTGACTTTCATCCGCAGGTAATTGTCATCATAGTATTCATCCTCATTATTACGGTATTGACGGTCGTCATTTTTTTCTGTTTGTACATATTCTTCCTGCGGTCTGGCGGGAGAATAATACACATCATCGGGTGTTTGACCAGTTTTATAAGAAGTGGTACAACTGCTGAAAGCAGCGACTGTTAGTGCCAGGAGTAAAATTTTTGATTTCATGGCAAATGGTTTATCGGGTTAAAAATGAAGTTACTACTTTTGTGCGACTTTTAACGGAACACAATCGTTTGCGTTTAAGCAACAAATATTTGACCATTTGTTGAATTTATTGCGGTGGGTGCTGTTAATCTTTCTGTAAAGGTTTTTCATTGAAACTGGTTGCTGGTTTTTGGTTACTGGTTCTTTAGAGTGCCGAACCCCTTTTTTAACTTAAAATCTCAAAGCAGTAAGATTGTGAGTTATAAAAATCTGGAGATATGGAAATTGGCGGATGAGTTGGTGGTTGCGGTACATGAAATGACACTTAACAGGCTTCCCAAATTTGAGATGTTTGAGGAAGGCAGCCAGATCAGGAGGTCTTGTAAATCTGTGAAGTCAACTATTGTGGAAGGATACGGGAGAAAGAGATATAAAGCAGAGTTTATAAAATTCCTGGTTTATGCACAAGGCTCAAACGATGAAACTATTGATCATTTAGAAAACCTGTTTAGAACGAAATCACTTCAGGATGAAGTATTGTATAATTACCTTCACGCCAAATTGGAAGTATTAGGTAAAAAAATAAATCTATTTATTAAAGGAGTTGATAATACTGAGTGGAATAACCCGGGTGTGAAGTAACCAGTAACAAACAACTAATAACCAGCAACAAGAATATGAGTAAAGAGATTACACCAAGAGACAAAGACTATTCGCAATGGTACAATGACCTTGTTTTAAAGGGAGATCTGGCCGATTATTCAGCAGTAAAAGGCTGTATGGTCATTAAACCCTATGGCTTTGCCCTGTGGGAGAATATGCGGGATGCACTGGATAAAATGTTTAAGGACACCGGGCATGTAAATGCTTATTTCCCGTTGTTCATACCTAAAAGTTTTTTGAGCAAAGAAGCCGCACATGTGGAAGGCTTTGCCAAAGAATGCGCAGTCGTAACCCATTACCGGTTAAAAAATGATCCCAACGGCGGTGGCGTTATTGTTGACCCCGATGCAAAACTGGAAGAAGAACTGATCGTTCGTCCTACCAGCGAAACAATTATCTGGCATACTTATAAAGACTGGATAAAATCTTACCGTGACCTGCCGCTATTGATCAATCAATGGGCCAATGTGGTGCGGTGGGAAATGCGGACAAGATTGTTTTTGCGGACCACTGAGTTTTTATGGCAGGAAGGGCATACGGCCCATGCCACATCACAGGAAGCGATAGAAGAAACAGAAAGAATGTTGGAAGTATATGCCACATTTGCTGAAGAGTTTATGGCAGTACCTGTGATCAGGGGTGTAAAAACCGCCAATGAACGTTTTGCAGGAGCAGTCGATACTTATTGTATTGAGGCATTGATGCAGGATGGAAAAGCGTTGCAGGCTGGTACTTCACATTTCCTTGGTCAGAATTTTGCCAAAGCATTTGATGTAAAATTCTCTAACAAAGAGAACCAACTGGAACATGTGTGGGCTACCAGTTGGGGTGTAAGCACAAGATTGGTAGGTGCATTGGTTATGGCGCATAGCGATGACCAGGGGCTGATACTTCCACCCAAGATCGCCCCGCAGCAGGTTGTTATTGTTCCTATTTATAAAGGAGAAGAACAAAAAGCACTGATCGATGCGAAAGCAGGCGAGATCATAAAAGAATTAAAAGCATTAGGCATCAGGGTAAAATATGATGATAATGATAATAACAGGCCGGGCTGGAAATTTGCTGAATACGAAATGAAAGGAGTGCCGGTAAGGCTGGCCATTGGTGCCAGGGATTTGGAGAAGAATGTAGTAGAAGTAGCCCGCCGCGACACAAAAGAGAAAAGAGTAGTAGCATTGGATGGAATAGCCCAATATGTGGGTGGTTTGCTTAATGAAATTCAACAGTACATGTTCGATAAAGCCAAAGCTTATCGTGACGAACATATCACCCCGGCCGATAGCTGGGAAGAGTTTGTGAAGCTGCTGGATGAAAAAGGGGGATTCATTGCTGCACATTGGGATGGAACTCCAGCAACGGAAGATGCTATTAAGGAAAAAACAAAAGCCACGATACGCTGTATACAGCTGAATAATAAGTTAGAAGAAGGAAAATGTATTTTGACCGGCCAGCCGTCAACACAACGGGTGCTGTTTGCAAGAGCCTATTAATACCAGTACAGAAAATTTTTATATCCGGTAAAGAAAAGTACATTTATACAAATCATAAACAACTGCAACATGGAACAAAACACATCACTTTTTGAAATGAACATTTCTGCTGAATCAAGATCTCATTTAACTGAGACAGCAAAATGGGCAAAATTTTTAGCTATCTGCGGTATGGTCAGTATTGTTTTGCTGGTCATATTCGGCATAATCATATCCACTAGTATATCCAATGCGGGAAGCAAGTATGATGATCTTTACCGGCAGGATGGTATTTCTTCATCAGGTCTCTCTGCAACTATGATGATCATGTATGTATTGATGGGACTGTTGTATTTCTTTCCATGTTTGTTTACCCTGCAATTTGCCAATAAAATGAAATTGGCTCTTATTTCTAATGATAGCCTGCTGCTTTCCGAATCATTCAGAAGTCTTAAAAAGACCTTCCGGTATATGGGAGTGCTTACTATTATCGGGTTGGCTTTTTTCCTGCTGGCTTTAGTAACAGGAGGATTGACAGCTATGACTTCCTAGGTTAATATTAAATTGTAAATAAAATAGTAAAGCTGCCAAATACATATTGGCAGCTTTTATTATTTAACGGATAAATAATTGTAATCTTTCAACAATACATCGAGAAAGTCAAACGGCGACAGGTTAGATTCGATCTTCAGGTGTGATTTTATTTTATGCATAGCTGTCTCTGCCATATGAAAGTCACCTTTTTTACGGGCCGTTTCCAAAATGCTTTTTATAGCGTTGATATCTTTATCACTTAACTGCATTATTTGGGGGAATGAAGGTACATAGCTGTCAGCCACATCTATAAACACCGTGTCTTCAATATCACTTTTGGTATTGATACGGATCAGGATGGTTTTAGCCAGGATATCGCCGATACGTTGCCCTTTTTTGGAGGAGACTACGAGTACGATCTCCGCAATAAAAAAGAGCAGCATCATGATGATGATAAAATTGCCTTCCTCTTTTTTACCGGCACCAGCAGATTGAAGACCTATCGCCAGCAGGAAAAAGAACCAGATATCACGGAGCATCCACCGGATAAGATACTGGCTGATACTCGGTTTGCCGCCGTTTTCGTTCACCACTTTAATGCCTGTTATTTTCTTGCCGACACTTTGCCCGTTCATGGTGATCTCCATTACTACATGGTACAACAGCATTGGCAAGAGCAGCAACATCCATACGCCATACAGGTCATACATTGTATCCGTATCATACAGGTTACTGCTGCTTACAATAGAATTGAGTATCTCCCGTGCTATTTTATAGTAGAAAAAAAGCACCACCATGTCGATTATCAGTGAAATTAACCTCCGGTAAAACTCAGGGATCTCAAACTCAACATCAATATTAAAATTGGTAGGTACTTTTATTACAGCCATTCGCCGGGTGCTTGTTTTAAGGGTTCAAATTAATATTTTTTATACAATTAAATTTAAAAGCACTGCTCTTATCCCTCATAAAAGCAGTATTTTACAACCCCAAAGAAGCGATTTTGAGAGAAGCACTTTTTATTAAAAAGAACAAAGACCGCTGGCTGAAAAATCAGCATATGCCGCCGGACGACCCTGATGAAATGGCTGCCGATTTTACCCAGTTGGTAGATGATCTGGCCTATGCCAAAACATTTTATCCATCGGGTAAAGTAACCAATTATATCAATTCGCAGGCTTCAAAGATCTATCTTGATATTTATAAAAACAGGAAAGAAGAGTCGAACCGGCTCATTACTTTCTGGAAATATGATTTGCCCTTAACGATCCGCAAACATCATAAGGTTATTTTGTTCGCCTTTCTTTTCTTCCTTATTTTTTTTGCGATCGGATTTTTTACGGCATCTAAAGATGAAGATGTGGTAAGGGGTATTTTGGGAGACCGCTATATAGAGGATACCCGGGATAATATTGCGAATGGAAACCCTTTTGGTGTATATGAACACGGCAATGTTTTTTTAAGCTGGATCAGCCTGATGATACATAATATCCGTGTATCGCTGCTCATGTTTGCTTCGGGTATTTTTTGTGGTATTCCCAGCCTGTATTTATCTTCAGAAAATGCAGTGATGCTCGGAGCTTTTGATCATTTCTTTGCAGCAGAAGGCCTGGGCCTTGATTTCTGGCTCGTGGTATTCGTACATGGTACATTGGAAATAACCGCCATCATACTGGCAAGTGCTGCGGGACTTATTTTAGGGAAAAGCTTTTTGTTTCCCGGCACCATCCGGAGGATCGATGCCTTTAAAGCAGGAGCCAAAGACGGGGTAAAAATTATGTTTGGATTAATGCCTGTATTTGCACTGGCTGCTTTTTTCGAAGGCTTTATTACCCGTTTGTATAATAATATTTCAATTCTCACTACAATCATTTTTGCTTTATCAGTATTGTTTGTCATCTGGTACTTTATTATTTACCCGATCCGGCTTGGCAGAAAGCTGTCAGTACAGTTAAATGAGGAGGACGTATAAGTGTTGCAATCAATCAAAAAAAATACCGGGAGGATCATCAGCAGGCAACTACTATTGCTGTCTGTAGCATTATTTTTTTCACTTTTCACTTTTGCGCAGGAAGAAGAAAAAGAAGCTGTCATTGTTGCGGACACAACTGAACTTCCTGAATTAGCCATGGATGATGCCCCGCCTGATGAAGTCAAAGTAAAAGATGAAAAGGAATATTTCCATATTAAATCGGATACGTTATCAATTATACAGCGAACCTTACCAGGGGATGTAATAAAAAAATTCAGGGATGATGATGATTTCTGGTATGCAAATGCAGACATAAAAAATAATCCGTCGAAGGAAAAAGTACAAAAGGAAAAGGAAGGGGGTAAGACCACCCAAAAAGAAAAAAATGAACAGGCCATAAAAGAAGAACGGCAAAGAAATGATTCTTATGTGCCGGTCGGACAACGGCCCTGGTTTCAAACGGTGTTGTGGATCATAATCATTGTGGGTTTTGCAGCGGTGCTGTTCATGTACTTGTCCGGCAGCAATGTTGGGTTATTCAGAAAAAAGAATATAAGAACAGCAGCCAGCGAAGAGGAAGAGGTGATAACCGAAGATATTTTTGCCATTAACTATCAGAAAGAAATTGATAAAGCTGCAGCACAGGGCAATCATCGCCTGGCAATCCGGCTGATGTTTTTGCGGTTATTGAAGAATTTGTCTGAAAAAAATATCATCCGCTACAAGCAGGACAAAACAAATCTTGATTATTTACTTGAGCTACAGCCAACTGCTTACTACAATAATTTTTTCCGCATTACCCGTAATTACGAATATAGCTGGTATGGAAAATTTCCAGTGAATGAAGATGCGTATAAAGTGATCAGGAGTGATTTTGACAAATTTGATAAAGAGCTGCGATAAAAGTTGAAAAAATATTTACCATATATCATTGCTGCATTGATTGCCGGGGCATTAGTAGCTCTTTTTTTAACGGGTGATAATGGTAAGAAAAAGAGTAAGATCGATGACCGGGTAACTCTTCGCAAACAGGATAAGATCCCTTATGGAACATATGTAGCTTATCGGGGGTTGGCACATCTTTTTCCTGATGCCTCTATAGGAACCAATAAGCTGGAGCCGGGTTATTGGGATTCACTCTCCAATTATGATTCCGGGCAGGTATTGATAATTGTAACCGGTAAGTTTAGTGCGGATGAGATAGAGATGAAGAAACTGATCTCATTCATTGAAAAAGGAAATGATGTATTTATAAGTGCAAGGACAATTTCCTATTCAGCAGGAGACATGATGGGGTGCAGTGTTAATACATCTGATATTTCATCTTATACTGACGAAGGCATCAAAGTCGGTGATAGTTTGAATGTTTCACTGGTAACTCCTCCTTTTGAAAAGAAAACCAGTTATGTGTATCCCGGAAAAAGACTGGATGCTTCGTTTCGGGACTTTGATGAAGAGACCACTGAAATTTTAGGTGAAGATGAATTGGGAAGGGCCAACTTTATCCGTTTAAGGGCTGGCAAAGGAAATCTTTTTGTACACCTCGCACCGTTGGCATTCACTAATTATTTTTTATTGCACAAAGATAATATCGGGTATTACGAAAAAGCTTTGTCCGTTATTAATCCTGAAGCAACAAAAGTGGTTTGGGATGAATATTATCTTAATAAAAAATTTCTTGATGAACGGGAGGAACCAAAAAAAGGATGGTTCTCTGTGCTGATGGGAACGGAGAATGACAATGGTAAAAAACCTTTCCGGGCCGCCTTTTGGTTGTTGATGTTACTGCTGCTTTTATTTGTGTTACTGGAGATGCGAAGAAAGCAACGATATATACCGGTAATAAAAAAGCCAAGAAACGATTCGTTGGATTTTGTAAAAACGATCGGCCGATTATATTTCGATAAAGGGGATCATAAAAATCTTTGCCGTAAAATGTCGGCGTATTTCCTGGAGCATGTGCGGAATAAATACAAATTATCAACCGGCACTTTAGATGACAATTTTGTAAAGAACCTGCAGTTCAAGTCGGGGGCAGAAGAACATGAGATACGGGGAATAGTGTATTTTATCAAGTACCTTGATGATGCGCCGGATATTGGTCATGAGCAGTTAACGGATTTTCATAAACAATTGGAATCATTCTATAAAAAAGCATAACATTATCTCTGTCTTCTTTGCAGCAAGAAGATGAAGGTGTCAAATTTTATAAACATAAATTATGGAAGAACAAATATTTCAACAACGTACTGACCTTACAGCACTCAATCATGCAGTACTATCCATCCGTAATGAAATTAAAAAAATCATTGTCGGGCAGGATGAAATGGTAAAGCTGATCATTGCAGCCTTGCTGGCGGATGGGCATGTATTGATAGAAGGGGTGCCGGGTGTCGCTAAAACACTGACCGCAAAATTGGTTGCTAAAAGTGTGAATGCAGGCTTTTCCCGCATTCAGTTTACACCAGACCTGATGCCGTCGGATGTATTGGGAACCCCGGTATTCAATCCGAAAGAAGCCAGTTTTGAATTTAAGAAAGGGCCTGTATTCAGCAATATTATATTAGTGGATGAAATTAACCGGGCTCCCGCAAAAACACAATCTGCTTTATTGGAGATCATGGAAGAAAGACAGGCAACTGTGGATGGCAGAACATACCCAATGGCATCGCCATTTATGGTACTGGCTACACAAAACCCGGTAGAGCAGGAAGGTACTTACCGGTTGCCGGAAGCACAACTCGACCGGTTTCTTTTCAAGATAATTGTTCCTTACCCGACCGAAACGGAAGAAATGGAAATTCTTACCCAGTTCAACAGCATGGGTAATACAAGAGCATTGGATATGATAAGCCCTGCATTAGATGCACAACAGGTGGCATCATTGCGACACCAGATCAAAACACAGATCATTGAAGAGAAGTTATTGGCATTTATTGCCAAATTGATTCACCAGACAAGAAATCATAAATCCATTTACCTGGGTGCATCACCAAGGGCATCGCTGTCTATTATGAATGCATCAAAAGCGATAGCTGCTATGCAGGGAAGGGATTTTGTGACACCGGAAGATATTTTGACCGTTGTACCTCCGGTGCTTCGCCATCGGATCATTCTTTCTCCCGATAAAGAAATGGAAGGTATTACAGAGGATGATGTGATCAAACAGATTATTCAGGGAATGGATGTGCCGAGGTAGCATTATTAACTTATGATCAAAAGCTTTTATTTAAATAACATCGTATACTATATCGCCGGATCGGCGGCTGTAGTTTTTGTGATGAGTTATTTTCAACCTGCGATGTACCGGATCGGCGGGTTGATCCTGTTATTGTTGTTTATTGCGGTGGTTATTGATGCGATACTTGTTTATAGCAAAAGAAATGGCATAAAAGCTGAAAGGATAGTAGCAGACCGCTTTAGTATCGGTGATCCTAATAAGGTTATTATCCGCATGATCAATCAATATGGATTTCCTGTTCGTACCAGTATTATTGATGAGTTACCTGCTCAGTTCCAGGAAAGAAAATGGATACGGAAAGCAATCGTTGGAAGAAATGATGAATACGAATTGCAATATTTCCTTAAACCAGATACAAGAGGCGAATATGTGTTCAATGATATCAATGTATATGTTCATGCACCGCTGCAATTGGTGAAGCGGCGATATACATTTCCGGCAAAGAAGATGGTAAAAGTGTATCCGTCCTATATGCAGATGCGTCGTTACCAGTTACTGGCTGTTAGCAATCGTCTCCAGGAGGTTGGTGTAAAAAAGATCAGGAGGATAGGGCATAGCATGGAGTTCGAACAGATTAAAGAGTATGTGCGGGGCGATGATTACCGGACCATCAACTGGAAAGCCACCGCCCGGAAGGATGGGCTGATGGTGAATAACTATACTGACGAAAGAAGCCAGCAGATCTATTGTCTTATTAATAAAGGCCGGGTAATGAAGATGCCGTTCGGTGGTATGACATTGCTTGACTATGCTATCAATGCAGCATTAGTACTGTCCAATGTGGCGCTGGTAAAACAGGATAAAGCCGGCCTCATCACTTTTGAAAAGAACCTGGATACTTTTTTACTGGCAGATAAAAAGCCAACCCAGATGAACCAGATACTGGAAACGTTGTATCGTCAGAAAACTGATTTCTTAGAATCAGACTTTGAAAAACTCTTCTCCGTTATCCGTAACAGGGTTACGAACCGCAGCCTGTTAATTCTGTTCACCAATTTTGAATCGCTGGAAAGCCTGCAGCGGGAAATGCCAGCATTGAAGAAGATTGCTCACTACCATTTATTACTGATCGTTTTCTTTGAAAATACAGAACTGAAATCTGTTGTTGAGAAAAATGCCACTTCACTGGAAGACATTTATATCAAAACGATAGCCGAAAAGTTTGCTTACGAGAAAAGGCTGATGGTAAAAGAACTACATAAGAACGGTATCCCATCCATACTCACCACACCGGAGAACCTGACGGTAAATACCATTAATAAATACCTCGAACTGAAAACGAGGATGTCTATTTAGCGACACAATCGAATTTTTTAAAGACCCCGGTTATCGCTTATAGAATCGCAAGTATAATAAAATGCCATCAGAAGGGTAATATTTCAGTAAATTTAATTGAGTAACTTGAACTACAATAACAATCTCAATGAATCAGTATATTTTTTATTTTTTTTTCTCTTTTTTTATACTTGTTTGTTCCAGGTCTTTTGCACAAGAGCCGAAGTTAATATTGCCAATTGGACATGTAGGCGTTGTTGAATCTGTATGTTTTAGTCCTGATGGGAGATATATTTTGTCGGCTTCCGAAGATCAATCGGCTAAGTTGTGGGATATCAAAGGGAAATTAATAAATGAGTTCAAACATAGCGCCTGGGTATATTATGCTATGTTTAGTCCTAATGGCAGGACTTTTGTTACGGCCTCTGGTGATAGTGTTGTAAGGATATGGGATACATATAGCGGAAAAATAATAAAAGAATTGAAGGGCCATAGAGGAATTGTTTTATCTGCTTTGTATAGTCCCGGGGGAAAAGAAATTATTACTGCTTCAGAGGACAGTACGGTAAAAATTTGGGATATAAAGGAAGGTACTATACTCTCTGAAATAAGGAATCCATTTAAAGTCAGTTTTGCAAAATATAGCCCTGATAGTAAAACCTTACTAATTGTTCCCGGATATGCTGGTATATATGGCAGAAGTAAAGAATATTCAAAAAATTCAGTAGTTAAAATGTATTCTACTAGCAGCCAGGAATTTATAGAATTTAAATGTACTTCCGAGCCGACTGCTGCTAATTTTAGCCCTGATGGAAATTTCGTATCCATCGCTACAGATGATGATATCGTCCGTATATGGGATATAAAAAAGCAAAAAATAAGTAAGGAGTTAAAAGGCCATTCTGGATTGATAAGATCCATCAGTTACAGTGCTGATGGACAATTTATTGTTACGGCATCACAAGATAAGACGATAAGAATCTGGGAAGCTAGTACCGGTAAACTTAGTAATTTATTGACAGGGCACAACACCTGGGTTTATTCTGCTTCTATTAGCGGGGATCAACAAAGTGTTGTGTCATCTTCCAATGATGAAATAAGGCTTTGTAAATTGAGTGATGCAAGCCTTCTTGCTGAATTGAAAGGAAATGCTTTGCCTCATTCTATTAGTTGTGATAAAACCGGCAAAAACATCCTCATCGGATCTTATGACAACACTATTAAAATATGGGATGTAAATGATGGAAAATTTGTAAGAATATTAGAAGGGCATACGGGATTGGTATTATCAGCTAATTATAGTCCAGACGGGAAGCTAATAGTTTCCGCTTCAAGTGATAGCACTGTAAGAATCTGGGATGTTAATTCAGGCAAGCAGTTGATGGTATTAAAGCATCCTTATGCTGCTCATTTTGCAATCTTTAGTCCTGACGGAAAATTTATTCTTACTGCTTGCGAAGATGGATGGATTTATAATAGTGATTACAGTTCCAAAGAAAATATCGCAAGGATATGGAGCGTTTCTGATGGGAAATTAATTACTAAGTTAGTAGGGCATGGAGCACCTGTATTGAATGCCTGCTTTAGTCCGGATGGTGAAAGAGTGATAACGGTTTCAAAAAATGGGCAAGGGAAAATATGGAATAAGAAAGGTGTGATTATTAATGAGCTGTTTGAATTTATAGAATCTTCAAAGGGCCAAATTCGACCAAAATATGGACATTCACAAAGAATAAATTCAGTTCAATATAGTCCTGATGGCCGTAAGATTGTGACAGCGTCAGCTGATCATTCAATAAAAATTTGGGATGCTTTATCAGGAGAATTTATTGAGCAGCTTAGTGGTCATACAGATTGGGTTACTTCGGCTTCTTTTAGTCCTGACGGACAATTTATCGTATCAGCATCATGGGATAAATCAATAAAAATCTGGGATGTAAGAAATGGAAAAATAATTAAAGAGCTACCTGGTTCCGGTACCGGGGAGTATCAGATCTCAGCTTTTTTCAGTCCTGATGGCAATTATATTTTTTCTAACTCATGGGATAAAACAATAAAAATCTGGAATTTCCATACTGTTGGACTACTTTACTCTCTTGTTAATGTATATAAAAGCGACTACCTAGTAACTGATCAAGATGGTCTTTATGATGGAACTGAAGGAGCAAGAAAATTACTTTATTATACTTGTGGTTCAGAAGTTATTGATTTAGAACAATTCAAAGCCTTAAGCTGGGAGCCAGATTTAGTGAGTAAAAAAATGGGGGTTAATAAAGAACCCATTACAGCCAAAAAATTATCAGAGATTAATATTTGCAATTTTACACCCGAGGTAGAAGAGAAAGGTTTTAATAATGGGGTCTATCAATACCAGATTACTTCCCGTACTGGAGGAGTTGGAGAGATACAACTCTATGTAAATGGCAAGCTGGTTAAAAAGTATGAACCAGAAACCCTGTCTAAAAAGGAAAAAGGGTATCTATTATCGTTTAATCAGAAAGACATACAGGATTATTTTGTTTCAGGAATCGATAATGAAATATTGGTAAAAGCTACCACTAAGGTAGGGACCATGACTTCGAGAGGTGTTATTATTAGAAATTCTTCTCTGACAAAAGCCAAACCTGTTCCCAATATGTATGTTGTATCGATCGGTATCAGCAACTATAAAGGAGAAAAACTGAAACTCGGTTATGCATCTAAAGATGCTGCTGATTTTGCAGCTGTTGTAACTGCCTCAGCAAAGAAATTATTAAATGCTGATGGAAAAGAACATGTGAATACCTATACTTTCAGTACGGAAACAGGCAGTCTGCGATGGCCCGTAAAGGAAGCTATTCAAAAAACAATGGACAGCATTGCTAAAAAAGCAACAGCTGATGATATACTGATTATCTTTTTTGCGGGGCATGGTGCACTGCAAACCGGCCAAAAAATTTTTTATCTTGTTACTGCTGAAGCTGTTTCTTTTGAACAGGTGATGACAGTGCCAAAGGAAGTAGCTATCAGTACCGATGAACTGAATGAGTGGATGCGGAATATAAAAGCAAATAAACAGCTTTTAATACTTGATGCCTGTAATAGCGGACAGGTGGTACAAAATATACAGGAACTTATTGTTAAAAGAGATGTGCCTGCAGATCAGCAAAGAGCATTGGAAAATCTAAAAGACATTACCGGTACTTATATTTTATCGGCTTCTGCAGCAAGTCAGCCTGCTTATGAAACCAGTTTGTATGGACAAGGGTTGCTTACTTATGGCCTTCTTTCAGGTATAAAGCTGGGTGAAGGTCTCAAAGACAATAAATATATTGATGTAACAAAGTGGTTCAATACAACCAAGACGCTAGTCGCAGCGCTGGCCAAAGATATTGGTGGAAGACAAGATCCACAGATAATGGGCAATGCAAGCTTTGCAGTTGGGTTAGTGGATAAAGAAATTCTGGACGGGATTAAATTGTCTATAAAGAAAAAGATATTCAGGAGATCCAATCTTGTTAAGGAAGGTATTATTCCGAGTGATAATCTTGGATTAACGATACTTGTTGATAAGGAACTAAATGAAGTGTCAGCAAGAGGCAAAGGAAGCCCTTTGACTTATGCATCAGATAATACAATGCTGGATGCATATTCCATACTTGGGAGGTATACGGTAAGTGGAAACAATGTATCAATAAAAGTTTATCTGATGAAAGGAATACAGGAGGAAAACATTGTCAAACAATTTGAATTTACCGGAACCGTTGATAAGAAAGAAGAGTTAGCAAGTAAAATTGTACAGCAAATTGAGCTTTCAGTGAAAGATTAAGTTAGGTAATAGGTTCACTGATAGTCCTGCTTTTTTTGCATCTCACAAATTCTAAACTCCTCCCAAAATAACGAAGTCAGAAATATTGCTAAAGGTGGGATATCTGGCAAGTCTTACTTTTGCGATAATGAATTACGATAAAGAAAGCTTCGAACAAGGCCAGATGTTGCTCATTAATAAGCCACTTGAATGGACATCATTTGATGTGGTACAGAAACTCCGGTACATAATCAGGATAAAGAAAATCGGTCATGCAGGTACATTAGACCCGTTAGCTACCGGACTACTGATCATTTGTACCGGTAAGTTCACCAAACGGATCAATGAATTCATGGCGCAGGAAAAAGAATACACCGGCGCCTTTACGTTAGGGGCTACCACGCCTACATATGACCTGGAAAGTGAACCGGTGAATTTGAAACCTTTTGAACATCTTACTGCAGAAGAAATAAAGTCAGCTACTAAAAATTTTACTGGTGAAATTTTACAGGTACCACCGGCTCATTCAGCTATTAAAGTAGGGGGCAAAAGGGTGTATGAATTGGCAAGACAAGGCAAAGAAGTAAAACTGGAGCCAAGAAAAGTAACGATCAAAGATTTTGAGATTGTAAAAATAGAATTACCTCTTGTTCATTTCCGGGTGGTTTGTACTACCGGCACTTATATCCGTAGCCTGGCCAATGATTTTGGTGAAGCATTAGGATCTGGAGCTTATCTCAGCAGCCTTTGCCGTACAAGGATCGGAGAGTTTTGGGTAAAAGATGCACAAACGATACAAGATATCCAGGAAGGAATGAAACCTTCCTTATAATATAAAAGGATAACTGATACCCAGTTGAAATTGCTGGCCAGCCTTCAATGAATAGCTAAACCATTTATTTTGGAAGTCCTTATTTTTTACTGAAGGGCTGGGATCTTTTGCTTTATAGGAGTAGTCAAGTCGCACAACAAAAAAACTAAAGTCAACCCTGAAGCCAAGACCAACGCCTACCGCAAGATCTTTTGCCAGCCTGTTGAAATTAAAAACTTCCTCGTCAGGTCTGCCGGTTGCACTTTTTAAAAACCATACATTTCCAATATCGCTAAACAATGCTCCATCAACTTTTATTCCCGCTATTGTAAATGCAGGGAAACGGTATTCAATATTCGTTTCCAATTGTACATCGCCGTATCGTTCAGGAACCCTGTTCGCTGAGTCTTTAAAATTTTTGATCGTTGAGCCAGGGCCTAATTTTCTAAGTCCCCATGCCCTCATACTATTAGGGCCGCCGGCAAAATATTGTTTAAAGAAAGGAAGGTTATTTCTCTTGGCGGGATTAGCCGTAGACTCAAACTCATACCCGACACCTGAAAACAACCGCAATACCAATGCTGATTTATGAAAACTTAATTTCCTGATTATTTCAGCATCAAGTTTTAGAAAACGATACAGGTTCTCATCTAAAAAATTACTCTTGATCAGGCCCGTCATTAATCCTGATACTTCTACATTAGCCCTGAAAACTTTCAACACTTTATCTTTAGCTCCGTTCACTGTAACGCCGGCAATGATAGAAGAGATAAGTCCGTCTGTAAAAATATATTCTAACGAGGGATTACTTGTAAAGAGGTCAATAAGTTTTTGTTTGGGTTTCAAATATGAATATTCAATATTGGGCAGCCTTAAAGAGAATAAAGCACTTTTTGATTGAAATTCATAACCCCATGAGCCGTTGACAGTGGTGAGGTTAAACAGATCTTTTCTTTCTGTATTACCTGCATTAAACGAAAAGACCGTTCTGAAGTTTTCCCTCAACTTGACAGGAATCCATTTGGCATTGGGAATTGCTTTTGGGAAATAAATATTGTGGCTTATAACAAACTGTTGTGTTTGTATAAAACTGCTGTCACTCACCTCAATACCATACCTGATATTGGTGCTTGTTATAATCGCAGCTTTTGCAAAATTCTTGTTTTGCCAACCGGCATTCACACCAATACCAAACAGGTTACCGGATACAGCACTGGTGTTGCGGCTTCCTTCTATATTGGCCGTAAAGGAATATTTTTTCGCCGGCGTTAGTCGTATGGTGAAATCTGCGGTGTCTTGTCCTTTCCGTACAACCGGTTCTATGTTGACAAGCCGCCATGCACCCAGTGAATTTAACCGGTTGATGGTCTTGAAATATGTTTTCTGATTGTACAGATCGCCACGGCGGAAGTAAATGTTTTGCGGAAGTATTCTTGGTTTAAATAACCGTTGATGATAGATCACTTTTACTCCATCAACAACTTCCTCTTTGCGGGTAAGACCACTGGTGTCAGGTCCGAATTCAGGGAACACTGTTATATTGCCGATGAAATATTTTGTGAGTTTGCTGCTATCAAAACCGGGCCTTAATCTTATTTCGAGATTAGCGGTTGGGTTTTCTCTTCTTTCTTTCAGTTTTTGTAATATCTCCAACTGTTCTATCGGGTCAAATGTTGGACGGAGTAATGAAACATCTAAAGTGTCCCAAAGTCCGATCAGTAGTTCCCTGCCAAATCGCAGGTAGCCATTGTCACGATAAAGTTCTACTAACCGGTCAAGTTCTGAAGAAATAGGTCCTTTGGCAAAAGGATCTCCTTCCTTCACCAAAGCGTCGTTCTTATTCTTCATTGAGATATCCTGTAATTCCTGTTGTTTGATATTATAGCTGAAAGAATCGATCCGGACCACTTTACCCGGTTTTACCTCAAAAGTGACGGTTGTCTGGTACTGGTCGCCCTTCACAATGTTAACAGTGGTATCGTAGGTAATAGTATCTCTGAAATAGCCCATAGAGGCCAGCAACGCTTTCATATAAACAACAGATTTCTCTGCATTGCTGATATCATATACCGGGGGCCGCTTCATCACACTCCAGATAACTTTTGAAACCGACCGGGCTCTCATACTATCATCTAACTGCCCCTTTAGGCGGGAAGCTATGTCAGCAGCCGTATCGCTTGTTATATTACCTGTTATGTTGATATTTGTTTTGTAAACAAAGGGCTTATTGACCGGGTAATTTTTTACGATCGTACAGGAGGCTACGAAGAATAGCCATAACCCGGCAACGATATAATTGCGGAAAGTGGAATACAAAAAAAACCGGCCCTGTAACATATATTAAATGAAAGGTATGCTTGTTAAACAGAAGGTCAAATATATCCAAACTTTAGGCCAGAAAAAATTCCGTCAGCAGGAAGGATTGTTTATTGCTGAAGGTCCCAAACTGGTAAAAGAACTGTTAGAAGCAGATGCAGCATCGGTAAAAGAAGTATATGCTCTGCAAGACTGGATCGATGATAATAAACAGTTATTGTCTAACACAGAAATAACAGCCATATCGGCGATTGAATTAGAGAAAATATCAGCACTCACCACACCAAATAAAGTGGTGGCAATTGTCCGGCAATATGAAACGGACAAAGTAATTGATACAAAAGATCGTATCACATTAGTATTGGACAATGTGCAGGATCCGGGCAATCTCGGCACTATCATCCGTATTGCAGATTGGTTTGGTATAAAGCAGATCGTTTGCAGTATAGATTCGGCGGATATGTATAATCCGAAAGTGGTGCAGTCAACGATGGGAAGTATTACAAGGGTACAAGTGCAGTATACCAACCTGGAAGAATGGTTGCCAGCCCAAAAAAATATCAGCATTTATGCGGCCAGCTTAGAAGGGGAGGATGTAACGGCTATAAAAAAAATAAAAGAAGGAATTATCATTATCGGGAATGAATCAAAAGGGATCAGCCCTTCAATTTTATCACTGGCGTCTGCAAAAATCACTATTCCCCGGAAGGGGGAGGCTGAATCATTGAATGCTGCTGTTGCGGCGGGGATTATTCTGTCTCACCTTTTATAAATAGTACGTTTTATTATTTATAAACCGGATTTTCTTTTTCATTTTTCCCCCACGCAGCAAATACTTCCAACTCCTCTTTCGTAAGGCTTTCGGAAATAAAATCAACTTCTTTTGAAAAATAAGGTTTTGGCTTACCAACTTTATAGTCAAAATATTTGACCATAGTACAGTTTAATTTTCGACTATGGTCTTTTTCTATAGAAAATAAATCCCCTTTCCCATCACATCTGAAATAACCGATTTGAAAATTCTTTTTCGGGTCATTAGTTATGTAACAAAACTTTGCTCTTTTGTAAGTTATATTCTCAATAATAGTGTCGGTTAATGACTCCGGTATGCCTTGAATTTTTGGATATTTTTCAGAGTAAAAACTCCAACCGCCGTCAAGCATTAGTGAGTCAGGCAGTATTGCTTTGTGGAATATTTTAGCTGTGTCAGAAAAATTTTTGTAATCGTACAATCTTTTCGATTTAAGATTAATATATCTGCACCATAATAATGGGTATGTTACTGTTGTTACGTATGCAGTGTCAGTTAAAGTATTCACACCTCTTATTTCCTCAATTACCACACTATCTGTATAGTATATTTTGAGATAATGTGTAAAGGTGGGTTCTCCATCTGCATTATAGAAATGTGTTGTTTTTCGTATAATACCTACATTATTTTTTTGGCTTTTCCCCTGACAAGAAAAAAGTAAAACGAAAACAAATGATAGGCAAACAATTCGAATACAGAATGTTATGAAAAAATATGTCATGTTTGTATCAAGCCATCACAATGCAGATTCTGCATTGTGATGGCTTTTTAAAATTATGGGAAAATTTGCTGAAATGACCATATTTGGGAATTAGAAATTCCATAGTATAACTCTCCATCATAGCTTAAATTCCCAGTTACAGAACTATATGCACTTTGGCCAAATGCAATAGCAATATTTCCTGTTTCCCACCATACATTGTTAGGTTGATTACTAGAGCAAAAATTACATATAGATCCATTATGAACTATTTGTGTAAAATAGCCTCCTACTGGAGTACTTGGTCTTCTTCTCCCTTTTATAGTTTCAGTTGCTTTAATTTCTCCTATTCCCTCCTCACTGGCCGGGTTAGTGGCAACTGTCCAGGTTAGAGTTCTTGAGACGACAGCTTCTTCATCACCCCCGGGCCAACCGCCGCCTCCACCGCCGCTTCCACCACCACCACCACCTTCCTCGACAACCTGTCCTCCACAAGTGGTAAAAATATATTGTTCTGATACGAGAACACCATTTTCATATGTTTGCCAATACCATTCAATACAGTCATCTTCAGAACGATTTCCAATATGGGTATTGTTTTGAGTAATAGCACCATATTTATAGATAGCGCCGTTTTTGTATTCAGTTTCTGATAGCAGCCTGTCAGTAATAGATAGAAAAGCAAAAACGGCGTCATCAATTTTTTTGCTATTGTAGAAATGAGTGAAAGTTTTTTTCGGAATTTCCTTAGAATATTTATTAACAGGGATATACTGGACAATATTACTCTT
The DNA here is from genome assembly GCA_943371565.1 of Chitinophaga pinensis. Classification (GTDB taxonomy): domain Bacteria; phylum Bacteroidota; class Bacteroidia; order Chitinophagales; family Chitinophagaceae; genus JJ008. Next base: position 31,882 of record CALRVH010000004.1, on the reverse strand, counting down.
TCTAATATTGCCTTCTTTCGTTTCAATTAAAAGCAAACAATTTATTGGATTTTTACCCTTATTATTAACAGATTCAAATTTTTTATTTATTGGTATGACTATCAATTTTTCATCCCCATTAAGCTCTTCAAAGTATAATTTATCAAGTAATAAGCTGGCTTTCAGATTCTTTATCTTTTCCTTGCTTGATCAATTTGTTACAAACGAAGTTTGGTAATCGAGCCATGCTATTACTTTTGAAATAGCTTCATTTGTTTCAATGTTGCCATTTTCTGTCAGTACCTCCCTCTGGCATGCACCTAAGAATAGGGCAAGAACTGATACTAAAATAATTTTTTTCATAAAATTGTTTTAGGGTTAAAAATTAATCTCATAAGAAAGGTAAAGAAATTTTAATTATGTTGGTAGTTCTACTAACATAATTTTAAAAAAAAAAATTCACCTTGTAGATGTGAAGCATGAAACCTCAAAGCGGCTAATAAAATTTGGCCGTAACCTTAAAAGAATCAGGGAAGCAAAAGGCATCAGTCAGCGGGAGCTTTCTTCCCGTTGTGATGTTGACTATGGAAAAATCAGTAAAATAGAAGGAAATAAGGCCAATTTATATATCACCACTCTTTTTGAGTTGGCGGAAGGCCTGGGTGTTCATCCACGGGATTTACTTGATTTTGACTAATAGTCACTTATCTAAACTGTATCGCCTTAACCGGCTGTACTTTCCTTACCAGAATAGAAGGGATCAGTAATACTAAAAAACAAATAAGTAGGGTGCCACCGGCGATCAATCCTACCTGCCACCATACAATTTTTACCGCTGCGGTATCTAAGTAATAAGCCTCTTCTTTTAATTTGATAAATCCTGTTGCCTGTTGCAGCCATAGAAGTCCGAGTGCAAGTGCAGTGCCTATTACAACACCGGTAATAGTGATGAAGGCGGAATGCCGCAGAAATATTTCCTGTACGGTCCAGTTGCTAGCACCGATCGATTTTAAAACACCTACCATTCGTACTCTTTCCAATACTAAAATGATAAGACAGGTTATCAGGTTGATGATAGCTACAATGACCATAAAGCCGATCAGTACATTCCGGGTGGTATCCTGCATGTTCAGCCAGTCGAAAATATTAGGAGAAATTTTTTTGGCACTTACAGCATCCCAGGTGGGCGGGAAATTATCCGTTTGATAAATGGTATTTTCTTTTTCGGCAAGGTCAGCATAGCTGGTCAAAAAGATTTCATAACCACCTACTTCATCTTCCTGCCAGTCATTCAGCCGCTGTATAAGTTTGATATCGCCGATGGCGAAAGTCTTGTCATACTCCTCGATCCCGGTTTTATAAATACCTGTTACAGTCAGTTTATCAGGTCGCATTCGTCCGTCGGGACGGATAAAATAGATCAGTATCTTATCATTAACGTTTAAGTTGAGTTGTGCAGCCGTATAAGCGGAGATCATTATTTCACGACTATAACTGCTGTCATTGAACTGAATGGCCCTTCCTTGTTTAATAAAATCTTTCAGGCGGTTAAAATCATACTGTTTATCGAGCCCTTTCAGCAGCACACCCTCTATTTCATCTTTTGTCTTCAGAATGGCATATTTGGTAGCAAAAGGGTAGATGTCTTCCACATCAGGATTTTGCCGGATGCTTTCGGCCAGGGCATCATTCTTAATAATGGGTGACTCTTCTGAGATAATTGCTTTCTCCGGTTGTTTTTCCTGTATGCGGATATGTCCCAGGAAGCTGAATACTTTCTCACCCACTTTCTCCTGGAAACCGTTGGCCAGCGACAATGTTACGATCATCACCATTACGCTGATAATAGTGGCAACAGTAGATAGCCGGATGATAAACCGGGAAAAGGATTTTTGCTGATTAAATGCTATGCGGTTTGCTATAAAGCCTGCAACCTTCAAATTAAATTGTTTGTCTGTATCAAAAATAAGCCGGTTAAAAAGATTTCACCCCTTTTTTGCCTGATTTTTGCAATATTGTGAACTAATTACACTTTCCCTCCGGATGAAAAAATTATTTTTCTTACTCTTTATTGTAAATATATCTGTTGCCAACGCACAGATACCTGACCATATTTACAAATCTAATATCCGTAGTGTAAAGCTGCACAAGTATGGTGACATTTACAGTTATCCTTTTATCACACTCAACAACAATGATCAGTTAGAGCTTCACTTCGACGATATGGATGCCGACGTGAAGTATTACTATTATAGCTTTCAGTTGTGCAATGCTGATTGGAAACCGGCTAATGTTCAAACCTTTGATTATACCAGGGGGTTTCAAAGTAACAGGATAACGAATTACCGGAATTCTTCTATTGTCCAGACAAGATACACCCATTACCAGGTCGTTTTTCCGGAACGCAACTCCGCCCCTACAAAAGCCGGTAATTACCTGCTGAAAGTTTTTTTGAATGATGACACCTCCAAACTGATTCTTACTAAACGGTTTTTGGTAGTCAATAGTAAGGCATCAGTGTCGGCACAAATAACGCAACCATTCAATGCCAATTTTTTCAGAACGCATCAACGGGTGCAGGTAACTGTGAATACTGTCAATGCTCAAATCAATACGTTTTCGCCACAGGATTTGAAAGTGGTGGTGGTGCAGAATAATGACTGGGCATCCTCTTCCGTCATTGACAGGCCTACTATTTTCCGGGGGAATTATTTTGAGTACAGTGATGAGGAGAATACCACCTTCGCTTCCGGAAAAGAATGGCGCTGGATTGATCTCCGTAGTCTCCGCCTGATGAGTGAAAGAATGGACAAGCTATTAGATTCAGATACCAGCGACCGGGTAGATGTATATATAAAACCGGATGGTGAACGCCGCCAGCAGCTATATGTTTATTACAGGGATTTCAATGGCATTTACACGATTGAAAACCGTGACAACAGTAATCCTTACTGGCAGAGTGATTATGCCTGGACCCATTTCACTTTTATTCCTCCAGGCAATAGAGCCTATGAGGGAAAAAGTGTGTATGTCTTTGGTGAACTGACCAACTATGAACAGAATGATAACTCCCGGATGGGTTTTAATGAAGAGAAAGGGGTGTATGAAAAAGAATTGTACCTGAAACAGGGATACTATAATTATTCTTATGTAACGCTGACAGATAAAAAGCAAGCCGGCGTACAACCATCATTTGAAAATACTGAAGGCAATTACTGGGGTACCGAGAATGGCTACATGGTGCTGGTGTATTTCCGCCCTTTTGGTGCAAGAGCTGATGAACTGATTGGATTTGCCAGAGTGAATTCTGCTTTTCAGCGATAAAAAAAGCGTTGATTATTCATCAACGCTTCAGCTGAAATTTTTTATCTGCTTTCTTACGCTGTCTTCTTTGCGTCTTCTAAAAATTTAGCAAGACCTATGTCAGTAAGCGGATGCTTCAATAAACCAAGTATTGAATCCAGCGGGCAGGTACAAACATCAGCACCGGCTTCAGCACATCTTACAATATGCAGCGCATTGCGGATAGAAGCGGCTAATATCTGTGTCTTAAAACCCTGGATAGAATATATCTGGGATATTTGGGCAATCAGATCAACACCATCCCAGTTGCTGTCGTCAATACGGCCAATAAAAGGGGAGAGATAAGTAGCACCGGCTTTGGCAGCCAAAATAGCCTGCCCGGCAGAAAACACCAGTGTGCAATTAGTTCTGATGCCATTATCAGTAAACCATTTAATAGCTTTAATACCATCTTTTATCATCGGTACTTTTACCACGATGTTTGGATGAATAGCAGCGAGTTTTTTTCCTTCTTCCACAATGCCTTCAAAGTCGGTGCTGATCACTTCAGCGCTGATATCGCCATCTACCATTTCGCAGATGGTTTTGTAGTGGTCCATTACCGCCGCTTCACCTTTAATGCCTTCTTTTGCCATTAAGGATGGGTTTGTGGTAACGCCATCAAGGATACCTAATTCGTTTGCTTCTTTGATTTGAGCCAGGTTGGCTGTATCAATAAAAAATTTCATATTAAACAGAAGTTGTTGGTAATAGAAAGAAAAAATGGCAGGCTTATTACATCGCACCGCTCAACCACCTACTCTTGCTGCCTTCCGGCCCTGGGAGGGTTCAGCAGGAGCTGGTCGTGTAAGACCTGCCGGCGCAAAGATAAGGGTATGAAAGTTTAAGTGAGCAGGCAAAGGGAAGAGAAAATCATTACCTGTTGGTCCTGTTTTTTTTCTGCGGAATGCCTCTCATTATTTCTTCTTTAGTAGGCAAATCCCCATCAGGCTTTGTTTTTATCCAGATGGTTCTTTCTAACCAAACGGAGGGATTGTTTTTTAAAACGACCCTTACAATTACTTTTTCTTCTTTAAAGTCTGCCGGGATGATCAGCTCATTACCGGAAAAGGTGGCGGAAGCACAGGAAAATTGAACGTCCTTACTGGTCAGTGGTGTCCACCGGCCGTTGGACATTTTAGCATCAACATTAATATAATTATGCTGACCTTTTTTCAGGCTGTCGGTATATAAATGAAAATAAATACTATCCACTTTTTGTGCAAAAAGGGTGGAAGCGGTAGCGGCAAATACTAAAAGGAGTATTATTCTTTTCATGTGTTATACAAAAGTCGCAAATTTGGTTTAAAGGGTTGGTAGCAGCAGGACTATTAACAGAAATTTCTTTAGCACTTCCTATATAAACAGAAAAGAACCCCTCAAATAAGGGGTTCTTTTTTACCAAAACCTCGAAAAATATTTATAGTCAACTATTTGGAGACAATTATCCTCTCAATAGTTTGATTTCCGGTTTCCCGAATAGTAACCTTGAGCAGGTACATTCCACTAACAAGATTTTCTATCTGGAGTGTATTATTAAAAAGAGCATTCCATTGTTTCACAATTCGCCCATTCATATCTGTCAACGTAATATCACGAACAGAACCCTTTTCTTCAAATAACACATTTACACGGCCGTCAGCACTTGGAGTTGGATAAACAATCACTTTTTGTTGTTGACCATCTCCCCGCACTGCTCTTATCTCACTATACTTTGCTCTGCCATCTATATCTACTTGTTGAACCCGATACTGTGTTATGCCTTTATTTGCATTTACATCATTGAAGGTATAAGTAAGTAAAGAGCTGCTACTACCACCTGGTGCCTGTGTAGGAATAAATGTTGCTGTTTCCCAAATATTATTAGTTGTACTTCTTTGGATATAGAAACCTCTGTTATTTATTTCTGTTGCAGTTTCAAATCTCAGCATTACATTGGTCCTGCTGATACGGGACGCAGAGAAAGAGGTGAACGATACGGGTAGCGGGGCGCATCCTACGCTTCTAAAAACAATTACTCTTGAAGCGCCGTTGGCAGATCCTGTAGTTTGGGTAACTACGATGAATATATTCTGGTTGACATTAGCAACGGGGATGGGACCACTTATACTTGTAGTTCCATTTGTTGCTACAGAAAAGTTTGTGTTACCTATTAAAAGAGTGTCAGAAACCGGGGTAAAATATCCATCATTATTAACATCAGCAAATACCCTGTAATAACCGTCAATAGGAATAGAAGTAAGATTGGTAATTGAACCAAAATAAGCTGGTGTGCAATTAACAAAACCAGTAGTGTTTAGATAACCAGCTGAAGACCTGATTCCGCAGTTTACACAATGTGCTCTTTGTGCACTGGCTGACTGACTTGACCAAAGATCAGCTACAATTACTACCGGTGTGCCGCAGGCAACGGGCACTGTGACTGTTACACCATATAAAGTAATATTAGCAGAGCCATCAGGAAGGACAACTTTACTTACACTTGTGACACCCGTCATTGGTGTTGATCCGTTTGGATAGGTTGTAATGACAGTCGGTGTTGCAGTAGTATTATTGAGACCGATATTTATAAATGAGTTAGCCAGATCTGCATCCCCCGGTGCTGCAATGGAACCATTAATGGTTGATTGTCCATTTACACAATGAAAATAATTTGGATAAGCACTCTCTATCCAGGCATGAAGAAAAATAAATTTACTGCCATCGTTTGATGCAATATTAAATGTTGCATCAAACGTTACTGTACAGGTTGTTGCTGTACCCCCAACCGGGACAATGTTCTGAACAATAATGTCAGAAACGGTACACTGCGCATTAGATTTTTTGACACCAAAGGTCAATAAACTAAGAAAGAATAGGGAACGTAAAACTGTTTTCATGATTTTTGAGTTAAAAGGTTACATAATTTTTTCATCAGCGATGATGAAAACCGAAACGAACTACCAGTTTTACAGAAGGATTAGATTAGAGGGATTATTCAGGGGAATAGGATACTACACCTACGTAAAAAGCGTACCAAAAAAAGTAGCTTTTAAATCGTATTAAATTTTAAAAAAATAGGCAGTAGTGTGGAGAGAGTTCCACAGCTTTTTTGAAAGTTGTGTTATAAATGCCTCAACTGCGGGCAAACGGGTTCATTTTTTTAGAAGAGATTGTAACAGCCAATTTTACTAGTGGATAGGTTTTTTCTTTAAGCGATTAATCAGAATAAATAACAAGCCAACAGCCAGGAAAGCAAGAGCTACTAACAGGCAGTTAGTTATTACTCTCGTATAACCCAGTTTAACTGCATGAATAAAAGGGTAGGGATACCAGCCGGTAACAGCACCTCTTACAAGAGAATATGTAAGGTAGAAGACCGGAAAGAATAGCCAGGGAATTATATTTTTCCACTGAAGGGCTCCCTTCGTAATATAAATGAACCAGTAGAACACAAACAATACAGGCACTACCACATGTAGCAGATTATCTACCACCCAATCCAGGCCGGTTAATGTTACAATGCCCCTGAGTACAAGATTATACACCAGTCCTACTATGAAAATGTAAACGGCTATGGCAGATTGAACTGTTGCTTTTGAAAAAAATGCACCCAATCCTGACGAAGTACTTAGCAAAGAAGTGGTGAGGCAGACAGCAACCAGCCCATTACTGAGAATAGTGAAGTAGCTAAAAAAATTGATGATTGTTTTAACGGTGCTAAATCCGGTTTGCGCTGTTGATTGAAGGATAAGATAAAATTGAGCTATCAATGCAAGCCATGCAATAAGGGCAATACTGGCCATTACTATTTTCTTTGTTCCAACCGGTGTATATGTCATAAAACTAATATACGGGATTTTATAAACCGCCAGCAATGGTGTTGAAGCAGAATTTATGTTGGTCTTCTTTTTTTTGTTTCCCACAAAGGCACTAAGAACACTAAGAAAGCTTGCCTGGGAGTAAACACTTTGCGGCCTTTGTGTCTTTGTAGGAAATTGGTTACTTCTGATTTGTTCCTGTAAATTGTAAAGCCCATGAGTAAAGGAAAACAAATATCATTGTATTGCATGGCGGCTATTTATGTGGCGGCCGGTATTAATCATTTTGTGAACCCGGTATTTTATAAAAATATAATGCCGCCGTGGTTGCCCTGGCATTATCCACTTATAACTATTAGCGGAATAGCAGAAATAGTATTGGGATTATTGCTGTTGCCGGCAGCAACCCGTAAATGGGCCGCCTGGGGTATTATTGCTTTATTAGTAGCGGTGTTTCCCGCCAATGTACAGATGATGATCAATTACAAGGAGCAGCAAAATCCATATTTATGGCTGGCTATACTTCGATTGCCAATTCAACTCCTGCTTATTTGGTGGGCTTATCAATTTACCCGGAATAAAAGAAGATAAGATTACTTCTTTTTTAAATGTAGCAATATCGTTTTTTCTTTTGCATCCAGTTCGCAGCTGGCTTTTCCGGATGTATTATCACTGACGATAAAAATATCCCCGTTGTCATCGATCGTAATGCCTTCAAGATTCATGCTGTACCGTTGCGTTTTGTAAGAGTTGGAAGCATCGGTAAAATTTTCTACCGGGATATTCTTTAATGTCTCCCGTAACAGCTTTCCGTTATCGTCTATATCAATGGACTCTAAAAATTGCTGGCGGTATTTTCCTTTCGAATAGGATTTCAGGCAAAGGAGTTTTGAGGTAGCACTGTCCACACAAATATCGGAGTACCTCCATTGTGAATTTTCCAGGGGCAGCTCGATCATGCTTTCGTATTTTAACACAAATGGAGAGGTTTCATTCCCGGCTTCCACACTAAAAGTATACAGCTGCGACTTCGACATGTCTTCATTTCTTTCCCGCAACAGGTAGAATTTTTTATTCTTTTCATTGGCGGCAATCCCTTCCATACCATCACCATCTTTTGATTTTTCAGGCAGGGCACTAGAAGTTTGAATGATTTTTACAGCACCGGTTGCAATAGTTACTTCATAAACGGCAGCCACATTTTCAGAGACTAAATATAATTTGTCTTTGTAGGATGTCATGCCTTCCATTTCAAAAGTAGCGGGTAACTGCAAATTGATGGTATTGGTGATGACGGCCTTTACCGGATCGAATACAAAAATGGACGGACAGCGTTCAGAAGCAAAATAAAGCTGGCCTTTATACGATTTCATTCCGGAAATACATACCTGCTTATTCATTGCTGCAGGCAGGGCAATATCATCTAATGTATAAGTGCCTGCCTGGGGTGGCTGTGCCATCAGGGTTGAAAGACTAAAAGTGCAGGCGACAAATAAACTAAGTATTCTCATGTAATGTTATTATTTAACCAGGCCGTGGCCTGAAATCAGGTATCTGCGAATATAAAACAAGTTTGTTGACGGCCAAGAGACGAGTCATTGCAGGAAAAGGTGGCAGGGACAGACTTCCGAGATTATCCATAGATAAAATAATGCCGGTAATCTTAAAAAATAGCAGTAGCTGAAAATAAAAGATTCAACTATTGATCAAACAATCCAGCCATTCATGGGTTTTAGATTTGTGTTTTTTTGTGCAGTGCAGGTATGGCCAAATTCTGTTATGACTTTCATCATAAATTAAACAAGTAAGTAACATTTGTCATAATTTTATTGCCCTAATAATTTAATAAATAACCAAATATGGAAAGTAATAATTCACAGAGTGCAACATCGTATAATGTAAATACTGAAAGCAAATGTCCGTTTTCTGGTGGTGCGCTGAAACAAAGTGCCGGCTCTGGCACCAGCAACCGTGACTGGTGGCCCAACCAGTTAAAATTGAATATCCTCCGTCAACACTCTTCATTGTCAAATCCGATGGGAGAGGAGTTTAATTATGCTAAGGAGTTTAAAACTCTTGATCTGAATGCTGTAAAGAAAGACATCTTAGAGCTGATGACCACCTCTCAGGATTGGTGGCCGGCTGATTTTGGCAGTTATGCCGGTTTGTTCATACGCATGGCCTGGCATAGCGCAGGTACATACCGCATCCAGGACGGACGTGGTGGTGCTGGCTTCGGTACTCAGCGTTTTGCGCCACTTAACAGTTGGCCCGACAATGCAAATCTTGATAAGGCCCGTTTACTGCTGTGGCCGATCAAACAGAAATATGGAAAGAAAATTTCCTGGGCTGATCTGATGATACTGTCCGGTAACTGCGCCCTTGAATCTGCCGGGTTTAAGACCTTTGGTTTCGCTGGCGGGCGGGCAGATGTTTGGGAGCCTGCTGAAGATATCTATTGGGGCGCTGAAAAAGAGTGGTTAGGAGACAAGCGATATTCTGGCGACAGAGAATTGGAAAACCCGTTGGCGGCCGTTCAAATGGGACTGATATATGTAAATCCGGAAGGGCCCAATGGAAATCCTGATCCGTTGGCTGCGGCCCGTGATATCCGGGAGACTTTTGCCCGTATGGCGATGAATGATGAAGAAACTGTTGCATTGATTGCAGGCGGACACACATTGGGTAAAACCCATGGTGCTGCTGATCCGGGTAAATACGTAGGCCCTGAACCAGCCGCTGCTGGTATTGAAGAACAAGGCCTTGGTTGGAAAAATACGTATGGCTCCGGCAATGCGGCTAATACAATTACCAGCGGTTTAGAAGGAGCATGGACCACTACGCCAACAAAATGGAGTAACAACTTTTTTGAAAACTTATTCGGTTTTGAATGGGAATTAACCAAAAGCCCGGCTGGTGCTCATCAGTGGAAACCAAAAGGTGACGCTGGTACTGGTTTAATACCCGATGCGTTTGATGCATCAAAAAAGCATCAACCATTTATGCTGACTACCGACCTGTCATTAAGAGTTGACCCGATTTATGAAAAAATTTCGAGACGCTTCCTGGAAAATCCGGCAGCATTCAATGATGCATTTGCAAGGGCCTGGTTTAAATTGACGCATAGAGATATGGGACCGATTGCCCGTTATCTTGGACCAGAAGTGCCTAAGGAAGAACTGATCTGGCAAGATCCTATCCCGGCAGTTACTTATAAAGTGATTGACGATAATGATGTTGCAGTATTAAAGAATAAGATATTGGCTTCAGGATTGTCGGTGTCGCAATTAGTATCTGTTGCCTGGGCATCAGCATCAACATTCCGTGGTTCTGATAAACGTGGTGGTGCCAATGGTGCCCGCATTCGATTGGCTCCCCAAAAATATTGGGAAGTGAACAATCCTGCACAACTGGGTAAAGTATTAGATGTGTTGGAAAGGATTCAAAAAGAATTCAACTGCGCACAGTCTGGCGGTAAAATGGTTTCGTTGGCTGACCTGATTGTTCTGGGTGGATGTGCTGCTATTGAAAAGGCAGCAAAAAATGCCGGTCATGATCTGAAAGTTCCTTTTACTCCCGGTCGTGCCGATTCATCCCAGGAACAAACTGATGTAGAATCATTTGCTGCACTCGAACCTGCTGCAGATGGATTCCGCAATTATGCAAAGGCCAAACACAGTTCAGCAACAGAAGGAATGCTGGTGGATAAAGCACAACTGTTAACCCTGACTGCACCTGAGATGACAGCTCTTATCGGAGGTTTACGGGTCCTTAATACGAACTTCGATCAATCTCAACATGGTGTCTTCACCAAACGTCCTGAGTCACTCACCAACGACTACTTTGTGAACCTGCTTGATCTGGGCACCACCTGGAAAGCAACATCGGATGCAAAAGATTTGTTTGAAGGCCGTGATCGTAAGACGGGCGAACTTAAGTGGACGGGTACCCGTGTCGATCTCATCTTCGGATCCAACTCAGAGCTTCGGGCCATTGCTGAAGTATATGGATGTGCCGATTCTCATGACAAATTTGTAAAAGGATTTGTAGCGGCATGGACCAAAGTGATGAACCTTGACCGATTCGACCTCGCTTAATTTCAGTAACGGTTTATAGAATTTAAAAAGGTGGCCTGGTAACAGGTCACCTTTTCTTTTTGCTGTTGTTACTGGCTACACACTTTCTCCAAAAGTCAATAAATTATTATCGGGATCAAGCATGGAGAATTCCTTTTGTCCCCACGGTTTCGTTTGTAAATGCCCTGCCGGGTGAATGCTTAATTTTTTGTCTTGCATGGAATGGTACAACTTATCAATATCATCCGTTCGTATATACACTTGCCCATAGTTTTGTTTTGGATCAAGTGCTTTGAATTCAAAAAAATGAATTTGAATATTATCTTTCTGCACCATCAGGTAGCCGTCATAATCAGCATTGCCAAATTCCCGGAACTCTAATTTATTGATATAAAAGTCTCTTGTTAATGCTTTGTCCCGCATGGGTAATTTTGGATGGATATCGGTGAGCATATTTTTTGTTTATTATAAATGTAGACTTTCTTGACCGCTGTTGATGGCGGTTTGCAAATGGTGGTTCTGTAGTACACAAGATCTTTTTGCAGCAGTAGCTTTTGATTATTAAAAGGCAACTTTTTTATTTTGGTACTTGCATACTCCAGCAATGGAGGCCGCCGCCTCTATGGTTGGTTTCTGCTGTATTGATCTGGTAAATATTTTTATCCGGGAAATATTGTTGTAGTATTTGTTTTGCTTTCTCATCTTTTGCTTTTGCAGCAGCGGATCCACCCGATGTCCAGTATTTTGCTTCGAATATAGTTTTATTGGTGATCAGGAAATTCAGGTAACTGCTTGCCGGCACAAAGTGAACAGTGTCGCCAACTGAAAAATTCTTTTGTTCAAAGAGAATTTGTTTAGAAAGAAATTTTATTTCATCAGTCTTGCTGGTTGTATCCAATGCGAATGTCATGTAATCATTGTCAGGTACCGGCATTTTAACAATAGTGAAAGGCTTGCCATCCTGGTCGGTAGCTTTTTTCAGGATCTCGTAATTTATTTTCATCCGTTCCAGGGTAATTTTTTTTACCGGGTCAAGTGCTGCTTCTGCTGAATCAGGAAAGGCTATTAAAATGGTAGTGGGATTTACAAAACGGCAAAACTCATCTATATGTCCTTTTACTCCTATACCAAAATAATTCTCCGTTATCAGGGTACCCCAGCCGGATGGATCTTCCGCTACACCTTCCTTAAGCCAGATGATCTTTTTTGCGTTAAGTACTTTTTTTAGTTCAGCCTCCTGTGCTTCTTTTGTCATGCCCGGATTTCGCTGCATATTCACTGATTCTACCTGCAATATGGTTCCCTTCCCGTTGGTTTCAATAGCCCCGCCTTCATTAACCATGGAAGAAGTGATCACAGGAAAGGGAAAAGCCTTTAGATGAACGGACGTATATAATTCCCTTTTTATTTTATCCTTGTCAAAGTAACTTTTCATTGTGCTGTCAAAATACCAGCCATACATATTCCAGGCAAAATTCACCAGCCGCTTTTCGCCACTTTCATTTTTCATAAACAATAAGCCATCTCTTTCAGCATAACTAAAATCAGTGGAAGAGGAGAGGAACTGTATACTGTCTAAGATAACTCCGGCAGCTGACAATTTCTTTTTGTAAGTTTCCTGTACACTATCAACAATGATGCAATACACTTTCATTTCTTTACTTAGCTGAGTGATCATTTCAAAAGCGGCTGCATCATCACTACCGCCAACAATAATTCCTGTTTGGGGTGCCCATTCTGCCGGTAGATAAAACTCTGTTTTACTTTTCTGATTGCAAGAAAACAATAGAGAAAACCCGATTAAGTAAAGTAAGTGATTTTGTTTTTTCATAATGGTTTATTGGGAGTGGTTCAAGTGGTAACGGCCAGGGCTTTATGCAGGTTGGGAAATAGAATTCCGTCTGACCATAACCGCTGCTGATTGAAAATATAAAGTTGAATTTAAGAACTAAAGTTGAGATTTATTCGTCCAGCCCGAACCAAAGTTTGGATTTGCAATTAGCTGATATTTGCTGGTCATGCCCAGCTTTCATAAAACCCAATGTTGCAAGCAGTTGGATTTTGTCCGTTATTGTTAGTTACTCACTCAATTTCCTGTCGAGTCTTTAAATTTTTGTCCAGCCTAGGCTCGTCAATGGAGATAAGCTGCTTCAGTTATCCAATGAAAACGTCTTTTCATCAACCTGAAGTTTTTTATATCAAGCGGTTTTCGTTTGGCGGTTATGATAACAGAATCGTTTTTGATCATTCCTGTTAGCCTTAGTGTAGTTGAATCAGGGAATTCGAATTTAAGGTTGCTTTCTATTTTCCGTGCAATGAGTATCGAATCCATTTGGGGATAAATACCCATGCCTTGTTCATTATAGATCTCTTGCATTTTAGTATTTAATTCCACTTGATCTTCCCACACCATCATTTCTTTATCACGAACAGCTACATATAGATATGCAATACTATCGCCCTTAAAACGCACCGCCTCAACCATTTTATCCCCAATGACAATTTGTTTCCACCTCACTGGATTATCCATTGACAAAGTATCCTTATTTGTAACAAAGGTATCGACATCATAAACCCCGGATATTTGGGATTTAGCCTTACGCCTTTCTTCAGAGTTTTTCTTATAACCAAAATAGTCCATCACTGGAAGGACGGTGAAATAACCTATCACTAAAACTTTCAGCACCATTTTTGAAAGGTTAATCCATCGATTTTTAAATACAGGTGCTTTGATCACCGGAAGCGAAATGGCCTGACCTGTAAAGAAAAACTGCATCAATCTCTTGAGATCTTTTAGTAATAGAAAAAAGGCCATCAGAAACAATGCCGTTGGATACATTTTGGCATGAACATCATAGTTGAAGTTTACAGCCATCACGTTGGCCAGGGCAGCCATGGTAAGCAATGCACCTAATGCTGTGGTTCTGCGGAACAGCAGGAATAAGGCAGCGCATTCAGCTAAACCCATAAAAACATTGTACCCATAAGAATATCCATAAAAAGCCCAGGCCAAACTCATGGGCGACATATCTCCTAAGGGTTCGGTCAATGTATAATAACCCAGGTCTGGAAATTGAATTTTAAAGAATTTCTCTAATGCAAACATGAATAGGGTAAACGCCAAATAGTAACGAACGAAAACGGTGAGCCAATAATATAGCTTTTGGTAGTTGGTTCTTTTCCTGTCTAATACACCCCAAATAATTGCACCCAATACACCCGCTACTGCCATAATGAAATAAAGCAGATAAATATAAACTCTGTCGTTGTGCTGCCCGTCATAGGGTGATATGATGGTATATTGGATATGAAAAAGCTGTTTTCCGGTCCAGGAAATGACGCTATCTAAAAATTCTGCGAGGTTTCCATTATAATAGAAATTGGACAAAATAGCATTCACAGACCAGTCCAGGCAAACGATAAACAGGATAAAAAAGATAAAAACAAAACGGAATGCAAACTTTTGGCAAACGTTCCAGGAAGAGGTTTGTGATAAATTTTCCATGTTTAGTAAATTGTATTCTAAGCAGTCATTGGTTACTTAAAGTTTGTTCACTTGGTCGTTGCTATCCACGGAGCCGCCCCAATTGCTTGCAACGATCGGGATTTACGAAGTGCCCACGGAAGGAGCAGATGCAGGAGCAAGTCCCGAAGGGCTTGCGGAGCAGCTGCGAGATTACGTGGGTACGTGGAAATTTATCGGGGCATTTCTTAAATCCTCATGTACCCCGCAGGTGGCTTGCACAAAGTTCACCACCCGATAAATTTACAAGTAAATCCCGATCGTACCACCGCAATAGCAATGGAGAAAAAGACCGAGAGCCGCCTTCAAGCGGCGAAGGGATTTTTCCTTGTGCAAGGCATTGCGGTGGTACGTTTGTATTTGCACACTGTTGGTACACAATTTAATTGATTTTCAACATTATTTTGTACCAACCCCAAACAACAAATCCCACCTGCTTTCGCAAATGGGATTAATAGTTATTGATTCATCACCCTTCGGTAAACTGTGGGTGAAAAGGTTTATCCTAACTTCTTCTTTAAATTATCATTGATCGCTTCTAAAAACTCTTCTGTATATAGATAATGTTCTCCATGAGCTACTTTATTGCCATGGATACAAACAGCAAGGTCTTTTGTCATCTTACCTTCTTCTACGGTTTCTACACAAACAGCTTCAAGGGCAAGACAGAAATCAATCAACGGTTGGTTGCCATCTAATTTGCCACGAAAAGCTAAGCCTCTTGTCCATGCAAAAATAGAAGCGATAGGATTGGTAGAAGTTGGTTTGCCAGCCTGGTGGTCACGGTAGTGTCTTGTTACGGTACCATGTGCAGCTTCTGCTTCCATGGTTTTTCCATCAGGTGTTACTAATACAGAGGTCATTAATCCCAAGGAACCAAAACCTTGTGCTACGGTATCGCTTTGTACATCACCATCATAATTCTTACAAGCCCACACAAAATTACCATTCCATTTTAAGGCACTGGCCACCATGTCATCGATCAGGCGGTGTTCATATACAATACCTGCTGCCGCAAATGCTGTTTTAAATTCGTTCTGGTAGATCTCTTCAAAAATATCTTTAAAGCGACCATCATATTTTTTCAGGATCGTATTTTTTGTAGAAAGATATAAGGGCCATTTTTTGCTGAGGGCCATATTAAAACAGCTTCTTGCAAAACCCATTATACTTTCATCGGTGTTGTACATACTCATGGCTACACCATCACCTTTAAAATTATACACCTCAAAGGTTTGTGGTTCGCCACCACCTTCGGGTGTAAAAGTCATCGTCAATTTTCCCTTTCCTTTTATCACGGTATCAGTGGCACGGTACTGATCACCAAAAGCATGACGGCCAACTATAATAGGAGCGGTCCAGTTGGTTACCAACCGTGGTACATTGCTGATAACGATCGGCTCACGGAAAACAGTGCCGTCTAATATATTCCGGATGGTGCCGTTGGGGCTCTTCCACATCTGTTTCAGATTAAATTCTTTTACCCGTGCTTCATCTGGAGTGATGGTGGCGCATTTTATACCCACACCATATTGTTTGATGGCATTGGCGGAATCAATAGTTACCTGGTCATTGGTCTGGTCACGGTATTCAATACCAAGGTCATAATACTTGATGTCCAGTTCCAGGTAGGGGAGAATGAGCTTGTCTTTGATGAACTTCCAGATAATCCGGGTCATTTCGTCACCATCCAGTTCCACTACCGGGTTAGCAACTTTGATCTTTTGCGCCATAATGAATTTTATTTTGGGTTTACGTTGAAAACCTGACGGTTATCAGGCGGTTGCAAACTTACAATATTATCGAATGTGACATATGTCATACTGCGGGGAGGCCGGTAGGGGCAACTTTGTATGACAATTATTTAAAATTGATTTGAATCAATTTTAAATGTTGTATCTTTTATGAACAATCAGAGCATGGATACCATTGGACCATTTAGGGATTACCTACGCAAATTTATTGACCTGACCGATGCAGAGTTTGATCAAGTGCTGCTACCGGTTATAAAAGTTAGAAAATTTGGCAAGAAAGAACTGCTTACAAAGGCCGGTGAGGTAGAAAACTATTTCAACTTTATCATTAAGGGACTTGTCCGCAAGTATTATCAAAAAGGGCATCATGAGATCAATACACAGATTTCAACCGAAGGCCATATTATCCACTGCCAGGAATCTTATCATAGTCGTCAGCCATCAGAATATTTTATTGAAACAATAGAGCCCAGCATCGTGGTTTCTATTCTGCACAATGATCTTGAATCTGTTTTTGCCCAATCAAAAAAATGGAACACCTCGGTCGTTTAGTCATTACGCATACGATGGTACTAAAAGACCGCTGGCAAATACAACTGGTAAAATTGACACCAAGAGAACGATTCCTGAATTTTGTGACTAAAAATCCTGAAATGATGCAGCGGGTGCCACAAAAATTTTTAGCTTCCTATCTTAATATAAAACCGGAAACGTTCAGCCGGTTTAAACATTTGATCAAAGAACATGTAAGAACTGTTCAAAGTGTTTAGTCTATAGTTCGTAGTCCATTGGTGTTACACAAAAGGCAGATAGCTCAGTATGAAATTTGAACTATGAACCATCAACTATGAACTCTCTCAAACATTCACAACGAGAACCGGTATTTTCAATTCATGTCTTACTGCGTCAATAGTTTGTCCGTACAATAAGTCTTTAATACCACTATGTCCATGTGCACCGATTACCAGCATATCCGCCTTACTTTCTTTTACAATTCTTACAATCTCTTTCGATCTGTCATTATAGCCTAATAAGCCGATGGCGGTAAATCCTTTTTCTTTTAGTTGCAACACATATGAATTGAGCCGTTCCTCGTCTTTTCTTGTTTCCATGTCGTCGGCATCCTTTTCAATAATTCTTGTGGCTGCACTTTCCACCACATGTATCAGCACATACGAAGCGTTAGTGTTTCCCTGCCCAATGGCATGATTAATAAGTTTGAGATCATCTTTACTGAAATCTAATGCAATAGCGATCCTTGCATATACGGGTATGGCTATCTGGTGCATGGCCACGGCTTCCGGATGAAGCTGTACCGGAGCCGCTATTTTTTTCTTACGCATCAGCGGATAAAAAATGGCAACAAGCAGTAAGGTGAGGTAGAATAATCCGGCCAATATAATGACAGCTTTCCAGAAAAAGCTGTCAGACGATGCAAAAAAGAAAACAGATTGCCCAACCACCATACTGATATTCAGGTAAACGAGAACAGCAGCAATCAATGATGCCAGGAAAATAACAAATGGTTTGATGACAAACTTGCCCATTGTTTTTTTATCGCTGGTAAAATGAATTAAAGGAATGATAGCAAAACCTAATTGCAGGCTCAGAATAACCTGGCTTAGTATCAGCAGGCTGTCAATATTATCTTCTCCGTTTATTAAGATTACGATCACCGCAGGAATGATAGCAATCAACCTTGTCATCAACCGGCGAATCCAGGGCGCAATACGAAGTTTGAGATAACCTTCCATTACTATTTGCCCGGCCAGTGTTCCGGTAATAGTAGAACTCTGACCGGAAGCGATCAATGCAACAGCAAAAAGGATAGGGGCCAGGCCGGAACCCAGCATCGGTTCTAATAATTCATGTGCCTGTTTTATTTCGGCCACATCAGTTCTTCCTGTTTTAAAGAAGACCGTAGCGGCTAACACCAATATAGCAGCATTGACAAAGAAAGCCAGGTTGAGGGCAATGGCACTGTCAATAAAATTTAGTTTCAATGCTCTTTTTATTCCTGCATCATCCCTTTTTATTTTTCTTGTTTGCACTAATGCGGAATGCAAGTACAGGTTATGCGGCATCACAGTAGCACCAATGATACCAATGGCTATATATAATGCCGTGTCATTAGGAATGCTTGGTTTAAATCCTTTTACAACCTCACTCAGATCAGGCTTTGCTAAAATGATCTCGATCAGGAATGATAGACCGATAACGGCCACCAATGCAATGATAAAAGCTTCCATCTTGCGCATGCCTAATCGTTGCAGTAATAAAAACAAAAAGGTATCTAATACGGTAATACTAACGCCCCATATCAGCGGAAGACCGGTCAGCAACTGGATACCGATGGCCATACCGAGTATTTCGGCAAGGTCGGTGGCGGCAATGGCAATTTCAGCTAAACCATACAGGGCATAGTTGATGTATTTTGGATAGGTTTCCCTGTTAGCCTGGGCAAGGTCTCTTCCTCTTACAATACCTAATCTTGCTGATAAGCTTTGTAACAGCAATGCCATCAGGTTGCTCATCAATAATACCCAGATCAGTTTATACCCAAACTGGCTACCTCCTGCAAGGTCGGTTGCCCAGTTACCCGGGTCCATATAACCCACACTTACCAAATAAGCAGGGCCAAAAAATGCCAGTATTTTTCTCCAGCCGGTTCTTTTCAGACTGGTAGTGTCCACACTCTGATGAACTTCGCTAAGCGAAGCATAATCATTTTCATTGCGAGCCATATTTTACAAAAATGTTTTCAGCTAATTCTTTGCTGATGGTGAAAGCCGGTTGACGGCCAATACGAACTTCGATCGAGTGGTCAAATTCAAATCGTTTCTTCACTTCTAATTTCACACCGATATTTATTTTTTTGTGCTCCAACAGTTCCAGTATTTCACTGGATTGATTACTAACGCCGCTTACAACGGCCACTTTATTAAGCGGCAGGTCTGTAAGACATATTTTCTTACTTATCTCAATTCTGCCGTTGGCATCCGGGATAGGGTCGCCATGCGGATCTACCCGGGGAAATCCGAGATACTCATCTAATTTGTCGATCAGTTTTTTGTTACTTACATGCTCCAGGTCTTCTGCCACTTCATGTACTTCATCCCAGGTAAATTTTAATTTCTCTGCTAAAAAATATTCCCAGAGGCGGTGGCGGCGTACAATGCCCAATGCCACTTTACTGCCTTCACTACTGAGCCGAAAGCCCTGGTAGGGTTCGTAATGCAGTAATTTTTTAACCTTCAATTTTTTCATCATATCGGTTACGGAGGCCGGCTTGGTTTTTAATTCATTGGCCAGTTCGTTGGTGGTTACCGTACCATCCTGCCGCTGCAGGTGAAAGATTGCTTTGATATAATTCTCTTCGCTGGTTGAATAATTCAACATGGCTAAAAATATTTTTAGACAAATCTAAAATATTAAAGTTAAAGTTCAAAATTTTCTGCAGACAGGAACTTAGGAAACACTTATTTTCGGGGCACCAATTACCCGCTATGCCTGTTTTCAGAAAAATACTTGTTTTGCTTGTCGCTCTGGTCCTTGTTACCGGCTGTAAAAGCAAAAAGAAACCTTCTCTCTCCGGTGAAGACCCGGTGGAAGTAGCTGATTTTATAGATTTCTTTCAACCGGTGGATCTTTCTTACCAGTTTTCCGATACTGCATTGCAGAAGAAGGAAAAGGATTCTTTGCTTATCAGTTATAAAGTATTCACCCAGTTTGTTCCCGATTCAGTACTGAGTAAAGTATATGGGAAAGGGGTGAAGCCTAAAATTTATGCCCTCGGGAAAGCAGAAATTCCTAAATCAGAAACTTATCTTTTTGTAAAGACGGTCACGAATGATAAGAGAGCTTTCTTTATTCTAGGTTTTGATAATCAGCATCAATTTATTACCGGTATGGCAGCACTCAGGCCCGATAATAATAAAGCAACTTTTCAATCAGTAGTGATGGATAGAAAGTACACCATTACGAAAACGGTGCAGTTGAAAAATGCTGATGGCAGCACAAGTGAAGGGAAAGATGTGTATATATTGAATGCGGACTCCAAAAGTTTTATGCTTATCATGACAGATGCTCTCATTGATAAAGTGACGGAGCTGATCAACCCGATAGATACCTTGCCAAGAAAGCACAAACTGTCGGCAGACTACGGCACCGGCAAGATGAACCTGGTTTCGATAAGAGACGGAAGAAAAAATGATCGTCTTAGTTTTTTTGTTCATTTTGAAAAAAATAATGGGGAGTGCACCGGCGAATTGAAGGGAGAGGCTTTTTTGAAATCACCAACTATTGCAGAATACAGGGAAGATGGCGATCCCTGCATTCTTACATTCACTTTTACTTCCACTTCAGTTAGTCTGAAGGAAGAGAATTGCGGCTCCCGGCGTGGTTTGAAATGCAGTTTTGATGGTAGCTTTGGAAGGAGAAAATGGGTAAAGCCAGTACCACCAAAACCTGAGAAGACGAGCAGTAAGAAACCTGTTAAGAAATAAATTTTATCTTGTTCCAGTTTCATTCTAACGTTGCTTCCAGAATTTTATTGAAAATGAACTAGTTAACCTGAAAGTCAGTGCTTTAGGCTAATTGGTGATTAACCTTTAACTTGCAGTTTCGTGTAAAAAAGACACATTATGAGTTTTACCAATTATTCTGTCCCGTATCCAATTGAAGAACGCTATACCAAAAAGATCGCTTACTTCTCGATGGAGTTCGCTACCCACCAACCGCTGAAGATCTATAGCGGAGGCCTTGGATTTTTAGCCGGCTCCCATTTGCGCAGTGCATATGAGCTAAAGCAAAACCTCGTCGGTATTGGTATTTTATGGAAGTACGGTTATTACGACCAGGAGCGACACCAGGATCAAACACTTGATGTGGCCTGGAATGAAAAGCAATTTAGTTTTCTCGAAGACACCGGAATTAAATTCCAGATAAATATACATGAGCATCCTGTTTGGGTGAAAGTGTTGTATCTCAACCCGGAGACTTTTAAAACAGCTCCGTTGTTTTTATTGTCCACAGATGTTCCGGAGAATGATTATGTGTCGCAGACGATCACCCATCGTTTGTATGATGCGAACGTAGCAACAAAAGTGGCCCAGTTTATTTTATTGGGCGTTGGTGGTGCCAAGCTGATGGATGTATTAGGATTTAATCCTGAATTATATCATCTGAATGAAGCTCATGGTTTATCCGCTGCATTCTACCTGTACAATAAATTCAAGAATAATATTGTTGAGGTAAAGAAGAGATTGGTATTTACTACTCACACCCCAGAAGAGGCTGGTAATGAGAAACACGATATTTACCTCTGCCATAAAATGAGTTATTTCTGCGGATTGTCTGTGGAAGAAGTGAAAAAATTGTATGGTAACGACAGTGACCAGTTCAATCATTCATTAGCAGCCTTACGATTTGCTCATATTGCTAATGGAGTATCGCAATTGCATGGTCATGTTTCAAGGGCCATGTGGGGAAAGTATGATGACATCTGCCCGATCATTTCAATTACCAATGCACAGAACTGGCGGTATTGGGCCGATAAACAATTGTATCGTTTTGCAGAAGCAGGTGATGATTATGGAATTGATGACCGGAAAAAATATTTGAAAAAAAGAGCTTTTGAAATAGTCGCCGATCAGACAGGTAAAATATTTAATCCTGATGTCTTTACAATTGTTTGGGCAAGACGTTTTGCCGGTTATAAAAGAGCAGGACTGATAACAACGGCGGAGGCAAGATTTGAAAAATTACTAAGTAGTACTAAATACCCGGTACAGATCATCTGGGCGGGTAAACCTTACCCGGTCGATCATCCGGCAATCAGTGAATTTAACCAGCTGGTTCATTTGAGTAAGCGGTATAAAAATGTAGCCGTGCTGATTGGTTATGAATTAGGATTGTCAAAAAGAATGAAACAGGCGGCAGACTGTTGGCTGAATAACCCGAGAGTACCAAGGGAAGCTTCAGGTACCAGTGGAATGACTGCCGCTATGAACGGAGCGATAAATTTTTCTACTGATGATGGCTGGATACCGGAATTTATCAATCATGGTCATAATGGGTTTGTAGTACCGAAGGCGGATTATGCAAATATGGCTACACATGAACAGGATGAATATGATCTGAACAAGCTGTATGAAATCCTGGAAGATGAAATACTGCCGTTATATTATGACAATTACAGCACCTGGCGCCAGGTTATGAAAAACGGAATGCAGGACGTTCGCTTCCAGTTTGACAGTAACAGGATGGCCGATGAATATTACCAGTTGATGTACAAGTAAGCGACTGATCAGTTATCATTTAGAGATCATAGCCAATATTTGTTTAATGGAATTGTGCGGTGAGTTGTTCTGTTGATGTTCTTGCCGTAAAAAAGCCGGCTAATCTGTTTATTACTCCTTCCACCAATGCATCGGGACAAGAAGCGCCACTGGTAATTAAAATCTTTAGTGGTTCTTTTGCCGGCAGGTAGTTGGTCGTCAGCACTTCTTCTTTTGTATGAAAGTTATGATGTAGTATTTCTTTGTCAGAAAGAATTTTTTCTGCGCTATTGATAAAATAGGTCGGTAATTTTTCTTCACACAATTCTACCAGATGTGATGTGTTCGAGGAATTATATCCTCCGACAACAATAGCGAAATCGGCTTCGGTCTCCAATAAACCGGCTACAGCAGTCTGGTTGTCATGGGTGGCATAACAGAGAGTGTCTCTTGTATCGGCAAATCGCTCCTCACTATCTGCCGGCTTGTAGGTTGTTGTTATCACAGCTTTTAAAAAATCAGCAATGGCCTGTGTATCGCTTGCCAGCATTGTAGTTTGATTTACAACGCCGATTCGCTGCAGATCTTTTGTCACATCAAAATTGGCTGAGTATTGTCCGTTGAATTCGATGTAAAAATCAGCAGCAGCTTTTTCACCAGTTATGTATTGGGCAAGTTCTGTTGCTTCTGCCATATCTTTTACTATTACAGAAGGGGCCGTTGACGCTGCATGCGAAAAAGTGGCTCTTGTTTCCTCATGTGTTGGCTTGCCATGAATGATAATAGTATAATTTTTTTTAGCGATCGCCTCACTGCGGTTCCATACTTTTTCTACAAACGGACAGGTCGTATTATATTTTTCCGTCTGAATTCCAATGCGTTTTAATTTATCCTCTATTTCCAGTGTAGTACCAAAAGCTGGTATCAGCACAATATCATCAGCAGTTATTTCTTCAAACGGAATCAGTTGTTTCCCATAAGTATCCTGTAAAAAAACAATCCCATGTGCCTGCAGGTCTGCATTTACTTGCGGATTGTGGATCATTTCACTCAGCAGGAAAATCCGCTTACCTGGATTTTCTTCCACGGTTCTGAAAGCAATTTCAATGGCATTTTCTACACCATAACAAAAACCAAAGTGCCTGGCAAGATAGATCTGTAAGGGACCGAAATCGAGAAGGGTAGGCGTAAAATCCTTTTTCATCTTATCCATTTCTTTCCGCTTTTTTTTGATAGCAGAAATCAACGGGCTTCGGTAGATAATTGGGACATCAAAATTCTTCATGGGGTAAAGATAACTTTGTTTAGTGTTTTGTGTTTAGGGTTTTACATGGCATTGGTTAAAGCCTTTTTTTGCGTGGAAACAACCCGTAACCCTAAACCTTAAACTCAAAACTTATTATTATCTTCCCTCCAAAGTTCGAACTATGCGATACTTATTGCTTGCTTTCTCTTTCACAGTTTTACTGAACTCTTGTAAACTGATAAAAAAAGAAGATGAAACCAACCCCCCCAAAAATACAAGCAGCATGCTAAACAGATTTAAACCAGTTGAGTGGGCGCACAACACCAACATCTATGAAGTGAATGTTCGTCAGTACACGGAACAGGGAACCTTTAATGCTTTTGTTCAGGAATTGCCAAGACTAAAAGAGATGGGCGTTAAAACCCTTTGGTTTATGCCCATCACACCCATTGCACAAAAAAATAAAAAGGGTTCATTAGGCAGTTATTATGCCTGTTCCGATTATACCTCCGTTAATCCTGAATTTGGTACACTGGACGATTTTAAAAGCCTGGTGAAACAAGCACATGAAATGGGTTTTAAGGTCATTCTTGATTGGGTGGCCAATCATACTGGCTGGGATCATAAATGGACAACAGAACATCCTGAATATTTTCTCAAAGATTCATCCACCAATGATTTTCAGATAGCTTCTGGCATGGAGGATATCATTGAACTTGATTTTGGTAATAAGGATTTGCGAAAGGCGATGAAAGATGCGATGAAGTTTTGGGTAACTGAATGTGATATTGACGGGTTTCGTTGCGATCTTGCTTTTTGGGTTGAACTTGATTTCTGGAAAGAAGCCAGAACTGAATTAGATGCAGTGAAACCTTTGTTTTGGCTCGGCGAATTTGATGAGTTGGAAAAACCTGAATATGGAGAAGCTTTTGATGCGAGCTATACCTGGACATGGATGCATAAAACAGAAGACTATTATAAAAAGCATGAACCAATTGATACCCTGCTTACCGTTTTGAAAAAATATGATGATTTAGGCGATAGTACTATGCGGGCATGGTTTACCACTAATCATGATGAGAATAGTTGGAATGGTACGGAGTATGAAAAATATGATAATATGGTAAAGGCGCTGGCGGTATTTAGTGCAACATGGAACGGGGTGCCCTTGCTTTATTCCGGCCAGGAATTACCCAATAAGAAAAGGATTAAATTTTTTGATAGAGACCCCATTGCGTGGACAGGTACCAATGAGCTAAGCGATTTTTATAAAACCTTATTGCATCTTAAAACAAATAACCCGGCGCTTCGCAGCGGCGATCCGGCTGTTCAGACTTTTCGTATCAAAACCAGTGATCCTAAAAATGTATTTGCTTATTTGCGAAAAAACGGAAGCAGGGAAGTGCTGGTGGTATTAAACTTATCTGGACCTGCTGGCTTGCGGTTTGAAATGCTGGATTCGAATGTAACCGGAATTTATAAAAATGCTTTTTCCGGCGCTGCTAATGATTTTACAAAAGAAAAGAGTTTTGAAATGCAGGGGTGGGAGTATTTGGTATATGAAAAATAACTGATGAAGCTTTCTATGAGAAGAGCCGTTCAGCATTTGCTGAACGGCTCTTTTATTTTTTACAGAAGTTATTATGGAACTGGTATTTCATCCAGGTTTAACGGATACCTGTATATGCCTTCGTAGCCGGGGTACATGCCTTCTAATTGAATACTTTCACCTTTAAGGCTTCTTATAGCCTGGTTCAACTCTTCAATGCTGGTAATATCCATACCGTTTACGCTGGTAATAATAAAACCTGATTCCATTCTTGTTTTACTAAATATTCCTCCGGCTTTAATTTTTTTCACCAATACCCCACCTTCAATTTCATAGGTAAGAGCTTTTTTAGCATCTAGTGTTTCTAAATCAGCACCTAATTTATCACCAACACTGGTAGCTGCAACCTGGTCGTAGGTGCCACTCTTTGAAGTTAATGTGGCAGAGGAAGTATATTCTTTCCCGTTTCTTTTATAGGTAACATTTATTTTTTCGCCTGAATTATAAGAAGAAACAGTAGCCTGCAATTCAGTCCATGAACTGATAGTGGCATCATTGATTTTTATAATAATGTCACCGGGTTTTAAACCAATGGCGGCAGCTGCACCATCTTTGGCTACATTACCTACATGAGCACCGTCACCAGCATCAAACTTATCTTCTGCTACTGAAATTCCGAGGTAAGGTCTTTTTACATCGCCATATTTAATAAGGTCATTAACGATTTTTTTGGTAAGATTTACAGGTATAGCAAATGAGTAACCTGCATAAGTACCGTTAGGTGCATAAATGGCAGAGTTAATACCAATTAATTGCCCGTCAGTTGTAATTAGAGCACCACCACTGTTACCCTGGTTTACCGCAGCATCTGTTTGTATGAATGATTCAATGGGGGTTTGGCTTTGGCGGCTATTGATTCCGATATTTCTGCCTTTGGCACTAACGATACCGGCTGTTACTGTAGTCTCGAGTGTAAGCGGATAACCAATTGCCAGTACCCACTGTCCTAATTTTACATTGTCGGAATTGCCATACAAAAGGAATGGGAATCCTGCACCATCTATTTTCAATACGGCAAGATCACTGCTGGGATCTTTACCTATTAATCTTGCCTTATATACTTTTTTGTTGCTAAGTGTAACAGTAATTTCATCTGCTACTCCCTGCCCGCCATCAGAAACCACATGGTTGTTTGTTATGATATAGCCATCATCACTGATAATAACACCACTGCCGGAAGCTCTTTGCTCCGGCTGAACCCTTGGTCCCATACCATTATTAAAGAATTGCTCAAACAGGTCTTCCATGCTATTGCCATTGTTTGTCCTGGGAAGCTGGTTGTTCACTTTCTTCGCTGCAATTTTTGTTTTGATGTGCACTACTGCAGGTACTGCGGCATTGGCTGCTTTAGTAAAGTCAACAGGTTCGCCTGCACCAGCTGCATTGTCAAAAAATCCGGCATAGTTTACCGGAAGGTTACCCGTTGATGTTTGTGTAAAACCGGGTTCCTTACGGTTAAATTTTCCATATACCCACACACTGGTTATAGCTGATACGGCACTGATTCCCACTATCAGTAAAACTTGTTTCCATTTCATATTCTTGTCAGATTTTAAATTGAGGTAATTAATTTTTAGTTTTCATACTTGTTCTACAAAGTAACGATGCTAATTGTTTAATTGATTGCCACTGAATTAGTTTAACAAATCGTTTACCAAGCCTTTCGTACTTCCCCGGTGCTATAAAATTAATACGATTAATGATCAAATAAAATACCCTTGTTCACTGATTTTTCCACTTTACTTAAAGCTCCGACAAGAACTTTAATGTGTCCGTTCCATCTGCATAATCAGTAAGTGAGGGAGATTGTCCCTGTCCAAAGGGGATAAACCCCTTGCCAACAACACATTGCAAGTCTTGTGCCTTTGGCAATTTTCCTGTCAAGTCGTCATTGCCTGAATAAAATTCATAATTCAACTGGCTGATAGGAGAGAAAATAGAGGCTTCCTCAACAAGGAGGATGGAATCATTGGACATATAGTATTTCTTATTCAGCAAGTGCAGCGCCAGGTTGTAGTCGTAATTGTTTTTGTATTTAAAATGGTCTGCGAGGTACTTATACTTTTTAAAGGCTTCCAGTAGGGGAATAAAATCATAGTCTTTGGGGACATAGATTTTTGTCACATTGCGGCAACCCAATCCAAAATACAGGTACACATCATCAGCAAGTTTTGTTAGTTCTTCATTCGTCTCGTCACCTGTCAGCACTGCTACAGACGTTCTGTTACGGCGGATAATGTTTGGATATTTGCCAAAATAGTAGTCAAAGTACCGGGACGAATTATTACTACCGGTGGCAATATAGGCATCGCAGGCTTTCAGCATTTCTGAAAACTCCACCAGGTCTTTTATTTCATGATCCCATTCCCGCAGCTTTTCAATAAGGTGTTTAATCAGCAGTGTATCTTTTGAAGAGGCCTTTATTAAAGCTTTATGGCCACTTATAAATACGCAAAGAAAATCATGGAAGCCGACCAGGGGGATGTTTCCGGCCATGACGATACCAATTTTTTTGGGTGTATGCCCCAAACTTTCCGAAGGGGAATTCTGAAGTGGGTATGAAGCTGCCCAGTTTTTCAACGGTTCGCCTGACAAATAAAACCGGGCGATGTTTGTTGTGGCCTGTTCAATAAATTCAGGGATAAACCACCCATTTTCCCTGCTGGCTCTTTCCTTGATATCCTGCCACTGCTCATCATCCGATAAAATATATTGCCCCAACCGAATTAATAAATCAATGCGATGTTGTAAATTCATTATCAATAATTAATTTTGCATTAAACCGGTTTTTTCCCCGGTGCAAATTAACGAACTAAGCACTGGAAAAAATTTATCAATGATTCGCCGGGTTAATAAAAATTATACATTTATCCCGGTAAAACTAACCCTCAACCCGTTAATAAAATTATTATGGCTATCAAGATCACAGAAGAATGTATCAACTGCGGCGCCTGCGAGCCCGAATGTCCTAACAATGCAATTTATGAAGGTGGAGTAGAATGGGCTGTTGCTGACGGCACATCTGTAAAAGGCTCTTTTACCCTGCTCGATGGATCGGTAGTGGATGCAGACCAGAAGAATGCCCCTGTGGCAGTCGATATTTACTATATCACTCCTAATAAATGTACTGAGTGCCAGGGTTTTCATGAAGAACCGCAATGTGCTGCTGTTTGCCCGGTTGACTGTTGTGTTCCTGATGAAATGTACCAGGAAACAGTTGACCAGTTAATGGCCAAAAAGGCGCTGTTGCATATCTGATTTGTGCCCTTGTGTGCATAAATTTTGAAGCTTTGAAGGTGCTTGCCAAACTAAATTTGGTAACTTACAGTCATATCTCAATATATACAGCAGTGAAAACTGCTTAAAGAGTGGCGGGTGATATGTCCCGTCGTAAAAAGGTGAAGGAGAAACGGCCTTCACCTTTCTTATTTTTCCTTCAAAGCAAGAAATAAGTCAGTTTTAGCATTCTAAATTTTCAACAAACCGTTTTTTCTGCAATATTTGCAACAGTAAACACACTACACCACTTAAAATGATTAAGAAGAACATAGCTCTTGTAACCGGCGGTTTTTCTGGCGAAGCAGTAATATCCTATAAAAGTGCCGTCACAATTGACAATAACCTGGACCGCAAGCATTTTAATGTATATAAAATTGACATTAACCCGCAAGGTTGGTTTTATGAAGTCACGGATGGCCGCAAAATGGAGATTGATAAAAACGATTTTTCTCTCCAGATAGATAATCAGAAAATAAAATTCGATGCCATCTTTATTGGCATGCACGGTACACCCGGTGAAGATGGAAAGCTGCAAGGTTATTTTGATACCTTGAAAATTCCTTACACTGGTTGTGATGCCGCTACCTCTGCCATTACTTTTAATAAAAGATATGCGGTAGCCGTAGCTGGTATGGCTGGTATTGGCGTATCCAGGTCTGTGATATTGATTAAGGATAGCTTTGGCAGCCCGGATGAAATTATAAGCACATTAAAATTTCCGGTTTTTATTAAACCAAATAATGGCGGATCGAGTATTGGCATGTCAAAAGTGGACAAACCCTCTGATGAATTGGGACTGGCAATTGAAAAAGCCTTCAAGGAAGATAACCAGGTACTTGTTGAGGAAATGATTAACGGACGAGAATTTACGGTTGGTGTTTTTAAATCAAAAGGAAATATAATTGTACTTCCTCTTACAGAAGTAAAGGCACATGCTGATAAAGCTTTTTTTGATTTTGAAGCAAAGTACCAGGGCAAATCAACAGAAACAACACCAGCTGAAGTAGATGAAGTGATTGCAGATAAGATAAGAGACGCTGCCAAAAAAATTTATACCATTTTTAATTGCAGGGGAGTAGTACGGATTGATTTCATTTATAATGAAGAAGAAGGCAGACCTTATATGCTGGAAGTGAATACAATTCCCGGGCAAAGTGAAGCAAGTATAGTACCACAACAGGTAAAAGTAATGGGCTGGAGTTTGAGTGAGTTCTATACAAAATTGGTAAACGAATGCCTTGAGAATTAGTTGGTATGAACAAGCTCTTGTGCATTGATTCTTGTACCTTGTATTTTTTATAATATGTTTAAATTCATCACCAACCGTCCCTTATGGGTCAATATCCTTGCAGGTATTTTGCTTGCACTGGGTATTTTCGCTGTTATTCTTCTTTCATTGGATTGGATAACCAGTCACGGTAAAGCCAGTACAGTACCCTCCGTGGCAGGAAAAAATTTTGAGGAGGCCACGAAGATTTTAAAGAAAGCCGGCTTTGATGTGGAGATCCAGGATTCTATTTATGTTGATACAGTTCAACCACTAACAGTTATTAAACAACTTCCTGATGCCGATGAAGTGGTGAAGTCTAATCGTACTGTTTTTCTCATCATTAGCCGTGCTGTACCGCCACTGGTAGAAATGCCGAATCTGATCGGTTATAGCTATCGCAACGCAGAGATGGTACTAAAAAATATGGATTTAAAGATTGGCGATACCACTTTCAAACCCGATTTTGCCAGGAATGCAATACTGGAACAAAGGTATAATGGCACTTCCATAAACCCCGGGACTAAGATCAGGAAAGGAAGTGCTATTTCATTGGTATTGGGTGATGGAGTAGGTAATAAAGAATTTACCGTCCCCGTTATTACAGGAATGGAATTTGGAGAAGCTAAAAAAATTCTTGAAGCTAATGGAATTGTGATCGGGGCCATTGTTGCAGATGCCAATATTACTGATACCCTTGGTGCCTGGATTTATAAGCAAAACCCGGAACGTTTTGATGATGAAAAAAGAATTCAACGAATCCGTTCTGGCCAAACAATAGATGTGTGGCTACAACTGAATAAGCCGGAAAAAGATAGTATAAACACACCTTTACAACTATAATTTAAGCGATGCAGAATATAACTGTAGAAGAACTGAAAGCCCGGATGGATGCTGGCGAGAAAATAAATCTTATTGATTGTCGTGAACCGCATGAGTATGCCGAGTTTAATATTGGAGGAACACTTATCCCCTTAGGAAAGTTTCAATCTTTCCAGGTGGACGAACTGGAAGACCTGAAAGAAGAAGAAGTGATCATCCATTGTCGCAGCGGTGTACGTAGCGGGCAAGCCTGTATGTTACTCGATACGATGGGGTTTAAAAATACTAAGAATGTTACAGGTGGTATCCTGGAATGGCAAAACAAGTTTGGGAATAACAGTTAATAAGTTAGCCGGGTTTTTCTACTGGCTATGACCAAACACTACAGCCTGATATTAATCCCCATCATAAAATTTGTTCCCGCCATCGGGAAGTAATAATTCTCAGTTATTGTTTCGCCCCCGACAAAATAGCTATAAGTGTACCCGTTTGGTTCATACTTCCTGCTGAAAATATTATTTACCTGCGCAATGACAGTAACTTCTTTCAGCCCTTTCCTTTTCAACGTATAGATAGCCCTGATGTCTTGTACAAAAAATGAATTAAGTGCACGGCCTTTATTTCCCGTATTGTCTAAATATTGTTTACTTACGTATTTACTCAGCAAACTCAATTCAGTATTCTTGAACGGCAAAAAATTAATTGTTGCTCCGCTAACTACAGCAGGGGAGTAAGCAATAGTAGCTGAAGTATAACTGTTTGTTTTCTGGCCGCCATTATCATAATCATCAATGTACTCTGTGAAATTCTTTACTTTATTCTGGCTCAGTGCAATATTAGCAGCAGCATTTATCCATGAGTTAAATTTTATTGAACCCTCCAGCTCAATCCCGACCCGGTAACTTTT
>CALRVH010000003.1:0-116740 GCA_943371565.1 Chitinophaga pinensis | reverse complement strand
AACCCTGTTTCAAGCAGTATTTCTAAGACATAATTTTCTTCTTATCAACTAGTAATAAATTAAGGAGATAGTAAATGAAAAAACCCCCAATTTGGGGGCTTTTTTAAGGGATTATGCTCAAAGGTTACAGAATAATTTACCAGGCTGGTGTTATCAACTTCCCAGGAATAGTTTGTTTGCTGCTGTTAGCTATGTAACGCAATGCCGCTGTCATGCTGGAGTTTGCCATAGACAAAACCTTTGCAGTGCCAGAAGTTCCTCTGTCAGAAAGAACTGCTCTTAAATAAGGAGATTGTTCAACTTGTTTGGATGCAAGTTCTTTTTCAGGAACCTTCAGTGTATCAGGAGAAAAATAATTTGATGGTTGGCCAACACTTTTCATAGATGGGGATTTATTGGTTTATTAAAAGGTTTTGGATTTAATTCTACCGTAAGTTAGTGACAAAACAATCTTTTGTGCAAATTTTACTCAATAAAGAAAAGAAGAAACGTTAATTCTTCCTTTTTTACGATAGGGATTTTACCATTCAGCTTTTAAAAGCGTTGGTTATATCTTACCTACCATATTGGCCGGCTTTACCCATTCGTCAAACTGCTCAGAGGTAACATAGCCAAGTTTAACGGCCATTTCCTTCAATGTAGTTCCCTGTTTATGGGCTTTCTGTGCTATTTCTGCTGCTTTGTAATATCCGATTTTTGTATTCAAAGCTGTTACAAGCATCAGGCTATTGTCAACATGTTTTTTAATATTAGCTTCAATTGGCTCAAGACCAACAGCACATTTATCGTTAAAGGAAACACAGCCGTCGCCGATCAATCTTGCACTGTGCAGGAAATTATAGATCATTACCGGTTTAAAAACATTTAATTCAAAATGACCATTGGCACCCCCAATACCGATAGCCACATCATTCCCCATCACCTGTGCAGCAATCATCGTCAGGGCTTCGCATTGTGTAGGGTTTACTTTGCCAGGCATAATGGATGAGCCGGGCTCATTGTCAGGTATAAAAATTTCGCCAATACCGCTTCTGGGTCCAGATGAAAGCATACGGATATCGTTGGCAATTTTCATCAGACTTACAGCAACTGTTTTCAATGCGCCATGTGCTTCTACGATGGCATCATGCGCAGCAAGAGCTTCAAATTTGTTTTCAGCCGTTACAAATGGCAAGCTGGTAAGCTTTGCAATGTGTTTAGCTACATTCTCTGCATAGTTGGGCGGTGTGTTAATTCCCGTTCCTACGGCGGTGCCGCCCAGTGCCAACTCACTTAAATGAGCTAGTGTATTTTTTATGGCTTTTAATCCATGGTCCAATTGGGAAACATAGCCACTGAATTCCTGCCCAACTGTTAACGGGGTGGCATCCATGAAGTGAGTACGGCCAATCTTTACCACTTTCATAAATTTTTTGCTCTTCTTCGCCAGCGTATCTCTTAATTTTTTAATTCCCGGAATAGTTGTTTCCACTAAAATTTTATACGCAGCGATATGCATTGCAGTCGGAAACGTATCGTTGGATGATTGTGACTTATTTACATCATCATTTGGATGTAAAAATTTTTCTTTATCGGTCAATTTTCCACCTTTTAGTACATGACCCCGGTAAGCCACCACTTCATTTACATTCATATTACTTTGTGTACCACTGCCTGTTTGCCAGACTACCAACGGAAAATAATCGTTTAGTTGACCTTTCAGGATTTCGTCACACACTTTTCCTATTAGTACAGATTTGTTTTTTGGTAAAACACCGGCTTCCAGGTTGGTAATGGCAGCCGCTTTTTTAAGGTAGGCAAATGCCGCAATGATTTCTTTGGGCATTCTATTAATATCCTGTGCAATTTTAAAATTATCAATGCTCCGCTGGGTTTGTGCACCATAATAAGCGTCAACGGGCACTTTTACTTCTCCCATGGTATCTTTTTCAATCCGGTATTCCATAACAAAGTGTATGATGTTTTAAATAATATCCTGCAGGCAGGCAGGCGCAAAGGTAGGCCAAACAGGTAATCAGTTACCTGATTTTGACTTTTAAAGTTCAATGGACAGTGCTAAATTGGGCTATGAAAAAGCTCATCTACGGTTGCTTATTCCTGCTTATTTCGGTGTCTTCATTTTCACAATCAAAACATTCTTTTACTCTCGGCAAGGATGATTTTTTGTTAGACGGCAAACCTTTTCAAATTATCAGTGGCGAGATACACCCGGCACGAATACCAAAGGAATACTGGCGGCATCGCATTCAGATGGTCAAAGCGATGGGGTGCAATACGATTGCGGCATATATTTTCTGGAACTATCATGAATTAAAACCGGGAATATTTGATTTTAAATCAGCCAACCGGGATATAGCAGAATTTGTTCGCATTTGTCAGCAGGAAGGAATGTGGGTTTTATTTCGCCCCGGACCTTATGTATGTGCAGAATGGGATTTCGGTGGTTTGCCGCCTTATCTTTTAAAAATACCTGATATCAAGATCCGTTGTATGGATACGAGGTATATGAGTGCCGTGACGGGATACATCAATCGTCTTGCCAAAGAAATAAAATCATTGCAGTGTACGAATGGTGGCCCGATACTGATGGTGCAGATAGAAAATGAATATGGAAGTTTTGGTAACGATAAACAGTATTTGGAAGAGTTAAGAAAGTTATGGTTGAAAAACGGCATCAATGTTCCTTTTTATACAGCTGATGGCCCTACTCCCTATATGCTGGAAGCTGGTAATATAGATGGTGCTGCTATTGGACTGGATAGCGGCGGTAGCGAGGCAGATTTTGAACAAGCCAAAAAAAGAAATCCCAATGTTCCGTCTTTTAGCAGCGAAACCTATCCTGGATGGCTGACACATTGGGGTGAAAAGTTTGCAAAACCCGGAACAGGTGATTTGAAAAGGGAAGTTGAATTCTTGCTTCGGAATAAAAAATCATTGAATTTCTATGTCATACACGGGGGCACCAATTTTGGATTTACTGCCGGGGCAAATGCAGGATCATCTACACAATACCAGCCCGATATTACCAGCTATGATTATGATGCACCCATCAATGAGCAGGGACTACCTACGGAGAAATATTTTATGTTGCGAAACCTGATTGCAAAATACAGGGATGTTGAACTTCCTGCCATACCTGCTGCTATTCCTGTTATTGAAATTCCTGCATTTAAAATGAAACACCGGACAACGATCTGGAATCATTTACCGGCACCTGTATATAGTGCGCAACCAAAACCTATGGAAGCATTTGATCAGAACCAGGGGTTGATGTTATACCGGACAAAACTAATCGGACATAAAAGTGGTAAGCTTAAGATTTGGGAACCGCATGATTATGCTCTCGTTTTCCTGGATGGAAAATATATAAACACAGTTTACCGGGATGGCGGAGATTGGACCATTGAACTGCCCAAAACAACAACGCCCAATCCACAATTGGATATTTTAGTGGAAGGGATGGGACATATAAATTTTGCCCAGTTTATGATCGACCGGAAGGGTATTACTGACCGGGTTACCTTAAATAGTATGACGTTGATGAATTGGGAAATCTTTTCTTTACCGATGGATGAAGACTTTGCCATGAAGACGGCTTCGTCCAATCAGGAAGTTGATAAACGGCCTTGTTCTTTTTTTAAAGGTGAATTTGATCTTGCTGTAACTGGTGATACTTATTTTGATATGAGCCGGTATACAAAGGGCATAATGTATGTAAATGGACATAATATTGGCCGGTACTGGAATAAAGGGCCGCAACAACGATTATTTTGCCCGGCAGGATGGCTAAAAAAAGGGAAAAATGAAATAATTGTTTTTGACCTGCATCAATCAGAGGCGGCTGATATTAGTGGAAAAACTTCATTGGAATAATTTCGTATTATTGATTATCAAAGCAAGTGTGCATGAAAAAAATGTTGTTCGCCCTTCTCCTGTTATTTTCAGTCGGTATACAAGCTCAGCGGCAAACAGAGAATATTATTATAGTAACTACAGATGGATTTCGCTGGCAGGAAGTATTCAAAGGAATGGATTCTGCCATTGCTAATAATCCAAAATACAACCAGGGCGACAGCGAATATCTTTATAAAAATTTCTGGGCTAACAATGAAAACGAACGGAGAAAAAAATTGATGCCATTTCTCTGGAGTACTGTTGTGACGAAAGGACAGATTTTTGGAAACAGGACATTAGGAAGTAAGGTTGACAACGCTAATCCTTACTGGTTCAGCTATCCCGGCTATAGTGAAATATTTACCGGCTATGCCGATACCAATATTAACAGCAATAGTTATCCTCCCAATCCAAATATAACAGTACTGGAATATTTGAATAAGCAATCCAGGCTGAAAGGAAAAGTTGCAGCTTTCGGTGCATGGGAGGCATTTGACAGAATATTAAATGAAGAGAGAAGCGGTATCCCTATTGTGTCAGGATTCAATAATATGGGTGGCAATAAACCAACCACCAATGAAAAATTAATGAATGCCATGCTAAAGGATACTCACAAGCCATGGGGTGAAGATGAATGTTTAGATGTGTTTACGCATTATGGGGCATTGGAGTATCTAAAAACAAAAAAACCGAAAGTGTTATATATCGCCTATGGCGAAACAGATGAATGGGCACATGCCGGTGAATATCGTTCTTACCTGGATGCTGGCCGGCAGGTTGATGCATGGCTGAAGCAATTATGGGATTATGTACAAAGCGATCCCCTTTACAGGAATAAAACAACACTGCTCATTACAACTGATCATGGAAGAGGGGATATCGAAAAAGAAAAATGGACCAGTCACAATAATAAAATACAGGATGCTCATGAAATATGGTTTGCGGTCATGGGACCGGATTCACCGGTACGGGGCGAATTAAATCCGATAGCTATTGGATCCGATATGCAACTTTATCAGCAACAGTTTGCTCAAACCATTGCTAAGTTGATGGGGTATACTTTTAAAGCCACTCATCCTGTTGCAGATGAAATATTTTATGTCTTTAAAATGAAGAAATAATTATCATGAAATTTTTTTGGTTAAGTCTGCTACTATTGGTTTCGATTGGTGGTGCAGCACAGGACAATAGCAAGAGCCCTGTTCCTTCTAAAAAGCAACTGGCCTGGCATGAAACAGAGTTTTACCTGTTCCTGCATTTTGGTCCGAATACATTTACAGATAAAGAATGGGGAACGGGTGCAGAACCGGAAACAATATTCAACCCCACTCAGCTTGATTGCAAGCAATGGTGCAGCACTGCAAAAGCGGCCGGTGCAAAAGGAATTATCATTACAGCAAAGCACCATGATGGTTTTTGTCTTTGGCCAAGTAATTTTTCAACACACACGGTGAGAGAAAGCAAATGGAAAGATGGTAAAGGAGATGTGCTGAAAGAATTATCCCAGGCTTGCAGGGAAGCCGGTTTAAAATTTGGTGTTTATCTCTCCCCCTGGGATAGAAATCATCCTGATTATGGCACGGAGAAATATAACACTGTATTTGCGGGCATGATGAAAGAAATTTTTCTCAACTATGGACCCATTTGGGAAATGTGGTGGGATGGAGCTAATGGAGAAGGACCGAATGGTAAAACACAAGTGTATGACTGGAAGCGGTATGAAAATATTGTAAAGCAATATTCTCCCAATACAGTTGTGTTCAGTGATATCGGGCCCGATATTCGCTGGGTGGGTAATGAGAGTGGTATTGCCGGCGATCCTAACTGGAATTTTTTGGATCCGGAAGGCTTTAAAAGAGGAGAAGGAGCACCACCCACTGATACATTGAACCATGGAAATTACAGGGGCAAGAAATGGATGCCTGCGGAATGTGATGTAAGTATACGACCGGGATGGTTTTGGCATGCCAATGAAGATGATAAAATAAAAACACCAAGGCAGTTGTTTAATATCTATTTGAAATCTGTTGGAAGGGGCGCCAATCTCTTATTGAACGTTCCACCGGATAGCCGTGGATTAATTGGAGAAAAAGATATTGAGGCACTAATCGGGTTTAAAAAATTACGGGATGAGAGCTTTGCCAACAATCTCCTGAAAAACGCAAATATGTATTACCAGTTTGCACCGCAGGAGGTTACTTTTAAAACAATGGATTCAAGCGGGGTATTCGGGGCTAATTTGCAGAATTTTATTGTTGAGTGTAAGGAGAAAACAAAGATCAACTGTATTGTACTGAAAGAAGCCATCCATCTTGGCCAGACAGTCAGAAAATTCAGGATTGTTTTTTATAAGGAAAACAAGAATGTTGGGGAAATAAAAGGCACCAGTATCGGCAGAAAAAGGATCCTGACTTTCCCGGAAAAAAGTATCAATTCGTTCAAGGTTTTCCTGGAGGATTCGAAAGGAAGAGATAATATCAGTAACGTCTTAGGCTATCTCATTGATGATAAACTCGTGGAGAAGTAATTTCTAATGTTTAACACATTGTTATCTGTGCATGTTTTTTTTGCTTTAGCTATTAATATGGCGTTAGCTGGCTGTGTTAATCATCAGGATGATTCTCCTGCCATCCCTGCAGATGATATCGCAGTAACGATACCGCACATAGATACAGAGGCTCATCAATTGCCAGAAATTATAAACGAGATTATTGCAATTCAAATAACAACACCTGATTCAATAATTACTTTTGCGAGAACATTAATTGGAGTTCCTTACCTGTATGCTTCCATCGATCCTGCTAAGGGTTTTGATTGCTCCGGATTTATCACTTATGTATTTAATCATTTTAATGTAAAAGTGCCACGGTCATCAGTTGATTTTACTAATTATGGTAAAGAGATAACCACAGATCAGGCAAGGCCCGGCGACTTGATCTTATTTACCGGAACCGACAGCACCATCCGCACTGTTGGTCATATGGGAATTGTAGAAAATATTCAGGACGGCAAACTTCATTTTATTCATTCCACATCCGGTAAAGGAAAGGGAGTAGTAATAACACCATTCGAAAAGTATTATCAACGCCGGTTTGTAAAAGTGATACGGGTGTTTCCCGATGAACTATTTGAGTAAGTCTATTTTCCTGTGAAAGTTGCTTTTCGCTTTTCCAGGAAAGCAGCAGTCCCTTCTTTCATATCTTCTGTGGCAAAGGCATTGCCGAATTCTTCTATTTCCACTGCATAGCCATCTTTTGTTTCATCAAACACCGCATTAGCGGCTTTAATGCAGCCTGCTACTGCCAGCGGAGCTTTTGAATTGACGATATCAAGAATTTTTTTGGTATGCTCCAACAATGTTTCAGCCGTCGTAACATAATTGACCAACCCCAGTTGTTTTGCTTCAGCGGCATCAATCATATGTGCAGAAATCAGTAACTCCATTGCTTTCCCTTTTCCAATCAACTGTACCAATCGTTGTGTACCGCCATAACCGGGAATCAAACCAAGATTTACTTCCGGTTGACCAAACTTTGCATTTTCTGCCGCTACACGGAAATGACAACTCATAGCTAACTCACATCCGCCACCTAATGCAAAACCATTTACCGCAGCTACAATTGGTTTAGATGAATTTTCAATTCTTGCAAAGGTATCCTGCCCTCTTTTTGCCAGTGCCATGGCATTTTCTTTATTTAGTCCGCCAAACTCTGATATGTCTGCACCGGCTACAAAAGCCTTTGAGCCTGCGCCTGTAATGATCGCTGATTTAATGACCGGATTTTTTTCGATCTCGTCCAATATTTTATTCAACTCAAAAAAAACTTCTTTATTTAAGGCATTTAGTTTGTCAGGACGGTTAATTACAATCGTTAAGATACCGTTCTCTAAAATGGTAAGCAGGGTTTGATAATTCATATCTGATTTTTGGAAACCGAAGATAGGATATCATTTTCTTACTGCTGTTGCTGCATCTCCATAAACCGTCTGTATGAATTATCCGGTTCTGCGGGGTTATGCACCCGGTATGTAAAAACAGGAGTAGGAGAGTCGCCTTCTTTTTTAGGGCTACCATTTTCTATGGTAACGGAAACTTCCAATCTATGTTCAGAAGAACCTTTGTAAGTGCCTTTAACCGGTGTGCAATCGGTAAAACTTCTGCCGATGGCTAACCTTACATGGCGGTCATTGGCAATACAGTTATTGGTCGGGTCAAGCCCTATCCAGCCATGAAAAGGAATATAAGCTTCTACCCAGGCATGAGTGGCGCCTTCGCCACGCAGTTCATGGTTCTTGGGACAAATATACCCGCTTACATACCGGGCCGGAATACCAACAATACGCAACATCACTAATAGTACATGGGCAAAATCCTGGCAAACACCGCCTTTCAGTTCCCAAATTTCATCCACCTTGGTTTCGACACTGGTGATTCCTTTTTTATATTCAAAATTGTTGTACACAAAAGCAGACATCTGCTCTGCAATGGCAAATGGAGTAATGCCATCATTCATGAGTGAAGTAACAAAAGAGGATATCTCTTCGTAAGAATCAATCTTCTCCAGTAACATAAAATCCATGTAAGGAAATTGCTCCCGGATAATATTCAGGTTGTCCCATTGTGTTGCTGCAGCAGTATCTGCATTGGGCAGTTGCACTTCATGGATGATCACATCAATAGTTGATTCAATCGTCAGCTCCCGGTGTGGTTTGATGACAGAGAAGATGCCGACCTGATTGCCAAAATAATCGGTAAAAATCTCTACTGAGGGCTGGTGAGTGATGACGAGTTCATGGTTTTTTACTTCCTGTTGTGCATCATCCAGTGGAAAAAGCATAACCTGGTTTGCACTGTCAATAACAGTAGAAGGGTAGGAGTATCGGGTGATATGTTTTATCTGGTACTTAGGCATGTGTGTAAAGTTGGTGCAATTCAGGAATTGCCAAAATAATATTCATTGAAGGCGGCGGCTATACTGAGTAGCTCCTGCCTGGTTTGGTGTAAAAATTGTTTCAGGTTCTCCCCATCGGCTGTATTGATACTGCTGTATTTTACATCGTTCATGGCACGACCGATCAAAAATTCTAATTGCTTGTAGCTTTCGGGCAGGCTTTCTGTTTCTAAGCGTTCAAAATACCGGAATAATTGTTTAAGGCAATACGCTACCGAATGCGGGAAGTTATCATTATAAATTATTTGCTGCAGTACATGGTCGGCCTGGAAATTTCCCCGGTGAGTTTTTAAATAATACTCGTAGCCCGATAAAGAATATAAAAGGTAGCGAAGGGCAGGTACTTCAACCGGCTGTTGTAAATTATAGTCGAGTTCTGTCAATTTTATATTCAGCATATCGGCGGAAAGGATGGCCCGTTCTAAGAATTTGCCAATGTTGAGATAATTAAAGCCTTCGCCTCTTGCCATGGTAACATCTACGGTGCCATGGTAAAGCATGCCATGATAGATCAATGTATCAAGAGCTGTTACCGGGTCACCAAACTGAACCTGCTGGTGAATTTTTGTATCCCGTATCAGGTGATAATAATCATTCAGGCACTGCCATACTTCTTTGGTGATATGGTCCTGCACGGCTCTTGCATTTTCTCTTGCCCTGGTAATGTTATTGAAGACAGAAGCCCCGTTGTTCTTATCAAGTAATAAATGCTCGAGCACTTTTATGGATTGATTCCCGATAGCTTTAATTTCGTCTGCCGGGGCATCGCTGTAATTACGTAATAATGTTTGCCAGCTAAAATCCTTTACTTCATCCTGTGATGAAATGTAATTGGTGCGTAGTATCCGCAACATTCCATTGGTCCGCTCCATGTAACGGGCCATCCAGAAAACAGAATCGGCAACTCTACTTAGCATGCAGCCTCCTCCCGACCTCCTCCGAAAGAGGAGGCCACCTTGTCACAGCCCTCGCTTACCGAAGCTTCTTTTATTAACCCATATTCTTTCATTCGTAAGTATTAAAGTTTTTATGTGCAAAATTAATTTCATTGGGCGGAATTTCTTAAGGCCTCTGTAGTAGAGTTGGTTTCATTTAACGTAAATTTTCTAACTCTCTTTTCTCTCAACCCTGTTGCAGTATTAAAAGAAACATACACCTAAGAGACTCCGAACTCCAGACTCTGAACTCCGAACTATCCCAACACCCATGTATCCTTACTTCCACCACCCTGTGATGAGTTAACAACTAATGATCCTTCTTTCAACGCTACCCTTGTCAATCCTCCCGGAACAATATCTATTCCATCAGGTCCATATAACGCATACGGTCTTAGATCAACCCGTCTCGGTTGTAACACCCCATTGATATAGCAGGGTGCTGAGGATAAACTGATAATAGGCTGTGCGATATAATTTCTCGGATCTTCTTCGATCGCCACTTTAAATTCTTCCATTTGTTTTTCTGTAGCAGCACTGCCAATCAACATACCATAGCCACCTGATTCATTTGTTTTCTTAATCACCATCGTAGCCATATTCTCAAAAACGAGTTTCCTGTTTTCTGCAAAACCAAGCTGGTAAGTAGGAACATTTTTTAATATAGGCTCTTCATTAAGATAATATCTTATCATCGCCGGCACATAAGAATACACGGCCTTATCATCGGCAACACCATTGCCCATGGCATTTACAATTGCCACATGTCC
Source organism: Chitinophaga pinensis (assembly GCA_943371565.1). Lineage (GTDB taxonomy): Bacteria > Bacteroidota > Bacteroidia > Chitinophagales > Chitinophagaceae > JJ008. Next base: position 106,189 of record CALRVH010000003.1, on the reverse strand, counting down.
GGTGCGGTAAGCTCCATACAGCCCGGGCACACCGAGCATACTATCCGGACGAAAAACCAACGGGTCAATAAAATCATCATCCACTCTTCGGTAAATAACATCGACCTGTTTCAACCCGGTTGTTGTCTTCATGTACACTTTATGATTATCGACTACCAGGTCACTTCCTTCTACCAGTTCTATACCCATCAATCTTGCTAATGTGGTATGTTCAAAATAAGCAGAATTATAAATACCCGGAGTAAGCAATACAACGGTGGGATCACTTTTTTGCCGGTTTGCTAAGGCGACAAGATTTTTTAATAATAAATCAGGATAATCTTTTACTGACCGTACATTATTTTTTGGAAGCAGGTCCGGGAAAATTCTATAAGTAATGCTGCGGTTTTCAAGCATATACGAAACACCAGATGGGGTCCGGAGATTATCTTCCAGCACATAATAAGTGCCGTCGTGGTCACGGATCAGGTCGATACCAGAAATGTGAGTATAAATATCAAATGGCACATCCACATTTACCATCTGTCGGATAAAATTCGGGCAGGAGTAAATAAGTTTGGCCGGAACGATGCCATCTTTAATGATAAACTGCTGGTGGTAAATATCTTTCAGAAAAATATTCAGTGCTTTCAACCGTTGCTTAATGCCGGCTTCAATATGTTTCCATTCGGCTGCTTCTAATATGCGGGGAATAATATCAAACGGGAAGATCTTTTCAATTCCTTCACCACTGCTATACACGGTGAAAGTGATGCCCTGGCTCATAAATAATTTCTTGGCCAATTCATCCTTATGGGTCATTTCATCAGCGGACAAATTCTGGATTGCTGCAACAAAATTCTTATAAGTGTCACGGATACCTGAAGTACCAAACATCTCATCCCACACACGGGGTTGTATTGTATAATCAGCCAGTAATGAATGTCCTTCCATACGTAAATGAATTTACGAAGAATGAATAAGGAAATTAAGTTTTATGGAAGCAATCGTCAGAGGTCGTTAGAAACTACGGTGTTCTTTTACCCAGCCTGTAATATACTCACTGATTTCAGAAGTAGGAGTGCCGGGCGGAAATAATTTTCCAACACCCATTTCGTTCAGCGTTTTCATATCATCTTCAGGAATGATCCCACCACCTGTAAGCAGTACATCATTCATGCCTTTTTCTTTCATGATGGCGATCACTTTTGGAAACACTGTATTGTGGGCACCGGAAAGAATACTGATTCCAATGGCGTCCACATCTTCCTGCAGGGCGGCATTCACTACCATTTCAGGGGTTTGGCGAAGACCAGTGTAGATGACTTCCATACCTGCATCCCGCAAAGCGGTAGCAATTACCTTGGCACCACGGTCATGACCGTCTAATCCAACTTTGGCAACCAATACTCTGACAGGTCTGTTCATTGAAACCAGTTATAGTGCGAAAATACATTGTTTCGGCAATAGGAATGTAAATTACAGTATGCAATACAGGCAATTCGGAAATACAGATTTACAGGTAAGCGAAATTGGTTTTGGGGCATGGGCCATTGGCGGTGGTGCCATGATTGGAACTACCTCTATCGGATGGGGTGATGCCGACGACAAAGAATCGGAAAAAGCTATCCGGTCGGCAGTTGATACAGGGATCAATTTTTTTGATACAGCAGATATTTACGGACTTGGTCATTCGGAGGAATTATTGGGTAAAACAATCGGTAACCACCAGGATATTATCATCGCTACTAAGGCTGGAAATGTATCCCGCCATGAACAGTTTACAACGGATTATTCCAAAGAATATATTTTGAAAGCCTGTGAAGCCAGTTTGAAACGGTTGAAAAGAGAAACGATTGACTATTACCAGTTGCATACCGCGAGGTTAGCACATTTGAAACAAGGTGAATGTATCGAAGCGATGCAACAATTACATCAACAGGGAAAGGTTCGCTACTGGGGGTTATCGCTGAACACTTTTGCACCATTACCCGAAGCCGATCATCTTATCAATAATAACCTGGGAAACGGATTTCAACTGGTATTGAACATACTTAATCAAAAAGCACTGCCGTTGATCAATAAAGCTCATGAAAAGGGATATGGGATCATAGCAAGAATGGCATTACAATTCGGTTTGTTAACCGGTAAGTTTGATAACGGAGTTTCTTTTGCTGCCAATGATCATCGGAAAGGCCGACTGACAAAGGAAGTAATTGAATCCGCTAACACAGCACTGACTCCTGTATGGAGCTTATGTAAAAAATATAATTGCAGCAAAACTCAACTGGCACTGAGTTTTGTATTGAGCTATCCCGGAGTTTCCACCCTGATCCCTGGCATAAGAACAGCGGAACAAGTTCACTTAAATACAACAGGACTATTTACACTTGAGCCAGAAGATGTGTTGCTAATCGAAAAAATGGGAGCAGCAGATTTTATTCCTGTACTTGATCTGATACAGCAACAGGGATAACTATCGGCTAAATTTATATGCTATTTGACTCAAATGGTCCTTTAGTATACTGTAGTAAGTATTAAAGGCATTGTGTATTCAGGAACTTCAAGGTAGCCCTGTTATAATCACTATACATCTGGTGGTCGGCCACTGCAAGGTCTAATTGCTCAATCACTGTTAGTTTTTGTAAAACAGTAAGGCTGTTAAGTTCAGGAAATGAAGTTGGATTAGCCTGGTAGGCAGCAGTCAGTGCATCCGAAAAGCCAATGAAATAGTTTTTATTATTGAGAAAGCCTTTTGTTTTTAATTCATTGAACAATGATGCCGATTTACTAAGAGAGATATCTCCTTTACGGGCAAAACGTTCCGGGTACAACGGACTATGCTCCTGCATATAATATTTACTGCAAATACCACGGCCGGTCAATGTTTGAGAATTAGTCAATGCATTGGCATTACCAATTGGTCCTACATTTTCATTGTTATCAAATCTTGCCATGCAAAACTGAAAGGGAATAGTGGAAGTCGTTGCAATAGGGTTGCCGGCCGGTGCACAATAGCTGATACCAGCTTTATAAGAATACATGAGCGATAGTGAGGCGGAGAAATTGCCGCCATTACTCATGCCGGCTGAGTAGCGGAATTTACTGCGATTGGTACTGCCACGATTGTAAAATGTGTCGGTGATTATTTTCAGGTTGGCAAAGTCAACATTGGTAACAGAATCCCAGGGTATATTATTCCACCTTATTTTACCATCACCATTCGCATCAATACCGGTGGTGGATTCTTCTGCTTCAGTAATGATCACTCCAAAATTATCACTTACCAGATCTTTAATGAGTTGCTGATATTCATAACTGTTTACAAAATGCTGTGCAGTGCCGCTGGTGCCGTGCAGCAGTAATACAAATCCTTTGTGCCCTGCGGGGAAATAATAGTAAACAGGTTTATTCCTGTCCCTACCCCTGATTTGCTCAAAGGTCAACGTAAAAGGAGTGATATTCTTTATGCTTCCGCTAAAACTTACATTCCGGGCCGGCATGATGAACCATGTATGCCACTCATCTTTACCATTCAATAAAGAAGCATCAGCGCTGCTCCAGGTGTTGAATAATTGATCGGTACTATAAGCCACACTGAAAATATGAACGGTATCACCCACTTTATATTTACCGGTTCCATAACCATTGCTGATAGTTAAGTTGGCACTGTCAATAGTAACCGGAGGGGTCGTTGTTGAAGATTCTTTCTGGCAGGCAATAAAAAAAGGTAAACAAAGCAGCGGTAGTAATTTTTTCATAGGTTGTTCAGACAGGTAGTAGTCAAAAGAGTTTAACGGCTATCCGAACATTTTTATTGCTGAACTTATTCGCCTGATCGTCTCTTCTTTGCCCAGTAATTCTGCAATTTCAAAAACGCCGGGGCCAAATTTTCCCCCTACCAGCATAATGCGGAAAGGCAGCATGAGTTCACCTGGTTTCAGGTTATTTGTCGCAGCAATTTCTTTAAGATTATTTTCTAAAGTATGGGCATTCCATTCTATCGCTAATTCATAGTTGCGTATGAGTTCTGCAAAGAAAAGTTGTTTGGCTTCATTCCATTTCGGTTTCACCGCATCCACGTCAATTGTTTCCGGAGCCTTGAAGAAAAAAGAAGATTGTTGTATAAAATCAGGAAGCAGTGTACACCTGTCTTTTACTAATCCAATAACCTTTTCCAATAAATCATCATTAGAAATCGCAATGCCGTTTTCTTCTAGCAGGGTCTTTACTCCTGACTTCAGACTCCCGGCTCCTGACTTCTTTACCCATTCATGATTGAACCACTTCGCCTTCTCATAATCAAACTTTGCTCCTGCACTATGCACTCTGTCCATGGAAAATTTTTCTATCAATTCTTCCTTTGTAAAGATTTCCTGTTCGCCGCCATCATTCCAGCCAAGTAACGCAAGCAGGTTGATAAACGCTTCAGGCAAAAATCCTTTTTCCTTAAATCCTTCAGTAAGTTCATTGGTCTTTGGGTCAGTCCAGTTCATAGCAAAAACAGGGAAACCATATTTGGCACCATCTCTCTTGCTTAGTTTACCGGTGGGTCCCAATATCAACGGGAAATGAGCCCATTGCGGCATTTCATCCAACCCAAATAAATACTTCCACAATAAAATATGAACCGGTGCAGAGGGCAACCATTCTTCACCACGAAAAGCATGAGATATCTTCATGGCATGATCATCAGCTACCACTGCTAAATGATAAGTGGGCATACCGTCTGCTTTCAACAATACTTTGTCATCAACCAATGATGTTTCAAAACTTACTTCGCCACGAATCATATCGGTAAAAGAAACAGTTTCGTTCTCGGGCATTTTAATACGGATAACATGCCTTGTTCCTTCTGCTAATAATTTTTGCGTTTCATCTGCTGACAATGTCAGGGAGTTTCGCATTTTCATCCTGATAGTATGGTCGTACTGCGGCGAGGGGTTTTGTTCTGATTTAAAATCCTGCCGCATTTTTTCCAGGTCTTCGGGTGTATCAAAAGCATAATAAGCCTGGCCATTTTTTACCAGTTGCTCTGCATACTGGCGATAGCTTGCTTTTCTTTCACTCTGGCGATAAGGGCCGTAGTCGCCACCATGCTGTACACTTTCATCAGGTTCCAGTCCACACCATTTCAATGTATCAAAAATATATTCTTCTGCACCCTGCACATAGCGACTTTGATCAGTGTCTTCGATCCGTACTAAAAAATCACCACCGTGTTTCCGGGCAAACAGATAATTATATAAAACAGTTCTTACTCCGCCGAGGTGTAGACCACCTGTAGGACTTGGCGCAAAACGAACTCTCACTTTTTTACTCATAGGCTGCAAAGATAATGATGAAGGTACAAGGGTCAAGCCGCAAGACACAAAGTGCAAGATGGTTATCCAGAATGACTTTGATGATAGCGGATTTTCTTGTCCCCTGTATCTTGTACCTTGTGCTTTCTATATTTATGCAATATTTTATTAAAACTCCGTGGTGGCTGAAGAAGATTTATCCCAATCGAGTGTGGGATATTGCCACGAAAGAGAAAATCATTTATCTCACATTTGATGATGGGCCACACCCGGAGGTTACTCCTTTTGTATTAGATGAGTTGAAGAAATATAATGCCAAAGCCACTTTTTTCTGTATCGGAAAAAATGTTCTTGCCTATCCGTCTATTTATAAACGGATTCTTGAAGAAGGGCACCAGGTCGGTAATCATACTCAACATCATTTGAACGGTTGGAAAACGGACAAAAAAAATTATCTCGCCGACGTAGCTGAAGCAGCAAATCATATCAATTCAAATCTCTTCCGACCCCCATACGGAAGGATAAGAGCATCCCAGGTAAAAGGAATTGGTGAAAGCCTTAAAAGTAAATCTGCAAAAATTGTAATGTGGGATGTACTGAGTGGTGATTTTGATGATTCCTTGTCTAAGGAAAAGTGCCTTAATAATGTAATAAGTAAAACAAGACCGGGTTCAATTATCGTTTTTCATGACAGCGAGAAGGCTTTTCCACGTTTGAAATACACATTGCCGGTGTATCTGGAAATTTTTGTCGAAAAGGGCTTCGTTTTCCACCCAATTTAGGGGTATTAATACCGGGAGGTATCTAAAAAAGTTAGGGCCTGGGTAGAAACCCTGGCCCGTTTTTAATCCGTACCCTATGAAAACTGGTTTAAAGGTATAATAATTTTTTAATTACGGCAAAGTAATTTGATGCGGAACTCCGTTTATGGTAATGACCGCCTGATTGTCGCAATTACCTGCACCAAAGTCCAGCACAGCTACCCATGGGCTGGTAGTGGCTGTATTTACCCGAACCGTTCTTATTCTGCCTCTTACAATCCAGCGACAGTTAAATCGCTTGATCAGGGGCTCCGTTATGCCTGATTCCCAAAGGACTATCAAAGCACCTCTTTTTACCTTGCCCCGGGCATTACCTTCAACCTTAAATATGTCATCAAGGGGAATATTAGTACTCAAACCTTCAATTTGAGTAATTACTTTATGGCTGTTCCATTCAATATAGTTGCCGTTGGGTCGTGTTAGCTTGCCATCAATTACATCGACGGTGAACTGGCGGGAAACGGGTGGAGTTCCCTGTGGACTGGTATTGGTGATTTTATGAACACCTTCCACTTTAATACTATCGAAATAAAATCCATCAAAAGTGGTAGTAGCTACGGCTCCAGGTACTAATAACCTGCTGCTATAAACGGTAATTACTTTACCCCTTCTTAAATGCCCATCACTACCAACGCAGCCGGCAGTACCAAAATCAAGAATAACTTTTACAGGAAAGAGAGCCGGAGGGTTTAAACGAACAATAGTTACATCCGGACAGGCTACTACACGGCCAAATACACCGGTACCACCGATCCCTACCTCTTCGTTTACTCCAATAGCATCATCAAAAATGCCATTGAAAATACTTTCAGACTCACTGTCTGCTTCACTCGAAGCCATAGAAGCTTCAACTTGCTGCTCATCAGTTCCTGTAAGGCTATTTTCTTTTTGACAAGAAGTAACCATTAACAAGCTGAAAGACAGCATAAGAATAACCAGTTGGCTGAAATTAAACCGGGATTTCATAAACGTATAGTTTTAAGGAATAGATACAAATAACGGCTTTAGGATGGCTTTTATTGAGGAAAGTTTAAAGGTTTCTTAAAGTTTTTTGCGGAGTTTTGCCATCAAATAGCCCTGAAAATGATGTTGATAGATACCCATTCACATGTTTACGTTACCGAGTTTGATTTGGACCAGGCAGCTATGCTTGAAAGGTCTGATAAAGAAGGAGTTAGGAAGATAATCCTTCCTGCTATCGATTCTGGTACACATGGAGCTATGTTGAACCTGGAGGGAGCAAACCCCTCTTTTTGTTTGAGTATGATGGGGCTTCACCCATGTTCGGTCAAGGAAAATTATAAAGAGGAGTTGAAAATTGTACGGGATCATCTCGAAGAAAGGGCTTTTGTGGCAGTGGGGGAGATCGGGCTTGATTTTTACTGGGATAAAACATTTTCAGCACAGCAATATGCCGCTTTTCATGAACAAATAGAATGGGCATTGCATTTTGATATACCCATTGCCATTCATTCCCGAAACTCAACTGATGAGTGTATCAAAATTGTCGGAGAACATCAGAAAGGAAAGCTGAGGGGTGTCTTTCATTGTTTTTCGGGTAATACCAACCAGGCGAAAAAGGTTATTGAGCTGGGGTTCTATTTGGGAATAGGTGGCGTTATTACTTTCAAAAACTCAGGATTGGATAAAGTGATGGATGATATAATTCTTGATCATGTTGTGTTAGAAACAGATGCGCCATACCTAGCACCGGTTCCATTCCGGGGTAAAAGAAATGAGCCATCATATTTGAAGTATATAGCAGAGAAATTAGCCCTCATTAAAAATGTTACCACAGACGAAATAGCAACAATTACCACGGCCAATGCTGAAAAATTGTTCCACCTCTAAAATTGAACCTGTATTTTTGCAATCCTTTAAAAAAGGAGACTTGTCCGAGTGGTTGAAGGAGCACGCCTGGAAAGTGTGTATACGGGAAACTGTATCAAGGGTTCGAATCCCTTAGTCTCCGCTGGAACCTTAACCCGAGCTGTTTTTTGCAGTATCGGGTTTTTTCTTACCAGTTATTGGCATGATCCGCATTCATTCTTTCTGATACATCTTCGGGTTGATGTTCCTTCCAATCGGGATCATATTTTACAAACCACGATATCCAAAGGCTCCGGCTGATCCGCATCAGCCATGGTTGAAGCATTATTAAGAATACAGCATTGAATGCTAACCAGTAGAAAAAACGATTGTCGTCAGTAGATAAACCAATTATTACATACCATGCAACAAGTGTTGATACACTTAACGCTACTGAAAGTGCATAACTAACATAGCTGGTACCATAATAAAAGCCTACTTCAATTTCAGAAGCCTGTCCGCAAACGGGACAGTTCTTATTCATTTCCATATTTTTTTTAAAACTGAATGTAACAGGATAGGTAAATAGTTTCCCTTCCCTGCATCGGGGGCAGCGGCAACCCAATGTTGATGTCAGGTAACCACGGTGTACTTTTTTTTCAGCCATTCTTACTTGTTGGTTCTATTTTGTTCAATGATTCTTTCTAATTGGGTGGCCTGAAGCACACCGGAATTTCGCCAGATTGTTTTTCCGTTTTGAAATAACATCAATGTCGGCACACTCTGCACCTGGAATGTACTGGCAGCTTCCGGGCTCTTATCAATATCTATTTTAATGATCCTGACCTTGTCTCCCATTCTGATGTGTAATTCTTCCAGGATGGGTTTCATCATTTTACAAGGACCACACCATTCTGCAAAAAAATCAACCAGCACCGGTGTGCTGCCATTGATAATTTCGGCAAATGTCTCTTTTTTATTGCTTGTTGTCTGCATTTTTTTCTCTTTTAAACATACTGAACACTAATCCACCCATCAAGGCTCCGTAAGCGGTACTATTATGCCATTTGGAGGTAATAGCACAAGTGCCGCTGCTGCAGCCAATCTGTTGCCAGTACAAATAACCGGCAATAGCCCCAAGGATCACTCCTGCGATCAATAATTTATTATTTAGAATCCAGTTCTTCATATTCGATAGTTGAAGTGGGTGAAGAATTATTTTTTTGAGGAGCAGCGTAGCAACTTCCGCCGGCACAACAAACTCCGTCAGTAAGCAATGAAATTCCAGTAAACAATCCCCCTAGAATAATACCTGCAACCTGGCCCGATTCTATTGAACTGTACAAAACTAAGCCGCCAAGTCCAACCCGTACAAATTTCAGCGCTGTCCATCCACTTTTAAGCCTGTTTATCAACGTCATTTTATTATTTTTTTTCTCTTGCGAAGTTCTGGTGATTGGGTGAAGGCAGAAGTGACTATTGTTACAAAGAAAAGCGGCTGTTTGGGCAGCCGCTTTAGTAGTCTGTACTTCCAGATCACATTTTCCCCGGAAGAATCTTGTTCCAATATAGCCAGGGCAACACTCTTCTTTTCAACTGGTACATGGTCCACCTTTCTTTGCTCTGGTCTATAGGGAATGTTTCCAGGGGTTTATTATTATAGTCAAATTCACACAAAACGAGTTTGCCATAACCAGTTACTACCGGACAGCTGGTATAGCCATTATAACTTCCTGAGAGTGATTGTCCGGCTATCATTTCCAGTAAATTTTTAACGACCACAGGGGCCTGTTTACGAATGGCTGCACCGGTTCTTGAAGTCGGTAATGAAGAAGCATCACCCAGTGAAAATACATTTGGATATTTTACATGTTGCAATGTGTTTTTGTCTACATCCACCCATCCGGCAGCATTTGCCAATGGACTATTCTTAACGAAGTCGGGCGCACTTTGTGGTGGCGTTACATGTATCATATCAAAATCAACCATATACTCCTTGTCTTTATTCTGTTCGCCAATGCCAATAAATTTTGCTTTTTTATTGGGGCCATCAATTTCTGCCAGCCGGGTGAAAAAATTCATTTGCACTTTATCTCTTTCAGCAACTTTCTTTAAAGTCTTTTCATATTTGTCTACACCAAAAAGACGGGTACCGCCACTCCAGTACTGAATTTCAGTTTTATCAAAGGTTCCATGTTTTTTAAAATAGTCTGCTGCCAGCCACATGATCTTATGTGGAGCACCGCCACATTTTACCGGCGTATTGGGGTTGGTGAAAAGAGCTTTTCCACCTTTGAAATGGCTGAGACATTCCCATGTATAAGGAGCCTGGTCGAAACTATAATTAGAGCAAACACCATTTTTCCCCAGTGTTTCTTTCAATCCTTTTATAGCATCCCAGTTCAATTGAATGCCGGGAGCAACAATCAGGTACTGGTAACTGACCGTTTCATTACTGTCCAGTGTAATAGAATTTGCTTCAGGTTGAAAGGAAACAACCTTTTGTTTGATCCACTTTACTTTTTTGGGCATTACATCGGCTTCCTTACGCATAGTTTTGTTTATATCAAACACACCGGCACCTACTAAAGTCCAGGCGGGTTGATAATAGTGTTTTTCAGAGGGCTCAATTATCGCAATATCCAGGTATTTGTTTTTACGGAGAAGTTGTGAGGCTGTTGAAATGCCGGCATTGCCGCCGCCTACGATTACTATTTGATGTTGGACTGGCATATGGAAAAATTTAGAATACTAAGGTAAAGCCGGTGACAAGCGGAAAGGGTGACAATTGTCACAGCTTTCTCTTTTTGAACAACAATCATAGAACTGTTTCTCGTGACATGACAACAGTCAATGAGTTTGGTGACTTTTGTCATTCTCACCGGCTACCACTGCCTGGAAATTTGTGCAGTCAATTTGATTCTTCATTTCAAATTATTCTCCAATGGAAAAGAGCTGCACTTCCCGTTGCCCATAATGAAGATTTAGCTTTCTATACTGAAAAATAAATCGATCATCTTAAAAACATAAAATCATGAAAGTTGAACAAATCTATACCGGCTGTCTTGCCGAAGCTGCTTATTATATTGAAAGCAATGGTGAAGCCGCCATCATTGATCCATTAAGGGAAACAAAGCCTTACATTGATAAAGCGGAACGTAACGGTGCAAAAATCAAATACATACTTGAAACACATTTCCATGCTGACTTTGTGAGCGGACATATTGATCTGGCTAAGAAAACAGGAGCAACTATTGTTTTTGGTCCTACTGCGGCACCGGCCTACGAAGTGCATGTTGCAAAAGATGGTGAAGAACTACAGTTGGGGAATGTAAAAATAAAAGTACTCCACACTCCGGGGCATACAATGGAATCTACCACCTATCTGCTGATAGACAAAAATGGAAAAGAGAATTCCATTTTTACTGGTGATACGTTATTTATTGGTGATGTAGGCAGGCCTGACCTGGTTCAAAAAGTAAAAGCAGAAGTTACACCAGAAATTCTTGGAGGCTATTTGTATGATTCACTCCGGAATAAGATCATGCCTTTACCAGATGAGCTGATCGTTTATCCCGGACACGGTGCCGGCAGTGCATGCGGAAAGAATATGAGTAAAGAAACGACAGATACACTCGGTCACCAGAAACAGGTAAACTATGCGCTGAGGGCTGATATGACAAAAGAAGAATTCATAAAAGCAGTTACCGATGGATTGGTTGAGCCGCCGCAATATTTTCCATTGAATGTGTTGATGAATCTGAAAGGTGGTCTTGAAAGTATTGATGATATTATTGCTAAGGGCAAACATCCGCTGACAGCAAAAGAATTTCAGACAGTGTGGGAAAGTATGGAAGCGTTGGTTCTGGATACTCGCAATAAAGAAGCTTTTGCAGCTGAGCATATTCCCGGTTCTATTTATATAGGAATCGATGACAACTTTGCTCCGTGGGTTGGTACACTGATTACCGATTTGAAACAGCCTATATTATTAATTGCTGATGAAGGAAGGGAAGAGGAAGTAGTGATCCGTCTCTCAAGAGTGGGTTATGATAATACAGTTGGTTACCTGAAAGGTGGTATGGTAGCATGGAAAGAAGCAGGTTTTGATACCGGCAAGTTAAAAGAAATCAGTGCAGAAGAGTTTGCTACCCTGTACGAAATGGATAACAAGCATATCAACCTGCTGGATGCCAGGAGGAAAAGTGAGTTTGACTCAGAACATCTGGAAGGTGCAGAAAATTTCCCGCTTGATTTTATCAATCATAATATGGCACAACTGGACAGAAATAAAAGATACTATATCCATTGTGCCGGTGGTTACCGTTCTGTTATTATGGCTTCTATCCTGAAGTCAAGAGGATATGATAAGTTGGTCAATATACAGGGTGGTTACAAAGCCCTTAGCCAAACAGGTCTTAAAAAGACGCATTATGTAGAACCAACTACGATGTTGTAAAAGTGGTGAATTGTTTGTTTGTAAAACCGGCCTGTAAAGGCCGGTTTTATTTTGTGATTACTGTCACTCATTTATTCTTCAATAATAAATATTTTTGTTCAAATTAATTAACATGGCGACAGTACAAATGACAACACAGGATTTCAAGGATAAAGTGTTTAATTACGAAACCGAACAAGATTGGAAATACCTGGGCCAGTTACCGGCTATCATTGATTTTTATGCTGACTGGTGCGGCCCCTGTAAAATGGTGGCCCCGATCCTGGAAGAACTTTCAAAAGAATATGAAGGCAGGATAGTTATTTATAAGATAAATACCGATGTAGAGCAGGAACTCTCTGCTGTATTTGGAATTCAAAGTATTCCGACGATGCTTTTTATAGGATCAGATGGAGAACCTATGATGCAGCCGGGTGCCCTTCCAAAGCATGTGCTTAAAAAAGTTATAGAGGAAAAATTATTGACAGTTGTAAAAACAGAAGAATAAATTTTTTGATGTACCATATAAAAGCCTCTTTTAAGTAAGAAGGGGTTTTTTCAATATAATGCTGGCTGGAAACATTCATCAGAGGGGTAGAACTTCTTTAAAGTGCAGCACATTCGGAAATGAGCCACCAGGCCTGCTATAGCTGTAATACCTGCAATAACAAGGATTGCAGCACTCATACCTATCATATCAGCCAGTATACCAGCAAGCAGGGCGCCAATTACATAACCACTGTCCCTCCAAAAACGAAAGATGCTTAAAGTTTCTGCCCGTTGTGAAGGGTGAGTGCTTTCAGCAACCACTGTAAGAAAGTTTGGATAAACCAATGCAGTTCCCAACCCCAATAAGACAGCAGCGGCAACCAATAGAATAAATTGCGATGATACAGCAAGCAACACTATTGCCACCGCTTGTGTCAGCATTCCCATTGTGATGATCTGTTTTTTGCAATAAACGTCACCCATTTTACCGGTGAACAGCTGCATCACTCCCCAAACCGCCGGATAGATCCCTGCGATGATACCGATCTCTTGTATAGAAAAATCTTTTTGTAATAGTAAAACAGGCAATAATCCCCACACAACGGCGTCATTCATGTTATTTACCAAACCATTCAATGTGACACTGCTGATGTTTTTGTGTTTCCAGGTTGTATCCTTCCATACATTTTTCAGGAGAGTAATTTTACTTACAGCACTTTCGGCATGAACAAAATGAGTGGTGTCTTTTATCAAAAAGGCTGATACCAGTAAACCAGCAGCTGCAAAAAACAATCCGGGAATGAATGGGAAATACGCATAGCCGTATTTGGAAGCAATGAAACTGGCGAGATAAGAAGCTAAACCAACGGATAGATAACCTGCAAATTCATTGATGCCCATCGCCAGGCCACGATTCTTTTGTCCCACTATATCCACTTTCATGATAACCGTAGATGACCAGGCTAATCCCTGGTTGATACCCAATAAAATATTAGCTGCGATTACCCATGACCATGAATCTGCATACATCAATAAAAAGGGAACTGGTAAAGCTACCCACCAGCCTGCTATTAATATCTGCTTCCGGTTAAAACGTTTGCTGAGTTTTGCTACACTGTAATTGCTGATGGCTTTTGTGATACCGAAGGCCATAATAAAACTGAGTATCGCAGCATTGGCATCCAAGCCAAAAACACTTTTTCCTAATCCTGGTAGTACGGCTCTTTCCAAACCAATCATGGCGCCAACGAATGCATTGACGAGAACAAGCAATGAGAATTGTTGCCAGTTTTCTTTCATGCCAGATGTTGGATTGTTTGGTAAGGTTGGCATTTTCATACTGCAGCAAATTTAGTTTCGAAAGCATTAAACTTATTCCATTCATTAAGACCACCTTCCAATGAAAATGCATCATAGCCTTTTAGAGAAAGCATCTCAGCTGCTATCATACTTGCTTTGCCGCCGCCACAAAAAGTGACAACTGGAACTGATTTGTCGAGATGTAAATTGTCAAAAGCAGAACTATCATTCTGTTTCAACTTGTTGTACACATCAATATGGATACTTCCGGAAATAAGTGATTCTGACCGTTGACTCGCCGGGCGGATATCAAGAATAGAGACTTTTTTACCCGACTCCAACCATCTTTTAAGTGTAGATGAAAGTATCAACTTTACAGTTTCCAATTTGTGAATTTTGTTTCACAAAGGTCTTAGCTATAAATGGCTATTCACTTATCATATGATAAATAATCACTTCAGCCCACGGATGCGGCTGAGGCTTACCTGGGTAATGCCGAGGTAGGAAGCTACATATTTTAAAGGTATGCGCATAAGCACATCCGGTGCTTCTTGTAGCAACGCTTTATATCTCTCTTCCGCTGTATGAAATTGTATGCCCTCTATGCGATGAACTGTTTCTACATATGCGGCTTCAAATATTTTTCTGAACAATCTTTCGATCTCCGGGAAGGAATCGTACAACTTGAAAAGCTGATTGGAATTGATGCCCACTATCTCTGCATCTTCGAGTATCTGAATGGCTTTACGACTGGGCTTGCCGGTGAATAAACTTTCAACCCTTGCGATGATGCTATTCTCAAAGTAAAAATTTTCTGTAATATCAATGCCGTCTTTAAAATAGTAGATACGGGCAATGCCCTTATTGATGAAGTATATGGTTTTGCAGGTATGGCCGATAGACTGCAGGTCTTTATTTTTCTTTACAGAAATAATACTGCTGATAGCGGCAATAGCTTTTTCTGCTTCTTTAGAAAGTGTATTGTGCTGTCTGAAAAAACGGAATAATTGAACAAGTTCCACGGCTTCCATATTTGTAAAGGTAGCAACAGAAAGATGATTGTTGATGTCTGCTCTGAAATCGGAACGAACTATCACTCAATACTACTGTCCGCCTGTTTCCATCGGGCTATTAATAATAGCATCAAACTCTGCCTGTGTGATAAATTGAGGAATATAAGTACCTCCTACATTCAGGATATTGCTGTAAAAGGAACGCAGATGATTACGGCTGCCTTTCATCAGATTGTTATATACAAGTGTGATATCCTGGTTATCCACTTTAGTAAGAGCTGCTTTCAGATCATAAATATCAAGGTCTTCGATAGTAGCACCAACTTTTAACGCTTCCGGTATGCTGATGGTGCCTTGGGTAGTTAGCTGAATGTATAAATTTTGGAGTATCGTACTGGTATAGACTCCCGGCCCATTACTACCAGCAGGATCAGGCAGATTGTATTTGTTTAATAACTGAAGAATAGCATCCATATGTGTTTGTTCGCTGGAAGAGATATTAGTGAAAATATTTGTTCTCCATTTGTTATACAAAAAGACATATACATCCCTTGCCAGTTTCTCTTCTTCCCGCATAAAGCTAAGTGTAGCTTGTTCGTCAGCATTCAATGGCTCTTTAGGCAGGCTATTGATCTGGCTGCTGAGATTATCTTTTTGATTGTTATTGTTACTATTCTTGCTACATGAGATGGGATTAGTGACTAAACTAAAAACTACAGCAGCAAAAAAAAGGTTTTGCAAATAGTATTTCATAACTGTTTTTTAAATTTGTGAAAGATCTTTTCACCTTTAAAGGTCGGGCAACCACAAACAGTTAACAGTGATATGAATCACATAATCGAACACCGGATTTCATTTTTTAATATGGTGACAAAAAGGACAGTAAACAGCTTACTCTTTTCTGGTGAAAAGTACTCTCCAGATCACCGGAGATGCCCGGCTAGGCTCTGCTTCGTTACTCCAGAAAACATTAGGGGCCCTGCTGTCTATTCCTCCAATTATATAGCCAACCATAGTGGACTTTTTATTTAGCTTATCCAGACTCATAATCCCGTTTTCATCGAATAGTTTTTCATTTGCGGGAATGAATTCTGCTGCAGCTCCAAAATAGCCGGACAACTTTTCGGGTAAAACATATTCCTTAACAGTATTATCTCTTCGCTCAACCACACTTATAGTTTTTACAAAAGGAACATCATTGTCTTTGACTGTGTTGCCGCTACTGTCTTTATAGTTTTGTGCGATACCACCAAAGAATATGGAATACATTGTTTTAGTCTTATTGTTATAGGTAGCTAAAGCAGCTGTGTGATAATGACTGAATTGCTGATTAAAGCTGGGTACTTCACGGTAACCGGTTTCATTAATATCAATTAATGTAGTAAAAGGAACATCTTTCCCATACTGAAACACTCCCGAATAAATCGAAAGCATTTCATTGCCATCATTATCCAGTTGCATCATCAAATTATAATCCCTTCTGTGAAGTAGCAATGAGTCAGTAACAGATGAATAATTTTCAATGCGAACCTGATTGTTGTTTTCTGTAAGACCAAATTTCCTGATCTGGTTAGTGTATTGTTGCGAAAAACCTGGGCCATGATCAGGGCCATGTGGGTTGTAACGGCCATCAAAACGCTGACCTCCTATGAGGTAAAATATATTATTGAGTTTGTTCAGCCTTCCGCCTGTTACAGCCATGCGTTCATCCTTCAATTGATGAATAAAAGGTTCAATGGCCGTATTATTAATTACTGCATTGATGAGCTCTTTTACCTGGATGCTGATAAGCGATGGGTGTGTGATATGTGTTTTTCTTGTTTCACTGTATCCATAGCCGCCGATTAAAATTAACTGATTGCTTTGCTGAAAGAATTCCATGTTCGTACTCTGTAACTGTTCTGCCAGCATTGATGGGAGAGAGCTGACACTTTTCTTCCATACTTTTTCCTGTTTCAGATCCACTACAATAAGTTCGCTATTATTATACTGTTTAGTAAAAGCGGCAAAGGGCTGACGACGGTGCAATCCATCTGTTCTGCCACCTGCCAGTAGAATTTTATCGCCATCTTTTGCCCATGCATATGATTGAAGGCCGGTAAAACCCTTTAGTATCATTGGTTCCAGCGTTATTTGAAACGGATAACTATCTTGTGCTGTGGAGATAAAAGGAAGCATCAAAAAAATAACTATAGTAGAAATAAACTTCATGATTGTCAATTAAGGGAATGTAAGTTAGTAACGGAGCTACTGGTACAAAGTGATTTATATCACCCAGGGGAAACATAAGACCAACTAAAAAGCCGGAGTATTTTCTCCGGCTAATTTGCTAAATAGTAATTATGAAATAGTTATTTAATGCGGAAGGCTGTTCTTGAATCTGCCATAAACCCAGGTTCCTGCAATGGCACTCAATAATGTTACAATTATAACAGTTGCACCAGTTCCAATTTGCGCAAACAATGGACCCGGACAAGCTCCAGTAACTGCCCAACCCAAACCAAAGATCAATCCGCCGTAAACCTGGCCCTTATTGAATTTTTTAGGTTCCAGTTTTATTAGTTCACCGTCTATTGATTTCACTTTAAATTTTTTAATAAGAAATACACTGATGATTCCAACTACTACAGCAGAACCAATGACTCCATACATGTGAAAGCTTTGCAAATGAAACATTTCCTGTATGCGGAACCATGAAACCACTTCTGATTTCACTAATAGGATCCCGAACAAAATACCGGCAATACCATATTTTATCTTAGAGACAAGGGGTTTGTCCAGTTCAGAGTGATTGACACACATGGCATTTTCTGAACGTACTTCATAGTCGGTGTTCGCTTGCTGGGCAACAAATGGTGTTTCACTTCTTGAAAAGTCTGTTGTTGTATCTTTTACTGACATGTCAGGTAAATTAAAAAGTTAGAGTTTTAAAATAAAAGGAAGAATGAGGTTGGCCATTATGAACCCGCCAGCCATAAAGCAACAAGTAGCTACCAGTGAAGGCCATTGCAGGTTGCTTAACCCCATAATAGCGTGGCCTGATGTGCAACCTCCTGCATATCTCGTCCCAAAGCCTACTAAAAAACCTCCGCCTACCATCATCACCAGTCCTCTTGCTGTCAGCAACTCCGGCCAGGAGAAAATGTCTTTAGGTATAAGGCCTTCATAGTTAGTAACCCCGTAAGTGGCCATATCTTCGGCCAGTTTTGGATTTACTACTACCGGATCAGGATTAGCTAATAATTGTGCAGCAATGATCCCGCCTACTAAAATACCGGCTACAAAAAAAAGATTCCATATTTCTTTTTTCCAATCATATTTGAAAAAGGGAATATCAGCCGGAACGCAAGCGGCGCATACATGTCGTAAGGAAGAAGATATTCCAAACGATTTGTTACCAAGTAATAATAAAGCCGGGACAGTTAAACCAATCAAAGGTCCGGCCACATACCAGGGCCAGGGTTGTTTCAGCCATTCTAACATAACGTGTTGTTTTTAATGATACAAAGTTCCGGCAGGAAGTGATGCCACTCCGTGATAAATGTCACCGGCCTTTAAGTTATTTAATTTTTGCGAGTTCTTCTTTTTTTGCAATGATTGGCTTGTATGGGCCAAACTTATGCTGTGCTTCGCTAAATCCATCTGCATAAGGACCAAACGGGTGGTCAAATGGTTTTTTGGAAATATCCGGCCAGTCTTTATTCATTTCTTTTGATGGTCTTGGTTGGCTATTGACATAGGCTGCCACATCCCATGCTTCTTCATTCGTTAATTTAGGATTACTATGCGAGGCCAGGTTAAAAGGCATATTGTTTTTGATATAACCGGCAAAACTACTCAGGCGGAATAACCCGGCACCAGAATTATAACTATGTTCCCCCCAGAGTGGCGGGTATTCATAGCTTATGCCATTCAGGCTCAACTGTCCTTTTCCATCTGCATCATGACAACTCTGACATTGTGCTGTATAAACGAGTTTTCCCTTTATGGGGTCGGCTGCTCTTTCTATGAATGGGATTTTCTCTATACCGCTGCCAACAGGCTTTTCTCCTTTTTTTACATTCCCTCCAATCCATTTGATATATGCATAGATCGCCTTGTATTCTTTACTGTTGCTGTCCGGGGCGGTACCATTTAAACTTCTTTCAAAACAATCACTCACTCTTTTATAAACGGTTTCGATTGCACCACTTCGTTCCCTGAATTTCGGATAAGTTGAAAAGACCGCACTGTAATTATTGCCCCAATTTTTTTTTCCGGCACTCAGGTGACAATTCTGGCAGTTCATGCCGTTGGTTATTTGGGCCACAGAACCATGAGGGCCAAAATAACGGGAGGTATTGGCAATAATATCTTCACCATAAATAACAAGCTCTCTTTCTTCACCCTGAAGTTTATTATCTGTAAATAAACTGGGGGCAATCCAGCTGCTATCCTTTAAAGTAGTGCTGAATGTTTCGTTTGTGGAAGCACTGGTCGCTTTCATTACTTCAATCAGTGCCACAACAAGAATTGCTGCTACTATTATTATCAGTTGCCAGTTTGCTTTGAGAGTCTTCCACATAATCTTTCTTTTAATACTTATCTGAATTCGTAAGTTGTGCCTTGTAATTGTGTAAGCAGTGTATGTGGTTGGTCAGTTGCAGTGGCCCTCATTTCCAGTTTCGGTGATACGGGTGATTTTGCCGCCAGGTATTCTTCTATTACGTTATGCATTAATACACCTGAACGTTTTGGATTTTTTACCTTTTCTATGCGGCAAAGTGTATCATCAGGATCACCTTCTCTTTCACAGGCTACGATACTATATTCTTTATCAAAAACAAGGGGTTCACCATTTACTTTTATCCAGTTTACTCTTTTTCCCAATTCATTGCCTATTGTAAAATTTACTTCCATACCGGCGAAGCGGACAAACCAACCACCAAAGCGTTTAGAGGGGTCTTTGGCAAACGCATTTTGCAATTCTTTTTCCTGCCAGTCCCATAGTTGTTTGCCAGTGATTAATCCAAGCTTTGCTTCACTATCTACCGGTAGCATATTCCATAAGAATTCTTTGGTGATATCTGCTTTCCCTTTTGCAGGATCAACAGCCAAAGGCTGGCAAAATCGGAACCCATTACTCAATGCAATATCTGTTTTAAATTTCCAGTGTATCGCATCAGTGATCAGGTTATCCATGGGTGTTTCCATTACAAAATACCTGACTAACGGGGTAGTGGTAGTGCCAATTACTTTTGACAGATCCTTTTTAAATGGTGCTGAAGCTTTATCGACCTGTCCTTGTAATTTTTTATCAGCAGGGTATTTCACCGGATCCACATCTAGTAACTGGTATTTATAATTTTTGATTTTTCCATTTTCCACTTCTATATCCAATTTGCCAAGGAAAGAACCAAAGGCGCCGCATTCCACAACTTTAGTATATTTCCCTTCAATCGGCACTCTCACTCTTTCATGTGTATCAGCACCCAGGATAAAATCAGCTCCCTGCACAGCAGGATTATTGGCTAACCCAACCTGCTGTGCCAATCCCATATGTGTAACAATGAAAATGATACCACATCCTTCCACTTCTTTCAGGAGTTTAATATATTTCGCTATGTTGAAATCAGCATGCTCAAAACGTATGCCTTCGCTGTATGCCGGCGATTGACGTTTGGGAATCAGATGATCGGTATAACCAATAAATCCAACTTTGGTTCCTGCAATATATTTTACCCAATAAGGAGGATAAATTAATTCTCCATTATCAGCATCAGCTGTTTTATGCCACATGTTGGCACAGATCTTTGCAGCCGTGGCATGCCCCATATCATAAAGCATTTTCTTTTTCTTGTATACTACTTCCCAGTTGCCAGGTAGTATCAGGTCATAATTAAAATCATTCAACAACGGTATCATTGCCTCACCTTCCGTCAACGAGGCTACAGCACTGCCGTGAAAATAATCTCCGCCATCAATTAGAATAGTATTCGCAGGATTTTGTTTTCTAAAATGATTGATCATCGTTTTCAAAACCGCTAAACCACCTCTCTTTCGGTACACCGCTTTTCCATTCTCCCAGAAAAATTCATCATGGGTATGTAGTTGCGCATGAATATCGGAGGTGTATAATATGGTAAACTGGCTTTGGCCGGCCACATCAGTTCCTTTTGAGTCTCCGGCAGTAATGGGAATAGCACCGGCCACCCCGGCCAGCGAAGTGCCTAACCCTGCCAATGTGGTTTTCTTCAGAAAATCACGACGGGAATTGGTGTTTTCGTCATTCAACAATGAAGGCATGGGTTATAGGTTTAAAGGTGAAATTGCGATTATAAAAATGATTTTTTTCTTCAGACTTCTTCGTGACAACAGTCACACTAAGCTACTAAATGCTTTTTTTAAAACTGGTAGTTAAAAACAAGATTCCAAAGGTTCATGTCCACTTTATTGATGACATACTTGTCATTACTGTAGGAGTTTCCTGTTTTGTCTTTATAGACGTACAGGAATTGTGTTTCAAGACCTTTTAATAGACCTGCAAATTGGTAGCGGATATCAATATTCAATTGATTGTAGGATGGCAATCCATATTTATTCAGGGCGAAATTGGTTACTTCGGGAAGTTTGTAATATCCGAATGCAGCAGAAGTAGTAAGCCGCAATGAAGGTAGCTTGTAATTGATTTTTCCCATCATTGCATGCACATCTCCCAGCCCTTCATTTCGTTCTCTTGGAAGGAATGTGAAGAAAGGGTCTCGTCCCCATTCCCTAGGCATCAGGTATCGCCCATGTGCAGTGATGCGGTTATAGTTCAGGGAAGTTTCCCAACGATTATTTTTCCAGCCCAGTTTTCCACCAAAACTGATTGACTTACTTTTCTTTTTAAAATAGGCTTTTGCCGCATCTTTATTACCGCCGTCACTTACCGCATCCTGTCTTACAACCTGAAAAGATGCGATGAATTTTGATTTATCAGCCAAAGAAAATTCATAATCTGCCTGGAACATCGCACTGTTGAAAATATTTTCAGTGTATTGATTCCAGAGCTGAAACTTCAGATTTTTATTTTGCTGATAGGTGAAGCCTGCCAGAATGATCCCTTTGCTATTTACATTTCCTGTATAACCTGATTTCGTACCATTTTCATTTACACCAACCGGGTACACACCGATAGATTCATCGACTTTATACCATTTAACGCTGCTTCGGGGGGAAATACCATAGAGATAACCAGCTTGCAGTTTTATTTTTTTATTGCCATTAATTTCTGCCCATAAGCCTTCGACTTCGGTAGGCCGCATTCTTCCATCCTGTAAATTGATAAAAGGAGTATTGAGGAGTTGTTTGCCGAATGTTATGGTGGAGTTCTTAAAATGATATTTGATGAACAACTCTTCCAGCCGGTCAATGTCTTTTTTATTTGTTGGGTCTTCTATATCAAAAAGACCAATTTCGTAGCGGTTCAGCTGGTTCGTTTTAGTATCAGGTATCGTCAGATCAGAAGAGCCAACATTAAAAACAAAGAATCCACTTACACCCAATTGAAAATTTTTAAACTTCGCTGTTTCAAACCTGATACCGCCACCAACAGCATTCGCATAATAATCGGTAAGATCGCCTTTGTTTTGAGTGGCCATGAAATAATAACGGAAATGTCCGCTTACCTGGCCTCTCTTGAATGCTGAAAGGAGAGAAGTAGAATCTGCAATATTCTCTTTTTCCTTCCACAATCCGGGTTTCTCATTTACTTCCTGGTGTTGTGCTGAAATAAAAGGAGACAGGCCTAATAATATAAGCAAGTATACAAGCTTCTTCATCAGTATTAATTTCTTCTTACTGCTCTTTTGAACCGGTCCATTTTACGAACCCACCTTCAAGGTCATAGAGTTTTGTAAAACCCAATTCATTCATCAGGATTTTTGCAGTATTACTTCTTTTACCACTTCGGCAATAGAGGAGGTAGGTTTTATTCTTATCCAGCGATTCGATCTTTTTTTTAAAATCATCAGTCTTTTGCACATCTATCTGTACAGCACCGGGAATATGGCCTGATTTATATTCTTCAGTTGTCCTTACATCAAGCAATACAGCATTCTTTTTATTCATCAGCCGCTGAAATTTCTTTTGGGTAACTGTTTTGCCTGCAGTGCTGTCTTGAGCCTGTACACATACTGAGCCGCAAAGCCCGGCCAGTAATACTCCGGCAAAAACTATAAGCCAGCTTTTCCTTTTTATAATTTGCGTTACAGATTTCATGATGCGATTTTATTTTTAAGACTGGTCCATGGGCCACCGTTATAAACTTCCAGTCCTGCAGATTTCAGGATTCCCTTTGCCATACCACTCCTGGCACCGCTGCGGCAAACAGTGATAAGCGGTTTGTTTAACTTTTTCAATTCAGCCACTTTACTACGGATACTTTCTACAGGAAAGTTTTTTGAACCTGGAATATGCCCGGCTTTATACTCGTTGACAGAACGAACATCAACAATGATAGCGCCGTTACTCACCAGTTCTTTAAAATTGATAGTAGTGCCACCGAATAATTTCTTTATGAATCCTAACATAACTTATTAGTTTAAGAGGAATTGCAAATCGCCAAGGCCACCGCCATTGTATACTTCTGCAACACCATTTTGTTTTAAAATACTTACTGCCATCCCGCTTCTGTTACCACTTCTGCAATACATCACTATTGGGCTTTTAAGTGATTTGAGTTCTTCCACTTTATACGGAACTTCTTCCAGCGGAATATTTTGTGCACCGGGTATATGACTTGTTTCATATTCCCAGGGGCTGCGTACATCCACTACGACAGTAGATGGATTTTTTATTAATTCTTTTAAAGTACTCATAACATATTTTTTGAAAGAGGAAGCTCTTAGTACAACCTCTTTTATTTTACAATGATTTTTTTGCCAAATACCAATCTACCATTTCAAGGTTGCTGGCTTTACGTTCTGCCAATGCTTCTACTGTTCTTGGTGCTGGCACAATTACTTTATCACCCGGTTGCCAGTCTAATGGGCAAGCCACACTGTTTTCAGATGCCGTTTGAAGAGCTACCAGTGTTCTTTTTATCTCCGCCATATTACGGCCAATGTTCAATGGATAATACATAATGAGGCGGATAGTTCCTTGCGTGTCAATTATGAATACCGCTCTTACAGCCGCTGTTTCGCTTTCTCCGGGTTGCAGCATGCCATATAGTTTTGCCACACGCATATCAATGTCTGCTACAATTGGAAATTCAAACAATACACCTGTTTTCTCCTGTACCGCATTTACCCATGCAATATGAGAGTGGATGCTGTCAATACTCAAGCCCATCAGCCTGGTATTTTTGGAAGCAAAGAAGGCTGATTCTTTGGCAAAGCCGCTTAGCTCTGTGGTACAAACCGGGGTAAAATCAGCAGGATGGGAGAAAAGAATGACCCAGCTTCCTTTATTGTAATCAGAAAATTTCAATTTGCCAGTTGTGGTTACCGCTTCAAAATCGGGAGCTTTATCACCGATTCTCGGCATACCTGTAATTGTAGTTGTTTCCATTGTACTATTTTTTTGGGTGAAAAAAGCCGGAGCAAAAACCCCGGCCGGAGTTTAACCATAAACCTTGCCTTTTAAGGGGCGTTTAACCAACCACTAATTATAACAGTGTCGACGGGCACACATAGTCACTTACGTTGAACTTGCCGCTTTCTTTAATTTCTTTAAAACCACCTTTCACATCAACCAGGTTGTCATACCCTCTTGCACGCAGAATAGAATTGAAGATCATAGAACGGTAACCACCGGCACAATGAACATAATATGTTTTGCTCTTATCTATTTGCGCCATGCTATCGTTTATAAAATCCAACGGCGTATTTTCCGCATCAACGATATGTTCGCTCAGGTATTCACTTTTTTTCCGGACATCCAGCACATTCACTTTTTCTTTGCTCATGATCGCTGATAACTCATCAGCGCTGATAGAAGTAATTTTATCAACTTCTTTACCGGCATTTTTCCAGGCATTGAATCCGCCTTTCAGGTAGCCGATGGTGAAATCATATCCCACCCGGGCCAGCCTGGTTATTACTTCCTCTTCACGGCCTTCTTCTGTTACCAGCAGGATCTCTTGTTTGATATCAGGGATCATAGCGCCTACCCACGGTGCAAAACTTCCGTCAATACCAATATTGATAGCGTTAGGAACAAATCCTTTTGAAAATGTTTGCGGATCTCTTGTATCAAGTATCAATGCACTTGTTTCATTCGCCGCAGCTTCAAATGCATCAGGACTCAAAGCATGTTGTCCTCTTTCAAGCACTTTGTCAATACTCTCATAGCCTTGTATGTTCAGCATTACATTCAGCGGAAAGTAGGCAGGTGGTGCAACCAGGCCTGTTGTTACTTCTTTAATAAATTCTTCCTTCGTCATATCCGCACGGAGAGCATAGTTCGTTTCCTTTTGATGTCCCAGTGTATCTGTGGTTTCTTTACTCATATTTTTACCGCAAGCACTGCCGGCACCATGTGCAGGATAAACAACAATATCATTGTCTAATGGCATTATTTTATTGCGTAATGAGTCGAATAAATAGCCAGCTAATTTATCCTGTGTTAAATCGGTCACTAATTTTTGAGCCAGGTCAGGTCGGCCCACATCACCAATAAATAATGTATCACCGGAGAATAAGGCTACATCTTTTCCATTCTCATCTTTTAATAAATAACAAGTGCTTTCCATAGTATGGCCGGGAGTGTGCAACACTTTCAAGGTCACGTTACCAACTTTAAATTCTTCGCCATCTTTGGCAACATGAGCTTCAAATTCCGGATTTGCATTGGGTCCGTAAATAATAGGAGCACCTGTTTTTTTACTCAGATCTAAGTGACCACTTACAAAGTCGGCATGAAAGTGAGTTTCCAACACATACTTGATCCTGGCATTATTGCGTTCTGCTTTTTGAATATAAGGAAGCACTTCACGTAGCGGGTCAATAACTACTGCTTCGCCATTACTTTCAATATAATAGGCGCCTTGTGCAAGACAGCCTGTATAGATTTGTTCTACTTTCATATGCTTGTTTTAAAATTTTTAATATTGAATCACAAATTTCGGATGTAGAATAATTATTTACAGTGACATCAATCACAATTAGTGGCCGCCTGTGCCGGGGAAGAATAATTCTTTAACAATGATGTAAATACCCATGACCAGTACAAACCAGCCAAACCCTTTTTTGAGTTTGTTGCCGTCAATTTTTTTACTGAGGGCATCACCAATAAAAATACCCGCTATTGCTAATCCGGTTACAGTTAACAAAAGTTTCCAGTCCATGGTGTAATTGGATAAATCGCCGGTAAAACCAATCAATGATTTTGCCGCTATTATCAGTAAAGAAGTCCCTACCGCCTGTTTCATAGGCAGCTTGCTTAATATTACTAATGCCGGAATGATAAGGAAACCACCACCTGCGCCAACAAGACCGGTCAGGGTTCCAACAACAGCACCTTCCAATATTATCATCGGGTAATTGAATTTTTGTTCACCAGTTTCTGCAACTTCTTTTTTCTTTTTATCCCTTATCATGGAAATGGAAGCAAACACCATTAGAATGGCGAACAAAATCATCATCAGGATACTTTTGGTAACGACAAAATCTCCAATGGTAAAAACTTCCTTAGGTATTTGTGGAACAATGAATTTGCGGGTCGCAAATACGGCTGCAATAGATGGAATACCGAAAATCAGTGCAGTCTTCAGGTTTACCTGCCCCTGTTTGTATTTTGGAAATGCACCAACAAGACTTGATGCACCCACAATGAACAGGGAGTAAGCAGTTGCTACAACAGGCTCTACTTTAAAAAGATATACCAATACAGGAACAGTAAGAATGGAACCGCCGCCTCCAATAAGACCGAGTGAGATTCCAATAACCAGGGATGCGATATAGCCAATGATTTCCATCTGAATAATTTATGCAAGATTAGACCAACGATCATTCTCACAATGTGACAGAAATCACAGCATTACCTGCTTCTAAATAAGCTCAATCATATTACGATGAAGCTTTACCATGTTTCGCTGTTCCATTTTTTTCAGGAGCCTGGAAATTACTTCACGGGAGCTATTGAGGTCGTCAGCTATTTGTTGGTGGGAAAGCCCGATAATTTTTTTACCGGTTTTATCTGTATATCGTTTCAGGTAGAACTCCAGTCTCTCATCCATGTTCCGGAAGGCAATATTATCAACTACCGATAATAATTCATCAAACCGGCCCCGGTAAGTTTGGATGACAAACTGGTACCAGCTTTTGTACTTGTTCATCAGGTCATCCATCAATTGTACCGGGATCATCAGCACTTCTGTATCTTCTTCTGCTTTCGCCATGATTTCGCTGGTATGAGATTGCAGGGCACAGATCATTGAAACGGCACAGGCCTGGCCTGGAACGAGATAATACATGAGAAATTCGCCACCGTCCTCGTTCTCCCGGTATATTTTTATCTGACCTTCTAATACAAGGGCAGTGGATTTGATATATTGACCGGTTCGCATAATTATATCTCCGGCATTAAAGCTTCTCTGCACAGCTTCTTTTTCTATGACCTCAATTAATTCAGGTTCAAATTGCGGAAAGAGTTGTTTCCAGTTCATGTAGTAAAGTTAAGGTTCCAATACGATTTCCATCTTCATGCTTCGGCTGCCTTTTATAAGCAAATGGGTGTTTTCAAAATGTTGTTGTCTCAGCCATTCTTTTGCTTCCGTTGAATTGTGAAATTGTAAATACGGGTGATTGATTTTCAAAAAATCCCCGCCAACGAGTACCACATTTCCCCAATTCCATTTTTTGAGCAATTCGACAATAGCTTCATGTTCCGAACGGCTTTCATCACCTAATTCTGCCATGGCACCAAGCAGTAGTACTTTATTTTCAGCACTCGTTGTTGAGAAATTTTCTATGGCCACTTTCATGCTGCTGGGATTGGCATTATAGGCATCCAGTATTATTTTATTGGTGCCTCTCTCTACTAATTGTGAACGACTATTAGAAGGAGTATAATTTTCAATAGCAGCTTTAATTTTTTCGTCTGGCACCTTAAAATATTTTCCTATGGCGACAGCCGCCAGCACATTCGGTAAGTTGTAATCGCCTACAAGTTTTGTTTGTATAGAAGATATGTCAGCTCCTTTATTTATGGCTACTTCCAGGAACGGTTCTTTTTTAAGAAGAGTGCCTTCGATATCTGCGTCATGCGTACCATATTTGATAATACTTGAAATTCCGGCACTCATTTCCCGGAGGTACTCATAGTCCCACATCACCAATGCTGTCCCGTTATTATTTCTTAAATAATCAAATAATTCTCCTTTCCCTTTTCGTACGCCTTCTATGCCACCAAAGCCTTCGAGATGAGCTTTGCCGCAATTAGTGATCAGGCCGTGGGTGGGTAGTGCATACATACAATAAGAAGCAATTTCTTGCTGGTGATTGGCGCCCATTTCTATGACCGCTATTTCTGCATCTTCTTTTATTTTTAAAATGGTCAGCGGTATACCGATGTGATTGTTAAGGTTCCCTTCGGTTGTATATGTTTTGAAGGTGGACGATAGTACAGCATGAATCAATTCTTTGGTCGTTGTTTTCCCATTGCTTCCGGTAATAGCAATGAAAGGAATCCCGGTGGGGCTGGAGCTCTTGAATTGCTCCCGGTGATAGTTGGCTAATTGCTGTAAAGCAGTAAGCACATCATCTACTAAAATGGTTTTACCGAATACGGCGTATTGCTTTTCGTCTATTATTGCGTAGGCCGCCCCGGCTTCAATTGCTTTTTCTACAAATGTGTTTCCGTTAAAATTTTCTCCTTTCAGTGCAAAAAAGAGATCACCGTCTTTTAATTTTCTTGTATCTGTTTGTACCGAAGGGTACTCTTTATACAAGGTGTATAACTGTTCAGTGGTCATGAAGCAAATGTAATCCTTCGTCTCGTTTAAGATGAGATCAGTAAGGTAAACGGATAAAAAAACCCTCCGGATGGAGGGTTTAAAGAATTTTATTAAAAGCGATTAACGTTTTTGTCTGCGGGTTTTGTAATGCTGACCAGTTTTGCGGCCATTACCTTCCGGACTACCCATGCGGTCCATAGCGCAACGGAAACCAAGTGTGCTTAACGCCTGGTCTTCTTCAAGGAAACGGCGGCTACCTGGTGTAAGCCAATAAGCTCTGTCGTTCCAGCTACCACCTTTATATACTCTCGATTTATCGCTAACTAAAGTGGTGATACCATAGCCATAGGAAGCTTGTGATAAAGAGTCACCATCAAGATAGTTGATCACATTACCTCTCTGGTAGTTTCTGCGGTTCTTGCTCTCCTCATCAGTTACATCTACCATTTTTACTTTACCTACGCTGTCAATTTCTGCCTCACCATTACCATTTTTGTAGATCTTCTGGAATTTGTTTCCACGGAAAGGAGCCGGCATATCATCAAAGTCAAGTGTTGATAAAGGACGATAGACATCCTGCACCCACTCACTAACGTTGCCAGCCATATTGTAAATGCCAAATCCGTTAGGGAAGAAAGAATTTACAGGAGCAGTATAAAATGCCCGGTCGTTCAAACCACCCGCAACACCGGCGTTGTCACCAGAACCTCTTTTAAAGTTTGCCAAAAACTGACCTTGCCAGCTACCACGGCGGGTATCACGGAGACCGTTAATATTTTGTGCCCATGGATAAACTTGCTTGTTCGATTGTAATTCCTCACCTCTTTTTCCTTCTTTCGCACTTGGACGAGGGTTTTGATTGATCAAGCCATAAGCTGCATATTCCCACTCAGCTTCAAAAGGAAGACGATAATCAGGAAGCATTACCCCAGACTCCATAGAAGCGGTAGTAACTTTTGGCTCGCCTTTCTTGGTTTTTATTTTGCCGGGAGGGGCGGTATATAATCCTAATAAATAAGATTTAGTAGTAAAATTGTTTTCACCCTGTTGTGCGCCGGGTTTCAGGTTAGCTTTATTTACATAACCCTTATCCATCAATAATCTTTCATTCACCCTGTCGCTTCTCCAAAGACAAAAGTCATGAGCTTGTTTCCAGCTGATACCAACTACGGGGTAATCATTAAAGCCGGGGTGACGGAAATAAAATTCCACTAAGGGTTCATTATAGCTTAACTCACTTCTCCAAACTAATGTATCGGGAAGAGCAGTTTCTAAAATTTTACGATTGGCTTCATCAGAAGGGTCAAATACTCTTGTTAGCCAATGCAGGTATTCACGGTAGTGAACGTTGGCAACTTCAGTTCTGTCGATGTAAAAAGATGGAACAGATACACGACGGGGAATATTATTCCAGTCGCCCATTACATCTTCTTCAGTTTGTCCCATGGTGAATGTGCCACCCTGAACGAACACAAGACCTGGCCCGAGGCCCTGGTCTTTTGACTTCGCTACCTGGTAACCACCCTGATTCTTATCATTGTAGTTCCAGCCGGTAACACTCGATTTGTCTTGTTTTTTCTTAAACAGACCACCGTTTTTACAGGATGCCAAAAGCACCGCACAGGATAGTAGGATTGTTAAGTTTCTCATTGTTTTTTGCATAAACCTATGAATTGGAATAAATTTAACGCCGGATGAGGTAAAAATATTGCACTTAAAATAAGTTTTACCTGCCGGGATTGCGAATATATGCACTTTCAGGATATTGAGGTACGCAGAAATACTTTTTTTCAGGGGGAAAATCCCTTTAAAACCGCTGATTTACAGTTATGAGGAAGAGCCGGTATTTTGTTTTACTGGGATGGTTTTTTGTAGGGTCTTTTCCGGCAGTAGCGCAGCGGAATTATGCCCCTAATTCTGTGTTGGCAACCGGAAGCTGGTACAAGTTGGGAGTAGGGGCTGCCGGTGTCTATAAAATTGACATTCCTTTCCTCAGCAGCCTTGGAGTAAATACCAGCAGCCTTTCTTCTGCTTCCCTGAAATTATATGGAAATGGGGGGCAAATGCTGGCCGAATCTAATGCAGGTTCCTGGACAGATGATCTTACTGAAAATGCCATACACGTAGTAGATGGAGGGGATGGGGTGTTGAACGGGTCAGATTATATACTTTTTTATGCCCCGGGGCCGGATGAATGGGTGAAAGATTCTGCCAATCTCCGGTTTTCTCATCGCAAAAATGTATTCAGCGATAAATCATATTATTTTTTACATGTTGGAGGAAATGGAAAAAGAATTGTTACCGCTCCGTTGGTTTTATCTCCCGGCTTAACCGTCACTAATTTTTCAGAAAGATATTTTCATGAGCTGGATACGGTTAATTTTTTGGGGGGTAGTAAAGAATGGTACGGGGAAGAATTATCAGGATTGCCCGGCAGAACATTGACCAGGAACTTTACTGTGAATTTCCCAAATATTCAGGGCAATGCTCCTGTTTTACTTCAGACAAATTGTGTGGCCCGTTCTGTAGGCGTTAGTAGCAGGTTTGATACAAGATTGAATAACCAACCAGCCGGGCAAATGACTATCAACTCCGTTAGCGGCGGCCAATATGATTTATTTACCCAACAGGGAAACGGATCTGCAACAGCTATTGCAACACAGAATAATATTGATATCAGCTATACGTATGTCCCCGGAAGTTTTAATGCACAAGGCTGGCTGAACTGGTTTGAAATTTTTACCCGCCGGACAATTTCATTGAACGGGATCGACCAATTGTTATTCAGGGATTGGTTAAGTGTGGGAAATAATAATGCTGAGTTTGTAGTAAGCAACGCAACTGCCAGTACACAAGTTTGGGAGATCACAGACCCGTTGAATCCAATACGGATGCAGGGAACTCTTTCAGGCAGCGAATTCCGGTTTGTCAATAATTGTTCAAGACTCCGGGAGTATGTGGCATTTAATACGGCAAATTTCCTGGTACCATCCGCGATTGGAAAAATTCTAAACCAGGATTTGCATACTGCGGCAGCCATAGATTTTCTGATTGTTTCGCATCCGGCTTTAGTTTCCCAGGCACAACGGTTAGCACAATTACACCAGCAACAAAATGGATTAAGAACATTGGTTGTTACAACGGAACAAGTATATAATGAATTTAGCAGCGGAAGTCCTGATCCGACAGCTATCAGGGATTTTGTAAAAATGTATTACGATAAATTTGGAGCAAGCCCTACCAATAAGCCCAAATATCTCTTGCTGTTTGGAGACGCTTCGTTCGATTATAAGGACAGGATCAATAACAACACCAATCTTGTTCCTGCATACCAAAATAATTTTGCCTTAGATCCATTATCATCGTATGCGTCGGATGATTTCTTTGGTTTTTTAGATAATAATGAAGACATCAATTCAGGACTGGTGAATAACCTGCTTGATATAGGCATTGGCAGGATACCTGCAAAAAATATCGGGGAAGCAAAAAATTTTGTTGATAAAGTGGCTGCCTATTTTGCGCCACAAAGTTTAGGTCCGTGGAGAAACAACCTGACTTTCATCGCTGATGATGAAGATAATAACCTGCACTTACAGGACGCGGAGATCATTACCACCACTGCAAACAGTGTTAGCCCGGTTTCCAACCTGCAAAAAATTTATCTCGATGCTTTTCAACAGGAAAGTGGTGCCGGTGGAAGCAGCTATCCGCAGGCTATACAGGCCAGCAATAACCAAATCTATAACGGAACGTTGATTTGGAATTATAACGGTCATGGAGGTGCAAAACGATTAGCCGAAGAAACTATTCTTGACCAGGATATGGTGGACAACTGGAACAATCCCAACAGGCTGCCTTTATTTATTACAGCTACCTGTGATTTTGCTCCGTATGATAATCCAACTATCAATTCAATCGGGGAAAATATTTTATTGCGGCCAAAAACCGGGGCCATTGGTTTAATGACAACAACCAGGGTAGTATTTGCATTCAGTAATCGCATCATGAATAATAATTACCTGCAATTTGCATTACAGCCCGATGTAAATGGTAATTATAAAACATTGGGTGATGCAATTAAAGAAGCAAAGAACTTCACCTACCAGACATCCGGCGATGTGACAAACAACAGGAAATTCACCTTACTTGGTGACCCTGCATTGACATTAGCATTTCCAAGATTAAAAGTTAGGGCTACAAAGGTCAACGGTATTCCGGTTGTTACGGCTGATACCCTTAGTTCAACAGAAAAAATAGTGGTTGAAGGCGAAGTAACTGATCTGTCCGGAAGTGTTTTGACCAATTTTAACGGCAATGTTTATCCAACCGTTTTTGATAAACCGCAAACTGTAAATACGCTGGCAAACGATGCAGGTAGTACTGTCACTGGTTTTCAAACCCGGACAAATATTTTATTTAAAGGCAAAGCTTCAGTAACCAATGGCCGTTTCTCTTTCACCTTCAAGGTGCCAAAAGATATTAATTACCAGTTTGGCAATGGCAAACTGAGCTTTTATGCAGAAGATGGAACAAAAGATGCCAATGGTTTTTTTACCAATTTTATAATCGGCGGCCAGGGAAATAATGTTGGCGGGGATAATGTTGGCCCGGAAATAAAACCTTATCTCAACGATGAATTATTCGCTAATGGCGGAATTACCAATCAAAACCCTATTTTAATAGTGAAGCTGGCTGATTCATCCGGTATTAATACTGCGGGTACAGGCATCGGCCATGATATCGTAGCTACATTGGATAATGACAACCGAAAATATTTTATCCTGAATGATTTTTACGAAGGAGAATTGAACAGTTTCCAGAAAGGAGTTGTCCGTTTTCAGTTACCACAGCTTGAAGCCGGCCCACACACATTAAAAATAAAGGCATGGGATGTGCTGAACAATTCTAATGAAGCCGTGCTTGATTTCACAGTGGCGAAAGATGAGGCGCTTGAATTAAGCCATGTCCTTAATTATCCCAACCCATTTACAACAAGTACCAATTTTTGGTTTGAACATAATAAGCCTGGTCAGCCATTGCAGGTACAATTACAAATAATGACGATTACGGGCCGTACAGTAAAGACCTTTAGCCGGACTATTACGACGGAGGGCAACCGCTCAGCAGAGATTCAATGGGATGGCGAGGATGATTACGGCAATAAATTAGGACGGGGCGTTTATCTCTACAAGCTTCGTGTCGTTTCTCCTGATAAAAAGAAAAAGGAAGTGGTTGAAAAACTGGTGATTCTGTGATTTTTTTTATTTATTCTGTGTAATAATTATAATGCACTTCTGGTCATCAGAAGTGGTGTTAGGGGGTGCCTTTTCTTTTAAAAGATTGAAAAACAAATAGTTAAGTTCTTTAGTTGTGTACATAGACAATAAATAAGGGGTTGTCGGTAACCGGGGACATAATTATAAATCCTTATAAATTATGTAACAGGTCAGAGGAAGAAAAACTAATAACCCTTATGTTTGCAACCATATTTTTAAATAAGTACAATAAAAAATAAAGGATAACGTTCAAAGGGTCGAAGTTGATAAAAACCTCTCAAACCAGGAGTGTTATACAGGTCAACGGCCACTGAAATACCCTGAAAATTGTAGATTTTTTTGTTTCAGATAAAATTCTCTATTTTAGTTTTGTATTTAATCAAAAGCTCTATATTTACACCATTATTAAAAACTTACTAATGAGACCAACTGCTTTAAAACTAACTGCCGGATTCCTGCTCTTTTGTGGTTTATCATCCACTGTAAAAGCCCAGGTTGACCCAATCAATGTTGTTACAACTGCTGTTCCTTTTCTTCGTATTTCACCAGATGCCCGTTCAGGCGGTATGGGAGATATGGGAGTTGCCACAAGTCCTGATCACTCTGCAGGATTATGGAATGTGGGTAAGGTAGCTTTCAATGAACGTAGTGGTGTTGTTGCCACTTATACTCCATGGTTGAAGGACCTGGTAAATGATGTATATCTTGCTTCTTTGACAGGAGTTTACAAATTTGATGAAAACCAGGCTCTGCATGCTGCAGTTCGCTATTTCAGCCTTGGTAACATCACCTTCACTGATAATCTTGGAAACGACTTCGGTAGTTTCCGTCCAAGGGAATTTGGTATCGATGTTGGATACTCCCGCAGATTAAATGCTAAAAATGGTATTGGTGTTACATTGAAGTTCATCAGCTCTAACCTTGCTGGTGGTACTACAGTTGGAAGCACAACTTATAAAACTGGTAATGCAGTAGCTGCTGATATCGGATATTATCACACTGGCGTTAAAGCTGATGGTGATGGTTTCTCATGGGGTGCTGTTTTATCAAATCTTGGTTCTAAGATAGCTTATACAGATAATGCAGATGCTAAAGATTTTATCCCTGCTAATCTGGGTCTTGGTTTCAACTATAACAACAGAATTAACACTACCAACAATATCTCATTTGGTCTTGAATTAAATAAATTATTAGTTCCAACTCCACCACTCGAAGGAGATGCTGCTGGTCTTATTGCGTATAGAAAGAAAAGCGTAATCGGAAGCTGGTTCAGCTCATTCGGTGATGCTCCTGATGGATTCAGCGAAGAAATTAAAGAATTCCAGGTTGCTTTAGGTGGTGAGTATACTTACAACAACCAGTTCTCTCTTCGTGCAGGTTATTTCTTTGAGAACAAGCAAAAAGGTAACCGTCGTTATTTCACTGCTGGCTTAGGTATCAAATACAACATCTTCGGATTTAATTTTGCTTACCTTCTTCCTTCAGGAAGTGGTGTTAGCCGCAACCCATTATCAAACACATTGCGTTTCTCAATTTTGTTTGATTTTAGCAGCGCTAATAAAACTAAATAAGCTTATCAGAACTTATTATATAAGCATCCCGTCTCAATTAAATGAGACGGGATGCTTTTTTTCTGCCCGTGATATAATGTATTAAACGGGTTACCCGATTAAAAGTTAGCAGGTTTAAAGAGGAGATTTAATGATATTTGTAAACTAAAACAGTCGCATGTCGTACCGAATTGGTTCAGGGGTTGATTTCCATAAATTAACAGCAGGAAGGGATTTGTGGCTCGGGGGTGTAAAAATTCCGCACCATAAAGGTGCACTGGGCCACAGCGATGCTGATGTTCTTCTTCATGCTATTTGTGATGCAATGTTAGGGGCCCTCTGCCTCGGTGATATCGGTGTTCATTTTCCGGATACCGATTTAGCATATAAAAATATTGACAGTAAAATCTTATTGAAAAAAACTGCAGAGTTGATAATAAAGGAAGGATATTCTGTAGTCAATATTGACAGCACTCTTTGCTTGCAGGCACCTAAAATAAAACCCTATGTTGCGAAGATGCAAGAAGTCATTGCCGGTGTACTGGGAGTTTCAGTGAAAGATGTTTCTATAAAAGCAACAACTACCGAAGAATTGGGCTTTGTTGGACGAGAAGAAGGTCTGATGGCCTATGCATCTGTTTTACTTCAAAAAACCCCGAAGGATTAATCTGGGAATCAATCAGCCATATTCAGCCAACCGGTAATTATCTTTGTAAGAGTGCCAGTTATCGAAATAAAAATTATCAATCGATCAGCTAATCCTTTACCGGAGTATGCGACAGCAGGTTCATCCGGCATGGATATAAGAGCCAGCCTGCAAGCCCCACAGGTACTGCAGCCATTTGAAAGGGATTTAATTCCTACAGGATTGTTTATTGAATTACCAGAGGGATATGAGGCACAAATCCGTCCAAGAAGCGGACTGGCGATAAAGCAAGGAATTACCTGTCTTAATACTCCAGGCACTATCGATGCTGATTACCGGGGGGAAATTAAGATCATTTTAATCAACCTTTCTCAGCAAGAGCAAGTCATACAACCTGGCGACCGAATTGCCCAAATGATAATTCAAAAGGTTGAAAAGAGTGAGTGGAAGGAAGTTGAAGCATTGGAGATCACTGAAAGAAATGCGGGTGGTTTTGGTCATACCGGCACGCAATAAAATTCTGTAATGAATAATTTTTTTATCCCTTTTTTTGGACTTACTTGCCTTTTATTCTCTTGTCGTTCTGCAAAAAATATCCAGAAAACAGTTGTAGTAAAAGATACTACAGTAGCAGTTGTAACATTGCCTCCAGCGGATCATGCAAAGGAAGATTCTATTGCTTTTATGAAGGAAGTGTATAAAGGAGTGCAAAATAACTATATCAACTTCACCACTTTTTCCGGTAAAATCGAAGTAGACTATGAAGATGCCGACGGGAAAAAATATAACGTAAATGCTCATGTAAGAATGTATAAGGATAGTGTGATATGGCTTTCTATCACTGCTATCCTGGGTATTGAAGGGATGAGGATTTATATTACTAAGGATTCTGTAAAACTTCAGGATAAACAGAATAAAATTTATACCGCCAAGAGTATCACTTTTCTCCAGGAACTGACAGCCTTGCCACTTGACCTTTCCACGTTACAAGATTTGCTGTTAGGTAATCCGGTGTTTCTCGATTCAAATATTTCTGCTTATACGAAAGCGGATGGCCTGGTTACAATACAGAGCAACGGGACTTTTTTTAGAAACCTCTTTACTATCACTGAGGTCAATAAGCTGACTCAGACCAGCATGCTTGATGATCTTGATACTGAAAGGAAGCGAACTTGTTATCTCACTTATGCCGATTATGAAAAAAAGGATGAAATCAATTTTTCGGCAAAGAGGAGTATTAATGTAGTAGACAAGAAAAAATTGGGTATTAAAATGGATTTCAAACAGTTTGAGTTTAATGAAAAGTTAAGTTTTCCTTTTAATGTGCCTAAAAATTATACTAAGAATTAGTGGAATAAAATTTATTTTGCATATTGCCGTTATCTTTAAACGTTTCCGCACCCTGTTTTTTAACCTCACATCCATTTTACTATGAGAAAAAAATATTTTTTTAGCCTGCTGCTGCTCTCAGGCCTTGCGGGTATCGTTGGTGCACAACCCATCCAGGATAAAACCCAGCTGGAAAAAGAACGAAAAGAAATTCAGAAAGAACTGAATGAGATTCAGGGACAATATAATCAGGTAAAGGGCCAGACCAAACAGACACTTGGCCAGCTTAGTATTTTGAAAAGGAAAATAAACCTGCAGGAACAATATATCAACAGCATTAATAAGGAGCTAAAGGGCATAGATGATGATATTTACCTGAGCAACCTGGAAATATACCGCCTGCAAAAACAATTGGATACTCTCAAAACCCAATATGCCAAAACGGTGATATATGCCTATAAGAACAGGAGTAGCTACGATTACCTGAATTTTATATTCTCTGCTAATAGTTTTAATGATGCTATCAGAAGAATCTCTTACCTGAAAAGCTACCGCTCTTACCGGGAAAAACAGGTTGGCGTTATTTTGGAAACACAACAATTGATAGCACACCGAAAAGATCAACAACTTGGAAGAAAGCAACAGAAGAATGTTGCGCTGGGTAACCAGACAAAACAAGTACAGGAACTGGCGGTGCAAAAAAAGGAGAAAGATGCTGTGGTAGCCCAGCTTAAATCCAAAGAGAAGGATCTTTCAAAACAGATAGCCGCAAAAAAGAAAAAAGACCGGGATTTACAGAATGCAATTGTAGCCATTGTGCGACGTGAAATAAAAGCTGCGGAAGATGCCGCAAAGGCGAAAGCCAAGGCTGAGGCAGATGAAAAGAAAAAAGCAGATGATCTTGCTAAGAAGAATAAGCCAGCAGAAAACCCCACATCAAAACCAGGTACGAATCCTGTATCTACTAACCCGACAACAACTACAACTACTGCTGCTACTGCCAAAAGAAATGAACCGGCTAAAAGGCCCGAGAGTTACCTGGATTTTAATGCAACTGACGTAGCATTGAATAACAAGTTTGAGTTGAACAGGGCTAAACTTCCCTGGCCTGTGGATAATGGTGTGGTAACTATGAACTTTGGTAATAATAAAATCGATAACACCTTGCTTACTTTTGATAACCCGGGTATTACTATTTCAACAGCATCGGCAGGCGCCCCGGTTAAAGCAGTATTTGACGGCGAAGTAGTAGGTGTATATAACCTCGGTGATGGTATGGCCGTAACAATCCGGCATGGCAAATATTTTACAACATACAGTAACCTTACCGGTGTTTCTGTATCTAAGAATGCAGTAGTGAAAACAGGGCAACAGATTGGCCGGACAGGAAAAGATGATGACGGAGGTGGTGGCCAAATTGATTTTATCCTGATGATAGAAACAAGAAATGTAGATCCAAAACCATGGTTAAGGAGATAGGCAACAAACCATAGTGATAAATAAGAATCCCCTTGTTTTGACAAGGGGATTCTTATTTATAAAAACCTTTCGTACAGTTTTTCGTACAGCGGAACAATATTATTAATGTCGAATTTTTGAGCATGTTTTGCAGACCTTTCTTTAAAACCTAATAATATCTTATCATCTTTTAAAATAGACAGAGCTTGTTGACTCATAGAGGCTACATCACCAACTTCACTCATATAACCAGTTTCTCCGGGAATGTTAATTTCTCCTAATCCGCCTGCATTAGTAGAAACAACAGGAACCCCGGCGGCCATGGCTTCCAGGGCTGCTAAACCAAAACTTTCATATTCAGAAGTAAGAAGAAATAAATCTCCGATTGCAAGAATATCTTCCATCTGTTCCTGTTTGCCTACAAACCTTACTTCATCAAATATGCCTAAATCACGGCTCAGATCCTCTGCCGTATTTCTTTCAGGGCCATCGCCCACAAAAAGCAGCTTGGAGGGGACTTGTTTGTTTACTTCTGCAAATATTTGTACTACATCCTGTACTCTTTTGATCTTTCGGAAGTTAGACGCATGAAGTAAAATCCTTTCGCCATTGGGAGCAATTACTTTCTTAAATGCGTCAATAGGTTTTCTGCTGAAGCGGCTTACATCTACAAAGTTGACGATGACTTGTATTTCTTTTGTGATCTCAAAATGTTTAAATGTCTCTTCCCGGAGATTTTCAGATACGGCAGTAATAGCATCACTCTCATTGATTGAGAAAGTTACAACCGGCGCATAGGTTTTATCCCGTCCTACAAGGGTGATGTCTGTTCCGTGCAGTGTAGTAATAACAGGAATAGTTTTACCTTCTTTTTTCAAGATTTGCTTTGCCATATAAGCAGCGGAAGCATGCGGTATGGCATAATGCACATGCAGCAGGTCAAGGTTATTATTCTTGATCACATCTACCATGGTGCTGGCTAGTGCTGTTTCATAGGGGGGGTAATCGAAAAGGGGATAGGTGGGTACCTGCACTTCATGATAAAATATATTCGGAATAAACCCATTTAATCTTACAGGCTGCTGGTAAGTGATAAAGTGAACCATGTGGCCCTTCTGGGCAAGAGCTTTACCCAGTTCAGTTGCGAGTACACCAGAACCACCAAATGTCGGATAACAAACAATTCCAATTTTCATATATAAGAAATTCAAAAGGGATGACTAAGGTAACAGTTTTTAGACGGCTTTTGTTTGCCGCTTATCTTAAATCTTTATGCCTGTTTTTAAGCTTTCGGTTATCTTTAGAAAAATTAAGTCAAATGAGGAAACTGTCATTTCTAACCCTTCTTTTTCTTTCAGCCATAACTGGTTTTGCACAAAAAGAAGACTCTGTTACTATTAAACGTATCTCAGATGAGATACTGACAAATGGAAAGGCTTATGATAACCTCCGTTATTTGACCAAGCAAATCGGGGGAAGGCTGGCTGGTTCACCGGGAATGGTGAAGTCAGAGCAATGGGGATTGAAAGTGATGCAGGAAAGCGGTGCAGATAAAGCCTGGATGCAGGAATGTATGGTACCACATTGGATAAGGGGCGGTAATGACTTTGCAGAAGCCATCTATACGGTACCGGCAACCACCACTAAAAACATGATTGCAAAGAGAAATAAGCTTGATATTGTTGCGTTGGGCAATTCTGTTGGTACTGGAAAAAAAGGTGTTACTGAAGAAATTATGATGGTGAACTCATTTGATGAGCTTGAAAAACGAAAGGATGAGGTAAATGGGAAGATCGTTTTCTACAACTACAAATTCAACGATACTTATATCAATACATTTTTATCCTACCGGGATGCAGGCCAATACCGCGGACAAGGTCCGAGCCGTGCTGCAAAGTATGGAGCAAAAGCTGTTATTGTAAGAAGCATGAGTCATGCTGCTGATAACAACCCACATACAGGTGCAACGAGATATGATTCTGTCTATGCAAAGATACCTGCTGTTGCGATCGGACTCAGAGATGCGGATTGGCTGAGTGAACAGTTGAAAAAGGGGAACGTAAGAGTCGCCATAAAAACAAATGGCCAATTTTTACCGGATACGATCGGGCATAATATAATTGGTGAATTGAAAGGGGCTGAATTCCCTGATGAAATAATAACAATTGGTGGTCACCTTGATAGTTGGGATAATTGTGAAGGAGCCCATGATGATGGGGCAGGATGTGTGCAAACCATGGAAATATTAAGGGCTTTTAAAGCCATTGGGTATACGCCAAAGCGAACTATTCGTTTTGTTTTGTTTGCCAACGAAGAAAATGGATTGCGTGGCGGTGCCAGGTATGCTGAAGAGGCACAGAAAGAAGGGAAAAAACATGTATTGGCACTAGAGAGTGATGCCGGTGGCTTTACTCCAAGAGCATTAGGTTTCTCAGGAAGCGAAGAACAGTTTCAGAAATTTTTATCGTGGAAGGAATTAGTTGCTCCCTATGGTTGTACTGAATTTGTAAAAGGCGGCGGCGGTGCTGATATAGGTCCGTTAAGCAGGGCCTTAAAAACACCAACAGCCAGCCTGAATCCCGATACACAACGTTACTTTGATATCCATCATGCCAG
This sequence comes from Chitinophaga pinensis, assembly GCA_943371565.1. Classification (GTDB taxonomy): domain Bacteria; phylum Bacteroidota; class Bacteroidia; order Chitinophagales; family Chitinophagaceae; genus JJ008. The sequence goes on along the minus strand of CALRVH010000003.1, from coordinate 64,242 downwards.
AAGTGATGTGTTCGAAGCCGTGAATAAAAGAGAACTGGAATTAGGGGCCATTAATATGGCTGCATTGATCTATTTGGTAGATAAATATGGCCTCTAGATCATTTAGATAAATTATTAAGAGCTGACTGGACAGTTGCAAAAGGAAAGGAGGCTACAATTTTTTCCATTTGTATTTTTATTTCAGCAGTACAAAGATTGCCAATACTTCCTTCATGGGTGTGATTGATAGTGGTATCGTACTTGAAATTACCTGCTTCAATATCTAATCCTACTTTTTTATAAGCATCCCTGAAAGGCATCCCGCCATTCACCAGTTTATTGACTTCTTCTACACTAAAGAGGTATTTATATTTTTCGTCAGCCAAAATATTTTCGTTGATTGTAATATTGGATAACATCAGTCCGGCCAATTCAATGCAGTCTTTCAATGTTTTGAAAGCAGGAAATAAATGTTCTTTCAGCAACTGTAAATCCCGTTGATAACCGGAAGGTAGATTGGTGGTCATCAGCATAATCTCGTTGGGTAACGCTTTGATGCGGTTGCAATGAGAACGGATCAGTTCAAATACATCCGGATTTTTTTTATGAGGCATAATGCTGCTGCCTGTGGTAAGCTCTGCCGGAAATGAAATAAATCCGAAATTCTGATTCAGGAACAGACAGGCATCCATACTAAGTTTGGCCAACGTATCTGCTACATTCGCTAATGACTGAGCAACAATGCGTTCTGCTTTTCCTCTTCCCATCTGGGCATAAACCACATTGTAGTTCAGGCTATCAAAACCCAGCAACTTTGTTGTGAGGGTTCTGTTGATAGGAAAAGAAGAGCCATATCCTGCGGCAGATCCCAAAGGATTTTTATTGACTACATCATACGCTGCTTTGATCGTCACCACATCATCCACCAGGCTTTCAGCATAAGCACCAAACCACAAGCCGAATGAGGACGGCATGGCTAATTGCAGGTGCGTATAGCCTGGTAACAAATGTTCTTTATATTTTTCACTCTGTAATTGAAGTAATTCAAAGAGCGGTTGAATTGTTTTTACCATTTCTTCCAGCTCACTACGCAGGAATAATTTTACATCAACCAGTACCTGGTCATTACGGCTTCTTGCACTGTGAATTTTCTTGCCGGTATCTCCCAGTTTTTGGGTGAGCAATAATTCTATTTGTGAATGGATATCTTCTACATCATCCTGCAGGGTAAACTCACCTTTTTGTATTTGCTGGTAAATGTTTTTTAATTCCTGCTGAAGATTGGACAATTCATTTTTTGTGAGCAGTCCGACTGATTCAAGCATTGCTATATGTGCCAGGGAACCGAGCACATCGAAGGAGGCCAGGTACATATCCATTTCCCTGTCTTTGCCGACAGTGAATAATTCAACTTCCTTTAAAGAAGCTTTGTCTTTTTGCCACAGTTTCATACTACCTGGTTTAAAAGCTGGATATATAATTCTATTCCGTTCTTTATTTCTTCAACATAAATATACTCATCTGCTGTATGACTCCTGGCAGAATCTCCAGGGCCCATTTTTAATGCAGGAAAGGGCATCAGGGCCTTGTCTGATGTGGTGGGAGAACCATAATAAGTTCTTCCAAGATTCAATCCAGCTTTTACAAATGGATGATCAAACCCTATCGAAGTAGAACGAAGCCTGGTACTTCTTGGTTTTACTTCACAATGTACATTTGCTTTAATAATTTCAACTACTTCTTCAAAACTATACAACTCGTTTATCCGGGTATCAACAACAAATTTGCAAATAGCCGGAACAACATTATGGGCTTTATTTTCTGTTTCGATCACTGTAACACTCATCTTATTGGCACCCAATAAACCTGATATTTTCGGGAATTGGTAATTGTTGAACCATTCAATGTCTTTTAAACATTTGCTGATAGCATTCTCGCCTTCATTTCTTGCAGCATGTCCTGCTTTACCATGACTTATACAATCAAGTACCATTAATCCTCTTTCCGCAACGGCCATTTGCATTTGAGTCGGTTCGCCTACAATGGCGCAATCAATTGCCGGTAAATAGGGTAGTGTATATTCAATACCACCTGTGCCACTGATCTCTTCTTCTGCTGTTGCAGCAAATATGATATTATATTTTAAATCCTGTTTTTCGTAAAAATGAAGAAAAGTGGCAATCAGTGAAACTAAGCAGCCTCCCGCATCATTGCTTCCAAGCCCGTAAAGTTTTCCATCTTCAATGGCAGGAGAGAAGGGGTCTCTAGTATATTGTGGATTTGGTTTTACGGTATCATGGTGAGAATTAAGCAGGATCGTTGGTTTTTTCTCATCAAAATACTTGTTCAGCACAAAGACATTATTACCCACTCTTGTATGTACGATTCCTTTTGTTCCAATAAAACGGCAAAGTATTCCGGCCGTCTGGTCCTCTTCTTTGCTGAATGAAGGAGTTGAAATTAGTTCTTTCAATAATTCAACAGCCTCGTTTTGCAGTATGATAATTTCTTTATTCATTTATTATTGTAGTTCCTGAAGTACCTTTTACTAATTCCCTTAAATTTTCGGCTTTGCCAATGATCACTTTGCCTACACCGCTTTTTAAAGCAGCAAAAGCATTATCAAGTTTCGGTATCATACCGGCAAAGATTTTATTTTTTGCCTTCAGTTGTTGGTAATAGGATGGTTTTATTTCCGGAATAACTGTTGTATCATCATTAGCATCAGTTAATACACCGCTTTTTTCAAAAGAGTAGATGAGTTGTACATCATACAAATCACTCATGCCTTTGGCAATCTCCTGTGCAATAGTATCCGCATTGGTGTTTAACAGTTGCCCCTGCTGATCATGTGTGATAGGCGCAAAAACAACCGAAATATTTTTTTCTAGCAGGCTGCTGATAAGATCAGTATTGATCGCATCAACATCACCCACAAAACCATAATCCAGAACCGGATGCTTTCGTTTATGCGCCAGTATAGTATCGCCATCAGCGCCGCAAAGGCCTATTGCATTACAATGGTAAGCCTGTAATGCGGCTACGATATTCTTATTGATGTAGCCGGCATAAACCATTGTAACAATCTTTAGTGTCTCGGCATCTGTAATTCTTCTTCCATCTACCAGCTGCTGCTCAATACCGAGTTTTTCGGCAAGTCTTGTCGCCAGTTTGCCACCACCATGTACCAGTATCTTTTTATCATCAATGGAAGCAAAATCCTTCAGGAATGAAGAAAGTTTTGCTTCATCATCAATGATGTTTCCACCAATTTTTATGACATATAGTTTAGCCATTATTCTTTAAGATCTCTGCGAGTACAGCTTGTGCTGCCCATACCCTGTTAGACGCTTCCTGTGTTACAATGCTGTTTGGTCCGTCCAGTATCTCATCACTCAATTCTACATTTCTTCTTACCGGAAGGCAATGCATCACTTTAGCGTTATTGGTCAGTTCAAGTTTTTTATTGGTCAGCATCCATTTTGGATCGCTTTCATAAATTTTTCCGTAATCGTTATAGGTGCTCCAGTTCTTTACATATACAAAGTCGGCATCTTTTAATGCTTCATTCTGGTTATGCGTAATAACAGCACCTTTTGTAAAGTCAGTACTCAATTCATAATCCTCCGGGTGAGTGATGACGAAATCAGCTTTGCCCCAGGCATTTATCCATTGCGAAAAGCTATTGGCCACACATTGTGGAAGCGGTTTTACATGCGGTGCCCACGTCAGAACGATTTTAGGTTTTCGTTGTTCCTGAAAAGATTCTGTGATAGTAATTATATCAGTTAGACTTTGCAGGGGGTGTAATGTTGAACTTTCCAGGCTTACTACAGGAATACCTGCATACTTGATAAACTGCTTTATGTACAGTTCGCTGTAATCATCCTCCCTGTTTTTTAAAGAAGGAAAAGTTCTGATCGCCAGTATGTCAAAATATTTTCCAAAAATGGGAGCGGCATCTTTTACATGTTCTACTGTAGTGCCGCTCATTATAGCCTCTTCTTCAAACTCAAGCATCCAGCCTTCATTGCCTACATTGAAGATGATAGCTTCCATTCCCAGGTTCTGGGCAGCAATTTGTGTGCTTAGTCTTGTCCGCATACTCGGGTTAAGAAATAAGCAGCCAATGCGTTTGTTGGTACCCAATATTTTATCAACAAAAGGATTGGCTTTATAGGCCAGTGCTTTTTGCACCAACGCATCTATGTTATTTACATCATGAACGGAAACAAAATTTTTCATTCTGATCAGGCAGGGTTTGTAATTGAAACGAGGTTTTGTATCTCTTCTTTTATTGAATCTATAAACTGTTCGGCATCTCTTTTCTTTAGTGCTAATGACGGAAGCAGGCGGATTACATTTGGTTTTGCCTCTCCGGTAAATATTTTTTGATTCCACAATAAATTCTTCTTCAGATCTTTTAAATCCTCCGGCACATCAAATCCGATCATCAACCCACGGCCTCTTACATTTTTCAACTGGGAAATACTGCCCAACTCATCTCTCAGGTATTTACCTATCATTACTGTATTGCCCATCAATTTTTCTTCTTCTATTACTTCTAGTACGGCTAATGCTGCGGCACAGGCTAAATGATTGCCGCCGAAAGTAGTGCCCAATTGAAAATGCTTTGGTTTAATATGAGGTGCAACGATAATCCCCGCAACGGGGAAGCCATTACCCATTCCTTTGGCCATGGTATAAATATCTGCATTTACTCCTGCAAAATCATGGCTGAAAAATTTTCCACTTCTTCCATAACCGCATTGCACACTGTCAGCAATATAAACTGCTCCATATTCATCGCAGAGTGAACGGATTTTCCGCAGAAAAGAATCTTCGGCTATATTAATTCCACCCACACCCTGTATGCCTTCGATAATGACAGATGAAATCTCCTTTCCATTTTTTGTAAAACATTCTTCTAGTGCCGCTTCATCATTGAAAGGGAGAAAGATTACATTATTTGTTTCATTTATCGGGGCGATATAGTTTTTATTATCTGTTACTGAAACAGCCAGTGATGTTCTGCCATGAAAAGATTTACTGAAAGCAATTACTTTTTTCTTTCCATTATGAAAACTGGCCAGTTTTAATGCATTCTCATTGGCTTCCGCTCCGCTGTTGCATAGAAATAGCTGGTAATCCTCTTTGCCGGAAATTTTTCCCAGTTTTTCAGCCAGTTGTTGTTGTAAAGGAATACGTATTGAATTAGAGTAAAAGGCAATTTTCTCCAGTTGTTCTTCAATTCTTTTTACCCAGTGCGGATGAGTATGGCCAATGCTGATCACTGCATGACCACCATATAAATCGAGGTATTGATCTCCTTTGTCATCCCACACATAGGAGCCTTTGGCTTTTACAATAGTGATCTCGTTGATAGGATATACATCAAATAAATTCATGAGAGAAATTTTATCGCTAAGAGTAAAGAGACAAAGATCATTCACTTTGCCTACCCGTCACTGTGATTATTTTAAAAATAGTTTGCTTTCAGTTTTAGTCCTAAAGTCTCATCAAGCCCAAACATTAAATTCATATTCTGCACTGCCTGGCCCGATGCACCCTTCAATAAATTGTCAATAGCAGAATGAACAACTAATTTGCTTCCTGCTTTTTCTATTTGTACAACAGCTTTATTAGTATTTACAACTTGTTTCAGGAATATAGGGTCTTTGCTTACCTGAGTAAATGGATGGTCTTTAAAGAATTCTGTATACAGGACATTCAGTTCCTCTATACTTAGATCGCAGTGGGTAGTAGAGCTGATAAATATACCTCTTGTAAAATCGCCTCTCCAGGGAACAAAGCTCAGGTCAATGTCGTTTTTGGGTTGAAGGTGCATGAGCGTTTCTCCTATTTCTCCGAGATGCTGGTGCGTTAATGTTTTATAAGCTTGTATATTGTTAGCTCTCCAGCTGAAATGTGAAGTAGTTGATAAAGACTGGCCGGCACCGGTAGAACCGGTAATGCCGGTAGTGTAAACATCTTTTAGTAAACCAGCCTTTGCCAGCGGCAGCAACCCGAGTTGAATGGCTGTCGCAAAACAACCAGGATTGGCAATGTTAGCAGCTGATTTTATTGTATCCCTGTTCAACTCTGGTAATCCGTAAACAAACTGGCGGCTGCCAATAGATGATTGTGCCTCAAGACGAAAATCATTGGCGAGATCGATCACTTTTATATTATCGGCAAACTTATTCTCAGTGAGGAATTTTTTTGACTCACCATGGCCAAGGCAAAGAAATAGTACATCTATATCATCACTTAGATCATTCGTAAATTTTAATTCTGTTTCACCGATCAAATCCTGGTGAACAGCATAGATAGGTTTGCCGGCATTACTCCGGCTATGAATAAAAGAGGTCACCACACCGGGGTGATTTAACAACAAACGTATTAATTCACCTCCGGTGTAGCCTGCTCCTCCAATTATGCCAATTTTAATGTTTTCCATCAGCATCTGTTTTTACCAAATGATAAATGGACGTCTGGTTGCCGAATATTTTACTGAATCCTCTCACATCATCACCGGTAAAACCAGTATTCATTTCACCGTATTTGCCAAACTTGCTGTTCATCAGATCATACCTTGATTCAATGCCGATGATTTGAAAACGATACGGCAATAGTTGTACAAATACATCACCGGTAACATTCCGCTGACTATTCTCGAGATAAGCTTCAATATCTCTCATGACAGGATCAAGAATCTGGCCTTCATGCAGCCAGTTTCCATAAAATTGCGCCAGTTGGTCTTTCCATTGTAACTGCCATTTGCTGAGCACATGTTTTTCCAATGCATGGTGAGCTTTCAGAATAACCATCGGGGCTGCAGCTTCAAAACCTACACGGCCTTTGATACCGATGATGGTATCGCCAACATGTATGTCACGGCCAATGCCGTAGGGCCCGGCGAGGGTTTGTAAATATTGTATCGCTTCAGAAGGGTGTTCAAATTTTTTATCATTTACTTTTTTCAATTCCCCTTTTTCAAAATGCAATTTCACTTCTTCCTGGCCAGTTTTTGTAACCTTTGTGGGCCAGGCTTCTTCCGGTAGCATCCCTTTAGATGAAAGGGTTTCTTTACCGCCTACACTGGTTCCCCAAAGCCCTTTATTAATAGAGTACATGGCTTTTGAGAAATTCATATCTACTCCTTTCTTCTGTAAATAACTAATCTCCTCTTCACGACTGAGTTTTAAATCTCTTATGGGAGTAATTATTTCAACTCCGGGAATCATGATATGAAAGATCATATCAAAACGAACCTGGTCGTTACCAGCACCGGTACTGCCATGCGCCACGGCATCTGCATTTAGTTCCTGGGCATGTTCGGCGATATGCAATGCCTGGCTTAATCTTTCGGCAGAGACAGAAAGCGGATAAGTATTATTCTTCAGTACATTTCCATAAATCAGGAATTTGATGATGCTGTCGTAATAGCTTTTAACTGCATTTACTGCTTTATGTGATTTGACACCCAATTTATGTGCATGGGCTTCTACCTGCTTCAACTCTTCCGCAGTAAAGCCACCGGTATTTACAATAATACTGTGTACTTCATAACCCATTTCCTCTGTGAGGTATTTTACACAATAGGAAGTGTCCAGTCCACCGCTGAAACCTAAAACAACTTTTTTTGACATCTTATTTATTCGTTGATTTTATAAATGAAACAGGTGATGCAATAATGATTTAGGCTTACTGCCGCCACCATTTCCTTCTTTATCTTTTTTCATAAAAGGCTTTAGTAGTTTCCATTGCTTAAACTTCAATAATCTTTCCAGGCCTTTTACATTTCTCTTAAAAAACTCTTTGGTTTCTTCTGGTTCGTAATGATCCTTCGGATCGTAAAGCATGGCAGTGCACATACAGTTCTTCCTGTCTTTGCTCATCAAAATTTCATAGTTGACACAGCTTTTACAACCGGCCCAGAAGGCTTCATCTTGTGTGAGTTCAGAATAGGTCACTGGCTCATAACCAAGATCGCTGTTAATTTTCATAACAGCCAGCCCGGTTGTCAATCCGAAAATTTTTGAATCAGGATATTTTTCTTTTGAAAGATTGAAAATTTTTTGTTTGATAGATTTCGCCACGCCACTTTTTCTGAAAGCCGGTGCTACGATCAATCCGCTATTGGCTACATACTCTCCGTGGCTCCATGTTTCGATATAGCAAAATCCAACCCATTCATTCTGATCGGTGATCGCAATTACAGATTTGCCTTCATCTATCTTTTGTTCAATGTATTCAGGAGTTCGTTTTGCAATGCCAGTCCCTCTTGCTGCTGCAGAGGCACCCATTTCATCGGTAATTGTTTTTGAATAAACTTTATCAGTCGCATTTGCTACCCTGATAATAATGTTCTGATTGTCCATCTTTACTTAGCTTGAGATATAAAGGTTCACCAGTCCAAAAAATCTTGTTACGGGATTTGCTTCACTGACAGGGACCATGGTGAGGGGTTCGTCCTGTCAGAATACAGGGCGACGTCGGGGGCGGGAGAAAGTAAACACATCATAGCCAACAGCATACACGCCGCAGGTTATGGGTGCATGGAAGGCAAATTGCTTGGTATGTGTCAGAATGTTATTCATGTTTACAAACAAGTCGTAAATTTGACTACAAATGTATAATAATAATTGATTTAGAGCAGTAAAATTTTGTTATAAAACCCAGCCATATGGAAATTGAAAATAGCCCTCTTTCCGAACAACCGGTAGCGCAACAGTCAGCTCCTAAAAAAGTATCCCGCTTCAAACGTTTTACCCGAACGCTACTGGTTTTATTTGTTCTGGCTTTAATCGCATTTGTCTATTTCAAATATTTCTTTGTGTTTGGTGAAGGGGTAAAAACAGGGCACCTGAACTATGCGGTAAAAAAGGGAAATGTTTTCAAAACCTATGAAGGGAAATTGATACAGGAAGGATACAGGAGTAAAACGGCAGGAACAATTCAATCGTACGAGTTTGAATTTTCCATCATGAGTAAGACAATTTATGAAGTACTGGCTGCCAACAGTGGTAAACGTTTTGATCTTCATTATAAAGAGTATCACGGTGCTCTGCCGTGGAGAGGCAATACAAAATATATTGTAGACAGTATTATTTCTATGAAGGAAGAATAAAATTATTTACCTGAACACAGGAGGAAGATAGCCGGACGTTTATGAATGTCCGGCTTATTTTTTTGCCAGTCGAAAATGGCCTTTGTTTTTATCCATTCATTTTTGCCTGTAATATCAACAGCGATGCAAAGTCTCGTCGCCTGACTACAATTTTTCAAGAGTGCTTCTATGAGTTGGTTATTGCGATAAGGGGTTTCAATAAAGATTTGGGTACATTTTTTCTTTACTGATTCAGCTTCCAGGTCCTTGATAGCTTTTGTACGTTGATTATTATCTATTGGTAAATATCCAACAAACTGGAACTGCTGACCATTCATGCCGCTCGCCATTAACGCCAACAGTATAGAATTGGGGCCGACCAATGGTTTTACTTCTACATTCATTTCCTGTGCAATGGCTATTAGGGCCTGACCGGGGTCGGCTACACCGGGACAGCCAGCTTCGCTGATGATGCCAATATTTTTATTTTCTTTCAGCTTTTGCCTGAAAATGGCCGGTGCCTGCGGATTGTCTGCTACTGTATGCCATTCATATTCATCAATCACCATTTCTTTCCAGAGCTGTTTAAAATAGCGGCGGGTTGTCCGTTCGTTCTCTGCAAAAAAAACTCCGCAATTTTTTATTGCATCAAGAATGTAGGGAGGAATTGCATCAAAGCCTTCTTCAGACAGCACAGCTGGTATGAGGTAAACAGTTGCCATTAAGTATTCTTTACTTTATGAACACTAAGTGTAGCTGCAATTACTGCGTAGGCAGGAGCCAATATGATAGCAAGGTGCATGATATAAAACAATAATCCATTGCCAATCGCCAGGCCTTTATGTCGCCCGGTAAACGTCATACTCTGCGCAGGAGTAAGATTTGCTCTTGCGAAACTGTAATCCAGCATTGAAAAACCAAAATAATAGCCTTCCATCAGCAAGGCAATTACGGGTGTTATCCAGCCGATAACAGGAATCAGTGATAATAAGATCAGTGCTATAAGATAAACAGATTGCCAGCCACAATTGCGCAGTGCCAGTTTTATACTTCTGATACAATCTTTTTTTAAATCGGGCCAGTTGAATGCATGTTCTTTCCCCTCAATAATAGCTTCCGTTTTTTCACTCAGGTAGGCATATACCGGTGAACCGATGATGAGTATTATATATTTAAAGAAAGAGAAATAAAAGAGCACCAGGATCAGGCGCAGCATCATGCCCGTCATCACAAACAGGAAGCTGAGCCATTCACTTCTTTCTTTCTGTAGCCAGGTTTCAACACCCAGCCTGCTGCTGATCCATGAAATAACAGAATCGGAAGATTGCCAGAAGAAAAACATACCTACAATAAAAAGCAGGGTATAGATAATTCCGGGAATGAGGATCCACTTGAAAAGCCGGTGAGTTTGAATAAACCGGTGAGCTTCTCCCCATGACTGGACAGCAATAACAATTTCTTTCAGCAAAGCCTTAATTTGAGAGGTAAATATAGTGAATAGTGAATGGTGAATAGTCAATAGGGACTTTTAAAGAACCGTGTTGCGTATGAAAAAAATAGATATAGATTTTTATAAAAGAGATAAAGTCTTACGTATAGCCAGAGAGCTGCTGGGAAAACTATTGGTAACAAAATGGCGGGGAGTTATTACTTCCGGCCGTATCGTAGAAGTGGAAGCCTACAATGGTATTGTCGACAAAGCTTCACATGCTTTTGGAGGCAGAAGAACTCCTCGTAATGAAATAATGTATGCAGATGGGGGAGTAGCTTATGTTTATTTATGTTATGGTATTCACCATCTCTTCAATGTGGTAACGCATAGCAAAGAGATACCGCATGCTATTCTTATTCGGGCACTGGAACCAGTTAAGGGAGTTGATGAAATGCTGAGAAGAACCGGAAAGACACAATTGGATAATACATTGACCCGGGGGCCGGGTAACCTGTCAAAAGCAATGGGGCTTTTGACTTCCCATAGTGGCAGTTCATTGTTCAGTAAAGAATTATTTATCGCTGATGATGGATTTTCGTTTCGTAAAACTGATATAGCTGCTTCACCCCGAATAGGAGTTGGTTATGCGGGCAAGGATGCATTACTGCCTTATCGTTTTTATATAAAAGGAAATCCTTTTGTAAGCGGCAAACCCAAATAGGTTGTATTTTCAGGTCAAATCTGGCTGCTTGTCAAAACAACAACTAAAATTTATTGCGCTGTTTTCAGGAATAGCTGTTTCGCTGTTACTATATTTTGTTAACCCGTTTGGTGTTTCGCCTGCTGCTGCCAAAGTATTGGCCATTGCAGGATTGATGATTACCTGGTGGGTAACAGAAGCTTTGCCAATGCCGGTAGTGGCATTAGTTCCACTCATACTTTTTCCGTTGCTCAAAATTTCCAAATTAGATGAGACAGCGGCACCGTATGCCAACCCAGTCATTTTTTTATTCATGGGTGGATTTATGCTGGGACTGGCAATAGAAAAATGGAATTTACACCGGCGTATTGCATTGAATATCGTACGGCTAACCGGAACCAGTGGAGACAGGATAGTGCTGGGTTTCATCTTGGCGACTGGTTTATTAAGTATGTGGTTGAGTAATACAGCCACAACGATGATGATGTTTCCTATTGCCTTATCGGTGATACATGTGATGAAGGAGAATAACAGCGGCGAGGGAAACATCCGTAATTTCTCCTTAACAATCATGCTGGCTATTGCTTACGCCTCTAATATTGGCGGCATAGCTACTATCATTGGCACACCACCTAATGTGGCATACGTCGGTTATATTCAGAAAAAATATAATTATGATGTGGACTTTGTAAACTGGATGTTGATCTGCACCCCGTTGGCACTTCTGTTACTGGCAGTTTTGTACCTGGTAATGGTAAAATGGCTTTTCCCTAACCGAATTAAATCGGATGATGGTACAAAAGAATTAATTCGAAACGAGGTTCAGCAACTGGGACCGGTATCCGTTGCTGAAAAGAGAGTGTTGTTTATTTTTATCGGTACTGCTTTTTTATGGATCACACGGGATATTATTAACCAGGCACAAAGTTGGTTTAAGCTAGATGATACCATCATAGCGGTAATGTGTGCAGTGGCATTATTTATTTGTCCATCGGGCAGTAAGGAAGAGAATAAAGATTCGTTACTTGAATGGGGTGATACATCTAAAATGGCCTGGGGCATTTTGTTATTATTCGGCGGTGGAATATGCCTGGCCGGTGCATTGGAAAAAGCAGGGTTGATGCAACAATTGGGTGTTTGGCTGGCTCAATTTTCAGGAAATGGGTTCTTACTCGTATTAGTTATTGTTACTGTATCCTTATTTATCAGTGAAGTAATGAGCAATGTGGCGCAGGTAATTGTATTTGCCCCGGTTGTTTCATCATTAGCTGATGCACTGGGGATGAACCCTCTTTTATTGGGAATACCAATGACACTGGCGGCAAGTTGTGCTGGCATGATGCCAATGGGTACTCCGCCCAATGCCATTGTATTTGCCAGCGGGCATATCAAACTAAGACAAATGACGAAAGCCGGGTTTATCATGAATATCATTGCAGTTATTCTTATTACTTTATTCTGCTGGTTCCTGCTCCCGGTAATGATGAAGATGTAAACACAAGGATCAACTTTGATGTAAGTGTCACAGGTGCAAAACAAAAATGCGGAACTTTTAGTCCCGCATCATGTATAAAAAATATGGTTTGAAATTAAAATCTCGGACAGTTTAATTTCTTTGCGTTCGGATCAACTGGTTTCTTAATATAGATTAGTGAAAGTTCCATACCACCTCTTGTATTAGAAGCAGGCTTCAGGCTTGAAGTATTTGCATCATAAGAAGCACCGATCTGCAGACCGTTAAATTCTAAACCAATATACGGGATGGCTGCGTCATTAAAACGGTACCAGGCACCAATATAAAAATTGGTGGGGTTCTCATCGCTGTTGTTCACATTATAAGAAAAGGCTCCTCCAACTACTGTATTATGTGCTTTGGCTTGGATACTATGATTAGCAGCAATATGAAAAGCATGGTAAGAACCGATGGGGATTTTTCCGCCGGCCTGTATAGTTGTTCTGGAAGCGAGGAGGTATTGACCGCCCTGGAAACTTTCTTTTGGCCGGTTAATATGATACATAGATGCGCCGATATAAAAATTATTATATCCGTTCGTGCTGCCATTATACAAGATGCCAGCATTAATATCGACATAACTTACATTCACCTGAGAACTTGCAAAAATTTCATTTGTTACACCGGTAAAGCCAAAAGGAGTTAGCTCATCTTCAAAATCAACTTTACTAACATCGACTCTTTTATTTACATACGTACCCTGGAAACCGGCGCCAATCTGGTGCAGGCCATTTTCATCCAATCCTTTATGATAGGCTAATGATAAGCCGGCAAAATTGGTGACGAGAACACCGTCGCCGGCACGGTCTGTCATACCTAATACTCCCACACCAAGCTGATCAATATCAGCGAGACGATTTTTCAGAATACCAAAGTCAATCGAAACGGTTTTGGTAACAAACGCATTATTAATGGTTGGCCACTGGTTACGATAGTTTCCTGCCACACGGAAGGTGCCATCAAACTTACCCGTCAATGCCGGGTTTAATGAAAGCGGCGAGGCAAAGAATTGGGAGAAATTGGGGTCTTGTGCATTTACTGCACTTGCCAGGGCCACACAAACCGTAAGGGTAGAAAGAATTTTTTTCATCTCTGCAATTAATGTTTTTTCACTGGTCAGACAGATGAATAACCATGTCCATAATCGTAAACGTCTTGTTCCTTTTGAAATTGTCTTAACCTTGTCCTGATTATATCTCTTGTCCGGTACGAAATGGCAAAATACAACTTTTTCAAGACCTATGTTGTAGAATTATTGCTGCTTCTTTGTCGAGTCAGGAGTCAGAAGTCTTTAGTCAGGAGTAAGGCACAAACAAGCCAGCAGCCTGACTATCAACATTCGGGAAACCGGCTCCCGACTCAGGACTATGAACTCCCGACTATTCTCACATTTGCACCTTAGTCCCGAATGCCAAATCTCCTGCATCCCCCAACCCCGGAACTATATAACCCTTGGCCGTCAATTCATCATCAATATCACCACACCAGATAGTTACCGAAGGCTCCTCTCTTTTCACATATTCTATGCCAACTGTGCAGGCAATAGCTGCAACAATATGTATAGCACTTGGTTTTCCTTCTTCCTTTAAAAAATGAATGGTTTTTACGAGGGAAGAACCCGTTGCCAGCATGGGATCAGAAATAATTACAACCCTGTTTTCAAGATCGGGGCAAGAAACATAATCAAGACTGATCTCAAAAGTGCCGTCTTTATGATGCTTGCGGTAGGCAGAAATAAAAGCATTATCAGCCTGGTCAAAATAGTTCAATAATCCCTGGTGCAGCGGTAGTCCGGCACGAAGGATGGTGGCCAGCACCGGCTGTTCTTTAAGCACTTTATGGACAGCTATTCCGAGAGGAGTTTGTATCTCTGCTTCCACAAAAGGCAGCACTTTGCTTATCTCATAGGCCGCTACCTCGCCGATACGTTCCAGATTACGACGAAACCGCATCCGGTCTGTCTGTACATTCACATTGCGGAGCTCACCCACCCAATTACTTATTAAAGAATGTTGCTGGCTTAGGTTGACAATCATTTTGAAGATTTACTTTTGGCAAATCTAAACTAAAAAGAGATTCATGGTTTACCGGGCTATTGGTTTAATGAGTGGCAGTTCGCTGGATGGACTGGATATTGCTTTTATAGAATTCCAGGAACAGGGTGGTAAGTGGAGTTATGAAATTTTACAAGCTGATTGCCATGCATATACTGATGCATGGGTGGCTAAACTTCAACAGGCCGTCCATCTTTCTGCGAGGGATTACCAATTATTGCATGCTGAATATGGCCATTATTTGGGCCAGGAGATTAATAAATTTATTGATAAACATCAGTTACAGTATAAAGTTGCTGTTATCTCCTCTCACGGACATACTACTTTTCATTTGCCAGCACAAAAAATGACAGCTCAATTGGGCGATGGAGCTGCCATAGCTGCGGAAACCCAATTGCCGGTTGTAACGGATCTGCGGGCATTGGATGTGGCATTTGGTGGCCAGGGAGCTCCCATTGTTCCCATTGGTGAAAAGCTTTTGATGAACGAATACAATTATTTCTTAAACATCGGGGGCATCGCAAATATTTCGGTCAATACCCATCCTTACATCGCTTTTGATATCTGTCCTGCTAACCGGGTGTTGAATATGCTGGCCAATGATGCGGGTAAAAATTATGATGATGGCGGAGCCATGGCTGCCGGCGGTTCTATTAATGCAACACTACTGGAAAAATTAAACGAACTAGATTATTACAAACAGGCATATCCAAAATCATTAGCCAATGATTTTGGAACCGACCTGGTGTATCCAATGATAAAAGATTCGGGATGTGACACTGCGGATGCTTTAAGAACGTATACCGAACATATTGCAATCCAGGTAAGGGAGGCTATACCCAATTCCCAGAGTCCGGCAACCGGCTCCCGTCTTCTGGTTACCGGTGGCGGTGCATTCAACCGATTTCTTGTTCAGCAATTGAGTGAACAATTAAAAGAAGCCGGTATTGAAGTAATAGTGCCGGATGCTAACCTGGTCAACTATAAGGAAGCATTGATCATGGCCTTCATCGGGGTGCTTCGGTGGCGGCAGGAGAATAATGTATTGTCATCTGTTACCGGAGCTGCAAGGGATAGTATTGGAGGAGCTTTATGGACGGGCCAGGAAGCCTGATGAAACTTCAGGAACAATTCCTAATTTAGAGACTCATCCATTTTAACCTTAATTTTTATGCCTGAGTCAACCAGGGTTCAGCAGACTGCAGCACAGAAAAAAGAACCCCTTGCTGGTTCTATGGAAGAAATATTGTTGTTTAGAAAAATTCAACATTCGTTTCCCCGCCAGTTTCGAAAAGTATTCCCGGATAAACTGGCTGCCAAATCAGTTGTCATTATTCCTTCTATTACTCTCGACCAGGAAATACTCGGCAAGGTTAGCGGCCACGTACATTATGAAGAACGTTTGCTTTGTTTGCTGATGTTGCTACGAATGCCCCGTACTCATGTAGTGTATATTACCAGTATGCCGATTGATCCGGTTATTATTGATTATTACCTGCATCTGCTTCCCGGAATTACCCGGCATCATGCATTGCAGCGGTTAACGATGCTTAGTTGTTATGATGGTTCCGCTAAATCATTAACAGAAAAAATATTAGACCGTCCAAGACTGATTGAAAGAATAAAAAAGAGCATTCCTGCCGGTAATGTTGCTCATATGGCTTGTTTCAATGTAACAAAATATGAGAGAACACTTTCCGTGAAATTGGATATGCCAATTTATGGCTGCGATCCCGAACATTATGATAGAGGAAATAAAAGTAACAGTCGGAAACTTTTCAAGCAATGCGGATTGAATGTGCCGGCAGGGTTTGAAGATCTAAAAAACGAGGAAGAGATCATTAATGCGTTGACGGATCTAAAGCTGAACTATCCCGCCATGAAAAGGGCAGTGGTAAAAATGAATGACGGGTTTTCCGGGGAGGGCAACGCAATTTTTTCTTATGAAGGAATTGATGAGGGCAGTGAATGGAAGCAATGGATAAGTGAACACCTGTCATCTAAGCTGAGGATTGTTGCCGGTGATCTGACGTACAAAGATTTCATGTATAAATTCCAGTCAATGGGTGGAATAGTGGAAGCATTTGTAGAAGGGGAGGTTAAGACTTCACCTTCGGTGCAATGCCGCATCAACCCATTAGGTGACTGCAAAGTTATTTCCACCCACGACCAGGTTGTAGGTGGCGAGAGTGGGCAGGTATTTATGGGTGCCCATTTTCCAGCCCATCCTAACTATGCAATAGAGATTGGGGAATATGGATTAAAAGTGGCGGAAGCATTACAAAAAATGGGGGTGATGGGACGCTTTGCTGTTGATTTTATTTCTGTAAAAGAAGAAGACGGCTGGAAACACTATGCCATTGAAATTAATTTGAGAAAAGGGGGCACCACACACCCTTACATATTGCTGCAATTTTTAACCGATGGCGATTATGACCATGAGAACGGTTTATATCTGACTGCCAACCGGCAAACCCGTTATTATTTCTGCTCCGATAACCTGAAGAGCGATAAATATATTGGCGTTACCCCGCCCGACCTGATTGACATTGCTATGATGAACCAATTGCATTACGACGGCACTTCGCAGGAAGGGGTAATGTTTCACCTGATAGGGGCACTGTCACAATTTGGAAAGCTCGGTGTTGTCTGTATCGGCAGCACTCCCGAACGGGCAAAGAATTTTTATGAGCAAACGGTGAAAGTACTGGACGGAGAGTGCTGTTAACAATGCCGAATCATTCCTGTAATTTATTGCACATTTTATAATGTAATGGGTTAATAAAATTGGGTAAATTCAATTTTTATACCTCCGGCCCTTTTGCTGACTTTAAACCATTAAACTAATATGAGGGCCAAACCTGTAAAAGCAAGTCCTGCTTCAGCAATAAATTGTATACCGAACATGCTAAGGCTGCGTTCAGGAAGCCACCAATTCCCGGATATTAATAAAAGGCGGCTAAAATATTCCTTGTAAAATAATTTATGAAAGCAAAATCTATAAAAGGAAGCTCACCCTCAGCAATTCAATCAGCGTTGCAGCAAAGCATGGCTGATGGCTACAAGCCAACATTGGCAATTGTATTTATCTCTATCAAACAGGACAGAAAAGCCATTTGTGAAATATTGGATAAGGAAGGCATTGATGTTTTCGGGGCTACTTCCTGCGGTGAGTTTATTAATGGTCATCAAAGTGAAGGAGAAATTGTTATACTACTCCTCGATATTAACAGGAACAATTATTCAATGTTGTTTGAAACAATTGGCGACAGAACTATCCAGGACGCTGCTACGAAACTTGCACAAGCTGCGTTAGAAAAATTTAAGAATCCTGCATTGATAGTTTGCAGCACCGGCATGAATGCAAAAGGAGAATATTTTGATGGTGAGACTTTTGTGAGAAGCCTTGAAAACAATTTTGGCACGGATAGAATATTCTTTGGTGGAATGGCAGGAGATGACTGGATATTTTCTGGTACTTATGTTTTTAGCAGTGAGCAGGAAACTGATTTTGGTATGGTGGCATTGGTCATAGACATGGACAACGTTACTCTGGGTGGTATGGCTATTACCGGATGGAAACCTATGGGGATTTCCAGGAAAGTAACTAAAAGTGAAGGGACGCTACTTTACACTATTGATGATAAGCCTGCCATAGAAATGTATTTTAAATATCTCGGGCAAATGGAGAAGCTGGAGGATAAGGACTTTAACATGTTTAAAGAAATCTCCATTCACTATCCGCTTATCGTTAAAAAAGAGTCGGGAGAAACGGTACTACGATCCCCAATGAGTATTAACAATAGTGAAAACGCTTTAGTGATGGACAGTGAAATGCTTGAAGGAACCGAGTTTTGGTTTACTGTACCGCCTGATTTTGATATTGCAGAAGAAATCATAGACCAGGCAAAGCAATTGAAAAATGAAAATATGAACGATGCAGAGGCATTGCTTATTTTTTCCTGTGCAGGAAGGCCACCGGTTTTAGGCCCACTGGTAGCTGTTGAAAATAATGGGTTAGCCGATGTTTGGAATACACCCATGGCGGGCTTTTTTACCTATGGTGAATACGGGAGAGCAAAAAATGGAAAATAGGAATTTCATTCTGGCGCCTGTTGCTGGGTGGCATTAAAAGAAAAATAAAATCATGAAAGCAAAATCAATTAAAGGAAAATCAACAGAAGAAATTCAAGTAGCACTACAGCAAAGTATGGCAGATGGGTTTAAACCAACGCTGGCAATTGCTTTTGTGTCCGTTAAACAAGACCGTAATACAATCTGTAAATTGTTAGATGATGCAGGCATTGCCATATTTGGTACCAGCACCAATGGGGAGTTTATTGATGAAGAAACTGAAAAAGGTTCAGCCGCCATTCTTTTACTCGACATCAGTAAAAATTATTTTCAAATTTATTTTGAAGAATATCCTGAAAAAAACTACCGGGAAATAACAAACAGCATTGCTCAAAAAGCAAAAGAAAAATTTTCTACACCCGCCTTTTTTATTGCCGGTAGCAATATGGAAACCGACGCAGAAGCATTATTGTTTGGTTTTGAAGATGTAGCAGGTAAAGGTGTAAATGTTTACGGCTGTATGGCAGGCGATGATTTTACATTTTCGGACCAGTTTGTTTTTACCAACGGTCATGAAAGTTCACGGGGTTTGGTATGCATTGCATTGGATGAAGAAAAGGTCATGATCAAAGGTGTTGCTACCTGTGGATGGAGAGCAGTTGGTACTGTAAGAACGGTTACGAAAAGCGAAGGCAATCATGTATATACGGTTGACGATACGCCGGTGTTGGACATTACAACAAAGTATGGCGGACTTGAAAATGTATCGCCTGACAATGAAGGACTTTTATTGGAAATAGCTGCCAATTTTCCATTGCAGTTACAACGTGAAAAAGGAGATCCTGTTATGCGGCCGGGCCTGGTGATCGATTGGAACGATCGTTCATTTTATTGCAGCGGCTCTGTGCCACAAGGATCAAAAGTTCGTTTCTCTCTGCCTCCCGATTTTGATGTAATGGAGAAAGTAATTAAAGGTGTTGAACATCTGAAAGCTACACAAATGCCTGATGCAGATGCGTTGGTGGTATTTAGTTGTGCAGGAAGAATTCTTTCATTAGGTCCACTGATGACACAGGAAATTGAAGGCATCAAAAATGTGTGGAATGTGCCGATGCTTGGAATGTTCTCTAACGCAGAACTGGCAAGAGCTACCGGGGGTAATTTAGAAATGCATAATCTCACCACCTGTTGTGTAGCATTAAAAGAAAAATAAATGAATCAGCATTTACAAAATATAGTAAACAGTATTCAGCAAGACGAACACATGTCGGCTGAACAAAAAGCTGCTATTCTAAAATCATTGAAAGACGCAGATAAAGAATTAGAGATAACAGCCTTTAAACTGGACCGTACAGAAAAAGTAAAACGTACCACTGCTATTTTATTAGAAGAAACCATTGAAGAGCTGGAACAAAAAAGAAAAGCAATAGAAGAAACGAATACAGCTTTACAAACATCTCTGGAAGAATTAAAAGCGGCCCAGACACAACTCATCCAATCAGAAAAAATGGCTTCATTGGGAGAACTCACCGCAGGTATTGCCCATGAAATTCAGAACCCGTTAAACTTCGTCAACAATTTTTCTGATGTAAGTACAGAGCTGGTTGATGAAATGAATGAAGAAATAGACAAAGGAAACCTGGAAGAGGCAAAAGAAATAGCACAGGACCTAAAGCAGAACCTGGAAAAAATAAACCATCATGGCAAACGGGCCGGTGATATTGTAAAGGGAATGTTGCAGCATAGCCGGACGAGTTCGGGACAAAAAGAGCTGACAGATATTAATGCCTTAGCAGATGAATACCTGCGCCTCGCTTATCATGGGTTAAGGGCCAAAGACAAAACCTTTAATGCGGCCATGAAAACAGACTACGATGAAAGTATGGGGCTGATAAAAATTATTCCGCAGGATATCGGCCGTGTAGTGCTGAATCTTATCACCAATGCATTTTATGCTGTTACAGAAAGAAAAAAGCAACAACCGGCTGGTTATGAACCAGTAGTTGCAATCAGCACCAAGAAATTCACTGACAGGATTGAAGTGCAGGTAAAAGACAACGGTACAGGTATTCCTCAAAAAGCATTGGACAAAATATTTCAACCATTCTTTACTACCAAACCCACAGGACAAGGAACAGGATTAGGATTGAGTTTGAGTTATGATATTGTAAAAGCACATGGTGGGGAGTTGAAGGTGGAGACGAAAGAAGGAGAAGGCTCAACGTTTATTATTCAAATACCAACTATCTAATAATGAAAACATTTGTAAAAATATTGCTGCTCTGTTTATTACCCGCCTTCTCAATAGCACAGATAGACCCCACCTGGGGCTATGTAACCGCTCAGCAGGCCGATAGCCTGAAACGTTCGTTATTAACTGAAAAAAATGATACACTAAAGTTGGCGGCCTACCGCAGCCTGGGATTTTACTACCAAGATATCAAACGGGACAGCGGGATATATTTTCATGAGCAGCAATTGGCGTTGGCCAAAAAATTAAATAGGCGATTATGGCAAGCCGATGCATACAGTCAGGCGGCGTATGTCTTACACGGTTTAGGCAATCTCATGAAATCCTATGAATATTTTTCAGAAGCGATGAAACTTGCTGGTGATGAAAAAAATGAATCCGATAATTGGCGGCCATGGACCTTTTCAAATTCAGAAAATAGTCATGATGCCCGAATTTCCATTTTAGGTATGAACTACCAGATGATGGGAAATTTATGGTCCAATATGGGTGAAATTGAAAAATATAAAGCCTCTTTACAGGAGGCACTGAAACTTGGGGAGTCCATCAATAACGGTAAGGTAATATATATTGCAAGTAGAGGGCTTGCCTTTGTAATGTCCCCCGATTCTGCCATTTTATTTCTCAAAAGAGGCATTGAAACAGGCGCTAAAGCAGGCTTTAACAGAGTTGGCTTTTCTTATTTGTTTATTGCACGGGTTTATGGGCGAAAAGGGATGTGGGATTCTGCTATAATTAATGCACATAAGGCAATTGCAACATTTTGGGCAGATAAAGAACTCATTGGATTGCCAATAGCTTACAACGGACTTTCTGGTATATTCCTTGGGCAGAATAATAAAGATTCAAGCCTTTTTTATGCAAAAAAGACAATTGAAATAGCCCAACTGATTGGCACAGCTGATGCTGAACTTGTGGGTTCCTATAGAAGACTTTCTACTGTGTATAATTTAAATAATGATAAAGATAGTGCCTACCAATATGAAAGCTTAGCGTATAAACTAAATGACAGTTTAAAAAATGCCAGGATAACAAATCTTACTAATTATCAAAAATTCGCTTTCAATGAACAGCTTCGTTTAAAAAAACTGGATGAAGAAAAAACAGCCTATGCCAATAAAATGAATATGCTTGGCTTGATTGCTGTGCTGAGTGTTATTCTTCTGATAGCGATTATTTTATATCGTAACAACCGGCAAAAGCAAAAGACCAATAAAGTATTGGAAACAACACTTGCCAATTTAAAATCCACCCAATCCCAACTCATCCAATCCGAAAAAATGGCCAGCCTTGGAGAACTCACTGCAGGTATTGCCCACGAAATTCAAAACCCTTTGAATTTCGTCAATAATTTTTCGGAGGTCAATTCAGAATTAATAGCTGAAATGAAACAGGAAATTGATAAAGGAAATTTGGATGAAGTAAAATCCATTGCCGATAGCATTGATGAGAATGAACAAAAAATTATTAGTCATGGTAAAAGAGCTGATGCAATTGTAAAAGGAATGCTGCAACATTCAAGAAGCAGTAACGGCGTAAAAGAACCAACAGACATTAATGCGTTGTGTGATGAATATCTCCGTCTTTCCTATCATGGTCTTCGTTCAAAAGATAAATCATTCAATGCAACCATGAAAATTGATTTCGATGCGAGCATTGGCAACATCAATATCATTCCGCAGGATATTGGAAGAGTTGTTCTCAATTTAATCAACAATGCGTTTTATGCAGTTGATGAAAAGAAAAAACAAAATACGAACGGATATGAACCAACCGTATCAGTTAGTACAAAGAAAAGTAGCGGTAAAGTTGAAATAAGTGTAAATGACAATGGCAACGGCATTCCTCAAAAAGTTCTGGATAAAATTTTCCAACCCTTCTTCACCACCAAACCAACAGGGCAAGGAACCGGCTTAGGGTTGAGTTTGAGTTATGATATTGTAAAAGCACATGGCGGAGAGTTGAAGGTGGAGACGAAAGAAGGACAAGGTTCTACATTTATTATACAATTGCCAACTAACTAAATAATGAAAACAGTTTTAAAAATATGCCTGCTCTGTTTGATACCGGCCTCTACCATGGCTCAAAAAGACCCTACCTGGGGATACATAAACAAACAGCAAGCCGATAGCCTGAAACGTTCTGTGCAAACAGAAAAGAATGATACTTTAAAAATGGCAGCCTACCGCAGCCTGGGTTTTTATTACCAGGATTTTATAGCCGACAGCGGATTATATTTTCATGCAGAGCAATTGGCATTGTCTAAAAAATTAAAGATGAATTTATGGCAAGCTGACGCATATAGCCAGGCAGGATATTGCCTGGTAACGTTAAGCGACTATATGAAAGCCTATGAATACCATTCTGAAGCCATGAAATTAGCAGAAGATGAAAAAAATGAATCAGATAATTGGAGGCCATGGACTTTTTCCAATTCCGAAAATAGTCATGATGCCCGGATTTCCATTTTAGCAATGAATTATCAAATGATGGGGAATCTATGGGGTGCATTAGGTGAAAAAGAAAAACAAAGGTACTCTTACGGGGAAGGTGTAAAATTGGGAGAGACTATCAATAATGGTAAAGTAATATTTCTGGGTTACGCAAGCTTAGCCAATGTTTTACCACCTGATTCAACAATTATGTATACCAGCAAAGGACTCCACTTTGCGGCGGCAGCCGGTTTCAGGAGAACTGGGAATACATTAATAAATCTGGCGAGAGCCTATGCCGGAAAAGGCATATGGGATTCTGCTTTTATTCTTGCATATAAGTCTATAGCCATAAATCAGGCTGATAACTACCTCAGGTCACTGGTCTCATCTTACGTTGGCGTATCTTTTTTATTCGGCAGGCAAAACAAAAAAGATTCAAGCCTGTTTTATGCAAATAAAGCTTTAGAAGCGGCCCGGATTACAGGCTTACCGGGTGCTTTACAAGCGGCTTATAATTGTCTTTCTGCTGCAAACCAATTAAACAATAAAACAGACAGTGCTTTCAGGTATGAGCAGTTATCAAACAAATTAAATGACAGTCTTAAAAATGCAAGAATAACCAGCCTTACTAATTACCAAAAATTTGCTTTCAATGAACAGCTTCGCTTAAAAAAATTGGATGACGAAAAAACAGCCTACGCAAATAAAATGACTACAGCTGGCTTGATTGCCCTGCTGAGTGGTATTCTGTTGGTTGCAATCATTCTATTCCGCAACAACCGCCAAAAGCAAAAAGCAAATAAAGTATTAGAAACAACACTCACCGATTTAAAATCCACCCAATCCCAACTCATCCAATCTGAAAAGATGGCCTCTCTTGGAGAACTTACTGCCGGCATTGCGCATGAGATTCAAAACCCGTTAAACTTCGTTAACAATTTCTCAGAAGTAAATAAAGAATTGGTAGATGAGTTGCAGGCAGAATTAAAAGCCGGAAAAATTGACGATGCAATTGAAATATCGAATGATATAAAAGCGAATGAAGAAAAAATAAACCATCATGGTAAAAGAGCCGATGCCATTGTAAAAGGAATGTTGCAACATTCCAGTAGTGGCAGTGGTAAAAAGGAACCAACGGACATTAATAAACTGGCTGATGAATATTTACGATTAGCCTATCATGGGTTAAGAGCCAAAGACAAATCTTTCAATGCTGCAATGAAAACTGATTTTGATGCAAGCATTGGCAACATCAATATCATTCCGCAGGATATTGGAAGGGTAATTCTCAACTTAATAACCAATGCATTTTATGTGGTAGATGAAAAAAAGAAATCGGGAATTGAAAATTTTGAACCCACTGTTTCTGTAACTACAAAAAAAATAAATGGAAAGGTTGAGGTTAAGGTTGCTGACAACGGAAACGGTATCCCTCAAAAAGTATTGGACAAAATCTTTCAACCCTTCTTCACCACCAAACCAACAGGCCAGGGAACAGGATTGGGATTATCGTTGAGTTATGATATTGTAAAAGCACATGGCGGAGAATTGAAGGTAGAAACGAAAGAAGGCGAAGGGAGTGCATTTATTATTCAATTACCCGTATAGATATTTATGTTTAAAAGATGCTTTTATATTACCTATTTGATTTTCCTGCCAGCATTCTGCTTGCCACAGGACAAGCAATTAATTGTTTCAGGCGAAACCAAAACAATTGCTGACCTTAAGCAACAACTTACCGTGGCAAATGATGATTCAAGCAGGATATTAATTATGGAAGGTCTTGGTTTTTACTATGAAGCTTTGAATGCTGATTCCTCTTTGAAATACACGCAGGCTGCTTTAGCTTATGCAAGGAAACGTAGTCGCCATGGTGATGAAGCGAGGCTTATGGCAGGATTAAGCAGTGTATTGCGCCAGCAAGGAAAATTTGCCGAAGCGCTGGACTTACTTTTTAAATCGCTGAAAATTGCACAGGAGAATGATCTTACCCGCGACATAGCGAGGGCTTACAGAAGGTTAGGTTTAGTATACTATGATCTCGAAAATTTCCCAAAGGCATTAGCCTATTTTTTACAAGCAGTAGAAATGGATGAAAAAAGTGATAATAAAAATAGTGCTGCGATAGATCATTTATTTCTTGGTGATGCCTATGAGAAAATGAATAAATTAGACTCTGCGGCATTTCATATTGATATTGCTTTTAAACAAAAAGATAATCTGGATTTGACAGAGCCGGATATTAAAAACATATACGGTAATATTCAGGTTAAAAAGGAGAACTACGACCAGGCTTTACTTCTTTATAAAGAAGGGTTAAGGCTTGCTCAAAAATATGATGACTTAGTAGCCTCTACTAAAATTTGTGCTGGCCTCGCTGTTTTGTTTATTAAAACAAATAAAAGAGATTCTGCGATTTTCTATGCATTAAAGGGATTTAAATTTGGGCAAGATGTCTCATTTCAAAAAGGTATAATACTTACCGGTGGTTTACTTTCAGAATTATATGACTCCGTACAGCCTGTAGAAGCGCTGAAATATTTTCGAATTGCTGCCAATGCAAAAGATAGTTTATTTGGAATGAATAATATTCAGACAATCCAGGATCTTGTAGCAAAAGAGGAAGCCAGGCAAAAGGAACTGGAAGATGCAAGGATATCTTATCGAAACAAGTTAAAAACATATGGACTTGTAACAGGGTTAGCAGCCCTCCTGATTATTGCATTCATACTTTATCGAAATAACAGGCATAAACATAAGGCTAATGTGTTATTGCACCAGCAAAAAGAAAAAATAGAAGCCACATTAAATGAACTTAAATCCACCCAATCCCAACTCATCCAATCCGAAAAAATGGCCAGCCTTGGAGAACTCACTGCCGGCATTGCACATGAGATACAGAACCCGTTGAATTTCGTTAATAATTTTTCCGAAGTAAGTACAGAACTGGTGGATGAAATGAACGAAGAAATAAACAAAGGCAATTTGGACGATGCAAAAGAGATAGCCAACGATTTAAAACAAAATCTGGAAAAAATTAATCATCATGGAAAACGGGCCGGTGATATTGTAAAAGGAATGCTGCAACACTCAAGCAGCGGTAATGGCAAAAAAGAGCCAACTGATATTAATAAACTGGCAGATGAATATTTGCGATTAGCCTATCATGGTTTGCGGGCAAAAGACAAATCATTTAATGCAACAATGAAAACAGATTTTGATGAATCAATCGGTACAGTTAATGTAATTCCGCAGGATATTGGCAGAGTCGTTCTCAATTTGATCAACAATGCGTTTTATGCGGCCTCCCTGCCCTCCGAAAGAGAGTTCTCGGACTCCGATAAAAGTAATGTTCCTACTGTTTGGGTGAGTACAAAGAAAGTAGGTGACAAAGTTTTAGTTTGTGTAAAAGATAACGGACCTGGCATTCCACAAAAAATATTGGATAAAATATTTCAACCCTTCTTCACCACTAAACCAACAGGGCAAGGAACTGGTTTGGGTTTGTCGCTGAGTTATGATATTGTAAAAGCACATGGGGGAGAATTGAAGGTAGAAACGAAAGAAGGAGAAGGAAGTGAGTTTATTATTCAGTTACCTCTTTAAAGAAATTGAATTATGAAAATACATTTAGTTGCCCGTTGGCCCATACTATTCACCAGTATAGCTGGCCTGTTCTGTATGTTTTTCATTCAACAGTCAACTTCTGCACCTGCAGCACAAGAACCATTTGCAGAGAAAGGACTTTTTGAATCGGATGCCATTTTAAATATC
Organism: Chitinophaga pinensis; assembly: GCA_943371565.1. GTDB lineage: Bacteria > Bacteroidota > Bacteroidia > Chitinophagales > Chitinophagaceae > JJ008. The sequence goes on along the minus strand of CALRVH010000003.1, from coordinate 36,918 downwards.
ACGTTAAAAGGAAACCTTCGGGATGTATTAAATGACAGAACGGATATTGCCCGTAATTTTTCCCTGGTGCTTTCCTATAAAAATGAAGATAGCACTGACATACAGTTGCCGGTGCAAGTAAAGACTAGGGGACACTTCCGCAGACTGAAAGAAAATTGTTCTTACCCGCCTTTATTGATCCAGTTTCCAGCCGATGGCCCTCATCTCTCTTCTTTTTTCAGGGAACAAAAAAAACTAAAATTAGTAATGCCCTGCAAAGGCGAAGACTACCTGATCCGTGAATGGCTGGTGTATAAAATATATAACCTCGTTACGCCAAAAAGTTTCCGGGCAAGGTTAGTAAAAGTGAAACTGGAAGATGACAGGAATAAAAAACCGGTTACTGCTTTTTACGGGATTTTGTTGGAAGAAGTAAAGCAAATGGCGAAGAGAAATAAGGTGGTGGCAGTCGAACAGGCGCTGAAGCCACAACAAACACAAAGAGATGCATTTTTAGAGATGGCCGTTTTTGAATATCTTATAGGCAATACGGACTGGTCAACACAATTCCAGCATAATATTAAATTGTTGCGTATGGATTCTAATTCGGTTCCCATTACGGTGCCGTATGACTTTGATCATTCTGGTATGGTAAACACTCCGTATGCTCTCCCTGCCGAAGAGTTGCAGCTACGGTCAATACGGGAACGCCGCTACCGGGGTTATTGCATGAGTGACCTGAAAGTATTTGAACCTGTTATTGCCCGGTACAACCAATTAAAAGACGATATCTATAAATTATATACCAGTTGCGCCCTGCTCGATGAAAAGTATATCAAATCCACCGTGCAGTACCTGGATGAATTTTATGCAACGATCAATAATCCGAAAGCCTGGCAAAAAGAATTTGGCTATCCCTGTGATAAGAACGGAACCGGTAATGTGGTGATAAAAGGATTAAAAGAAGACTAATTTTTTAAATAGAATAAGTAATGAAAGTTACCAAAAAACTGGAAGCTGAAGTGTTGAAAGCCTATCATGCTTATTGGGATAGCTATCTTAAAGGAGATATGAAAACAATGGCTTCTTTAATGGATGATGACATTAAAGTGATTGGCTCTACTGAAACAGAAGTTTTCTATAATAAGAAAACAGCGATGAAGTTTTATGCTGGCACAGCAGGTCAGATTGCAGGATCAGCACAATTAAGAAACAGGGATATTAAAATTGAATTTATTGATGGACTTATACTCATCACGGAGAAATTGGATTTTTATGCTTTAATGGATAGGAAATGGACTTTTTATGCAAAGGGCAGGTTGTCTTCTTTGTTACGAAAAAAAGAAAATGGCTGGAAGTTTATTCAGCAGCATGGCTCCATGCCCGATACAAGAGCAGAGGAAGGAGAACAGCTTTCGGTAAAAAAAATTTCCAAAGAAAACCGGGAACTCCGCGATGCCATAAAACGCCGCACCATTGAACTGGAAAATAAAAACCAGGAGTTAGAAATTGAATCAGCACTTGAAAGAGTGAGAACGGTTGCGATGGCCATGCAACAGCCAGATGATATGCTTGATATGTGCCAGGTTATTTCAAAAGAGTTAGAAAGTCTTGGTGTTACAGAAATCAGGAACATTCAAACTGCCATCATTGATGTAAACAAAGATTCATATCTCAATTATGAATATTTCAGGTTACAAAAGAAAAAAATAATCACACCAGTTGAATATAAAAAAAATAAAATTGTTCATGCCTTTGTAAAAGAAATGATGAAAGACCCGGAAGGTTTTTTTACAAGGCAGTTTAAAGGGGCACCGCTAAAACAGTACATTCAATACCAGGTAAAAGCCGGTCAGTTTGTTGACCCTGCTACAAGAAGGACCGCTTCGTTACACTACTACTTTTACTCTATCGGGCCCGGGGCATTGGGCATTTCCACCTATGCGCCGCTTACAAAAAATGCCATTGCTTTATTTAAACGGTTTAGAAATGTATTTCAACTGGCCTATCGCCGGTTCATGGATATCGAAAAAGCAATGGCGCAGGCCAAAGAAGCGCAGATAGAAGCTTCATTGGAAAAAGTAAGGGCGCAGGCTTTGGGAATGAGAAAGCCTGAAGACCTGCCCAATGTTTGCGAAGTGTTATTCAAAGAATTGCAATCACTGGGATTCAGTGAGCTACGGAATGCAATGGTTAATATTCATAATGATGAAAAAAGAACATTCGTCAATTATGATTACTCGGATGAGATTGGTAAAAGCATTACTCCTTTATTTTACGATATACACCCTGTAATTAAAAAACAGATCAGTCAAATTCGAAAAGCCGACGATGCCTTTTCAGAAACAGTATTTAAAGGGAAAGACCTGGAAAGCTGGAAGGCCTTCCGGAAAAGCCGGGGCGAAAAAGAAGACAAGAGAATAAAAAATAGTACGGCGCTTTATTACTACTTCTATTCCATAGGAACCGGTTCCATCGGTATTTCAACTTTCCATGCTATAGGTGAAGAGAAACAGGAACTGTTGAAACGCTTTAGAAATGTTTTTGCTTTTGCTTACCGCAGATATATGGATGTAGCGATGGCAGAAGCACAGGCAAAAGAAGCACAGATAGAACTGGCATTAGAAAGAGTTAGAGCCAGAACAATGGCAATGCAACATAGCGAAGAATTGGCTGAAACTGTTGCTGTCATGTTTGAACAGTTCAAAGCATTGGGAGAGGAGCCGGAGCGGATGGCTATCGAAATTGTAAATGAAAAGGAACATGTATTTGAAATATGGGCCACGCAGCATGGAGGGGCACAGTTAAATTCAGTAGCAAAAATTTCACTTGATGAGCCGTATGTAATGAAAAAAATGTACAAGGCCTGGAAGACAAAAACAAAATGCATTACGATTGACCTGCAGGGAAAGGAACTGGATGATTATTTTAATTTTTTGAAAAATGCCGGACTTCCGGTGCAACGAAAAATATTTGGTAAGCGAAGGGTGCAAAATGTTGCCACCTTCTCCAAAGGAATATTGACCATCATTACACCCGAACCAAGACCGCAGGAAACGATTGATTTATTGGAACGGTTTGCTTCCGTATTTGATGGTACCTATACCCGTTTCCTCGATCTGCAAAAGGCAGAAGCACAGGCAAGGGAAGCGCAGATTCAATTAGCATTGGAAAGAGTTCGGGCCAGGGCAATGGCCATGCAAAAATCTGATGAGTTATCGGAATTAGGGGATACTGTTTTTAAGGAATTAACCAAACTTGATTTTGCATTAAACTGGTGTATCATCAATATCATTGACGAATCATCATTAACCAACATGGTTTGGGCAGCCAATCCTGAAACAAACAAGCCACCCGAATCCTACCTCATGAAATTTGAAGATTATCCTTTTCATCATTCTATGATGAAAGGATACCAGGAGCGGAAAACAAAACATGTTTATGTACTTGAAGGAAAAGAGAAAAAAACATACGACGATTATCTGTTTAATAAAACAGAATGGAGAAGGGTTTCCAAAGCAGCACAGGCTGCCTCAAGAGCTATGAAAAGGTATGTAGCCACTTTCACTTTCAGCAATTTTGGCGGGCTGCAAACGGTTGGGGAGGAATACCTGTCTGAAGAAAACCTTGATATACTCAGCCGCTTCGGAAAAGTTTTCGATCTCACTTACACCCGTTTTAATGATCTGCAAAATGCCGAAGCACAGGCAAGAGAAGCACAAATAGAGGCTTCATTGGAAAGAGTACGTTCCAGAAGTATGGGCATGCAAAAAAGTGAAGAGCTCAGAGAAGTAATTAAAATAGTTTATCAGCAACTCTCTCATTTAAAAATTAAACTTGACCATGCAGGTTTTGTAGTTGACTATAAACCAAGAGGCGATTGGCATTTTTGGATCGCAGATGAGCAGGACATTCCTTCTAAAATATCGCATCCATATTTTGAGTCTGTTTGGGCCAATCAATTTAATGAAGCAAAAGAAAAAGGTGTCGACTTCTTTGCCACCCATTTAAATTTTGAAAAAAAGAACAAATTTTACAAGGAGCTTTTATCCTATGTTCCCGGGTTACCGGAAGCATCAAAAGAGTTTTATTTAAGCTGTCCCGGGCTTGCAGCATCAACGGTATTGTTAGAAAATGTTGGGCTGTATATCGAAAATTTTTCGGGTACTCCTTATACCGATGAAGAGAATACTACGCTGATGCGATTTGGAAAAGTATTCCAACAAACCTATACCCGTTTTCTCGATCTGCAAAAAGCAGAAGCACAGGCAAGAGAGGCGGAAATTGAATTAGCATTAGAAAGAGTCAGGGCAGCTGCCATGGCAATGCGGGATTCAACAGAAATCGGGGAAATTATTTATAGACTTTATGGCGAGCTTACAAAACTGGATGCCAAACTCGACAGGTGTTTTATCATGATTGTAAATCCGGAAAACCAGGGCATCACCTGGTGGCTGGCTGGTAAAGAAGGTCTGTTGGCAGAAAATGGTTTTTTTATTCCAATGAATCAGCACCCTACTCATTTGATGTACCTCGATTGCAGTAAAAAACGAACAAAAAAATGGCAATATCTTTTCGAAGGAAAAGAAAAAAGGGATTGGGATCGCTTTGGGTTTAGTAAAACTGAATTGACCCGGCTTCCGGATTTTATCAAAGAGGATATGGCTGCGGTAAAAAAAATATATCTATCCGGTTCATCCGATCAATTCGGGTCACTGGTTACAGGTAGTCTTGAGCCTTTGCCGGATGAGCAGCAGGAAATTATAAGCCGCTTTACAATTGCTTTCAACCAAACCTATATCCGTTTTCTAGATCTGCAAAAAGCAGAAGCACAGGCAAGAGAAGCACAAATAGAATTAGCACTAGAAAGAGTTCGTGCAAGAACAATGGCTATGCAACATAGTGAGGAATTGCAAGACACTTCCCTGATACTCTTTGAGCAACTAAAACAATTAGGAGAACCTGCAGAGCAATGTACCAGAGGTATTATAAAGGAATCGGAAGGGGTGGTTGAGATATCTGCAACGTTTCATGGAAATAAAATGCCGCAAACTTTCAGGCATCAAATAGATGAGCCTTTTGTGATGAGCAGAATGTTCAGAAGTTGGAAAGACCAGCAAAAGACATTGGTATTAGAAATCAAAGATGGAGAATTGCAGAAGTACAATAAATACCGGAATGAATTGGTAGGCAAAGAAACATTTCCGGTAAAACTGCTTCCGGGTGATCGATGGATAGTTCATATCGCCTATTTTTCCAGAGGAATGCTGGCGTTGTCAACCAATGAAACACGACCGGCAGAATCACTTCAACTATTAGAACGGTTTGCAATAGTCTTCGAACAAACCTATACCCGTTTTCTCGATCTGCAAAAAGCAGAAGCACAGACAAGGGAAGCACAGATAGAAGCTTCATTGGAAAGAGTGAGAGCAAGAGCAATGGCCATGCATACGTCGCAGGAATTGCAGGAAGTGTCTATGGAGTTGCGTCAGCAGATGGGGTTGCTTGGTCAAAAGTATCTTGAAGTGTGTGCCATTCATTTGTATGAAGAAGATGAGGACTTTTTTGAATCATGGGGAGCTATGCGGCCTCCCGGCTCAGAAGATAAAATTTTCCAGGGCACTGCCAGGTTTCCCAAATCAGGCAGTAAGATTATAGATGAGATGATGCAATTATATGCATCCGGGCAGGGTAATTATGTATTGGTAAATGAAAAAGAAAAAGCGGTGGAGTGGTTCGGTGTATTAAAACAATATGCTCCGCAAGCCTACGCAGCTTTAATACATTCACTCCAGGGTGTTCCTATGGAAGAGTTGATAGCCTACTGGTCACTTTCCGATTTTTCTGGCGGGTCATTGCTGATGGTTACCCATACATACCCCGATGAAAGTTCCCGAAATCTTTTGCGCCGTGCCGCTAATGTCTTTGATCTGGCTTACCGCCGTTTCAGGGATTTAAAAAAGGCCGAAGCACAGGCAAGGGAAGCACAGATAGAAGCTGCACTGGAAAGAGTTAGAAGCAGGAGCATGGCCATGCACAAAAGCGATGAGTTGCTTGAAGCCGGGGAAATTCTTTTTTTAGAAATGCAAAAGCTCGGGATTGAAAGCCTCACCGCTGGTTATGTGTTAATAGATAAGGAAGAAAAAAATGGGTTGAATTACACACCGCATCCGGGCACAAAAAAAATAATGCCGGTGCCAGTTATCATTCCCCATAATGAAACCATTCATATGCAACAGGTGGTGGACAACTGGAAAAAAGGCAATTCTTTTCTCATCGTTGAAATGGATGAAGACGAAACCATCCAACACCAGACTTTTATTGCAGAACGCAGCACCAACTTTCCATTAACAGCAGCACAACTGATTGCCATTTCGCCGGCGAGATTATTCCTGCATAATTTTTATTTTAACGAAGGGTATGTATTGATAGTAGGGGGCTCACAATTATCTGCCGAACAAACAGATATTATGTTACGGTTTGCAAACGTGTTTCAACAGACCTATACCCGTTTTCTTGATCTGCAAAAAGCAGAAGCACAGGCAAGAGAAGCGCAGATTGAAGCGGCATTGGAAAGGGTAAGAAGCAGAACGATGGCTATGCAGCGAAGCGATGAATTACTGGAGGTGGCTTCTATTCTTTTTCAACAGGTAAAAGCATTAGGCGTACCTCAATGGAATTGCGGATTTAATATCTGGAATACAGGAGATAAAGAATTTACCTATTATCCGGGAACTCCAGATGGAGTCATATCACCATCGCCTTGCAAGATACCGTTGATGGAACATCCCGTATTTATGCGATTCGATGAATCAAGAAAAAAAGGGCAGGATCTTTTAGTATATGAAAAACAAGGCGAGGAACAGGAAGATCATTACCGGTATATGCTTACACTTCCCGGTGTAGGCGATTTATTACAAAGTATGATGGATGCTGGCTTCACATTGCCCGCATTTCAAATCGATCATGTGGCCAATTTTTCTTATGGCAATTTGATATTTATTACGTTCGAACATTTTCCCGAAATGCATGATGTTTTCAAACGTTTTGCAAAAGTGTTCGAACAAACCTATACCCGTTTTCTTGATTTACAAAAAGCAGAAGCACAGGCCCGGGAAGCACAGATAGAAACATCATTGGAAAGGGTTCGGTCAAAAACAATGGCTATGCACAACAGTAATGATGTGGGTGAAAGTGTGGCAACATTGTTTGATGAACTTACAGCTTTGGGGCTACTTTCTTCACTCGACCGTTGCGGCATCGGCATCATGCAACCCAATGAAATGATGGAATTATGGACTGCAGAAAAAACAACAGGAAAAACAGAATTGACCATCGGCCATTTAAATATGCAGCACCATACACTGCTCAAAAATGTTTACCAGAACTGGCTTGATAAGAGAGAAACCTATCAATACATACTTGAAGGAACCGACAAACATAATTACTATGAGGCCATGCGCAGCCAGGCTAACTACAAAATCAAGAAAGATTATTATTCGGATTACGAAAGGGTAGTGCATACTGATTTCTTTTTTAAAGAAGGGTGCTTGTATGTATTCTCTTTAAATGAGTTTACAACAGAAGCAACTTCAATTTTCATCCGCTTTGTAAATGTGTTTGGTCAGACCTATCGTCGTTATCTCGATTTGCAAAAAGCGGAAGCACAGGCCAGAGAAGCACAAATAGAAGCTGCATTAGAAAGAGTAAGAAGCCGCACTCTTGCCATGCAAAAAAGCGATGAGCTGGCAGAAACAGCAGCCGTATTATTTCAGCAATTAATTGCATTGGGTATTGAACCGAACCGTTTATATATTTCAATTATAAAAAGCGAAACAGGTAATACCGAGTTTTGGATAACGGATGAAGATGGCAGTAAAGTAAGCACTGCTTTTGCAGCTAACATGAATGACAATCCTACTTTTTTCAAAATGTACGAAGGGTGGAAGCAACAGCAAAAATCGCTGGTGATAGATATGCAGGGCGAAGAGTTGCAAAATTATTTCAGCCACCTCAGCCGTTTGGGTGTTCCGTTTAAAGAAGGACTTACACAAAAAAGAAGGGTACAGGATATTGCTTATTTCAGCAAAGGTTTTATCGGTATGGCTTCGCCGGATGAACAACCTGCGGAAACGTTGCAATTGCTGGAACGTTTTGCAGCCGTATTCAACCTAACCTTTACCCGTTTTAATGATTTAAAAATTGCAGAAGCACATGCCGAGCAGGCAGAGAAAGATTTAATTGCTATTAAAGAAGCCAAGCAAAAAGCAGAAGAAGCATTAACAGAATTACAGTCCACCCAAAAGCAATTGATACAATCAGAAAAAATGGCTTCGTTGGGTGAACTCACTGCCGGTATTGCCCATGAAATTCAAAACCCGTTGAACTTCGTCAACAACTTTAGCGAAGTGAGCAAAGAGTTGCTCGATGAAATGAAAGAAGCGATTGAAAAAGGCGATACGGAAGAGGCAAAAGAAATCATGAATGATGTGATTCAGAATTTAGAAAAGATAAATCACCACGGTAAAAGAGCCGATGGAATTGTAAAAGGAATGTTGCAGCATAGCCGGAGCAGCAGCAATCAAAAAGAGGCGACAGATATCAATGCATTAGCTGATGAATACCTACGTCTTGCCTACCATGGTTTGCGGGCCAAAGACAAATCATTCAATGCAACGATGAAAACGGATTTTGATGAAAGTATTGGCAACATCAATATTATTCCGCAGGATATTGGAAGAGTGATATTGAATTTAATTACCAATGCTTTTTATGTTGTCAATGAAAAGAAGAATCAGGGTCTCGCAGGTTATGAACCAACTGTTACTGTGAAGACTTCCAAAATCCACCCTTCGGGGGGTGGGGGGGCTGTTCTGATTAGTGTTGCAGATAATGGCCGCGGCATCCCTCCAAAAATACTCGACAAAATATTTCAACCCTTCTTCACCACCAAACCCACCGGCCAGGGAACTGGTTTGGGTTTATCGTTAAGTTATGATATTGTAAAAGCACATGGTGGGGAAATAAAAGTAAATACAAAAGAAAACGAAGGAACGGAATTTTCCATCATTTTACCGTTATAGGTTGAGAGAATTATTAAATAGTAAACCATTACAACTGCAGATTATGAAAAAGATTGTCATATTGTTTTTCATTTTTATTTCACTGTATGCAAAGTCACAGGTGGGGTTTGAACAGTATTATGCTGAAAAGCAATTACTGGGCATCCTTCAGCAGGCCAAAACGAATTGGGATCGACTGCAAGCTACTGGTATGCTGGCTGTGCATTATAAGGAGACTAACAAAGACAGTTTGGCCAAAGTTTATCTTGCCAAGACTAAAGCAATGGCAGCCGATGGAAAGGATGTAAAACTGAAAGCCAGTAGCCTGTGGTGGGATAATTATTACGAAAGCGATACGGTAAAAGCCCAGCGTTATATTGACTGGGCAACCAGCAATAATCTTATTGAAGATAAGATTGCCGGCTATGTGGAACTTGCAAGTATTAATATCCATATCAATCTTGCTGTAGCCGAACAAAATATACTGACTGCAAAAACACTGTGGGAAGGATGGAAAAAAGACTCGGCAAGCAAAGACTCCCTGAAGCTTCAAGTATTCAAGCAATTGGCACATGTCTATATTCACAAAAAGGATGGTGTAAAAACGGTTAGCTATCTTCTCCCTCTTCAGGATTATGCCAACCAGGACCGGAATCAATCAATAAAAGAATCGGCGTTGAATGGTTTAGCAGGTATGTATAATGAGTGGCGGGGGCAAGATAAAAAAGTAATCGAATGGTCGGTTAAGCTCTATGAGTTTTATAAAAAATTGAAAAACCCCAACAAAACACTCTTTTCTCTTTATGTATTAACCTCGCAATATGCTACCATCGTGGATACAGTAAAAACCCTTTATTACGCTGCGGAAACGGAGAAATTGCGGGATTCAATAGGAGTATATGGAAACAGCATGGAGTGGTTCTATTCCGTTAAATATTATATGGGCCTGATTAAACTGGAAGAATACACCCGGCTGGTTGAAAACAATTTCAACAATCATTATTTTTTATCACCGTTACAGAAGGCAAGAATAAAATTGAATCTTTTTGGTAATACGGAAAAGCTTGATTCAGTAAAACATTATCTCAATTTGTATAAAACGCTGGACCGAGATACCGGGGCTATTAAGTATGATAGTTACAAGTATTACCAGCTTATGTATTATCTGAAAAAAAAGCAGTATGACCTCGCTATTCCACTTCTTGCAGCAATGAGAAAAGAACCAGAAATAAGCGAAAATCTGTCTACCACAATGGAAATAAGCAGAAGCCAGGCGGAAGCCTACGCAGGGTTACATGACTATAAGAATGCTTATACTTTTCTTGCTGAGGCATATCAACTCAAAGACAGCCTTGAAAAGTTAAGCGGTAAAGAAGAAGTATCGTTAATGGAAATGCAAAAGCAACAGGAACTGCAAATGGCCGCTTATAATGAAGAAAAAAAATTACAGGAAGCTGAACAAGCAAAGACAAAGTTTAAAAACAGGGTGAGGCTATACGGGTTGGTAGGAGGATTGGTAATATTGATAGCGGTTGCTGGACTATTATGGCGCCACAGCAGGCAAAAACAAAAAGCGAACCTGGTACTGGAGACTACACTGACTGATCTGAAAGCTACGCAGACACAATTGATCCAATCGGAAAAAATGGCCAGCCTTGGAGAACTTACTGCAGGCATTGCCCATGAAATACAAAACCCGTTAAACTTCGTTAATAATTTTTCGGAAGTAAACTCTGAGCTGATCGCTGAAATGAAAGATGAGTTGGCCAAAGGAAATATAGAAGAAGCCAAAACAATTGCCGACGATATTGACGAGAACGAACAAAAAATAATCTTCCATGGCAAACGGGCCGATGGAATAGTAAAAGGAATGCTGCAACATAGCCGCAGCAGCAACGGTGTAAAAGAACCAATCAATATAAATGCACTGGCCGATGAATATTTACGGTTAGCTTATCATGGACTAAGAGCAAAAGATAAATCCTTTAATGCAACGATGAAAACGGATTTTGATGAAAGTATTGGTAACATCAATATCATTTCACAGGATATGGGAAGAGTTATTCTTAATTTAATTACCAATGCGTTTTATGTAGTGGATGAAAAGAAAAAATCCGGAATTACGGGTTATGAACCGACTGTTTCTGTAAGTACAAAAAAGAGTAATGATAAAGTAGAAATAAGAGTGAAAGACAATGGAAACGGAGTCCCTCAAAAAGTACTGGATAAAATATTTCAACCTTTCTTTACTACCAAACCGGCAGGACAAGGAACAGGCCTGGGTTTATCATTGAGTTATGATATTGTAAAAGCACATGGCGGAGAGTTGAAAGTGGAAACGAAAGAAGGACAAGGAAGCGAATTCATTATTGTACTATAAGACAACTATAAATGAAACATTATTTCAAAATAATTTTTCTTGTTGCTGTATTCAATTTGAATGCCGGCGCACAAAATCGTACGGCAGACAGCCTGATACAATTATTGGAAAAAACACCACCCGATTCAAACCGGGTAAACCTGCTGCTGCAAACAGCCCAGGCTTTTTATTTTTCCCAACCGGACAGTTGTCTGACCTATTCATTGCAGGTTCTGGATCTTGCAAAAAAATTACAGATGCCAGTAGCAGAAATAACTGCACTGAGTTTTGCCGGTGAAGCATTACGGTTTATCGGTGATTACCCCACAGCGTTAAAGAATCAGTTTGAGGCGTTGAAATTAAGCAGGAAAATAAAAAACCGGGAGAAGGAAGCTGGCACCCTCGCTTATATCGGGATTACCTATGTTGATCTTGGTGAATACCGGCTGGGGTTGCAATACATGTTGCCATCTAGTATCATTAACCAGGAAATGTCCAACCAAATCAGATACACTTTCGACCTTACGAATATCGGTCATGCGTATGATTTGCTGAATATGCCCGACTCAGCTTTATATTATCAGTTAATAGCAGCGGAATCGTATACTGGTTTAAAACATGGTCCGTTGAAATCTCTTACCCTTACCCGCCTTGGCAATGCATATGCACACTCCGGGCAACCGGATTCAGCCATGGCAATATATAACCGGGCACTGATTAATTGTTTTTTGGTAAATGATAAAGTGAACGTAAGCAAGATCCTGGTTAAAATAGCCAGCCTTTATTCAGAGCAGAAAAAATACGACTCAAGTATTCACTATGCCCGTCTTGCTTATGTAAATGGAAATCTCAGTAACCAGCGGCTCTCCGTATTGGAAAGCGGTTTGCTTCTTTCTTATCTGCACCGGCGGTTGAATAATTCTGACAGTGCATTATTCTACCAGGATATGGCCATTGCTATGAAAGATAGTTTGTATGGGCCGACAAAGTTCAGGCAATTGCAATTACTGATGCTGGATGAGCAGCAGCGACAGCAACAGATAGTGCAGGAGCAGCAACAATATAAGAACCGGATAAAATACATTATACTCTTTATTGTGTTGGGTGTATTTCTCCTGATTAGTTTTCTGCTATTACGAAATAACCGGCTGCAAAAAAAGGCTAAGGCAAAAGTGGAAACTGCCTATACCGAACTAAAAGAAACGCAACAGCAACTGATACAACGGGAAAAAATGGCTTCCCTGGGAGAATTGACTGCCGGCATTGCCCATGAAATTCAAAACCCGTTGAACTTCGTTAATAATTTTTCGGAAGTAAGTACCGAGTTGGTGGATGAAATGAATACCGAGATGGATAAAGGAAATATGGCTGATGCAAAATTGATAGCAAAAGACCTCAAAGAGAATTTAGAAAAGATCAATCATCACGGCAAACGGGCCGGAGATATAGTAAAAGGAATGTTGCAACACTCCAGCAGCGGTAGCGGTAAAAAAGAACCGGCCGATATTAATAAACTGGCTGATGAATATTTGCGATTAGCCTATCATGGGTTAAGGGCAAAAGATAAAACGTTCAATGCAACGATGAAAACTGATTTTGATGAAAGTATTGGCAATATCAATATCATTCCGCAGGATATCGGAAGAGTGATATTGAATTTAATTACAAACGCCTTTTACGTTGTCAATGAAAAGAAAAATCAGGGTCTTGCAGGTTATGAACCAATTGTTTCTGTGAAGACGCTGAAGAACTCCCCTTCGGGGGGCAGGGGTGCTAGTATTGAAATTAGAGTGAAGGATAATGGCAATGGTATTCCTCAAAAAGTACTGGATAAAATATTTCAACCTTTCTTTACTACCAAACCGGCAGGACAAGGAACAGGCTTGGGTTTGTCATTGAGTTATGATATTGTAAAAGCACATGGCGGAGAGTTGAGAGTGGAAACGAAAGAAGGAGAAGGGGCAGCGTTTATTATTGTTTTACCAATTAATTAAAGCGAATGAAAAAATTATTTCTATTGGTCCTGACTTCCTGCTCAATTTTTATAAACTCATATGGTCAAATTTCCCCCGAGGTGATAAAGGAGGTAAAGGATCAGTTGCTCAAAGCCAGGCATGATTCAACCCGGGTACAATTAGTTTATCAATTGGCCTATGGATACAGGTTTTCTGATATAGACTCTTCCCTTTTTTATACTGATATCGCCATTGAATTGGCCGATAAAATGAATTTACCTGCTTATAAAGCTCATATGTTATCGCTCAAAGGTGCTACCGTTCTTGAAGCCGGTAAACTGCCGGAATCACTACAATTTCAATTTGAGTCATTGGAAATAAGTGAAAAAATAAAAGATACTACCAATATTGCATTTGCCTTAAACCGGATTGGCAATATCTATATGGAACTGGGCGATTACAGAAAAGCGAATGAATATTATTTTCAATCAAAAGACCTGTTTGAAAAGATTGGTGATATAGGTATGGTACATAATGAAGTGTCAAATATTGGAAACGTTTTTGATCTGATGCAAATTCCCGATTCCGGATTGTACTATCAGCAAATTGTATATGATGCGGCACTTAAAACTACCGATCGAAGTAAATATACCCGTCCGGAAATGATGTTCAGAATGGGTAATGCGTATAATTTGAAAGGTGATAAAGGGAAGGCAATGTATTTTTATAAACAGGGTATTAAAGAAGCAACTATTGATAACGATACCAGGAACCTGACCATGAATAACCTGTTCCTGGCAAAACTATACGATGAACTGAATATGCCTGACTCCAGTATCAAGTATGCATACAATGCGATACAAACAGGCAAAACAATTTCATTCAGAAAAGGTGTTTATGATGCTTCTTTATTAATAAGCGGTTTATATAAAAAAAGAAACAGGGATGACAGTGCTTATAAATATTTGTCCATAGCGAATGTTGAAAAAGATAGTCTGACCGGGACAAAACGATTCCAGGAATTGCAGCGTATCATTTTAAATAAACAGGAACAGGAACGAAATCTGGAAGCTGCAAGAATAGCCGATCGATACAAGCAAAAGCAATTTGCTCTTTTAGCAGGACTGGCTATTTTCCTAATTATTGCTTCTTTACTTTACCGCAACAACAAACAAAAACAAAAAACCAATAAAATCCTTGAATCAACGCTTACCAATTTAAAATCTACTCAATCGCAATTGATCCAATCTGAAAAGATGGCCAGCCTTGGCGAATTGACTGCCGGAATTGCCCATGAGATTCAAAACCCGTTAAACTTCGTTAATAATTTTTCGGAAGTGAATACTGAATTGATTGATGAGATGCAACAAGAATTAAAATCGGGAAAGATTAATGATGCCATATTAATTTCCAATGACATAAAAGAGAACGAACAAAAAATAAGCCACCACGGTAAACGGGCCGACTCCATTGTAAAAGGAATGCTTCAACATTCCAGTAGCGGCACAGGTAAAAAAGAGCCGACCGATATTAATAAACTGGCCGATGAATATTTACGATTAGCCTATCATGGGTTAAGAGCAAAAGATAAATCCTTTAATGCAACCATGAAAACGGATTATGATGAAAGCATTGGAAACATCAATGTTATACCACAGGATATTGGAAGAGTGATCTTGAATTTAATAACAAATGCTTTCTACGTTGTCAATGAAAAGAAAGATCAGGGTCTTGAAGGGTATGAACCAACTGTAACTATAAAGACTCTGAAGAACCCCACTTCGGGCAACCAAGCGGAGCGAGGGTTGGGGACGAAGTTCGGGGGGAACGAAGTTGTGATAACTGTAAAAGACAACGGCAACGGTATTCCACAAAAGATATTGGACAAAATATTTCAACCCTTTTTTACCACCAAACCAACCGGGCAGGGAACCGGGTTGGGTTTATCATTGAGTTATGATATTGTAAAGGCTCATGGTGGAGAGTTGAAAGCGGAAACGAAGGAAGGAGAGGGAACGGAGTTCATTATCCATTTACCAGTTTAAAGGGAATACCGCCCGATTTATTATTAATTATGCCTGTTGCATACAACCATAAGTGCTTGTATTGCAGTCATAAAACTATATCTTTGGAAGAGACCTGAATAAAGATCTCCCCGCCAGTACCCGCCTTACTCAAAGCAAAAAAAGAAAAATGAAAAAAATTGCCTTATCTCTTCTTTTCCTTGTTAGTTTATCTGCTTTTTCACAAGACAATGGATTGACTGTTATCGGGAATAAAAATGCTGTTCCAGCACAACTGAGTTATGCCGAGCTGCAAAGTATCTTTTTAGGTAACAGACCTAAATGGGGTACTGGCGAAAAGGTAGTTATTGCCCTGATGAAACTGAATACGGCCGGTGGAAAAGCTACCTGTGATAAACTTTTCCATATGACACCCGACCAGGTGACAAAACATTGGCTGGGTGTTTCCATTAAAGGAACTATTGATGCACCCGTTTTTTTCAACTCAGCCGCAGAAGTACAAAGTTTTGTATCCTCTAACAGCGGAGCTATCGGGATAATAAATGAGACGGCTTCCGCTGCTAATGCCAAAACAGTTTTGATCGGCGGTAAAAAAACATTTTGATCTTTTTTACTGGTTGAACAAACAATAACCTCAAAGTATTCTTAACTCTGCTTATGTTCATCGGTGTTAAAACCAAAATATTGCTGACCGTATTTGCAATTGTATTATTATTCACTTTTTTTTCGCTTTTATATTTTCCTTCGCAACAGGGCAGAACATTATTATCTAATTATCGAAATGAGGTACAGAACCAGGCAAAAACAATTGCTATGGGCGCCAGTATCGCATTAAGTGAACAAAATTTCAAAGGCATAAAAACGGCCATGGATTTTGTAAAAGAAAATGAAGAATTACGTTTTGTTGCACTTATACAAAGTGACACACAATGGAACCAGGCTCACACAGTACATACTATTAAGGATTCTGTGATCGTATCTTTCCCGGATGAGAAAGAATTCAGTATCAATCTGAAATCAAACGATTCATTGATTGTGATAAGGGCACCTTTCCGCTCCAGCATTATGAATGGTGATATTATGCTGGTAGTAAGTACTGATTCGATCAACAAAAAGCAAAAAAAGATATGGCTGACAGCCTTACTGGTAAGCGGAATAATTTTCCTGATTGGCATGCTGATCGGTCTATGGCTCTCAAGAAATATTTCGCATCCTGTGTTGGCACTCCGCAAAGCTGCAAAACGTGTTGGTGAAGGGGATCTTACTTCTGAAGTAAAGAGTAAGTCTAAGGATGAAATTGGTGAACTGGCCATCGCTTTCAACAGCATGGTGAAAGACATAAAAAAATTAACGGAACTTACCCTTACGCAGGAAAAGGAAAAACAGCAAATACTGGCCCTGCAAAATGAAGCACTGGAAAAGCAGGTAGAAGAAAGAACCCGGGAACTGCAGCAATCTCTTGTAGACCTCAAAGATGCCCAGGTGCAATTGATACAATCGGAAAAAATGGCATCGTTGGGAGAGCTGACAGCCGGTATTGCCCATGAGATACAAAACCCGCTGAATTTTGTCAACAATTTTTCAGAACTGAATACTGAATTACTTCATGAATTAAAGGAAGAACTGGCTATTGGTAATATAGATAACATCACGCCGATCATTAATGACCTGATAGAAAACGAAAAAAAGGTAGCCCACCATGGCAATAGAGCAGATGCCATAGTAAAGGGAATGCTGCAGCACAGTAGCCGCAGCAGTGGTGTAAAAGAACCCACCGATATCAATGCATTGACAGACGAGTACCTGCGGCTGGCTTTTCATGGTATACGGGCAAAAGACAAGTCATTTAATGCTACAATAAAAAAAGACTTTGACGGAAGTGCCGGTACTGTCAATATTATACCGCAAGATATAGGTAAGGTGATACTGAACCTGATTGCCAATGCGTTTTATGCGGTAACAGAAAAGAAGAAGGTGCTCGAAGGGGAGTATGAGCCGACTGTTTCCGTAAGCACAAAAAAAGTGGCGGGTAAAGTTCAAATAAGAGTGAAAGACAATGGCATCGGTATTCCGAAAAAAATAGTGGATAAGATCTTTCAGCCCTTTTTTACCACTAAACCCACCGGGCAGGGAACGGGATTGGGTTTATCGCTAAGCTATGATATTGTAAAGGCACATGGCGGTGAGTTAAAGGTGGATACAAAGGATGAAGAAGGTGCGGAATTTATCATTATCTTACCAGTATAAAACACAAATTCATTGTATGAAAGTATTAGTAGTAGATGACGAAAAAGATGTTCAGACCCTTTTTGAACAGCGGTTTCGTAAGGAAATCAAAAGCGGTGAAATAGATTTCGTTTTTGCCTTTTCCGGAGAAGAGGCACTGGTTTATCTTAATCAGCATGACCAGGAAGCCGTTTTAATTTTATCTGATATCAATATGCCGGGAATGAGTGGCCTTGAGTTGTTAGGAGAGATCAAACAAAAGTATATGAAGCCACCACCGGTGGTAATGATGATCACGGCTTATGGTGATGCGGAAAATTTCAATACGGCCAAACAGTTGGGGGCTGATGACTTCCTGACAAAGCCGGTTGATTTTACTTCATTAAAAGAAAAATTAAAAACGATACACTGATGGCAAAAATTTTAGTGGTTGATGATGAGACAGATCTCGAAGTCCTCATCAAACAAAAATTCCGGCAGAAAATACGGGAACATCAGTACGAGTTTGTATTTGCCATCAATGGAGTAAAGGCGTTAGAGCAATTGCAGCAGCATAATGATGTGGATGTGGTGCTCAGCGATATCAATATGCCGGAAATGGATGGCCTTACCTTATTGTCCCGCCTGAATGAACAACATGGCTTGCTAAAATCGGTAATTGTTTCTGCCTATGGAGATATGGATAATATCCGCACTGCCATGAACCGGGGAGCCTATGATTTCGTTACCAAGCCGGTAAATTTTGATGACCTGGAACTGACCATGGAAAGAACGATCAAGCATGTAACACAGCTTCGGGAAACCATGAAAGCCATTAAGGAAAATAACATTCTTAAAATGTATGTGGATGAGACGGTGCTGAATTTTATGAGTACCCGTGAGTTTGAATCATCATTGATGCAGAATGAAATGGTAGTGGCGACGGTGGCATTTATCGATATCTGCAGTTTTACTACCATCAGCGAACATGAAACACCGGACAGGGTAGTCAAACTATTGAATAATTATTTTGATGTGATGGTAAAAGAGATCATCGCACAGGGCGGTTATATTGACAAATTTATCGGCGATGCCGTGATGGTGGTTTTCCGCGGCGACTATCACCTGGACAGGGCCATTGATGCCAGTCTTAATGTAAGAAAAAAAATTGCTGAACTTCCTAACGAATCGGGTGACATATTCTTTGCCCCGAAAGTTTCAATCGGTATTAATAGCGGCGAAATGATTTCGGGTAATATTGGTTCGGCTACTCTTCGCCGGTTAGATTATACCGTGATTGGAGATGTAGTCAATACAGCACAGCGGTTACAATCAGTAGCTGGTCCCGGCCAGATCATTATCAATGAAAAATCCTATGAAAAGGTAAAAGAGTCATTCCATTGCCAGCGGGTAGGAGAGGTTGAATTGAAACATAAGGCGGTCCCGATGGTAATTTATGATGTGATGGACTAATTTTAATCACTTATTTATCATTTCTCAATGCAGTACGAACTGGTATATTCATTTCTTATTAATAAGCTGGAAAAAGAATTACCTGCTTACCTGTCGTATCACAATGCAGGGCATACCAAAAACGTAATTGCCGCCACAGAAGAATTGGCCGTTGGTGAAAATATTACCGGAGATAACTTACTACTTCTTAAAACCGCTGCTCTTTTTCATGATGCAGGTTTTTTGCAGCAATCTAAGGGTCATGAAGAAATTTCCTGCATTCTTGCCCGTGAATATTTGCCAGGTTACAACTATTCAAACGAACAAATAGAGGAGATATGCCGAATCATCATGGCAACCCGTCTGCCGCAAAGCCCTTCTGATCATTTGGGCCAGGTACTCTGCGATGCAGATCTTTTTTATCTCGGAAAAGAAGGTTATACAGCGAATGCTGAAAAATTGTATAAAGAGTTTAAGCATACCCGTGTGGTTAAGTCAGAATACGAATGGCAACTGACACAGGTAGAATTTTTAGCAACACACCAGTATTTTACCAAATCAGCCATTGACTTACTGGATGCCGGAAAGCAAAAAATAGTAAAGGAGTTAAGAAGTAAACTGGAGACGACACTATCAAGCCAGCATGAAACCGAACCGGCAAGATTATTAGTAGACTCAGCGTTAACGATCTTAGGGGTTACAATAGCGGGTATTGCATTGAAATTATTCCTGGTACCCAATCATTTCTTCGACGGAGGAATTACAGGTATCTCGCTGCTGGTGCATGAGGTATATGGTTTTAACCTGGGCCTTGTAATAGTACTGCTCAACCTGCCACTGATAGCCATCAGTTATTTCACTATTGGAAAACGATTTGCCCTCCGTACACTGGCCAGTGTAATATTATTGGGTATTTGCCTGTTGCTGATTCCTAACTATGCGATGACGGCAGATAAATTACTCATCAGTATTTTCGGTGGTGCTTTTTTAGGTATTGGTATCGGGCTCATCATGCGGACCGGTGCTGCACTGGATGGTATTGAAGTGCTGGCTGTTTATACCTTAAAGAGAACTTCTTTTACCATCAGCGAGATCATTTTGGGTATTAATATTATCATCTTCACCATTGCGGGTTTCCGATTTGGACTGGAAACAGCTTTGTATTCAATCCTTACCTATTTCACTGCTACCCGTTGCATTGATTATGTGGTGGAAGGCCTCCAGGCTTATACGGGTGTA
Organism: Chitinophaga pinensis; assembly: GCA_943371565.1. GTDB lineage: Bacteria > Bacteroidota > Bacteroidia > Chitinophagales > Chitinophagaceae > JJ008. The sequence continues at coordinate 16,643 of CALRVH010000003.1, read as the reverse complement.
ACGATTGTGTCTGGAAAAAGCGATGCCATCAAATACCAGTTGGTGAATAAATTAGGAAGAGGTATCACCGTGTACAAAGGCGAGAGAGGATTTTTGCCGGGTAAGTTTGAAGTCAGTACAGAATGTGATATTATTTTTACCGTCATCACAAGATTAGAGCTAAGAAAATTAAAGAACCTGGTATACGATGTGGACCCCAAAGCTTTTGTCTTTGCCAATACAATAAAAGAAGCGTCTGGCGGAATTATTAAAAGACGACATGCCCACTAGTGAATAAGTGGATGCAACAAATTTCTTTCCGTCTTTATTTCATTAACATTTCTTCGGTTCCTGTCCAGTTTTCAGCAACTCCCTGGTTCAGGTATTTTACCGCATTATCCATAAAGAATGCTGCAGTTCGATCATCAGGATCTGTTTCGATAATCGCCTGGAATTCCCGGATGGCCATTTCAAACTGTTGCTCAAAATAACAGTTCATCGATCTTTCGAACCGGGCCAGGGTTATTGTTTTCTTTTGTAGTTCTTTATCCGGATAACCATTGATACACTCAACAATACTTAACAGGTTGTATTTACCTTTTAACTGCACTTTGCCTAAGTGTCGCAAATGATATTTTTCTGGGTTGGTAATGTGCCGAAGTGTTTCACTGCTTAAGAGTAAGGGTGATCTGTAATATTTGGTAAGGCTCTCGATCCGGGAGGCAGAATTTACCGTGTCTGAGATGGTAGCTGCATCCAGCCGGTGTTCATCTCCGGTTATTCCCATTATCAGCGGACCTGTATGCATCCCGATACCAGCTCTTATAACTGGCAGGCCTTCTGCTTGTCGCTGCAGGTTCAATTCATATACAGCTCTTTGCATGGCGATCGCAGCATTCAATGCATCTTCCGGATGGCGGGGAAATATGGCCATAATAGAATCACCCAAATACTGGTTAATGAATCCCTGGTGTGAACGGATGATAGGCCCCAGACGTTCATTGAAGGAGGATACGAATTTGAAATTTTCTCCCGGTGTCATTTTTTCCGACAACGAAGTGAAATCCCGGATATCAGTAAATAATACGGTTACTATATTTTCTGCCTGGTCGCCGAGTTTTACATCTGTCAGGTTTTCTTTGCCCAATAAACGAATGAATTCATTGGGAACAAACTTTTTGGTTACTTCATGGATACGCAATATCGCTTCTTCTCTCTCCCGTACTTCCCGGATATTTTTTTCGTACAGCATGGCACTTTCAATTGCTGTTGAAGATTGTAATGCCAGGGTGACAAGTAATTTCAAATGACCTGCTGAATATTGCTCCACATCTTTACCGGCTAAAATAATAGCACCTAAGATCCGATGCTTCACTTTCATAGCAGCATAAATAACTGATTGTACTTCGGTATCAATTATGCCTTTCTCTTTCAGTACAGACAGATCACTCATGATTTCTGACTGGCCGCTCAAGCCAATTTTGAGAAGTATGCCGCTATTGATCTGTAATTTTTCTTTATTGAAAAGCGATTCTCCTGATATGGCAGGAATCGTTAATTGCCGGTGCTCTTCATCCCAGAGTACTATTACTCCGCTGTGCGATGGAATGGAGTGCAATGCCTGTTCTAGTGTTAATTGAGCAATTACATCCGGATCAATGGTCTCGGTTAATTTTTCAGAGAAATTATAGATCACATTCAATTCCTGGTATAAGTTCAGCACTTCTGTCCCCAACTTTTTTTTCTCCGTTTCTTTTTGGAGTATCAGTGATAAAAGCGGGGCAATGATGGCGGCATTCTCAGTTCCTTTTACATAGCCTGCTATTTCACCATCCAGTGTTACCGGGTAAGATGACTGTTCACTTGGTAATAGATTGCCGAATAAAACAGTGTGTTGGGCATCTTCAACAACGAGGTTTGATGATGTTGTTATAGCCCAATGCTGAAGCCAGGCAGTTGTTTCACTTCTTTTGCCCAGTATTGATTTTAATGTTGGTAGAGCCATGCCTGTTGAGGTATTGAAAATCGGTACGAAATAATTTTTACTGACCGGTTGGAATAATGATCAATCAGGAAATACCCAAAACCTCCCGGGCCTTATTCAGCAAGACTTCGGGGTCAAAAGGTTTGGTCATATATACGTCGGCACCAACATCCAATCCTTTTTGCCGGTCTGTTTCCTGCCCTTTGGCAGTGAGTAACACGATAAATACTTTATCCATCCCCAGTTCTTTTTTTACCCGCCTGCAAACTTCCATGCCGTTCATCTTCGGCATCATCACATCCAGAAATACCAGCTGCGGATTTTCTTTTTGGATGATCTCCAACGCAATTTCTCCGTTCTCAGCAGTTAAAAATTCTACACCGTCATCTTCCAGTTCTTCCAGTGTTTGTTCGATGAGCATCCGGATATGTGCTTCATCATCTACGATTAATATTTTTTGTTCCATATAATTGTTTTTAAGTCTTTCTCTTTTTTGTATACTACTTTTTCGCAACTCGCCATTAAAGAACTCATAGCTTCTCTCTACTGATACACCACAAACAAAACATTCTCCAATCCTTTTTCAAAACGCAATGTTTGCACAATATCATGTTTGCCGCTTAAGGCAGAGTTTATGATAATGATATCCGGTTGGTTGGCGATTGCTTTTGCTACCAGTTCATTTTCTACCGACTCTGTTACTTCGTATCCTTTGGTGGTAAGTACATCCGTCAATGTTTTTACAGCTCCGGAGTCTTCATCTACGATCATTACTTTCTTTTTTGATTTGCCTTGCTCCAATAAGCTGCCGATCTCATTGAACAAGAGATTGGTGTCAATCGGTTTGGTCAGATACCTGTCCACTCCAATCCTGAAACCTCTTGCTTTATCCTGCACCACTGATAATACAATGATCGGTATATCCATGGTGGTGGGATCATTCTTCAACACGGCTGCTACATCAAACCCATTCATTTCCGGCATCATAATGTCGAGGATGATGAGATCAGGCCGGTTAGCCCTTACTTTTTCTAATGCTTCTTTTCCATTGCAGGCTTCTTCAATCGTATAACCGGCATCACCCAGTTCCTGGTTCAGCAGGGAACGTATAGAATCATCATCATCCACGATCAGGATATTCGATGCCTGGCCGATGATATTTAATTGAGAATGGGCGACTTGTTCTTTCAGCTGTTTTACCAAATCATCAAGATGCAGTGGCCGGGCGGGAGCTGATGTTTTATTTACAGGTAAAGCAAACGAAAAAGTGCTGCCTTTGCCTACTTCACTTTCTACCCATATTCTTCCGCCATGGTGTTCCACTATTTCTTTACAGATAGGAAGACCAAGCCCGGTTCCTTTTGGTTTGTCGGTTAGTGTATCTCCACCAACCTGTTTGAACTGTTCAAACACCGCACCATAATCTCCGGGAGCAATTCCAATTCCGGTATCGGTGATACTGACTATCAATTCACCTTTTTCCTGGTAAGCTCTGCAGGTAACAGAACCTTTATCGGTGAATTTGACGGAATTAGAAATCAGGTTGATGATCACCTGGATCAGTTTGTCCTTGTCTCCGGTAATTTCCGGCAGGTCGGTATCAATTTTTTTGATCAGTTTCAATGCTTTCTGATCAAATAAAGAAGTGGTAGCAGCAATTGCCCTTTCGGCCACTTCAGGCATGGAAACATTTTCCTGGTTCCATTCCATTTTACCGGCTTCAATTTTTGCCAGGTCCAGTACATCATTAATAAGATGAGTAAGCCGCTCACCTTCCGAAATAACTACATGCAGGTTCTCGGAGATCTGGCCAATGGTCTTGACTGTTTTTGCATCCGACTTATCTACGATGGGAAATATTTTTTCATCCAACCTCTTTCTTATGATCTTGGCAAAGCCCAATACAGAAGTAAGCGGTGTTCTTAGTTCATGACTAACGGTGGAAAGAAAAGCACTCTTGGCATCATTGGCTTTTTCGGCGGCTTTGCTGGCCGTCTCTGCTTCCATCTTCGCCAGTTTCACATCTTCAAAAAGGGTAGCATTTCTTAACGCAACGCCAACAGAAGAAGCAATGGTAGTGAGAAGGCGCAAATCGTTTTCATTAAAACGGTTTTCATGCTCTGTACTTTGTACACTCAATACACCCAGGTTTTCATCACCCACTGGAATGGGTACTCCGAGATAAGAAGCAGATGGAATACCTATTTTTTGAATACCGAGTTGTTCTGTTAATTCACCTACATCTTTATTGATAAGTAATGGTTCGCCGGTAATAATAATTTTTGAAGTAAGCCCTTCCCCTAATTTCATAGGGGCCATATTATCACCAAACTGGTAAGGAAAATAAATGATATTGTTTTTTTTGTTTAGCAATGCGAGGTAAACAATATTGGCTTTAAATAAATTTTTCAACTGGTCGCCCACCATTTTTACAAGGTCATCAGTATTTAATTGTGAGGCTAATCCTTTACTGATACTATTTACGGTACTTAATTCAGTTGCCCGTTGTTTTGATTCTGCCAGCAGGAGGGTGGTCTCATCAAACAGCCTTGCATTTTCTAACGCCACACTCATACTGTTGGTAAGGGTGGTGAGTAGCCGCATGTCAGATTCTGTAAATGCATTCTCCCTGTCAATATTCTGAAGACTAACAGAACCCCTTACTACATCACCAACTACCATGGGTACAAACATGGCAGATTTAGGCGGCTGGCCTTTGCTTACTCCGGTTCCACCAAATCTTCTCGCTGTTTCAACATAATTTTCATTAATGAGTAAAGGTTGTTTTGTGTTGATGAGTTGTTTATTGGCCCAGTTAAGTGGACGGGGTTCACTAAAATATCGTTTCCCTTTTTCTATCACAAAACGCCAATTTTCATTTCCGGTTTCATGATCAAATGTCCTTATCAAAACTGTTTGTGTATCGAATAATTCACAGATCCTGTTACCCACCAGGTCATAAATAGCCTGCATATCCATTTCACGGACAAGACCATCTTGTACACTGTTGATAACCGCCAGTTCAGCAGTTCGTTGCTCTGTCTCTTTCAATAAGCGATTAGTTTCATCAAACAATCTTGCATTTTCCAATGCTACACTCATACTGTTGGTAAGGGTGGTCAACAACCGCAGATCAGATTCAGTAAAAGCATTTTCCTTGTCCACGTTCTGCAAACTGATAGAACCTTTTACTGTATCACCAACAAGCATAGGTACAAAAACGGCAGATTTCGGTGGATGGCCTTTGGTAACACCGGTTCCACCATATTTTTTAGAAGTTTCCAGGTAGTTTTCATTGATATGTATGGGCTTCCGGTCCTGGATAAGATGCTTGCTGGCCCAGATGAATGGTTGCGGATCAATAACTAAACGTATTCTTTTTTCAATTGCATAATGAAAATGTTCAGTTCCGCTATCATAATCAAAGGTGCGGATTACCAATGCCCCTGTATCGGGGAATAATTCACATAAACGATCACCAACCAAATTATAAATACCCTGCATATCTAATTCTTTTGCCAAACCTTCCTGCACACTATTGATAACAGCTAATTCAGCAGTACGTTGCTCTGTTTCTTTTAGCAGGCGGTTGGTTTCATCAAAGAGCCTTGCATTTTCTAATGCTACACTCATACTGTTAGAGAGTGTAGTAAGTAATCCCAGGTCAGATTCTGAAAAAGCATTTTCCCTGTCCACATTTTGCAGGCTGATCGAACCTTTTACAACATCACCTAACATCATGGGCACAAAAAGAGCCGATCTTGGTGTTTCACCTTTTATAACACTTGAAACACCTGTACCACCATATTTTTTTGATGTTTCAAGATAGTTTTCATTTATCAGTAAAGATTCTTTGGAAGCGATAAGTTGTTTATTGGCCCACATAAACGGCCGGGGTTCGTTGTATATTCTTTTCCCTTTTTCGATGGCAAAACGCAGATGCTCATTTCCTGTTGAATGATCAAAAGTTCTTATAATAACTGCCTGTGCGTCGAACAGGTTCCGGATGCGTTCACCAACAAGATCATAAATGCCTTGTATGTCTAATTCTTTAGCTAACCCTTCCTGCACACTATTAATCACAGCCAGCTCAGCAGTACGCTGCTCCGTTTCTTTTAGCAGGCGGGTAGTTTCATCAAATAACCTTGCATTTTCTAGTGCCACACTTATACTATTGGCAAGCGTCTGAAGCAGCGATACATCTGATTCGCTGTAGGCGAATTCTTTTTCATAATTCTCCAGCTTGATGGTGCCATTAACCTGGCCCCCTGAAATAAGGGGAACACTCAACCAGGATTTACAAGTATCTTCTTCAGATTCATCTGCTGCATACACAACACCAAGCTCCCTGAAACGTTCCACTGCATTTTCATTAATAAGCAATGGGTGCCCTTTTTGAATTACAAGAGATGTAAGCCCCTTCCCATATTCAAACCCTGCTTCAATTATTCGTTCACCTTTATAAAGATAATAGGGGTGGGAAATGTGATTGGTCTGACGATCAAAGAATGAAATAGTGATTCCCTGCGTGTCAAACACATCCCGGATCTTATCACCCACCAGGTCATAAATAGCTTGTATATCTAATTTTGAAGCAAGTCCCTCCTGCACACTATTGATGATAGCCAATTCCGCTGTCCGTTGTTCGGTTTCTTTAAGCAATCTGTTTGTCTCATCAAACAACCTTGCATTTTCCAATGCCACACTCATGCTGTTCGCTAATGTTTCCAGCAGACGAACATCCGAATCACTAAAAGCATTTTCTTTATCTACATTTTGAAGGCTTACATAACTGGTAACTTTATTTCCTACAATTAACGGTACGAATAAAAATGATTTGGGACTTCCTGTACCAGAGACCACTTTCAATCCAAACTCAGCAAATGCCTGCTCTGCATTGGTATTGATCAGGATTTTCTGTTTTGACATAATAAGCTGGTAACGCAACTTATCATAACGCCGGGGCTCGGCATAGTATCGTTCTCCTTTTTCAAGGAGATAATTAAATTTTTCTGTTCCGGTTTCATGATCGAAAGTGGCGATTATGACACCTTGCGCATCAAACACATCCCGGATTTTATTCCCCACTAAATCATAAATGGCATTCATGTCCAGTTCACGGGCCAATCCTTCCTGCACACTATTGATAACCGCCAACTCCGCAGTACGTTGTTCGGTTTCTTTCAGTAGCCGGGTAGTTTCATCAAAGAGTCTTGCATTTTCCAATGCCACACTCATACTGTTCGCTAATGTTTCCAGTAAACGGACATCTGATTCGCTGAAAGCATTTTCAATTTCATTATTCTGTAAACTGATATAACTATTCACCTTATCACCAATGATAAGCGGCACAAATACGCCGGATTTCATATTATTGGTTCCCGGTAATGTTTTCAATCCAAATTTGGCATAGGCTTCTTCAACATTTGTATTGATTACAATTTTCTGCCTGTTAATAATAAGGTGTTGCCTTAATTTATCATAAGGGCGGGAAGCAAGGTAGAACCGCTGCCCATCTTCGATCAGGTATTTGAAAAGTTCAGTGGCAGATTCGTGATCAAAAGTAGCAATAACAACAACCTGTGCATTGAACAACTCCCGTATCCTGTCACCAACCAAATCATAAATGGCCTGCATATCTAATTCCTTTGCCAATCCTTCCTGTACACTGTTGATAACACCCAGTTCTGCTTTTTGCTGTTCGGTTTCTTTTAGCAGGCGGGTAGTTTCATCAAAGAGTCTTGCATTTTCCAATGCAACTCCCATCGTGTTGGCCAGCGTTTCCAATAATCTCAGATCGGATTCGCTGAATGCATTCTCCTTATCAATATTCTGGAGACTAACAAAACCAGTAACCTTGTCCCCGATTAACATCGGCATATATACAGCGGATTTTGGCTGCTGAGTGCCAGGTACCGGTTTTATTCCAAACGTATCAGCAACTGTTGCAAAACTTTTATTGATGACCAGTTTTTCACGGTTGGTGATAATATGCCTTCTTAATGAATTAATCGGTTTTGGAGTAGGATAATACCGTTCTCCTTTTTCTATCAGATAATGAATATGTTCAGTTGCCTTTTCATGATCGAACGTAGCAATACCAACCACCTGTGCATCGAACAACTCACGGATACGGTTACCCACTAAATCGTAAATGGCCTGGATATCCAGTTCTTTTGCCAGACCTTCCTGCACACTATTGATTACAGCGAGTTCTGCCGTACGTTGTTCGGTTTCTTTCAGCAGGCGGGCATTTTGCAATGCCGTACTCATACTGTTGGCTAATGTTTCTAATAACCGGACTTCAGAGCTACTAAAGGCATTTTCTTTTTCTACATTTTGTAAACTGACATAGCTGGTTACTATTTCACCAGAGATCAACGGAACAAATACTCCTGACTTCATGTACTTTGTTCCGGGTACTACTTCCTTTCCAAACCATTCGGTTGCTTCTTCTGCCGTATTAATTATAATTTTCTGTTTCGACTGAATCAGGTGTGCTCTTAATTTATTAATTGGCCGGCTTTCGGGGTAAAACCGTTCTCCATCTTCTATGGTGTACTGAAATTGTTCCAGTCCGTTTTCATGATCGAAAGTGGAAATGATGACGGCTTGCGCATCAAACAGTTCCTGAATTTTATTACCGATCAGGTCGTAAATGGCCTGCATATCCATTTCCTTTACGAGGGCTTCCTGTACACTATTGATTACAGACAGTTCTTCCCCCTGCTGTATTAATTCAGCGGTACGTTCTGCCAGCAATTTTTCTAATTCTGCTATGCGCAATGCGTCTTTAACCATAAGAATAGTAATGAATTATTGAAAATGAGCCTGGTTGGTCAATCAGAGGGGATAGTACCAGTTTTCTGTGGAGTGGGGGATTAGGTAAAATGGTCTCTAAATATAGAGATAATATGCTGAAACAGCAATCAAAGTACCCTAATTTCTGGATAGTGAGGGGCAAGACTTTACGGAAGTAAAGAAGTAGGTCGGCTATATATTGATTGGTAGCGGTTTTTTACAATCCCAGCACATCTTTCAGCTTTCCGTAACCACTACGGCTAACCGGCACTTTGGTCCCGGAACGCAGAATGGCTACATGGTTATCTTTTTCATACGGGTCAATCCGGGTGATGTGCTGCACATTTACAATATACGAACGGTGGGAGCGGACAAACTGCTGCCCGTCTAATGACTGCTCAAAATGAGCCATCGTTTTATTCTTCAGAAAGTAGCCTTCCTGGGTATGAATTTTTACATAATCATCTGCGGCTTCTAAGTACTGTACATCATGCACCGGGATGATCTTTATTTTACTGCCATTCTTCACAACAATCCGCTGGCTTTGTGATGGTGATAAAGAAGCGGATTCCAATAGATCCCGGGTGGCTTTGTCCGTACTGCCAGAATTTTGTTCAGACCATTTGGCAATGGCTTTATCGAACCGTTGCTGGTCAAAAGGTTTTAGTAAATAATCTACGGCATGTGCCTCAAAAGCTTTGATGGCAAATTCATCAAAGGCGGTAGTAAAAATTACAGCTGGTGGCTGTTCAATTAATTCCAGCATCTCGAAGCCGGTTATTTTTGGCATTTGTATGTCTAAGAAAATGAGATCGGGCTGGTGTTGCTGAATAGCTTTTAATCCCTCAAACCCATCACCACATTCCTGCATCAGTTCCAGTTGCGGATGTTTTTGTAAGTATTCAGTTACGATACTTCTTGCCAGTGGTTCATCGTCTATAATAATTACTTTGCTCATATTATTGTCCCTGCGGAATTTTTACTACAGTGGTAAAGATATTTTCTTTTGCTTCAGTTGTCAATAGGTCGGTACGGGCAAATAATAAATACAGTCTTCTTTGTACTGATTTTAATCCAAAACCTGTGCCTTGCCTGGGTGATGATGTTGCCGGGTCGAAAGGGTTCTGGACTTTGATAACCAGGTTGTCGCCGTCTTTACGGGCATATAAACGAATGACTGTGTCGCCGATCGTATCATATAAACCAAACTTAATGGCATTTTCTACGATGGGCTGTAAAAGTAGTGCCGGTAATTTTAGTTGTTTGGTACTTTCATCTATTTCAATTTCTGTATTGAGCCGGTTGCCAAATCTTACTTTTTCAATATCAAGATAGAGTTGCAGGTATTGTAACTCTTCCTGCAGTGTTACCCATTGTGTATCTTCTTTTTTAATTGTCCCCCGTAAAAAATCTGATAACTGTTGTACCATTTTCCTTGCTTCTTCGGGGCGGCTGCCTATTAATGCGTTGATCGAATTCAGACTGTTAAATAAAAAATGTGGTTGTAACTGCTGCCGGAGTTTGAACAACTCAGCTTCTTTGGCTAATTTTTCCGCATCTGTTTTTCGTTCATCTTTTTCTTTTTGGTCTTGCTGGGTGTACCACAATATACTGATCATGGTTACACATCCTAATAATAGAAATGCAATACTAAAGCGGATCGATAGTGAATGATGCAACAGTTCATTATAACCGGGATAATGATTTAGCGATACCCGTAATAATAATTTCGTCAGCAATAGCCAAACGATGGTGAGAAAAAGGCAAATAGAAAATATATTGATATACTGTTTTCCGCTGGGCAGGTAATAGCGGAGGGTATTCATTACCAGTAAGCAGGCAAGCAGCAACAATGTATTACTGATAGCACTATCAATAAAAGCTGCTTCCCACGGTAAGCCAAAAAAATTAAGCACCATCGCATTGTCTGCCACCATCACCAGCCAGCAAAGGATGAAAATAATACGAAATCTGATTATAGATAAAGGGGAGTTAGACATTTCAGGCAAGGTTCAGTATTTCAAGAGTGTTGCCAAAGCGGATCTGTTCTGCTTTTTTCTGAATGATATGCAGGTAACTGTCTGCATTTTCTTTTTCCTCGATCCGGGAATAAACCTCTGCGCCATCAATCAACTCGTTTAGTTGATATAACTCACTTACACTGATAAACTGCCATTGTACTAATTGCTGGTTGCGGTTGAAAAACATCTCTTCTTCCTTGCCGCCGAGTAGCTGTGCTTTATGAAAGGCTTCTTCTTTGCTTCCGGCGGTTATCAAACGAAGTTGTTCATCAAACTGTGCTGTATGGTTGCCATCGCCGCATATAATGCGAAAGACCATCTTTGCAAGATACCAGTTCATAATGGGTGGTTTTTGGTATATATAAAAATGACAGGCCATTAACCCGTCATTGATTAAAAACTTCTGATCTCAATTCCACCGAAAATCACAGTGCCTTTCAGCAGTAATACTTTCTCCGGATTATCACTCATGGTTTGCATGTTCCGCTTATCTTCCAACCCTCCGAAAATGGTCACTGCTTCAGATTTCACTGTCCAGTTAGACGGAATGATCAGCTTGGTGCCGCCAAAGATGGTAGTCAATTCTATTTCTGCAGTCCCGGTAAAATCGGCACGGGTAAGGTCGAGTTCAGTGCCACCAAAAATGTTTACTAAATCACCACCTTTAAAATTTTTGGAGATGATATTCTTTTTTGCTCCACCGAATATGGAAGTACTGTCAACAAAGTCTTCTTTATAATCTTTTTGACTTTCATAGGATTCTTCAACAACCGTAGCTTCCTCTATTCCTGAACCGGCTGCTGGTTTCTTTTTTTTTTCACAATCCTTCCATTTCCCTTGCAAACTGCGACGGGGCCTTATAATAAAAAGCACACCCACAATCATTAGTACAACTGGCCAGATATACCGGCGGATGGCTACATCAGGATAAAAATCCCGTAACAAAAAAGCACCGCCAATTAGTATCAGGATAAACCATGCGCCACCTTTAAAACCATGTTTAATACCTATGAAAAAACCCAGGAGTATTAAAAAGGTTTGCCAGCTAAATATCCAATCGGGCAAATCGGTTACCGTTGCTTTTACCAATGCAGCCGCACCAATCAACAGGATGAAAACACCGGTCCATATATGACCGTGACGGCCATGTTGTTCTCTTCTTTCTTCCCAGCGTCTTCTGCGTTCTTCCCATCGCTCCTTAAACCTGCTTTCAAAATCCTCTCTCATATCATTCAAATTTAAAACAAATCTATAGGAGGAATAATGAATAGTCAATAGCGAATGGGTACTATGACGGCATAACTCGGTGAATGGCGGGAATGGTGGGGTGAAAAGGGATGGCAGCCAAAATTAATTCATTGAACTACTCCATATCAATTGATAAGGATCCGTTTTCCCTTTGATACAGGTAAACAGGAAACAAGTGATAAAAGGCATATTGATTCTTTCTTCCTCGTTTTCTTTATCAGCAGGAAAATCAAGAGCCATCGTTCCGCTTACATAAGTTTCTGTCGAAGAAGTTTCCAATGCTTTGAAGCCACGGGGCATTTTTTCGTTGCTAAAACCCAGCTCATAGCGGCGATAAGCTAATTTTTCTACCAGGTTCTGTACAAATTCGGGCTGGTCGAAGGCGGCGGAGATGTGTAGATGTTGTTTCATAATAGGGCATTTAACTGTTTAGCCCCTTGTTCTTTCTACACTATGCCTTCCCTGCGGGGGGCTTTGTTATTAATTAGATGCAGAAAGGGTCTTGTTTACTTACTAAGGGAATGTGAAAGTTGGGAGAAGTTAAACGAAGGAGAAAGCTTTGCAATGGAAGGATGGCAGAAAGTAACAGGATTACAATCTTAACCGTAGCCCCAGACCTGATATTTGTTGTATCTGGGTTCTTCTTTTTACATCATGATCATATAATATATCCAGGATAAAAGTTGCCGAAAAGTTTTTGCTGAGACTAAATGTGAGAATATTATTAAACAACACATCTATATTTTGCGGGTTTCGTTTGTAATTGCTGAAAAGATCTAACCGGCTGGTGTAGTTGGTTGTTTTGGAAAATTTTTTATTGTAATGTACGGAGAGGTAAGCTCCGATTTCGGTATATACTTTATGAAAGGAGTCTACTCCGAATCTTTTTGAACCATAAAAATCAGGGTCAACTTTTGTAACCCAGCGGATGGTAGCTGGTGTGGCAAAAAGCGAGAAATATGATTTTTCTGTAATGTTCTTATAGTCAATACCAAAAGAAAGAAGGGCTTTGCCGGGAGAAAGGAAATTAGAGATTTTATTGTGAAAGTCCGAAACATATTCATGGCCACTGAACATCTGTGTATTTACATTACCAAGAATGCCATAATTAAAATGATTTTTTTTACCAATACTATGCTCGATCTCAAAGGTCAAATCCAAACGATCTGTTGTTTTTCTGAACTGCTTATAACTGGTGGCGAACACCAATCCCAATTCTACATCCAGGTAAGAATCAAAAGTGTATTTCCCTTTTTTATGATGAATAGCTTTATTCAGAACGGTATTGAAACCCAGCATAAAGTTTTCGCCGCCGCTGCCCCAGTCACTTTGAGCAGATTGATTAACGTTTAATACAAAGATCCCGGTGCGTTTCCAGCCATTACTGTCAAGGCTCATTTTCTTTTTGTTGCCTACCCGTTTAAGCTCGTTAACTACCACCTGCGCCTGTATAGCAGTTGTAAACAAAATTAGTAAGATGATAGAAAGTAGGACCCTCATAAAGCAGATGGTGATTGGCCGTGAGGACACAAACATATACTTTTTTTCAAAATCAATACGGTTGCCAAAAATCATTTTGATCGACGGGTATCAAAAATTCATTGGTAGCCAGGCCCTTAGCTTTTATACAAAACTGAAACTATCTCCGTCAAACAAACCTTTATCACTGAGTTTTAAATGGGGTATAACCAATAAGGCCATGAACGAAAGTGTCATAAAAGGCGAGCCAAGAGTAGAGCCTAATTCTTCTTTTGTCATTTTATCTATAGCGGTATAATCTGCTGCAATTTTATAACCATCATCATTGCTCATTAACCCGGCAACAGGTAAGCCTAAAGCCATTTTCTTATTTTTGCCTACTGCGCTAACACCGCCCTCTTTTTCAATAACAAGATTAACGGCACTGCATATACTTTCATCATCCACACCTACTGCAACTATATTATGACTGTCATGTGCCACAGAAGAAGCTAATGCTCCTTGCTTTAACCCAAAATTTTTAATAAATGCTTTGGCGATAGGTGCATTCTTATAACGATTTACTACAACAATTTTGAGAATATCTTTATTTACATCACTTACAATTATACCGTTAACGACTTTGGGCTTATGTGAGAAGCGATTTGTTATTAACTGGCCATCCAATGCTTCGATAACAGGGATTTTAATAAGGTCCGGACCACTTGCATGTAACCAGTTGGATTCAAGTATTTCGCTTACAGGCATTGCTTCGATTTCAAAATCTTCAACTTTCTTTTTGCTGCAGGAAAAATTATTTACAATACCTGATTTTGTTGTTTTAATATTTGACACCCCATTCTCTGCTACTAACTCACCATTGATAAATGTTTTTACCACTTCAAAATTTTCTAAGTCCTTTACCACAATAAAATCTGCATAGTCACCTTCTTTTAGCAAGCCGACATCCAGTTTATAATGAAGAACAGGATTTATACAGGCCGCCTTCAACACTTTAAAAATGTCAATTCCTTTGGCTACTGCTCTTGCACATAACTGATTTATGTGACCGAGCACTAAACTATCCGGATGTTTATCATCACTGCAAAACATCATCATATCCGGCCAATCATTCAGCAAGTCAATCAGAGCTTCAAAATTTTTAGCGGCACTTCCTTCCCTGATTAGAATCTTCATGCCATACTGCAATTTGTCCAATGCTTCTTCTGCTGTAAAACATTCATGGTCTGTATAGATGCCTGCATCAATGTATTGCTTTGCCTTCTCGCCTCTCAAGCCCGGGGCATGCCCGTCAACAGGTTTTCCTAAGCGATGTGCTGCTGCTATTTTTTTCATCACTTCATCATCTTTAAACAAGACACCCGGAAAGTTCATCATCTCACTCAAATATTTTATTTCTTCTCTTTGTAGTAGTTTTTCTACATCGGTTGAATCTAAGGCCGCTCCTGCCGTTTCGAAAATGGTGGCCGGCACACAGCTTGGCGCACCAAAATTGAATTTGAAAGGAACGGTCTTTCCGTTCTCAATCATAAACTCCACACCTTCCATGCCGCATACATTGGCAATTTCATGCGGGTCGCTTATGGTGGAGACAGTGCCATGCACTACGGCTAATCTTGCAAACTCAGAAGGAACCAGCATGGAGCTTTCAATATGAACATGACTGTCGATGAAACCGGGAAGTAGATAGCCTTGAGTCGTGAGTTCGGAGCCGGCAATCTCTTTTATAGAAATTATCTTTCCGTTTTCGACTGTAATTGTCACCGGATATATTTTTTGCTGAATGATATCAACCAGATTGCCGCTTATAGAAAACGATGACATGTGTTTTGATTTTGATAAAGGTAATTCACTAACTTTCAATCCCGATAGTTATCGGGGTTAATTTACAACTCAACATCTGCATTATGAGAAAACTGATTTTTTTGCTGGTGATTATTTCATGCACCACCGTTCAGGGGCAAAAGCCTAAAACTTCTTTGCCAATTACTACCAGCGATCCTGATTCTGTCTTATTATCAAAAACAAAGTACCGGCTTATCGGCCCCTGGCGGGGAGGACGAAGCGCAGCAGTGGGAGGCAGTTATAAAAACAAGAACACTTTTTATTTTGGCGGCACGGGTGGCGGTGTCTGGAAAACAACGGATGCCGGCAGCAACTGGAAAAACATTTCTGACAAATATTATGGCAGCTCTATTGGTGCAGTAGCTGTGGCCCCTTCGGATGAAATGGTGGTGTATGCCGGAGAAGGCGAGAACACTATGCGGGGAAATGTGAGTGAAGGTCTTGGTGGAATGTGGCGTAGCGAAGACGGTGGCAAAAGCTGGAAAAATATCGGACTGAAAGATGGCAGGCATATTATCCGCATCGTTATTCATCCCAGAAATCCTGATATTGTATGGGTAGCAGTGATGGGTCATTTGTTTGGCCCCAATGAAGAAAGAGGAGTGTATAAAACAACGGATGGTGGTAAAACATGGAAAAGAACCTTGTTTGTCAATAACCAAACCGGATGCAGTGACCTGGTGATGGAACCCGGCAACCCCAATGTGTTTTATGCAGGAACCTGGCGATTGATCCGTACTCCCCATTCTATGGAAAGTGGCGGCGACGGAAGTGGCTTATGGAAAAGTGTTGATGGTGGTGAGACATGGATGAATATCTCAACCAAAAAAGGATTACCAAAAGGAGTTTGGGGAATTGTAGGTGTAGCAGTAGCTCCGTCTAACACGGATAAGATTTATTGCTTGCTGGAAAATAAAGATGGCGGATTGTATATGAGCAGTGACGGTGGCCAAACATGGGTTTTACAAAGCAGTGATAATAATATCCGGCAAAGAGCCTGGTACTATACCAAAGTTTATGTTGACCCTAAAAATGAGAACCGGGTCTATTGCCCCAATGTAAATTTTATGCGGAGTAATGACGGCGGTAAAACATTTCAATCGATCAACACACCACATGGCGACCATCATGATCTGTGGATCGACCCGGAAGATGGTAATCGCATAGTAGTTGCAGATGATGGTGGTGCACAGGTAAGTTTTGATGGCGGAAATAACTGGAGCACTTATTTGAACCAACCTACTGCACAAGTTTACCGGGTAAGTACTGATAATGCATTCCCTTAC
>CALRVH010000002.1:0-140328 GCA_943371565.1 Chitinophaga pinensis | reverse complement strand
ATGACATCGTTGTATAAACTTTTTGGTTTGGCAAAATTATTTCCACACTCCAAAACCTTTTCAAAGTATCATCTTGGGTATTTAAATGAGAATGAAAATAATGAAGTAGATGTGCTGGCAGGTGCATTTATGATGATAAAGAAAGAAGTGCTGGATATAGCGGGAAGTTTTGACGAAGCCTTTTTTATGTATGGAGAAGATGTTGATTTGAGTTACCGGATTCAAAAAGCAGGGTTTAAAAATTATTATTTTGCAGAGAGCAGCATTATACATTTCAAAGGTGAAAGCACCCGCAAGGGAAGTATGAACTATGTCCGCATGTTTTATAATGCCATGAGTATTTTTGTCCGCAAACATTATGGCGGAAGCAGGGCCGGCATTTTCAACCTGCTGATCCACCTTGCTATCTGGTTCAGGGCGGGACTAACGGCAATCGGTACTTTCATCAGGAAGGTGGGCTTACCATTAATTGATGCAGGCTTGATCCTTCTTTCTTTCTGGGTGATAAAAAATATCTGGGTATCCTATGTACGTACAGGAACGGAATATGAAACCAGGTTATTATGGATCGCTTTTCCTGCTTTTACAATATTTTATTTAGCCGCCGCATATTATGCGGGTTTGTATGACCGATGGTATAAACGAACCGAACTGATACGATCTACACTGATTGCAACCATCGTATTACTTGCAGCCTATGCATTGTTACCCGAACAATACCGTTTCTCCAGGGGAATTGTGTTGTTTGGAGCCATACTGGCTTTTGTTCTAATAAGTATACTAAGGGGAATTTTAATTAGAACAAATGTGCTTAGTAGTAATAATGATAAAGAAGAACAAGCCACGACAATAATAACCGGTACAAATGTAGAGTACCCAAAAGTACTGCAACTGCTGAAAGAGGCGGGTTTACAGCAACGGGTTTTAGGAAGGGTTGCAACAGAAGAAAACGACAATGATTCTTTAGGATACTGGAAGAACCTTCAGGCTCTTTCTGAAACCGTTCCTTTCCGGGAAGTAATTTTTTGCCAGGGAGCATTGCCATTTAAAGCAATCATACAAGCCATGCAAAAATTGCCACAAGGAATAGGTGTAAAAATTCATACAACCGGAAGCGGCAGTATTGTTGGCAGTGATTCAAAAGATAGTTCAGGCGAATCTGTATCAAAAGAAAATGGCTATAACCTTGCCGATCCATACAACCGCCGATTGAAAAGACTAATTGACATAAGCGTTTCAGTTCTCGGTATCATTACATTTCCCATTCAATTATTTATTATAAAAAAACCAGTTGCATTTTTAGCCAATTGTTTTTTGGTATTGATAGCCCGTAAAACATGGATCGGTTATGCAGCAGCAGAAAAGAATCTTCCCCGTATTTATCCGGGAATAATTGCATGCAACGGAGTTCCCGTTTCTATCAAGCAACAACTTCCGGCAGAAGGTCTGCAAATGATGGATTACTGGTATGCCAGGGATTATGAACCAGCTAATGATTTAAAACTATTATGGAGAATGTATCGCAAACTCGGCGGATAATGATGAATTGCCTGCTATATTCGCTGCTCTTTCAAGAGTAACATTGTGTAACTTTAAGCCCAACCTTTCATAGCATACATGGCGACCATCATTGATATAAAATTACCGAGAGCAATTGCCGCTGCATTACGTATTCCGCCTAACGATCCCCGGCGCCAGCAGCTACGGGTATTAAAAAAACTGTTGAAAAAAGCAAGGTTTACAGAGTTTGGTCAGCAGTATCGTTTTGATGAAGCCTTATTGAGTAAGAGTCCGGCAAAAAAATTCCAGGAACTGGTGCCTGTACATGATTATAGTAAGATCTATGAAGAGTGGTGGAAGAAAACACTCGAAGGGGTGCCCGATGTAACATGGCCCGGTAAGATCAAATATTATGCATTGAGTTCGGGTACATCAGAAGCGGCCAGTAAATACATACCAGTTACCAAAGATTTATTACGGAGCAACACCGTAAATTATCTCCGCCAGCTACTTAGCCTGATACGATATGAAGAGGCAAACAAAAGAGCCATGACCAAAGGGTTCCTGATGCTGGGCGGTGCTACAGATTTAAAAAGAGGAAAAGCCGGTTGGTATGCCGGCGATCTAAGTGGGATTCTTGCCAAGAAAAGACCTTTCTGGTTTCAGACTTTTTATAAGCCCGGCGGACGTATTGCCGCACTGGCAGACTGGAATCAAAAACTAAATGAAATAGTAGAACATGCAAAGGAATGGGATATCGGCTATATCGTTGGTGTTCCTGCCTGGTGCCAGATGTGTATGGAAATGGTGATTGAACAGTATAAGGTGAAGAACATACATGAGATATGGCCCAACTTCAGCTTCTTTGTACATGGTGGTGTAGCGTTTGAACCCTATAAAAAAGGATTTGAAAAATTATTGGGTAAACCTATTGTCTATATTGAAAACTATCTTTCCAGCGAAGGGTTTATCGGTTATAAAACAAGAGAACATGCCAAAGGGATGCAGCTGATCCTTAATAATAATATCTTCTTCGAGTTTGTTCCTTTCGACGATAAAAATTTTGACAATGAGGGAAAGATCACTGAGCATCCCGATGCCAAAATGATCCATGAAGTGGAAGAAGGTAAAGAGTATGCATTACTCATGAGTACGAATGCAGGATCCTGGCGGTATTTGATTGGCGACACGATAAAATTTGTAGACCTTGAAAAGAGTGAAGTTGTAATTACCGGAAGAACAAAACATTTTTTAAGCCTTACCGGTGAACACCTGAGTGTCGACAATATGAATAAGGCCATTGAAATGGTGAGTGAAGAGTTTAATGTCAGTATTCCGGAATATACCGTTGTAGGCTTCCCCTTTGAAAATTTCTTTGCCCATCGCTGGTATATTGCTACCAATGATAAAGTAGATGCAGAAAAGATCCGCAAAAGGATTGATGAAAACCTGCGGGTGCTAAACGATGATTATGCTACCGAACGGGACAGCGCATTAAAAGAGGTATTCCTGGAAGTGTTGCCAGAAGAGAAGTTTATGAAGTTTATGGAGATGAAAGGAAAATTGGGCAGCCAGCATAAATTTCCACGGGTGATGAAAGGGAAAATGCTGGAAGAATGGGAACACTTTTTAAAAACAAATCACATCTAAAGCCTCTTTTACAGAATTTTAATATTTAATTACCGCTTGCTGCATGTTGGAAATAATGCTGAAAGGACTGACGTTTGGATTACTACTGAGCATTTCAGTGGGACCGGTTCTTTTTTCTATTATTAAACAGAGTCTTAATAACGGGCACCGTGGCGGATTTGCTTTCATATTCGGTGTTTGTGCCAGCGATATCACCCTGGTGCTGATCAGCAATGTTTTTACCGAAGTATTCAATAGCCTGAGAACGTATAAAACGGAGATCGGTGTTGCCGGCTGTATTTTTCTTGTTTCAATGGGCATTTATTTTCTCTTTTTTAAAAAGGTAAAAGTGAATGAAGAAGGGAAACAGGTTTTCAAATTCCGTAAACGGGATTATGCTAAGATATTTTTATCGGGCTATTTTATGAATACGTTGAATCCCGCTGTTTTTATTTTTTGGATCACCACCTCAACCGCTGTTATTATTCATACCGTGAATGAACGCATCATTATTTTTACCACCTGTCTTGTTTGGATGCTGGGGACCGATATTCTGAAAGTACTGCTGGCAGGAAAGATCCGGAACCGGCTGACACCACACAATATTCATATCATTAACCGCATCAACGGGATTATTTTAATTGTTTTTGGTATTGCATTAATTTGGGGATTACTTGTTTATGGCAAACGTCTCTGACAATAGAAATACAAAGACAAAAACATTTCTGCGAAAACTGTGGAAATGGAGTAAGCGTATCTTTCTCTGGATATTTATCTTTCAATTCTTTTATATCATCCTGCTGAAATGGGTTAACCCGCCTGTTACGATAACACAGCTGGTGAGTTGGATAAGCGGACACGGTTTAAAAAGAGATTATGTTGGCAGAAAAGCCATTTCACCTAATGCAAGATTGGCGGTTATTGCATCTGAAGACCAATCATTTCCAGACCACCATGGCTTTGACTGGAAAAGCATTGCCAAAGCCAGGAAGTATAATGAAAGAAAACCCGGAAGAATAAGAGGAGCCAGTACCATTAGCCAGCAGGTAGCCAAAAATGTTTTTTTATGGCAGGGTAGAAGCTGGATACGAAAAGGATTAGAAGTCTATTTTACTTTTATGATCGAATTGATCTGGGGAAAGAAAAGGATCATGGATGTATATCTTAATGTGATTGAAATGGGCGATGGAATATTTGGTATTGAAATGGCGGCGAATACATATTTTAATAAGCCGGCAAAGAACCTGACGAGGCAAGAGGCGGCGATGATCGCAGCCTGTCTCCCAAGCCCCAAACGGTATAAAGTAAAACCAGTTTCATCTTTTGTGGCTGCAAGGTCAAGAACGATCATGCAACAAATGAGTAACCTGCAAACAGACCCCGACATACAACGCATTATCGGAACACTTCCGCCTTGATGAGTTAGTCCACCACCAACTCTATCTTTTCAGAATTATGCGTGGCATTATAATATCCCGAACGGATAGTAAAACGCAGATAATATTTCCCGGAAGAAAGGTTGGGTATAATCGTTACCTCATTTATTTTTCCCCCGATAATTTCTTTTATAGAAAGATTCGTCATAATGTCTTTAATCCACCGGCCCGCACTAAAGACACCGACCTGGATCGTATCTTTTAGTTGTGGTGTTTTTAAAATGAAATCAACGTATCCGGAAGGAGCGATCAACTTGAATTTTATAGACAAACCCGTATCAGCACTTTTTATACCCAGCTTTTTATTTTCTGGTATGAACTGTACTTTACCAAAAGAAATGAAAGACGAATCATATTTATAACCCACCCACCCAATTGCTGTTTTTAAGGAATCCGAAAACTTCCACAGGTCATATTTATCTAAAAAGTAAACAGGTTTGCCAAGCATCGAATCTTCTATCGGCCAAAAATTATAATTGTTTCTTCTTTCTCTATACCAGTTTTGGGAATAGGTCATTTGGCCGGAATAAAACCAATACTTGGAAGCCCGTTGGTAGGAGTTGCTGAATACAACCGGCCAACCCTTTGTTTTCTCTCTCATTGCCGCAGGCCATTCTTTCCAGCTATGATAACGTTCTTTGATGGCCTTCACCGGTAACACATCGGCTATTATTATAATTCTTGCAAACAACACCAGCACTAATGTTATAGGAAGCAGCCGGAATAATGCTTTTTGCCACTTTATTTTTTCGTTTAAAAACTGGTGGGATAAAATGATCAATGCAACCAGCACCGGGGAGGTCCAGTTACCCTCTACTTTTCCACGGAATGAACTGAGCAGAAAAAAAACATACAGGCCAACCATAGTATATCGCAAGGCTTTCTCCACCTGGTTTTTGGGCTTGTACAAAAAAGCGGCGGGTAAAAGAATAAATCCGGCAATAGGTCCCGGAAGTAATAGTTGCCCGATAATATAATCGGCAGTAAAGGAAAATTTGTACGCATTTACATTGCTCTCAAACAAATGATAACGAAAACTTACCCAATCATGCTGGTATTGCCACCATAGATGCGGGGCAAACAATAATAAAACAATTATCCCGGCCACATATGTTTGATATTTTGTAAACAACCGGATATTTGACAGCAGCACAAAAAGAACGATCAATACAGCATGATACTTACTGTAAAACAATAGCGCAACAGAGAGCCCCAGGAGTAATGTATTTACAAGAGAATAATTCCCGATAAATTTTTTATAACACAAAAAGAATAAAGCCGTAAAAAAAATAAGCGGTATATCCGGCACGGCCACAAAACCGGTAACCTGTATTACCGCCATGGATAAAGCGATGCCATAAAACAGCAACGGATTTTTTTTGTCAATCAGTCTTTCAATGATAACAAGGGAGAGAATATTAAGTAATAACGGGAACAAACGAACTCCCAGTTCGTTGGGGAAAATGGCATACCCCATTTTTACCAGCACGGCAATCATGGGCGGGTGATCAAAATAACCCCAGTCAAGGTATTGACTATACACCCAATAATAAGCTTCATCATCCTGTAATTCAGTAAGGCCGGCTTGCATCAGGCCCAATAAAAGCCAGGTGCCATAAAAAACAAGGCGTGAATTGTTTTGAAGGAATGATTTCATCAGGTAGCGAAAGTAACGACAATTATTCTTTCAGCAGACTGTTGACGGCAACGATAGCTTTTTGTAAACGATCATCATCGGTACCACTGATATCAACCCATGGAACTGCCTGGTTGATCATAATATCCTCATAGATATTATATAGCCGGTGACGGCTTTTCAGGTCGGGGTATTCCCGCAGTTTATCCTTTACCCACGGCAGGTCGGTATTACACAAAAGGTATAGATCATATTTTCTTTCTACGATCTGCTCAAGAATAAAACGATGGCATTTATCAAATACAAATTCGCACCACACTTTCATAACGTACATATCAGTATCAATAAAAAGGGGCGGGTGTGGAGCAGTATGCAGCGAATCCGGTTCGTTCATCATTTCTGAATACTCTTCCTCTAAGGCAAGTTGTCCTTTGGCAATATTTAATAGATCGTCGTAGGTGTAGTTGGTTCCATTGGTCAGCAGGTATTCCCGGGCAAACTCCGGGCACCACATGGTATCATAATGTTGCGCCAGTTGTTCGCACAGTGTACTCTTGCCAGTACTTTCGGGTCCTATGACGACGATTTTTTTAAGCATTCGCCGTTTTTGTTTTTTTTATCCAGGTAATCAAACCCATTACAGCCAGGATAAGGAACACCACATATTGTACACTGGTAAAAACTGCATGCTTATAAAAGTATAATGGAATAGAGACAATGTTGGTGATTATCCACCATATCCAGTTTTCTACTTTTTTTCTTGTCATTTGCCACATACCTGTATAAGCGGCGGCAGACGCAAATGAATCAGCCCAGGGAACATCGCTATTGGTATATTGACTCAAGACATAATACAAAACAGCCCAGCTTAGTACAAAAAATGAAATGCTGATGATCCAGTCTTTGCGGTTATTGAAAGTGATTGGCATTGCCTTGCCTTCTTTTTTCCGGGTCCATGCATACCAGCCGTATAAGCTCATAACGGTATAATAAAAATTCAAACTACCTTCTGCATAAAGGCCCCACCAGGAAAAACAAAACCAGGTGTAAAGTACAGTATTGATAATGCCGGTTGGATAAACAAGAATATTTTCTTTTCTTGAAAACAATACACTGGCAATACCGGCAAATACAGCTAAGTATTCCAGCCAGGTGGTGTGTCGCATTCCATCAATAAACTGCTGATATAGTTCGTGTAAAGACAACAGGTGTTTTGCCAAAAATAATTACTCTAGTCTGCTATTGCGGTATTTTTTCCAGCCCCGTAAGTATTTTATCCCTTTGGATGTTTGAAACCTTGTAGCCACCTGCTGCCATTGACCGCCTTTGGATGTCCATACTAAAAAATGAAGATGTGGTACAAAAGCATAACCGGTTTTGCCGCTGATTGCTATTACCTGTCCTTTTCTTACGGTATCACCAATATTCACCAACGCTCCGTTATGCTGTAAATGCCAGTAACCGGCCCTGCTGCCATCATTGTGTTGTATGACAATATTGTTTCCATGCGAACGGTATTTTTTGTTTAGTCCCCCAAGTGTACCATCTTCTTTTGCTCTTACAACTACACCATCTCTTGCCGCAGTAATTTTGGTTCCCTTTTTCATATTAAAATCAAGAGCGGCCCTTTCCCGGTGAGTAAAGCCGGTAAAGTAACCTTGTATGACCCGGAACCTTTTTCCTTCTTCGTATGGCAGTGCATATATATAACTGGTATCATCCTTAATGATTCCTTTTTGCAGAAGCTTTACCTCGTTGCGCAGCGGATTTTTACTGACGGAACAGGCTGTTAGCAGCAACACAACAAACACAAAAGAAAATATTTTCATACGGGAATTTTAAATCACCAGTTTGGGAGAGTAAAAATAGCCTTTCGATAAACCTCCCGGCCTTACAATTATTTAATTGTTTGCCAAAAAGAAACGACGTAGCTTTTCTGTCCAATTTTTTAAAACAAAAATCTATCATTATGACAACACAAGAAGTGGCCGCAAGGTTTAATGAACTGGCACAAACAGGCCGGTGGGATACGATACAAGGTGAATTGTATGCCGACAACGCAGTCAGTATTGAACCAGCACATGCTGCAGCAATGGGGATGGGTAATGCAGAAGGTCTTGATGCTATCAAGAAAAAAGGAGATGCTTTTGGTGCGATGGTGGAAGAAATGCATGGAGGCTATTCTACAGAACCGGTTATTGCCGGCAATCATTTTAGTGTAGCAATGGGCATGGACGTAACCATGAAAGGAGCAGGCAGAATGAAATTGGATGAAATAGCTGTATATGAAGTAAAAGAGGGGAAAATTGTAAAAGAACAATTCTTTTTTTAGTTTTTTGCCGGGAAATAAATAAGCCGGGAAAAAGTAGTAATTAAACCTTTTCGTTTTATTTTCTTCCCGGCTATTTTTCTTCTATTACTTTGCACTATGCACAAAAAAATACTTCTGCTCGGCAGCGGCGAACTCGGTAAAGAATTAGTGATCGCATTAAAAAGGCTCGGACAAACGGTGATTGCCGTTGACAGTTATCCCGGCGCACCGGCCATGCAGGTAGCCGATGGTTTTGAAGTGATTGATATGCTGAACGGAGAACAGCTTGATGCTGTTGTTGCAAAACATCAGCCCGACCTGGTAGTGCCAGAGATAGAAGCCATACGAACAGAACGGTTTTACGAATATGAAAAACAAAACATCCAGGTAGTGCCGAGTGCTAAAGCGGCCAACTTTACGATGAACCGAAAACTGATAAGAGACCTGGCTAGCAGAGAATTAGGAATACGAACAGCAAAATATTTTTATGCTACTACGTTTGAAGATTTTACAACGGCTGTCAACGAAATTGGTTTTCCCTGTGTAGTTAAACCCCTGATGTCCTCTTCCGGCAAAGGACAAAGCGTATTGAAAAAAACAGAAGACCAGCAAACTGTTTGGGAATATGCTATTAATAATTCCAGGGGTGATATTAAAGAAGTGATCATTGAAGAATTTATTTCTTTTCATACAGAGATCACACTGCTTACTGTAACACAGAAAAATGGAAACACATTATTTTGTCCACCCATAGGTCACCGGCAAGAAAGAGGTGATTACCAGGAAAGCTGGCAACCCGTTGCTATCAGCGAACAAGATTATACAGAGGCCTGTGAGATGGCTCAAAAAGTTACCACGGCATTGACTGGTGCAGGATTGTGGGGGGTAGAGTTTTTCCTGACTGATAAAGGTGTTTATTTTTCTGAACTAAGTCCGCGGCCGCATGATACAGGTATGGTAACGCTGGCCGGCACACAAAATCTTTCAGAATTTGAATTACATGCAAGAACGATCCTCGGCTTGCCGATCCCCAACATAAAATTGGAGAGAGCTGGCGCCAGTGCTGTTGTGTTGGCAAATAAAAGTGCTGACCAATTTACAATTACCGGTATTGAACAGGCTTTGGAACAAACCAATACTGATGTCCGAATATTCGGTAAACCAGCAATAAGGCCTTACCGCAGAATGGCTGTGGCGTTGGTATATGATGAAACCGGCACTGACATGAATCAATTGAGAAAAAAAGCAAAAGATGCGGCTGATAAAATCTCCATACAATAACATGCAAATAGAAAAAGTAAATATTGCCGAAAAATTATCATTGTTCAGCGACTACTTCAATCCCCGGATTGCCGGGGAGCTGAACGGACAGCAAGTGAAGCTGGTAAAATTCCAGGGTGAGTTTGTATGGCATCATCATGAGAAAGAAGATGAGTTGTTTTATGTAGTAAAGGGAAGTTTTGATATGCACCTGCGGGATAAAATAATTACCGTGAATGCCGGAGAGTTCCTGATCATGCCAAAAGGTGTTGAACATAAACCGGTCGCCATAGAAGAGGTGGAGATCATGCTATTTGAACCGGCCTCTACACTTAATACAGGAAATGTGGTGAATGAAAAAACAGTGACTGAATTAAAACCAATTTGATTTTTCACCAGCGTTGATTATTACCCCTCACACATTTTCTTCAGGTTGTTCAACCCTTGTTCGAACTGAAAATTAAGATTCTTTGTGATCATTGGCCCCATCAGGCTGGCGATTGGCCAGGGAAGCTGACCGCTGTTTTGCCAGGTTACTTTTGTTTCACTGCCATCGCCCCATGGTTCAAACAACCAATTGTCTTTGGCTTTGCTTTTCCAGGGTTTTAAAAACTCCAGGTCGAAATGAATATGTTTATCATCCATGCTGAGCAGCGTTAAACTGCCAACACCAACTTTTTTTCCTTCCCAGGCATATTTATGACCCGGCTTATTCGGTGTACCGGTAATAGAACTTTTTGTTGTAGGATCAGATTGCTGCCAGGGGTTCCATTGGCTGTAATAATTCAAATCGCCAACACGATCCATGATTGTTGCAACCGGTTTAGTGATGATGATCGTTTTTTCTATATTAAAAACCTTGGGAAGCAATGCGGATATAAGCAGCAAGGTGGCAATAAGGCCGACAAAAATATAAACGAAGATCATGGCATTTATTTTAATGAAAGTTACATAAACGAACCGTTATTGAACGAAAGGTATGATAAACGGCCAACCAATACTATGATTCAAAAAATGAAAAACCTGTTTGTAAAGCTTGCTTTACAAACAGGCATCACCAATGATTATTTTCATAATCAGTAATGATCTTGGTAAGCTATCAACTTCTGCAACCGGGGTCGTACGAAATTTTCCAGCTACAGCCTTGTCAGTTTCCAGTATTGTCCGCTTACATCGGCTGAATTACTTAACCAAACCTGGTTGTTTGTACCATCATTGATCACATCCAGCGATTTTCCATCGCCCAGCCATTGTGTAGTAAGACGGTAATAACCTCCCGGTAGCGGAATCAATTTCCAGAATTGTCCGGAATAGTTTTCACTATTGCTCATCACCGGCTGATTATTTGTACCATCATTGATAATATCCAGCGATTTTCCTGTGCCCAACCATTGAGTCGTTAATCGGTAGTACCCGCCACCTGCAGGTGTCAGTTTCCAGAACTGCCCGGAATAAGGACCACTATCACCCAACCAGGGATGATTATTTGTTCCGTCATTTAGAATATCTAATGACCTGCCCGCACCTTGCCAGTAACTGGTTATCCGGTAATAGGCATCCGGATCTATGGTTTCAGCAGGAGTAACATCAATCGGTTTAGGCGTTAACGTAATAATATTAAACCCCGCACCATTAGGCATTGCTACCCTGTCCTGGTTGAAAACGGTCCACTTGCTGCCATCCCACCATACACCAGGATGATGATTGTTGTAAGGTCCGCTACTTCCCCAGTTTTGGGTGGCGAGTACAATACTTTTAGAAGAAGTAATTCCGAGACTGCTGATATGATTTAAAGCATTATTGTTTTTAGTAGCTGTTGTTACAGTATGCTTATTTGCATAAGCATCAAAAGAAAAACCATTGACAGCACCCGGGTTCAGAATCCATACGTTGAAAGTTGCATTTTGTGGCATGGCTTTCATGTCCTGGTTAAAGATGGCCCACCGTCCATTCGAGTACCATACTCCGATAGGACTGGTATTATATACCTGTTTAAAATTTTGCGTTACCATAATGATGGCACCCGGGTTATTATTGCAATAGGCATTATCAAGAAAAGTAGAATTGGAATTGATATTACCAGTAGTGGCTGTATGAACATAAGCATTGGCTGATGCAGGAACCTGGAGCACACCAAAATAAGTATCTGATACCAGGGGGCTTCTGTCTTCATTATAAATTGTCCACCGCTGCCCGTTGTGCCACACTCCTACCTGGTGAGTGTTATACTTTCCGAATTGCTGGGTGATGAACAGCAGCGCCGAAGCACTGGTTGTAAGATCACCATTGGCCAATGTGGTTATATGTCCATTTGTATTGCCAAGAGTGGTTAGGTGCACAAAAGATAGTTGTGAACTGCCGGTACTGGTGATCAGCATGACGAAGGCAACAAGAGCCAATAACTTTTTTTTCATAACAAAAGGTTTTTGTGGTTATATTATTTAATAGCCGGAAAGGAAGTTTGGCAGGGGGATGGATGGATAAGTAAGGTAATAAAAAAAATCAGCTTGCCAACGATTATCATTATTGATGAAGAGTACGGTAAAACTTTCCCGGCCGCAGATAGACAACACCTTGCCGGGTGTAAAAACGGGTTGGCAATTGTTCATATTTACCGGTAGCATTGTATCCTCTTACCTCAAAATGCAGGTGCGGAAAAGCAGAAAAGCCGGTATTGCCACTATAACCGATCAGTTGTCCTGTTTGCACCGTGTCACCAATATTCACCAGCACTCCATCTTTTTTAAAATGCCAGTAATTGGCTTCCGAGCCATCATCGTGTTGTATAAAAATATAATTGCCGTCTGATAAATTTTTTGTCTTTAATCCTCTTTTATCAGAATCTTTTCGGGAAGCAGTAACAATACCGGCCCGGGCAGCACAGACTTTTGTTCCTGTCTTTACTTTAAAATCAAGAGCCTTTTCTCCTTTATGACTGAACATACTTTCATAGCCCTGTACTAAAAAAACTTTCTTTTTATGTTCAAATGGCAACGTATAGATATAACTGCTGTCGTCTTTGAACTTTCCGTTCTTCAGATCAGCGGTTGAATATTGTTGTTGAGAAAAGACAACAACAGGAAGTAAAAGAAGGATCAAACAACATCTCATACAGGCCGGTTTTTTACCTTTATGATCTCTGCAGCAATACTCACCGCAATCTCTTCCGGCGTCTGGCTGCTGATATCAAGACCAACGGGAGTATGAATCCGTTGCAGGACCTCTTCTGCAATGCCCTCATTTCTGTAACCGGCAAAGAGTTTTTCCATTTTCTTTTTGCTACCGAGCACACCGATATAAGTAAATGATTTGTCGAGTAATGAACGAAGCGAAATATCATCTGTGCGGTAACCAAAGGTCATGATCACCACATACTGGTTGCGTCCGCTGGAAATATGATAGCCCAATGCGGTATAATCATCCACTATAATAACATCATGAGCAAATTCATTTTGTACCACGGTGTTCAATCCTGCCCGGTCTTCATACAGGGTGATATAAAAATCCATTCCCCGCATCAGTTTGGAAAAAGCCAATGCACAATGCCCGCCGCCAATGATAAAGAGCTGGTTCTTATATCCGGTCTTCTCTTTATACAACCAGCTTTCTTCCGATTGAAAAGTATACTCAAAATCTTTCGGCGGTATTGCTTCCTCAAATGCTATCCCACCGGGAGATAATATAAGAGTACCATTTTTATATTGCTCCAGCGAATGGATAAGGTGTTGAACGGTGGCAGCATCTTTAGCAGTAACAGGATATAATAAGATCGTTTGTTCACCTGAGCAGATCATACCGCTCTGGTTTGTTTCAGCGGATTTATCATGTACCTGGCGTCTGATCATTCCTTGTTCACCCTTGCCTGTCCCTTGTTCGATATTCTTCAGCTGCTCTTTTGCCAGCTCCACAAATTTATGTTCCATGATCCCGCCACCAACCGAGCCCTCCATTTCTCCGGTGGCATTCACCACCATAAAAAATCCCTGTCGCCCCGGGCTACTGCCTTTGCTCTCTAAAACATAGAGTAACATGACAGGTTTTTTTTCCTGGAGACTTTTATAAAGGTGTTGCCAAATCAGCAAAGACTTTTGCATAACGGTAAACTTCGTAAATCCCTTTAGGGGCGGTAGTATAAACTCATCAATACTTTTTCCGGTGTCATCGGCGCATCAAATGGAATAACAGCCGCAGGATTAAATGCTTTCACTGCATTCCGCAATGCAAAATAAGCACCGATCCCATACATCAGCGGCGGCTCTCCCACAGCTTTGCTTTTAAAAATAGCCAGGTTGTCTTTTGTTGTTGCTAACGGATGTATGGTTATCTCTTTCGGTACCGAATAAATATCCGGTATTTTATAAGTACTCAATGCATTGCTGCGCAGCTTTCCTTCTTTATCATAAACGATCTCTTCCATCGTCATCCAGCCGATGCCTTGTACAATACCGCCTTCACATTGGCCGGTATCGATCATTGTATTCATACTGCTCCCGAAATCATGCACTACTTTTACGGAATCTGTTTCATAGATACCACGAAGGCAATCAATCGTTACAGTAGTAATGGCTGTTCCGTAAACATGATAAGTAAACGGATCTCCTTTTTCCTTTGTTGCATCATAATGAATACCTGCCGGAGTGTAATGCCCATGCTCCGATAAACTGATTCGCTTTACATAAGTGGCCGACACTAATTTCTTCCAATCCCAGTCTGTCTTTTTTCCATCGGCATAAATGAATTCATCTTTTATTTCAATTGCATCAACAGCAACGTTTAATTCCCCGGCGGCAACCTGTTTCAATCGTTGCAGAATAGCCACACAGGCAATTTCCGTTGCTTTTCCATTCAGGTCAGCAGTGGCACTGGCGGCAGTCGGTGATGTATTAGCGATGCGATATGTATTGGTCGTATTCACTTTTATCCTGGCCGGATCAATCGAAAATATTGTTGCAACGACCTGTAGCATTTTGGTATTTACCCCCTGCCCCATTTCTACCGCCCCGGTGCTTACACCCACACTTCCATCTGTATAAACATGTACCAATGCCCTTGCCTGGTTCATCAGTGTTTTAGTAAAGGAGATACCAAAGCAGATGGGCATTAATGCTATCCCTTTTTTATATAATGTATTCGATGCATTAAAATCAGCTACTTCTTTTTGCAGTTGATGAATATGGTACAACTCATCCGTTCTCTTCCAGCATTCATTGGCTTCGCTTTCGGCTTTTTGTCCGTACGGAAACTCATCACCGGTATGCAATAAATTCTTTTGCTGAATAACAGTCGCAGGAATTTTCAACTGCTCCGCCGCTTTTGCAATCGCCGCCTCTATTACAAACATTCCCTGCGGGCCACCGAAACCACGGAAAGCAGTATTGGGTGGCAAGTTGGTGCGGCAACTATAAGCAGTTGCTTTTACATGCGGAACAAAATAGGAATTGGTACAATGAAACAAGGTTCTCTCCATTACAGCAGGCGACAGATCAGCAGCCGCTCCTGCATTCTGGTAAAATGTTGCTTCGTAAGCGATGATCTTTAGTTCTTTATTCAACCCGATCTTAAAATCAGAAGAATAAGGATGCCGTTTGCCTGTCATCCGCATATCTTCCATGCGGTGCAACGAATATTTGACCGGCTTCTTCAAATGAAAAGCAGCCAACGCCACCATCACTCCCCAGGTGGTTGCCTGGTCTTCTTTACCGCCGAAACCACCACCAAGCCTTGTGGTATCCACTTCAATTTGATTCATCGGAACATGCAGCACCCTTGCTGCTGTTCGTTGCACAGCAGTGGGTCCTTGAGTGGAAGAATAAATTCTGATGGCGCCGTTTTCCTGCGGTACAGCGTAAGCACCTTGTGTTTCGATATATAAATGTTCTTGTCCGTTAGTATCGGCACGGCCTTCAAAAATATGTTCGCATTGGCTCCAGGCAGTTGTTGTATCGCCCAGCTGAAATGTTCTGGGGGGAATAATTAATTCTCCTTTCTCTTTAGCTTCTCTCGGGTCGGTAATAACAGGCAATGGTTCTATTACTACTTTTATTTTTTTCACAGCGGCCCGGGCAATTTCATCTGATTCTGCTATCACCAAAGCAATGGGCATCCCGCAAAAATGAACATGGCTACCTGCCAGCAATTCTTCATCAGCGATGATGCCGCCGATCTGATTATCTCCTGGAATATCTTTCGCCGTAAGAATTTTCACTACACCCGGCATTGACATTGCTTCACTGGTGTCCAGCGAAATAATTTTCCCGTGTGCCACCGGCGAATCAAAGGCCACGGCATACAGCGTACCAGTTACCACCGGTATATCATCGAGATAAACCGACTCGCCTCTTACATGGGTGTATGAGTCTATATTATGCCCCTCCCAACCTCCCCTAAAGGGAGAGGCTATCAAAGCACCAGCCCCGCTTTTCAAAGACTCATTACTCATATTAGTGTTATTAATTACTGAGTTAGAAACTAAAAAAATTCATACTGTCAGCGACAAACAACAAATAAAAATTTTTTGACCTAAGTCCTCCCTTTAGGGAGACAGAGGGCATGCGCCTTTATCAATTGCCCCAGCAATAATGTCTTGTACTCCTTACTTCCCCTTGCATCACTGATAGGTGATATTTCTGTCTTCATTACTTCAATAGCTTCTGTGATCACCTGTTCAGATATTTTCTTTCCTTGTAAATAAGCAGCTGTTTTCTCTAAATACATCGGCACCGGTCCTACACCGCCTGCTGATAACCCGGCCTCGGCAATTATATCTCCTTTCATTTGTAATCGTATCGCTGAATTCACACTGGCAATATCAAGGTGTGTTCGTTTACTTACTTTTTCGAAGTGAAACATTGTCTGTTCACCTGGTAACTCAAACCATATTTTTTCAATATGCTCGCCGGGTTTTAGATCAAGTATTTTATATCCTTTATACAGCTTTCTTAATGGAAGGGTTCGTAATCCTCCTCCTTCGGAAGAGGGTTGAACAAGGCTTAATTGCGCATCTAATGCCAAAAAGAAAATTGTAAAATCTCCGATGGGTGATGCATTAATAAAATTTCCTGCAATCGTCGCCATATTACGAATCGGTGTGGAAGAAATCAGTTTAGCATACCGGTGAAAATCCGGAAATGCTTTATTGATTACCGGCGATGTCATCAGATCACTCACGGTAACCGATGGTCCCATTACACATTTGTTGTCTTCCTGGCTGATCTTGTTCAGGTCCGGATGATCGAGCAGGAAACGGATCGCCGCATCTTTCATCTCTTCCTGTTTCTGCACATAGAGGTCGGTGCCGCCACCAACAAAATGCGGCCGCTCTGTTAATGCAGCGATATCTTTTAATGCAGCAGCTTTGATCTGCCCGCCCAGCTGTTGCAATCTTTCTTTGATACTGGAAAAATAAGCAGGTAATATGTTGCGTTCCGTTACAAAAGGGGTGGCCACTTTTTTATCTTTTAATTGTGCGGTCACCATCATAGCGGCTTTTTCAATGGATTTATACCCGGTGCAGCGGCAGATATTACCATCGATGGCAGCAATCGCATTTTCTCTGGTTGCTTCCGCATCACTCAAACAAAATCCGGCTAAGGACATTACAAATCCCGGGGTGCAAAAACCGCATTGTGTACCGCCGCAATCTGCTATCGCCTGTTGCACCGGATTCAGTGTATCCGGGAAATTGATTCCCTCGATCGTTACAATATGTTTTCCTTCCGCATTGCCGATCGGCATCAGGCAGGAGGTGACAGAATGATACGACAGTTCATCATTACAAAGCTCACCTACCAATATCGTACAGGCGCCGCAATCGCCTTCACGGCAGCCGATCTTTGTTCCTGTGAGGTGTTGATGATAGCGGATAAAATCAAGCAACACCATTCCCGGAGGAAGGGCAGTAGCAATCGTTTTTTCGTTAAGGATGAATCGTATCAAGTTATCTTTATGATTGACCTTTAAAGTTAGTGTAATCGGATAATATGTTCAGCCACGAAATCACACCAAAAAACACGAAAGAAGTTCAGATGGAAACTGTAGTATAAAAGAGTTTGTTTTTTGTGTTCTTTCGTGTCAATTCGTGGCCAAAAAATATTTAATGGCAAATCCATCTGTTCATAATGGTGTAATTGTAAAGCAAGATCAGCCACGAAATCACACCAAAAAACACGAAAAAGGCAGATGGAAACTGTAGTATAAAAGAGTTTGTTTTTTGTGTTCTTTCGTGTCAATTCGTGGCCAAAAAATATTTAATGGCAAATCCATCTGTTCATAATGGTGTAATTGTAAAGCAAGATCAGCCACTAATCATAGCAACTAATACGAAAAGAAAGGCAGATGGAAATTTTAGTATAAAAGAGTTTATTTTTTGTGTTCTTTCGTGTCAATTCGTGGCCCAAAATATTTAATGGCAAAGCCATCTATTCATGAATAAGCAACTCTATTACCGCCTCATCGCCTTATGGGTGCTCTGTGAAGCCATGCTTGGCGGCATTATTCATGGATTAAAAATTCCTGTATCCGGATTGATCGTCGGGAGTGGTGCGGTTATTTGTATTTGCCTTATTGCCTGGTATGTACCGAACAAAGGAGCCATCATCAAAGCCACACTGATCGTGGCGATATTTAAAATGATGCTGAGTCCGCAGGCGCCACCACCGGCGTATATCGCTGTATTTTTCCAGGGAGCCGTGGGAGAATTAGTTTTCTTTCGCCACCGGAAATTTTACCAGCTTTCCTGTATACTGCTCGCCGTACTGGCACTGCTTGAATCAGGCTTACAACGTATTCTTGTATTGACCATTGTTTATGGCAACGATCTCTGGAAAGTCATCAATGATTTTATCAACGGACTGACCAAACAAAGAGCAACGACCAACTATATTTTATTGATAGGTGGCGGTTATGTATTACTTCATTTTATTACAGGAGTAGTAGTCGGCTGGTGGGCTTCCGTATTGCCGCGGCGGATTGCAACCTGGAGCAACAGTAAGCAATACGTACTGTTAGTTACGGAAGAAAAAAATACAGTGTTGCCGGCTGTATCAAAAAAAAGAAAGCGATTAAAGAAAGGCCTTTTTATCATTTGGCTTTTGCTGATCATCTTGTATGTGCAATCGTATTTCAAAATAGGCACACCTTTATTGCCTTCGCATATGGTAGTAAAGATTTTACTCCGGTCACTCATTATTATATTCGGATGGATATTCATCATTGGTCCCTTGTTAAAACAACTATTGCATCAATGGCTGAAAAAAAAGCAAACCCAATCGCAGCAGGAGGTGAAGGAAGTATTGCAGTTATTGCCTGCTACCCAACAACTGATCACACAAAGCTGGAAACAGTCATCCGGGTACAAGGGATGGAAAAGAATAAGCATGACAGGTAAGATGATCCTTGCAAATGCCCTGCGGCCTCCCCTCACTACGCACTCGAGAGGGGTTGGGGGTGAGGTCCTCATTTTAACCGCACCTATTCAATCCGGCAAAACAACTACTCTCATCAACTGGGCAGCCAAAAGAGAAGATGTGTATGGCATATTGACACCGGTAATAAATGGCAAACGTTTTTTCATGAATGCAAACAGCAAAGAGCAATTCCCTATGGAAGCGGCTGCTGATGAAACAGCAACATGTACAGTTGGAAAATTCGTTTTCAGTAAAAAAAACTTCGACAAAGCCATCCAGGTCATTCGGGAATCAATACAGAAAGAAGGATGGTTGATTATCGATGAGATCGGTCCGCTTGAATTAAGGGGCGAAGGTTTCAGCGACATAATAAAAGAAATGCTGACCATACGACAGCACCAAACAATTGTGGTGGTACGGGATAAAGATGATATGGTGGAGAAGGTGAAAGAATATTTTAATCTCCGCCATGCAATCATCATCACTTCTTTTCCGTAATAAAGATACCTGCATCTTCTTTACTCCCCGGCAAAGACAATAGTAAGGTACAATCAATTACTACCGGAAAACAATGAGAACAATCAGTCATTGATTCTCCTGCTCTCATTGTTATTTACTGGTGCATATCCTAGCTTGCTACCTGTGAGAATGACAGTGTGGAGTGTGATAACCAGAAAAATGTGAGTTATGAAAAAGCTTCTCTTAATTTTCGTTGCCCTGCTGGTTAGCGGTGCAATGATGGCCCAGGGAAGCAAGGGAAAAATGACGCCAAAATCTTTTCTTGCTTTTCATGGAGGCCCTTCTTTTACAATTGGTGATTTTAACAGCACTGATGAAAACAATGAAAAAGCCGGGTTTGCTAAAACTGGATTGAACCTGAACCTGAATTATGGCTACCTGTTCAACAAGAACATTGGCATAACAGCCGCAGGTTTTTATAACAGGTATAACCTTGATAAAGGGTTCTTACATGACCTGCCCGGTACAGACCTTGACCACTGGCAATTTTATGGTCTGTCCGTTGGACCGATGTTCTCTCATGCAATAAATGATAAGATGGCCGTTGACCTTCGCATCATGGGTGGTGTAGCCAATGCCAATACACCCCGGTTTACATTTGATGGCGAGTTACTGATAAAAGAAGACTGGAAAATGGCATTCATGTTCCAGGGCGGACTGGATCTTCGTATCAACACCGGTGGAAATGTATTCATATTCACCAATGCTGATTACATGGGCATGCAGCCTGAATTCAAAATTGAAGATATCACCGGAACAGAGGTAGACAGGCGTCACCAAACTATTTCTGTGATCAATGTTACCGGCGGAGTCGGTATTAAATTCTAATTCCGGATGGACATAGTGATAATGAAAAATCCCCCTGCAATTGCGGGGGGATTTATTATATAGAAGACAGGTTCATTATAAACTTGCCATGTCGATCACAAAGCGGTATCGTACATCACCCTTCAGCATTCTCTCATAGGCCTCATTGATCTCATCCATCCGTATCAGTTCAATATCCGATACAATATTATGTTCCGCACAAAAGTCTAACATCTCCTGTGTTTCAGGAAGGCCGCCGATCAGTGAACCAGCTATACTCTTACGGCCAAAGATCAAATTAAAAGCAGGAATAGTAGCTGGTGATGGCGGAGCACCTACACAAACCATTACCCCACTGGTATGTAAGAGGCCGAGATAAAAATTATAATCATGATCAGCAGAAACAGTATCGAGGATAAAATCAAAATAACCGGCAACTGCTGTTGTTTGTGCTTTATCGCTGGTCAATACAAATTTGTGGGCACCCAATCTTTTCGCATCTTTTTCTTTGGAAGGCGAATGACTCAGCATCGTTACTTCTGCACCCATTGCGGCGGCTAGTTTTACACCCATATGGCCAAGGCCACCAAGACCGAGTACGCCAACTTTTGTTCCCTTGCCAACTTTCCAATGGCGCAATGGTGAGTAAGTGGTAATACCGGCACAAAGTAAAGGAGCAACACCTTCCAGCGGTAATGCGGAAGAAACAGAGAGTACAAAATCTTCATGTACCACGATGGATTTGCTGTAGCCACCGTGGGTGATACCGCTGCCATCTTTTTCCATGGCTCCATAAGTGCCTACCATTCCATTGCTGCAATACTGTTCAAGACCTTCCTTACAATTATCACATTCACGACAGCTATCTACGAGACAACCAACGCCGGCCCGGTCTCCTGCTTTGAATTTTTTTACATGACTACCCACGGCAGTTACCACTCCAACGATCTCATGACCGGGTACACAGGGATACACAGCATTGCCCCATTCATTACGGGCAGTGTGCAGATCACTATGGCAAACGCCGCAGTAATGAATTTCTATTTCGACATCATGTGGCTTAGGAGCTCTTCTTTCAATGGTTAAGGGAACAATGGGAGTGGTAGCACTTTCAGCGCCGTACGCTTTTACAGAGGGCATAGTAATAATTTTTATGTCGGTAAATATAAACCAATAACGAAGTAAACAATATTATGTTTAGGATTACTTGCCGGCAGCAATAAATAAAAAGCCATACGGAACGTATGGCCGGGCACTAATTAAGAAAGATAAATAAAAAACTAATTAAAAGTGGTGAGAAGAATCAACCAGGCAGCAGCTTTTTATCATAAACGGGGTAAGGGGTTCCTGTCTACTTTACACCCACGCAAATGAAGTACGGCTGATTTAAAAGGACCTGTAACACTTCAGGTTCATCAGACGATCAGAACGGGACATTTGCTAACAGTAAGAAGTTCACCGGGGTGAACAACCTGTACAAGCAGCAATCGTGGCAATGAAAATTGCAGAGTGCTTTATTTCTACAAGGAGAAACTAAAGATAGCATTGCTCAAGAAGTACAGGATGAAAAGGGAAACCTTTACAACAGTACACTGGGTGAAATGATTAGTCTCCTGGCCCGTAAGCCGGGAGATTTTTTTTATAATCTGTCTTTATCCGCCACTGCAACTATTTATTTCAGCCACCTGGTACCAACAAAAAGCCCCGCATTGCTGCGGGGCTTTATTAATCATTCGGATATCAATCTTGTTTAGTAACGACGACCCGGACCATCATTCCTGTCGTACCGGTTATCATGCTGGTTTCTGTTGCTGAATTTAGCATAGACCATCCTGATTTCCTGCTGACGCTGCTCTTGTAAGAAACGGATCTTCCTTTGTTTCTCCCAACGGCTCATATAGAAGCTGTTCTTAACCCGCTGGATCCTGAAGTCATACTCCCGGTTGATCTTAGCGATCATCATATCTCTCTTTCTTTCATTAGAGAAACGGTTGTTGCCAAAGCGATCATCACGGTCAAAGGAAAGATCGACGGTGACAAAAGTTTTGTCGTTGTCAAATCTGTCATCATTCTGCCGGTCGTTAGGTTGATTGTCTCTTCGGTCGGTTTGTCGGTTGTCTCGGTTGCCGGGCTGTGCCTGGGCTAATGAGATGATGCCGACTGCAAGTAATAGAGTAAAGATCTTTTTCATAATGGTACGTTTTTAAAAGTGAAAAATAATTACAATACCTAAGAGGCAAATGGAAGACCAATGTTTACCAACAGTTTGTTAATAGAACCGGCGCTATTTTTTCAGTAGTACATAGAAGAAACGAAATCAAAATTTTTTTTGACAATTAACAGGGTTGACCGCAAGTAAAAAAATTCTTATTTTTAATTATTCATCATTAAAACCTCAAAGCACCTGTAACTATGGCGAAAGCAGCTAAGGTGCCTGTACTACCAGAAGAACTGGTAGCAAATAAAATCTATCTTATTCGTGGACAGAAAGTAATGCTGGACAGAGATCTGGCAAATTTATACGGCGTTACTACCGGTAACCTCAATCTTGCCGTTAAAAGAAATAAGATCCGTTTTCCTGACGACTTTATGTTTCAGCTGAACAAAGAGGAGTTGGAAGTTTTGATATTGCAATCTGTAATATCAAAAACGGGCAGAGGCGGTATCCGGAAACTACCGTATGCATTTACCGAACAAGGCGTGTCAATGCTGTCTGGTGTATTAAACAGCGAAACCGCCATCCGGGTGCATATCCAGATCATAAGGGTATTTGCCAAAATGAAACAGTTGCTGTTAACCCATAAAGACATTGTACTGCAACTCGAAAAAATAGAACGAAAGCTTACCGGGCATGATGAGGACATAGCTCTCATCTTTGAATACCTGAAACAATTGCTGAACCCGCCACAACCAGCCCGTAACAAAATAGGTTTTAGAAGGAAAGGGGAAACGGATAATTAAGCCGGAATCTTTCTCTTAGTACCTTCACTCTATGGCGGATGTGCATGATAAGAAAACAAGAAGCTATAATATGTCGCAGATAAAAAGCGGCAATACCAAACCGGAAATGCTGGTGCGGAAATTCTTACATGCAAATGGCTTTCGTTATAAACTCCACGATAAAACACTACCCGGCAAACCTGATATTGTATTACCAAAATACAAGACCATCATCTTCATTCATGGTTGCTTCTGGCATGGCCATACCAATTGTAAATACTTTGTTGTTCCGAAAACAAGAACCCAATGGTGGCTGAACAAAATAAACACCAATAAAGCCAACGATGCCAAAGCTATCAAGGCGTTGAGAAAAGAGGGATGGAAGATTATTACGGTTTGGGAATGTAAACTGAAGTCTGCTAAAGTTGAAAAGACACTCACCACTCTATTAACGAAACTCTCCGGTTAAACGAACTGTCATTTCGGGCCTGACCCGGAATCTTTTTCTTATACATAGTGACTTAAAAGCCACCGGACTTTAAGTGACATTAACTAATATTGCCTTTCGCAAAATGAGTAACAAACAAGTTCCAATTATTGATCTTTTTGCAGGCCCGGGCGGCCTGGGCGAAGGTTTTACATCTGTTGTTGATAAAAATAACAATCGATTTTTTAGAATTGCACTCTCGATAGAAAGAGATGAGTTTGCACATAAGACACTCACACTTCGTAGTTTTTTAAGGCAATTCCCTTTTAAAAACCTGCCAATTGAATATTATCAGTTTGTTCGTGGAGAAATAGCTGACGTGGAAGAGTTATATAAGCTTTATCCAAAACAGGCAGAAGCAGCAAAACATGAAGCCTGGCAATTTTCATTGGGCAAGCAGGAAGACCATAAAGAAATTGATAGAAGAATAAAAGAAGGATTGAAAGGGGAGAAGAACTTTGTATTGATCGGCGGTCCGCCTTGTCAGGCTTATTCATTAGTTGGCCGTGCAAGAAGACAGGAAGGTAAAGGGTTAAATAAAGAAGATGAACGGGTTTATTTATACCGGGAGTACTACCGTATACTGGCTGTTCATCAGCCGCCTGTATTTATTATGGAGAATGTAAAAGGATTACTTTCTTCCAAAGTAGATAACAAATCAATATTCAAACAACTTATTCAGGATTTACAGAATCCGGTTGAGTCATATAAAAAACTGGAAGGTAAAGCAGAAGTAAAAAGTAAAATTCGGTATAAGATTTTTTCACTGGTTAAGAAGCCACTTGAATATGATTTGATTGATAGTTCACCAGTTTACGACCCCAAAGATTATATCATTCATGCCGAAAAGTATGGCATACCGCAAACAAGGCACAGGGTCATATTATTAGGAATTAGAAACGATATTGATATTACTCCCGGAATACTGGAACCAGGTGATGAATTAATTCCAGTTGAGAAGGTCTTGAGCGGATTACCACAACTAAGAAGCGGCCTATCGAAAACAAAGGATGGAAAACAAGAGTGGAAACAGGCATTAGAACAAATAAACAAATTGAATCTAAAATCACAGATTGACAAAGAAGTCCGGGAAAGAATGATTCAGGTCGTAAAGAACTTGTCATTGCCCAGAAAAGACAGAGGCAAAGACTTTATTGAGTATATAGCAGATGTGAATTATCAGCAAAGCTGGTATTTGGATGATAAGCTAAAAGGCGTATGTAACCACGCAACCCGTAGCCATATTAAAGAAGACCTGTGGCGATACTTGTTTGTTTCCTGTTTTGCAAAATTAAAAGGCCGATCACCAAAGCTATCTGACTTTCCATTGTTGTTATTGCCTAAACATGAGAATGTTGGTAAAGGGGTAGTGGAAAATAAATTTGCTGACCGTTTCCGCACACAACTATACGGGGAACCTTCAAAAACTGTGACAAGCCATATTTCAAAAGATGGGCACTATTTTATACATCCTGATTCAGCACAGTGTAGAAGTTTAACCGTAAGAGAAGCGGCCAGGATTCAAACCTTTCCTGATAATTATTATTTCTGTGGACCAAGAACACAGCAGTTTCATCAGGTTGGGAATGCAGTGCCTCCACTATTGGCAAAACAAATCGCTGAAATAATTACTAAACTATTTTAATCTCCATTTTTTTGAATCAGAATTTTGCTCAACTACTCCCTCCTGCTCCATTAAGCCTAAAAGAGTCCTGGGAATGTGTCCCTCATGTCCAATATGTCCATGATAAACACCAAGACTTCTTCCTATTTCTGCGTTTGTAAGTTCTTTTTCATTTGACTCAGAAAGTAAAATGAAAATGCTCGTCTTTAAATCTGCAATTGCTTTTTGTGCTAGCTGATAAGCCAAATGATTATTCATTTTTATGTCTTTTTTTAAATTCACTTAAAATATTTCCTAAATAATCTTCCTTTGTGATAGCACCAGATTTTAAAAGAATAAATTCTTTTTTCTTTTCGCCGAGTATTTTTTTTAGTAACTCCAAAGTAATCTTTTCCCCCGGCTTAAAACCTAATTCAACTATTTTAGAGCACAACTCAAATAGGCTGTCTATTAAATTTAAAAGTGTTTCATTTGGCCAATCGTCTGTTCTTACATTTTTGAATAAAACGTTTATAGACTGAAACCATAACCTTGAGAAAGCTTGATCAAAACTTAAAGAGGATGCTGTAAGGTTTTTGCTAAACCAAGTATCAAAATTTTTTATTCTTGATAGTACTGGAGAATCAAACAAGTAACTCCAAGTAGTCCATTTTACTTTTTCTATTATTTCTTTCGAAAAGCCCGACAACCTAAAAAACTGCTCAGGTATATTTCTATTTCTAGACGGGTCGTTATCAGGGAAAATATCTTTATTCAAATGTAACCGTACATTTTTAAAAAAAAGATCTTTTTCATCACCTAATACTAAGCCCGAACTTGAAAAAATATTCCTTAATATTTTACCTATTTCCCAATAGTACAATACCTTGTCCTTTTTTATTGACCTAAGACCAACCTTAATTACATACGCATCAATTTTGGTTTTAATCAACTTATTAAGCTCTTCAGCCATCTTCAATTCTTCATCTGGAAATATTCCTGAGTAGTGAGTATTTGATGAGTAGTATTTTTTATTGTTTTTGTCAATATTTATAATAACCGTCATAGTGCATACATTTTATGAAGTGCTCGCCCAATTAAGTTCTCATATATCTTAAACATATCTTCTTTTAACTGGTCTTGTGAAAGATTTTTGGAAAACGTCTCTCCTAAGCAACTGTCTTCATCAAATATTCCAGCATATGCTTCTTCTTTTACACAAATGTTATATGCGGATCTAAGCATTTCTTCTTTTATGTAATCTTCTGCTAGTTCTGCATATGCAGAAGATATTTTTTTAAAATGAGGGTGGCCAGAGTTAAAAATGAAAATAT
The DNA here is from genome assembly GCA_943371565.1 of Chitinophaga pinensis. Lineage (GTDB taxonomy): Bacteria > Bacteroidota > Bacteroidia > Chitinophagales > Chitinophagaceae > JJ008. The sequence continues at coordinate 113,462 of CALRVH010000002.1, read as the reverse complement.
ATCCATCAGAATCGGGTTCATAATAGGATTTGCGTGAAAAAGAATCGTCAAGAATAAATCTGACTTCTTTAAAAATACTCATACCAGGATCGTCAACGCCAATATAAAAATCAATTTTTTTAGTATTCATGAGATTTTGTCCATGTATGATTCCAAGTTCTGGGTAGTCTTTATTTGCAAGTACTGTAATTTCCAATCTGCATTTTCTTTTTTCAGGTTTAATTGGTTCGTTTTCAAAAAAAGAAAAAACCTCACTACTAATTTGAATTTCTGGTATTTCTTTTTCAATTTCAGAGAGAGATTTAAACAGATCTCTATGAACTAACAAATTTTGCAATTCTCGCCTGTCTTCTGAGCTCTCTCTCTTTATTGTTATCGATATTTTAGATTCAATTTCAAAAGGGGTTTGATTTAAAAGTGAAAACTGCAGATTTTTTAAACTTTCTCCAATTTCTATTCTTCTTGAATCTTTTCGTGGATACTCAATTGAAAACGAGCTTAGCTTAATTATTTGAGGAGAATCTATCTTTTTTGGTTCTAGGCCAAGCCATAAAAATCTCGAATTACTAAAATTTTCATTTTCAACTTCAATTTTCATTAGAACTTTTGTTCCATAATGAAAGCTTTTATCAATTTCAAACTTTGGAATTTCAAATTGAATTTGGTCTCCCCCAAGCAACTCACAATTAGTGAGGAAAATTGATTGATTGTAGCTATTGTTTTCTTGACTTAAACTTGCTTTAACTGTTCCATTAAATTTCCTTGTCATCAAGTTTCTGAGTGTAAACTTAATGACACCAATTTTGTCTACATATTCTACTTTAAGCTCACCAAGCCTTGGCAGGGAGAATTCATTAATTGTGATTTTAAAATTTTTCTTTCTCTTTCCAAGCCCAGAAGCAGCAATAAGACCCAGCTCTTTCGCTTGTTCATTAATATCCTTCAAAGCATCATTTAGTGTTCTAGAAAGATTTCCCTCTTCACCTGTTGTTGTTAATCCGAGCTCTTTTTGGAATTTGTTTAAATGCACTTCCACCTCTGATCTTATCTTTTTTAGTATGGCGTGTTTCATATGGTCGTAGCCATAATGCGTCATATCTTCTGGCGGAAGCATTAACTCCTCTAAGCCTTCATCAAAAATTATAAAGCCGGTAAGATTTTTTTTTATTTGAGCATGAGGTATAATCCTTTTTAATGCCCCAATTTTCATTTTTTTACGTTGAGTTGTAATTTTTTGAAAGTTTTCAGGTAATGTTTGACCCTTCGGAGAAACAACAAATTTTAATTGCTTAATAATATAATTATCACCATTGAATTCAAAAGGAATATTGTATTTGTCATATACTTTCCAGTCGGATTCGTTATTTTTTACATTCACAATTTTTTTAAGCGGTTCGGATAGCTCCACTTTTTTTTCATGTTTACCATGTTTTAAGACGATGTTAACCCCACATTTTAACATTAGTTCCCACCAAGTTTCTTGGATCATTTTGTCGAAAGCAAGCTCACATTCATCATCACGATGTTTTTCATCAAAAGCCCGTAGAAAGGAGTCTTTTATTGATAAGTCATTCTTTTGTTTAGCAAGATCCAGGTCCAAAATTATTATCCGAGTTCCAAATGTTTCTAGCGGTTTTATTTTACCATCAGTCTCTTCTTTAATGAAATTATGTGCTTCTTTTGCTTCAAATACTTGGCTTTCCTGAAGTTGTAGTTTGTTAATTGTTCTTTTAAATGCAATGTATTTATTGTCACTCTTTCGCAGAGAGTCACAAAGAATTGTATGTGTTGCTGAGCAGGCTTGAAAAACAAGTTTTCCTCTTCCATAGCTACCTGGACCGTCATTTCCGCCAGAATTAAAGACCGTACGAAACCTTGAAAGGTGATCATCATCTTTTAAGTTATTTTCTGATTTGCGATTCATAATTTCCACCTGTGATAAAACGTCACCCAACAGACCAGTTGTTCCTTCATCAGTAAATATTAACGCATCTTTTCCGTTAATTAGAGTTAACTCGAAAGTAATTTTCCAATCTTTAAATTTCTTTGTTTGTGATGCACCTACAGAATTCTGAATGGCATCTTTTTGCAACCCATGTGTAAGTCCCTTTGCCGGGTCTTTGTTGTAATCCTTTTTCACATAGTCAATTCCTTGTTTATCATTCTGGGATAAAGTTGTGTATTGTATTTGCATAATCTTGAGGTTGAAAGGGTGGTTATATTTTTTGAGATTTAAAGTGTAAATTATTTTAGAAAGCGAGTCTCCCCCTTTCACTCACCCCATATTTCACATATATACCGTCCTTTTCTTTTTCAATCAACCCCAACTCAAACATTCTTGCCGTTAAGCCAGCTCTCTGAGTATTTATTACTGTTGTCGTGGCATTCCAGGTTTTGCCGAATGTTTTTTCTATTTCATTATTTAGTAGCTCTCTCTCATTTCTTCCACCGCTTATTTGTTGCAGCATCCATTTCATTGCTTCATACTCCCCCTTCATATTTTCCTTTGCATGGGTTATATAAAAAAGGCTTTCTTCTTCGCTCAATGATTTGTCAAGATTATTAGTATCAATAACCGGATTACTGATTGAAGAAAATTTTAATCCGTTCTCTGTTATACCAATCATTTGTTTTTTTCTATCGGAATATACATTGCAGAAACGCATTAACGCCATGGCACCATCCAGCAACTCATCTTTTCTGGGGTAAACCATAAACTGGAATTTATAGCGGGTCTGACTTTTTTCATCCATAGATGGAAGAGCCGCAGAAATTTTTTCATCTCTCATCTTTCCTGCCTCTTTTTCATAGCTTCTTATTTTTTCACCGTATAATATTGCTTCACTTGTTGCAGCTTCGAGAAATTCATTTAATTCAACACTTTGTTTTGTAGCAAGAAGCTGATGCAGAACTCTCAGCCCAAGTTTTACCGGAAATATTTTATTGACTTGCCCCCAGATCCAGGCTTGCTTTTCAGGAATTTCCTGTGATGCAAAAACAAGGTTATTAAAGCCGGGAGGATCAATAAAGGAATTTAAATCAGGAATATTCACCAATTGATACTTTTCGAAACCTGGGGTTTGTGATTCAACCTTTGTTACCTGAGGTAGCTGAATTGTCTTTTCAATCTGGTAAGGCGTTAACTCATTTGTCTCATTTTCTTCAAGTGCTAATTGGTTCTCAATAGAAGCACTTATAAACTGCGCCAACGAACCATAAGTTCCTTTGTTAAGTAGCGTTTGAATCGTTTGTGCCTGTTTTGGAGATATGTCAACAATATATTTCATTTCAAAAATTGGAATCAAATGTATAACTAATTATACTTAGTTACAACGCTAAGTATAAAATTATTTCGCTTTAAATATAATTTTATATTTAGTTTATTGATTTTCAGTGTGTTGTTTCAGTATAGTTTTTGTTATTTTTATGCACCAATTCCATTGAATTCTAACCAATCTATAAACCATGAAAAGAAAAATCCTGGAAATGTCTGGCTTAATAGCCATTCAAATTATCAGAAAGGAAAAATTGATGAGTGGCCATCCTTTCATGATTAATTCTCCCCTGTTACCCGCAGGCCAATGTTACCTAGAGTATCCTGATGGTTCAATTCAGATTGTTACATTATCACGGTCAAGAAAGGATTTTGATCTGGTAAGAATTTTATCTGAACAGGAGACGACATCACTCAAAACGAGACTACAACTGATTTAATTTTATTATGCCGGATCTTTATATTATTACCGGCTCAAACGGTGCGGGAAAATCTTCAGTTGGGCCATACTTTTTACCAGATCAAATAAAAATTAACTACGAAATTTTTGATGGAGATAAATTGTTTATGCAAAAACGTAAACAAGTCTATAAAGTTAAAACTCCATCATTAAAAGAAGCTACAAAAATCGCAACAGAATGGATACATAAAGAATTTGAGAGGAGGGTAAGAAAAGCGATTAAGACTAAAGATCATTTTATATATGAGGGCCATCTTCCTATAGAAGAAAATTGGAAAACACCAGAAAGGTTTAAGGTAGCTGGTTATAAAATAAATCTAATTTTTTTGGGATTAGATAACACAAGCACTTCTGAGTTCAGAGTTCTTGAAAGAGCAAAGGCAGGCGGACACTATGTACCACCCTATGAAATCGAAAGAAATTATTATGGCAATCTGTTTCAGCTAAACAAGCATTACTCTTTTATTGATTATCTTGAAATTTACGACACATCTGCAACACCAGGTCAGAAACCGCTAGCTATTTTTAAAAACGGAAAGGTAGATTGGACGTTACCTGTAAGGGAATTGCCTGAGTGGTTTGAAATGGAATTACCGGATTTATTTCAATTAGTCTATAATAAAAAAAATCCCATAGACCCTGATAGTGGCGAATAGAATTACCGAACCCCGAAGAGTGCGACGCAACAGACGGTGATAGTAGTACTGCAGCCGGGCACATAAAAATTTTCTTTCCTCCCCTCCCTGCCAGCACCTATTTGTTCTTTCTCCTTTGTTCCGTACATTTATTTGATGCGCTATATAATTCTACTCGGCATTTTGGTGAGCAGTTGTACGGTTGCTGCACAAGATGTGTTTCCGGATGGAGCCACCACCACCACCATTGATAGCCTGCTGAACCAGGCTTATTATTACGAGGGTAAAAAAGATGCTGCAAATACCCGGACCCAGGTCAAGCTCATTGATGATAAACTGGGCGCCCTTGCCGGTGAGTTTCCCTTATACGAAGGAGTTATCAGCCTGTTCCAGTCATTCTACATATTTGATACTGAAGAAAGAATTGTTTACCGCACTAAAGGACTGGGGTTGCTAAAGAGCCAACCCAAATTTCCCGCAGCGTCTTTCGCCTATGCTTTTAATAACCTGTTGCGACTGCATTATAGTAATAACAGGATGTCCGAGTGGCTGGCGGCAGATACTCTCTTCAGGGCTTCGATGGCAGAAAACAAAACGAAGGAAGGCTACCGCTATGCTATCATGAATTATGCGGCTGATAAATTAAAAGAGAAGGAGTATTTCGTTGCCAAGCATCTTGCCATGTACGACTACAACATGTTGTTATACAAAAACTCGAGAGACCCGATGGATAAATTGAACCTCCGGTATGATGACTGGATGGTGCTGAATGCAGACCTTGAAGTATTGCTTGAAATGCCCTATGAGCAACGTTTTCCCGGGGAATATGCCAAACAGATCGGCTGGACCATTCCACTAACGCCGCAGGACAGGGCTTTGAATAATGAGCTGTTGAAAATGGATTTCAGGAAATCGTTTAAAACCCTGATATCCCGTATGAAAGACTTAAAACAGGAAATGGTTACTGATAATGCCTATGGCAGTTCAACCTTTAACCGGAACTTACGGGGTGGCTATTACCTGATGTACAGCCGCCTGATCAAAGATTATTATAACTGGGCCGTAAGTGAACATAAAGAAGGACAGGTAATACTTGATATGAAGGAGTTCATCTTCAATGATCTTTTATCTGATGAAATAGAAGTGGCCGTAAAAGCAGGCCTGCGGCCGGTGATAGACCCGATGGACTATATTGACCTGGTTGATAAACTGGCTATCCTGTATGAACATATTGGTAATGGATTTGAAGAACAAACTATTGCATTGAGGGGGCTTGATCTGGTCATTAATTCTGATCTTTTTACCCTTCCGGAATTTACCCGGGGCATTGTTGTTCTCCGGAAAAACCTGGTGAGTGCAGACAGGCTGCAAAATAATTATGAGGCTTCGCTGGAAAATAGCCAGCGGCTGAAAAAATATGCTCCTTTACCAGACAGCGCAACCGAAAAATATTTGCCACGATGGGAAACTTTTATGGATGCCCGGCTTGAAGAGATGTACACCCTGCTTGCCAGCCAGCAATACCAGCAGGCAAAGGATTCGATGAAAAAACTAATTGATGATGTACAACCCATAGATGATGGAAGCGATTTTGCCTTATTATATTCTACCCGTGCCTGGCCACATATGCAATACCTGATCGCTACCATGATGGCGCAAAAAGGTGAGTGGATGGAAGACCTGTTGCAGGAGTCAGTACGGGATATACAGGATCAATCACCCAAGCCATCTATTTTTTACCCGGTGCAACTGGCCTTCCTGAAAACATATTGGCGAACCCGCAAAAAAATTCATGAAAGCACTTTGTCCAACCTGCTTTTTTATACGGGCCGGCAATTGCGCTACAACTTCATTATGCTGAATGCATCAGATCGAATTCGTTTGTATGAACAACGGCTGAGCCAATACTTTGATGTGTATCATGAATTACTTTTTTCCCAACAACTGGATGCCTATCCTGTCCTGAAAAGAAAAGTAATAGCCCAGTCGCTTTCCCTTAAAAAAATATTGACCGACGGAAACCAGATACCCGATGAACTTTTATTACGATCGAACGACAGTCTTTCAATTAAAATTCTGGAAGACCTGCGCAGCTTAAGACAGGAAACAAACTTATACCTTCAGAACACCCGGTTGCGGAATAAGTATGCCATTAAGGCAACGGCTATGCAGGATAAGATGCAGGTACACTGGCTGAACCAGCTTGAAAAAGCCGGTATGGATTCTTTAGTGCAATTAACTGACTGGCGAACTATATCCGGCTTGCTTAAACCGGAACAGGTGTACACGGAAACCATCCGTTATAACAAATGGCTGAGTGATTCATCCGCTTTTTATGGTGCCTTTGTAATTTTGCCGGGGAATAAAATGGAGATACTGAATTTATTTCCTGAAAGTCAACTCTCGGGTTTATTAAAAGATCCCACTTCATCACCACAAACAACGGCCCTGGGAAGTAACAGCAATCGTGGATTGATAAAAAAAACAACGGAGACCGCATCTAAAAAATTTGAACCTGGTAGCACCGATAAATTGGGTGAACTGCTATTGCAACCTTTCTGGCCCTACCTGCAGGATAAAAAAGAATGGGTGCTGGTACAGGACGGACTGCTTAATCGTATCTCCTTTGCTGCACTGCAATGGAAATTGAAATACCTGTTCAGCTATATTCACTTACGGCAGCTATCAGGAAGTTATAGCCTGGCATTGAAAGAGCAGCCTATGCCAAAGAAGGGAAAAGTTTTACTTGCCGGTGGACTTACGTACGGCGATGCTGATACAGACAATGAAAACAAATTATTTAGCCCGGGGTACAACTGGAATTATCTTCCCGGAACAAAAGAAGAAACAGAGAAGTTACAGCAAGTATTCACGACATCGGGTTATACGATCAAACAAATAACCGGGAAACAATTTCCGGATACCGCCATCACTACTTTACCCCAGTATCCATTCATTCATATTGCCAGTCATGGTTTTTATTTAGACAGCATAGCTGCGAAAGAAAGTTATACCAATAGCTGGAATCATGAAGCGGTACAATATGAACCGTTGTTCAGGTGCGGTATTGCAGTTAGTAATGCCAACAACCCCGACAGCACCCTGGATATAAATAGTGAAGGCTATCTGATGGGTTTTGAACTGGCCAACCTGGACCTTCGTAAATGTTATCTTATTTCTCTCAGTGCCTGTGAAACCGGTTTGGGAGATGTCCGGAATAATCTTGGCGTAGATGGTCTTTCAAGAGCGTTAAAACTGAGTGGTGCCCGCCACCTGCTTATTTCATTGTGGAAAGTACCGGATAAGCCAACCGCTTTTTTTATGGAAGAGTTTTACAAACATTTATTTTCCGGCAAGACCCCTTCACAGGCTCTTCAGCTCACACAATCATTGATGAGTAAGACCTATGCGGCTACGGACTGGGCAGCATTTGTGCTGGTAGAATAAGGAGAAAGGGTTCTGTAATAAAAACAGTTGCACTTTATTATTAAGTGAGTTTCGGCTTGCTCCTATTGCAGCTTACTGGGTTCGAGGTGCCAGTAGAGAATGGTGGCAGCATATACTTCTTGACCCATAAAATCGTCCCAATGCCCGATAGTTTCAGCAAAAAATTGACGTTTGCCTTCACTTATCGCAGAGAAAGTATTTTTGAAAGTTAAATGAAGGTTGTCGGTATTAAAATGACCCTTCGGTGGTATACCGGTGCTTCCGCTTTCTTTAAATGACGCTATAAAATTTATTTTATCTTCTCTTTTAATATCAACCATTTTCTTATTGATGGTGATGGTTGGCGATTTGGATGATAAGGTTATTTTTTCATAAAGATCAACCCGCCTGTCAGCATCATAATAAATGTATAAGGATAACCAACCCGAAGCACTAGTGTCTTTTAAGCAGGAAGGCAATTCTATTTTATCAATTACCAGGGTATAATATTTTACTTCTTGTGACCTGGCATTAACGGAAGCGATCATTATCAAGATAAATAAAAGCAGGCGACGAATGCTCTTTTGCATGTTGTAGGGTTTTGGTATTGCAATATAAATTTTTCTGCTGTTTATTTACCCTCAGACAGTAGCATCATCTGGCTACCCCACTCATCGAAACATCGATGATGTCTCCTGGAAAAAAATACAATAATTTTTAAGGCATAAAAAAGCCCGGAGTGCAGCACACCCCGGGCATCTTGATGGCGGTTAGCTCATCAATCCTTTTTATAATACGTTAACGTCCGCTTGGTTACCTTGGTGGCTTTGCCCTTATCATTATAGGTGGTGCGTTGTGTCCAGTTACCCTGTTCATCCCAGCTGTCATACGTATAAGTGGTAACAGTAGTAGTCGTGCTGTCCTTACCTGCATTGGTTTCGGTGGTTTTCACCACATCGCCTTTATCATTCAGTTCGCTTTTAGAAGAGGACATCTCTTTTCCAGAACTGTCGGTATATGAATTACCTACCTGTATTCCATTTTTGTATTCGTTTTTAAAGGTGCCGAAAACGCTGCTGTCTGGCTTATGCCGGGTACCCGATGTTACCGCACCATATTCGTCTTCAGTAATGCCGGTATAATAAAAGAGCAACTTTCCTGCAGAGTCCAGTTCACGGGCACCGCTATATTTTCCGTCCTTATCGATATCAATCTCCATCCCGCCGGTATTTTTTCCGCTTTTGCTGTAGGTTACAGCTTTCATCTGGCCTTTTTCATACCGGGTCATGGTGGTGGTTTCGCCATTATTACCCTTGCTGTCTTTCCGGGTAGAGGAAGTGGTGTATCCTTTGTCGTCATATTCTTCCGTAACAATACAGCAGGAGTCCATTTCACCTGTCTTGCCGGCACTATCCGGTGTATAAGTGGTTTGCTCGGTACTCTTTACCATCCCTTTCAGGTTTTGACTTGTCCAGTCGTTGTTTTTGACAACAGCAGTGGTTTCTTTTTTGCTATCCTTACAGGAAACCAGGATCGTTCCCGCAAGCATCAGCAGTAATAATTTTTTCATAACAGAAATTTTAGTGGTTGTTGAGGAGTTAAATTAAGAACTTTATTTGTAAGCCCGTTAAAAACCGGGGGTTATTTGTGCATTTCATTGAGTTTGCGGTAGAGTCCGTTATTCGCCATGCGTTTGGCAGGTGTGCCGCTTCGCTAACGATGCCTTTATCTATCAAAACAATTTTTTCTGCATTGCGGATGGTGGATATCCTTTTTCTGCTTCCGGGATTTTCCTGCCAGTTTAGTAATTTTAAAATATGAACCAGGTAGAGATATACCAGACTAAGGATAAGCAATCCGAGGTAGAGGTGAGATTTGAGGAGGAAACTGTGTGGCTTACCCAAACACAAATGGCACTGCTATTCGGGCAGACAAAGCAAAACATTAGCCTGCACATAAATAATTGCTACAAGGAAAAGGAACTATCCAAAAAAGCAACTGTCAAGGATTCCTTGACAGTTCAAAAAGAAGGTAACCGGATGGTTTCCAGAAAAATAGAATATTATAATCTTGATGTTATCATCTCCGTCGGCTACCGTGTCAAATCCAAACAAGGCACTCAATTCCGCCAATGGGCCACCCAACGGTTAAAAGACTACCTGGTAAAAGGCTACACTCTCAATGAAAAGAGGCTTTCCCAGTTGGTGCAAAATATGCAACAGCTGGAGCAGGCGGTGAAAGTGTTCCGGCAAATCGGAGATGCAGACAAGCTAAATGAATCAGAAGCCAAAGGTCTACTGGAGATCATTACCCATTATACACAAGGGTTCATTTTGCTCAACCAGTTTGACAGCAACAATCTACCTGATGCAAAACTGAATGAGAAATCACTTATGAAATTGAATACGGTGAGGCGGTAAAGGCCATTACAGAATTAAAGAAACAATTAATAAAAAAGAAAGAAGCCTCTTCTTTGTTTGGCACCGAAAGAGACGGCGCTTTTGGCGGGATTTTAAATTCGGTTGTACAAACCTTCGATGGTGAATACCTGTATAAAAGTATTGAAGAACAAGCGGCACACCTGCTGTACTTTGTTATCAAGAACCATCCCTTCACCGATGGTAATAAGCCCTTCCTGTTTGTATGGTTCCTGGAAAAGAACAAACACCGCTTTAAAAAATCAGGAGAGGTGAAGATTAATGATAATGCATTAGTAGCACTGGCATTGCTGGTAGCACAAAGTAATCCCGATGACAAAGAAATCATGATAAAGCTAATTGTGAACCTGGTAAGAAGCTAACACACCAACTCTGCAACATACACACCGCATTATTCCTCTCCATCCCTTACCACCGGCGATTGTGTTACCACACCAAATTCAAACTGCATTTCATTGAGTTTGCGGTAGAGTCCGTTATGGGCCATGAGTTCGGTATGTGTGCCGGCTTCACTAACAATGCCTTTGTCTATGAGTACAATTTTATCTGCATTGCGGATGGTGGAGAGCCGGTGGGCAATGACAAAAGAAGTGCGGCCCTTCATCAAATTGTCTAATGCTTCCTGCACTAATTGTTCACTCTCGCTGTCGAGTGATGAAGTGGCTTCATCTAAAATTAAAATCGCCGGGTCTTTTAATATGGCACGGGCAATGGCAATGCGCTGCCGCTGGCCGCCACTGAGTTTGATGCCTCTTTCTCCCACAATAGTTTCGTACTGCTCCGGAAAATTTTGAATAAATACATGTGCATTGGCACTCCGGGCCGCCGCCATTATTTCTTCCTCTGTGGCGGTTGGTTTTCCGTAAGCAATATTTTCTTTTATGCTGCCACCAAATAACATCACATCCTGCGGTACAAAAGCCATTTGCCGCCGCAATTGTGAGAGGGGAAATTCACGGGCCGGCCGTTCATCAAAATACAAGGTGCCGCTGTCTGGTTCGTAAAAATGCAATAATAATGAAGCGATGGTGGATTTGCCGGCACCACTGGGTCCCACAATAGCAATCTGTTCTCCGTCTTTGGCTGTCAGTACCAGGTCTTTTAATACCGGCACATCTTTGCGGCCGGGATAACTAAAGGCTACATGGTCAAACCGCACATTGCCTTTTATAATGTGTTGCGGTTCTACCACAATTTCTTTTAACTCTACGGCTTCGCCTTCGCTGCGCAAAATTTCCCGTACACTTTGTGTGGCTCCCAATGTTTTTTGCAATTGCGAAAACATATCGGCAAAGCCGGCAAAAGTGCCACCAACAAACATGGAGAAAATAACAAACATGGTGAGGGAGCCCATGGAGAGCTCACCGGATTTTATCATACCGGCACCAAACCACATTACAAAGGCGATGGTGCCAAATACACTAAAAATCATAAATGAAATAAAGGCACCACGGTAACGGGCATTGCTGATGGCGGTTACTACCACGGCCTGTATACTTTTTACATAGCGGCCTATTTCATAAAATTCACTGGTGAATGCTTTGACGATGGAAATACCATGAAAAGTTTCCTGCACAATGGTGCCACTGTCGGCCAGCTGGTCCTGTGCCCTGCGGGCCATCTTGCGGATACGCATACCAAATACTACGGCTAAGATGGCAATGATGGGTACCACGGCCAGCATAACAAGAGCCAGTTTGGCACTGATCCAGAAAATAAAAAATAACCCGATGATGAGGGTGAAGATGCCCCGTAAAAATTCGGCGAGGGTAAATGAAATGGCATCCTGTATCTGCGAGAGGTCGGAAGAAATGCGGTTACTGAGTTCCCCCACTCTTTTCTCGGTGAAAAAACTCATGGGCATGCTGAGTAGTTTGCTGTACACATCTTTGCGCATATCAGCCAGTGACCGTTCACCGGCAGATGTCAACAGGTAAACCCGCATGAAGGAGAAAACAGTTTGCAACGCAAGCTGACAAAAAATCAAGAGCAGCGTTGTGTTTAACGTCCAGTGAATATTTTTTAAGCCGAAGTCAAAATTAGAAGTGGTGCCCATGCCCGGCACCACAGTACCGGGAGAAGCGGCATCAATCATTTTCCCCAGGAACAAGGGGAACAGACTGGTAGTAAATGCCGAAAGTGCAATGAAGACCAGGCCGCCAATAAATTTACCTCTATGTGGTTTTAAATACTTGAAAAGAATGAGTGCCTGTCGCAGGCTTTCTTTCGAAATTTTTGCTTTGGGAGAGCCTTTTTCTTTTGTTTCGCTGAGATGACGGTTTGCAGTGGCCATTGGAATAGAAAAATAGTATACCGGCAAGTTAATCATTACGAATGGGTAGCAGAATGACGTTTCGGTGAAGAGCGGTATTTGTTGTCTGCTGTCAATCTGGCAAATTCACCGGTATTGGAACGGCTATTGCGTACTTTGCGCAGCATTTAAAACCTATCACTTAAAATATACAACTCATCATGGTACAGGAGAAAGGAACCATTTCCATTAATACCGAGAACATTTTCCCCATCATTAAGAAATTTCTCTATTCAGATAATGAAATATTCCTGCGGGAGCTGGTAAGTAACGCCGTGGATGCTTCGCAAAAAGTAAAACGCCTCGCCACACTTGGTCATTATAATAAAGACCTCGGCGACCTGAAAGTAAAGGTGGCAGTAGATAAGGAAGCCAAAACGATTACAATCAGCGACGGCGGTATTGGTATGACGGCGGAGGAAATAAAGAAATACATCAACCAGGTGGCTTTCTCCGGTGCTACGGAGTTTATGGAAAAGTTTAAAGAAGCCAAAGATGCGAATGAAATCATCGGTCGTTTCGGTCTTGGTTTTTATTCGGCCTTTATGGTGGCAGATAAGGTGGAGATACAAACCCTTTCTTACCAGGATGGTGCCGAGCCGGCCCGCTGGATATGTGATGGCAGCACTTCTTTTGAAATCACCGAAGGAAACAGAACAGAAAGGGGTACCGATGTTATACTCTATATCAATGCAGAGTCAGAAGAGTTTTTAGAAGAGCATCGCATCGGAGCAATACTGAATAAGTATGCTAAGTTCTTACCCGTGCCGGTACAGTTTGGTACTAAATCGGAATCTGTACGGGATGGTGAAGATGAAGAAGGAAAACCGAAATATAAATCTGTTGAGGTTGATAATATCATTAACAACACGAACCCCATCTGGACCAAGGCCCCGGCTGACCTGAAAGATGAAGACTATCTCGATTTCTACCGGGAGCTTTATCCTTTTGCAGAAGAACCGCTCTTCTGGATTCACCTGAATGTTGATTACCCATTCAATCTTACCGGTGTACTCTACTTCCCCAAACTGAAGAATGATTTTGAAGTACAGAAGAACAAGATCAAACTCTTCAGCCGCCAGGTTTTCATCACCGATGAAGTGAAAGATATTGTACCGGAATTTTTATTACTGTTGCATGGCGTTATTGACTCACCGGATATTCCGTTGAACGTAAGCCGTTCTTTCCTGCAGGCTGATAGTAATGTAAAAAAGATCAACAGTTATATTTCCCGCAAAGTAGCCGACAAACTCAGTGAGCTCTTTAAGAAAGACAGAAAAGCCTACGAAGAGAAATGGGGTGATATTGGCATCTTTGTGAAGTACGGCGCCCTGTCTGATGATAAGTTCTATGATAAGGCCAAAGAGTTTTTATTGCTGGGCAACACCAACAAAGAAACATATACACTGGAGGAATACAACAGTAAGGTAAAAGATTTCCAGACAGATAAGGATGGGCAACTGGTCTATCTCTATACGGCTGATCCCGAAGGACAAGACAGTTACATCCAGGCCGCCACTAAGAAAGGCTATGATGTGTTGCTGATGAACTCGCCGATTGATACCCATTTCATCCATCACCTTGAAACAAAGCTGGAGAAAACATCATTGAAAAGAGTGGATGCTGATGTGATAGATAAACTGATTGTAAAAGAAGATGCAGCAACACACCAGTTGACGGAGGAGGAGAGCAGTAAACTAAAAAGCATATTTGATAAGGCCATCAGCAACCCCGCTATGAAGGTGGAGGTGGAAAGTCTTCCTGCCGATGCCATGCCTGTAACGATAACTATGGAAGAATGGATGCGCCGGATGAAGGACATGGCGAAGCTGGGAGGCGGTGGCGGAATGAATTTTTATGGTTCCATGCCCGATAATTATAAAGTGGCCATTAATGCCAATCATAAAATCGTAAGCAAAATATTATGTGCAGAAGAAGGACAACAAACTGTAATGGCGAAACAGGCATTTGATCTGGCAATGCTGGCGCAGGGATTATTAAAAGGAGCCGACCTTACTGCGTTTGTGGAGAGAAGTGTGGAAGTGATATAAATACAAAATCGGCAAAAACAATTTCCCCCAAAGCCGCTAAGCACACTAAGAAATATAATTTTGTGTCCTTAGTACCTTTGTGTGATTCTCTTTTGGTTTAGTGCTTTACAGGTGCTGTCTGCTGCGGTATAGAAGGATCAATCACTAAAAACTCAGGAGGTTCTCCGGATGTTTCAAGCAGTTGCTGGTATTTTACTTTAAGGGTACGTTTGAACTTGCCAAGGTAGCCCGGCACCCTAAGGTCCGGGACATTAATAGGAACGGCTTCAATCAGGTCGTTTCCGATGAACATCATTAGTTTCATGATAGTGGATATTGGATAGCACAAAAGGAATAAAAATTTTGTATCTGTGCAATCCAGTAATTACTCTTTTTTCGGCATTGTATTTTTACGGTGAAGACTTGTAGAAGCACAGTTATTTTAAGCCGGCACCCTGCTCAATCCAGCATCTTATCACATCCCTTTCCTCCGGTGTCATATTGGTCTTGTTGTTCTGCGGCATTGTTTTGGTCACCACCACCCGTTGCATGATCAACTCTTTTTTAGCTACAATTTCCAGCGGTGTATCATACTTCACTCCATTGGGCGGAGCTGTATATATATTGTCTGTCGGTTTGGAAGAATGACAACTAACACAACGCTGCTGAATGATCGTATTCACTTCTGCAAAACTTACTTCCTTGCAGTTGGTGGTTGATGCCTGCGGTGCTGTTGCATACGCCACAGCGAGTAATAGGATAACTGATGCCGGCATTATCCACACACTCAGTCTTCCCTGCTCCCGCAGGTTTAGCCAGTGTTTTATACCGGCACTGCCGATACTGATAGCGGCGAGTACGATCCATTGATATTTATTACTGAATGTGCTGGGAAAATGATTGCTCACCATCACAAATAATACCGGCAGGGTGAAATAGTTATTATGTATGGAACGAAACAACGCATTCTTTCCTTTTTGCGGGTCGGGCAGTTGCTCTTTCTTCGCCGCCTTCACCATCGCTTTCTGCGAAGGGATGATGACAAAGAATACATTCGCCACCATCAGGCTGCCGATCATGGCACCAAAATGTATAAAGGCGGCCCGGCCACTGAATACATAACTATAAAACCAGGCAAAGCCGATCAACAGCACAGTGCCGGTCAATACAAACAACAAAGAATGTTTACGCAACGGCGATTTGCATAACAGGTCATAGATACACCAGGCAGCAATAAAGGAACCGGTGCTGATAACAATTGCTTCCGCCGTACTCAGCTTCATTACATTGGTATCGATCATCATCGCCGATGCATTGAAGTAATAAATGATGAGTAGCAATGCAAATCCGGAGACCCAGGTAAAATATGCTTCATACTTGAACCAGTGCAGGTGTTTGGGCAAGGTCTTCGGGGCGCCTTTATACTTTTCTAAATAATAAAAGCCACCGCCATGTACGGCCCAGAGATTACCGGCCAGCTCATCCCTTACATTATCTGTTCTGTTCAGCGCATTCTCTAAAAAAACAAAATAGAAGGAAGCACCGATCCAGGCAATGCCGAAAGTGATATGCATCACCCTTACCACAATATTCAGCCACTCCATCAGGTGTCCTTCATATACCGTTCCTTTCACCATAAAATAAATACTGGCAATGATGGCGATAATGATGGCGATAATAGCGGCATACAACCAGCTTTGTATCAGGCTTGTTTTTTCCTGCAACTCTTCGTCTGTTTCATTTTTGTTAATCGCATGCACTTTGTATGTCATTACAATAAGCATGACAAGAATGGCGGAGAATGATATGAGTAGTATGGCAGGCATTATTTATCTCTCGCAAAGACGCAGAGGCGCAATTGGGTATTTGTATTTCTTTGCGTCTCTGCGTCTTTGCGTGAAACCAATCCTCAAAGTAGAAAATTGTTTTCATTAATTTTATAGAATCACCTTTAATAAAGAAACCTGCATGATTGACGCTGCCATTATAAGTAACCGAACCATGACTCCCGATGGTATCAGAAGAGCAGCCATATTGATAAGTAAAGGAAAAATTGCAGCAGTAGTGAATGAATTGCCGGAAGGTGATTTCCCTGTAACCGATGTTGGCGATAATGTATTGATGGCCGGCATCGTTGACCCGCATGTGCACATCAATGAACCGGGTAGAACCGATTGGGAAGGATTTGATACAGCTACTAAAGCAGCTATCGCCGGTGGAATTACTTCATTAGTAGAAATGCCATTGAATGCATCGCCGGTTACAACTACTGCCAAAGCTTTTGATGAAAAGATAAAGGCTGCAACTGGTGCTGGTCAGACGGAGACCGTCAGACCGGGTTTCGGAAAACTGCATACTAACTGTGGTTTTTGGGGCGGCATTATTCCCGGCAATGAAAATGAAATAGCACCATTGATTGAAAAAGGAGTGCTTGGTTTCAAAGCTTTTCTCACTCATTCAGGAATAGATGAATTTCCCAATGTGACCGAAGCCGATCTGAGAAAAGCGATGCCTGTTATTGCAAAATATGGATTGCCACTGTTAGTCCACTGCGAGTTGAGTAAGGAAGACGAGAGCCAGGAGCCAGTTGTCGGGAGGTCTTACAGCAGATATGTTGCTTCCCGTCCCAAAAGTTGGGAAGACAATGCCATTGCATTAATGATTCGCTTGTGTGAAGAGTTCAATTGCAAAATGCATATCGTACATCTGTCCTCTGCTGATTCGATTGAACAAATTGCAAAAGCAAAACGGCAGGGATTACCATTGACCGTAGAAACGGGACATCACTATTTATATTTCTGTGCGGAAGACATACAGGATGGACGAACGGAGTATAAATGTGCCCCG
This sequence comes from Chitinophaga pinensis, assembly GCA_943371565.1. Classification (GTDB taxonomy): domain Bacteria; phylum Bacteroidota; class Bacteroidia; order Chitinophagales; family Chitinophagaceae; genus JJ008. Next base: position 96,041 of record CALRVH010000002.1, on the reverse strand, counting down.
CCGATAAGAGAGAAAGCTAACAATGAAAGACTCTGGCAGGCATTAAAAGAAGGTATCATTGATTTTGTGGCTACCGACCACTCACCGGCGCCTCCGGATATGAAGGAAATAAAAAGCGGCGATTTTATGAAAGCATGGGGCGGTATTGCTTCCCTGCAATTTTCTTTACCGGTATTATGGACAGCCGCAAAGCGACACGGTTGCGGCTTGCAGGACATCGCCAACTGGTTATGCGAAAAGCCGGCCTTGCTGCCACAACTGACAACAAAAGGAAAAATAGCAACAGGCTATGACGCTGATCTTGTAGTATGGAATCCGGAAGAACCATTTATCGTTACCGAAAACATAATTCATCACAAACACAAAATAACTCCTTATCTTAATGAAGAACTTTATGGCGTAGTGGAGCAAACCTGGTTAAGCGGAGAAAATGTGTTTGATAAAGGAACGTTTTTACATTTGAATAAAGGAAAAATATTGGCCACGAAAACACACTAAATGACACGTAAAAATTTCTTTGTGTGTTTTCGTGTCATTTCGTGGCAAAACAAAATCTATGACAGCACCTGCATTTACCCATCTTACAGACCTTGCCGCCGAACGGTTAGGTGGCAAAGTTCTTTTTTGCACCGATGATTTTTTTGCGGAGAAAGAAAACCTGCTAAAACCGGGACGGGGAGTTTTTATTCCTGATAAATACACCGACCGTGGTAAATGGATGGATGGCTGGGAAAGCCGCCGCAAAAGAACCGAAGGCAATGACTGGTGTATTATACAATTGGCTACCTCCGGAAAAATTTTCGGAATAGATATTGACACCAACCACTTTTTGGGTAATCACCCGCCCTATGCTTCGATTGAAGCCGTCAACCATCCCACCACTGAAAATATTGATTTCGAACACCTGCACTGGACAACGATCCTTCCGAAATCACCCCTGCACCCGGGGGCACAAAACTTTTTTGAGATAACAGACCATACTATTTATACTCACCTGCGATTACATATTTATCCTGATGGTGGTGTGGCAAGGTTGAAAGTGTTTGGAGAAATTTATAAGGACTGGAGCACTGTAGATGGCCGTGAAATTCTGAACCTCGCTGCCGCTACGAATGGTGCCAAAGCTATTCTTTGCAATGACATGTTCTTTTCTCATATGGAAAATCTCATCATGCCCGGTCGTGGCATCAATATGGGTGATGGATGGGAAACCAAACGAAACCGTACGCCGGGTAATAAAGATTGGGTGATCGTACGTCTGGCGCATAAAGGAAAAATTGAAAAGATACTGGTCGACACCTGTCATTTCAAAGGCAATTATCCAGATAGCTGCCTGATCGAAGGTTGTGATATTGCTTATAAAGACGAAAGTAAATTAGACAGTGATGCGATTGACCCGATAGCTATCGGGTGGACGACCATTTTGCCACAATCAAAACTGAGTGCTGACCATGAACATTTCTTTGAAGAGGAAATTGTAAACAAAGGTCCGTTTACACATGTGCGGTTATCTATTTTTCCCGATGGCGGGGTGAGCCGGATGCGGTTGTGGGGAAGAATAAAATAGGAGACGTAAAACGATTTTTTTTAAAAGCATAAAACAATCAGCGTTCCCTTTATGACTCTTGAAGAACTAAATACACTGGATCCTCACCAGCTTAAAGAAGAGCTGGCAACATGTTGCGGCTCCTCCACCTGGGTGAAGATGATCGCAACTTATTTTCCTGCGGATAGCCTGGAAGAGCTGTTAGAGGAAGCCGAAGAAATGTGGTATGAATGCAGTGAAGATGATTGGAAAGAGGCGTTTGCGCATCATCCAAAAATCGGTGATGTGGAATCACTGACAAAGAAATTCGCTTCTACGGCCCAATGGGCATCCGGCGAACAAAGCGGAGTGAATGCTGCGACTTCTTCCACTATTGAAGCTCTTGCAGAAGGAAACCGATTGTATGAAGAGAAATTCGGCTATATCTTTATTGTATGTGCTACCGGAAAATCAGCAGATGAAATGCTGACGGCCTTACAGGCAAGATTAAAGAATGAACCCGGTGATGAAATTAAGATTGCAGCAGCAGAGCAAAACAAAATAACCCAACTGCGTCTTCAAAAACTATTAGCATGAGTCAGCTGACCACACATATTCTTGATACCACTACCGGAAAACCGGCACAGGGTGTTACTATTGTTTTATTTCAGCAGGATCCGGAAGATCCCATCACAGCAGGATGGAGACAGATCGCTATTGGCACCACTGACAAGGATGGACGTATTCCCAACCTGTTACCGAAGGAGGTTGTACTGGAACCGGGTATGTATAAAATGCATTTTGCAACGAAAGAATATTTCGAGAAAGAAGGGGTACAAACCTTTTATCCCTATGTGGAGATCACTTTTACAATAGCCGGTTCCGAACATTATCATGTGCCTTTGTTATTGAATCCTTTTGGTTATTCTACTTACCGGGGGTCCTGATAGAATGGAACACAAAGGCCATTAAGAACCACGAAGTACAAGGTTAAAATCAAAACGAAATTAAAAGAGTTATTAATGGCAATTAAAATATTAATGATTACAATAAACCCATAGTGTTCTTTGTGTTCTTCGTGTTACCAAAAACCTTTTACCATGAACCTCAGCATTGCAGATATTGAAAAAGAGATATTGTTTAATTCTTTAAAAACAGCGAATCTAAAATTTCAGCACACCTATCCCGGTGACAAACCCGACAGGCAAGCGGTGCACACCGTTTATGGCGGTGCCAATCTGTTCAAATCAGATACTTGTATAAAAATGGGTGAGATCGCATTGAAGAGTTTAAAAACCTATGCGCCGGACTTTGTTACACTGGCTAAAGTGTTGAAGATGGAAGGACACGAAGAGCTGCCCAATGACGAAAAGAAAATCGACAAGCTGGTAAAAAAACTGGACAAGATGGAGGAAGCTGAAAGGCATGCTCACCCGGCATGGCTTGCTTATACGGTCTACCATAAGATCATTCAAAAATTGCAAACTGAAGCGGTAGAAGATTTCCGGATCGACTTTGAAGACGGTTTTGGTAACCGGCCCGACGAGGAAGAAGATGCAACGGCGATCAATGCTGCCGGCGAGCTGGCGATGGGAATGAATGAAAAAACAATTTCACCTTTTATTGGTATCCGCATCAAACCGTTTGCCGAAGATCTGAAGACCCGTGGTGTAAGAACAATGGATATTTTTCTGACCACCTTGTTAGAAAAAACAAACGGCAGGCTTCCCGATAATTTTGTAGTGATGTTGCCGAAAGTAACGATACCGGAACAGGTAACTACGATGGTCCGTTTTTTTGAAATTATTGAGAAGAAAAATAATTTACCGAACGGCGCTTTGAAAATGGAAACGATGGTGGAAGCCACCCAGATCATCATGGATGATGAAGGCCGTAACCCATTGATGAAAATTATCAAAGCAGGAGAAGGTCGTTTGATTGCGGCACACTTCGGAACATATGACTACACAGCATCCTGCGGCATTACTGCTAAATACCAGACCATGTCTCACCCGGTTTGTGATTTTGCACATCACATGACGAAAGTGGCATTGGGTGGCACCGGAATATTTTTATCAGATGGCGCCACGAATGTAATGCCGGTTGCTCCGCACCGCGGCGATGATTTAACGGCGAAACAATTAAAAGAGAATCGTCAGTCGGTACATAATGCATGGCGAATAGGTTACAATCATACCATGCATTCATTGATCAATGGATTTTACCAGGGTTGGGATTTAAACCCGGCACAAATACCGATGCGGTATGCCGCCACGTACAATTTCTTTTTAAGCAGTATTGCTGATGCTACACACCGCCTGAAAACATTTGTTGACCGGGCCGCTATCTCTACTCTCACCGGCGATATTTTTGATGATGCCGCTACAGGACAGGGGTTGCTCAATTTCTTTTTAAAAGCCATGAACTGCGGTGCTATCACCGAAGAAGAAGCAACCGCCACCGGATTGACAGTTGATGAAATACGCAGCAGGTCATTTTATAAAATATTACAAGGAAGAAGAAAGGGTTAGCCACAGACCTGCCTGTCGGCAGACAGGTTACACGGCAAATAAAATTTTTTAGCGACGAAAACACACGAAATCACACCAAAGTAAAACTGTATTCATTCGTGTTTTTTTGTGTGATTTCGTGGCCTCCCTGTATTAATCCGTGTAATCTGTGGCCCCTCTCGTAAATTTGCTTCTTAATCTTTTCACATGATGATTGCTGTATTAGGTGCCGGAATGGTGGGCCGTGCTATTTCCCTTGACCTCGCCAATGACTATGCTGTTACTTCTTTCGATCTGAATGCCGTCAACCTCGAAGAATTAAAAAGCAGGAATCCTGCAATACAAACCGTTGCAGCTGATCTTTCCCAATTTGATGAATATGCCAACTGGCTTTCTCCCTTTGATGTAATTGTTACAGCCGTCCCCGGCTTCATGGGTTATAAAACACTCGAAGCCGTTATCAATGCAGGTAAAAACGTTGTAGATATTTCCTTTTTCCCGGAAGATGCCTTGCAATTAGATGCACTGGCAAAAGAAAAGGAAGTGACAGCTATTACAGATTGTGGCGTAGCTCCGGGGGTCAGCAATTTTATCATTGGTCGCTACAATGAAGAAATGAAAATTGATTCTTTTGAATGTTATGTAGGAGGATTACCAAAAGAAAAAAAACCGCCGTTTCAGTATAAAGCTCCTTTTTCTCCGGTGGATGTGATACAGGAATATATTCGTCCGTCAAGATTAGTAGAAGGAGGAATAATTGTTACCCGTCCGGCCTTGAGTGAAAGGGAGCTGATGCAGTTTGATGAAATAGGAGAACTGGAAGCGTTCAACACAGACGGACTGCGTTCCCTGATCTACACGATGAGTCATGTCCCTGATATGAAAGAAAAAACGTTGCGTTATCCGGGACATATTGATCTGATCATTGCCTTGCAACAAGCCGGTTTTTTTGATACGGCGCCATTACGAATAAAAGAAGTTGATATTTCTCCATTGGAATTCACCTCCAACTTGCTGGTCAATGAGTGGAAGCTGGGTCCGGAGGAAGAAGAATTTACCATCATGAAGGTCATTGTAAAAGGAGATAGCCGGTCAGTTGAGTATAACCTGCTCGACCGGTATGATGCTGCCACCAAAACATCTTCTATGGCAAGAACAACAGGCTATACCTGTACAGCAGCCGTTAATTTAATTACAAAAGGAATGTTTACAGAGAAAGGTGTGTTTCCCCCGGAGCTGGTGGGAAAAGATAAACAGTGTTTTGATTTTGTGATGGACTATTTGAAAGAACGGAATGTAATTTGGAGGAAGAGTTAGCCACGAATGAAATAGAAATTGTAGCCACAGATTAACACAGATGGGCACAGATTTTTGTCTTTGATTGTTGAAATGGTATAGATGAGCATACAGAAATCTGATTTGTGATCCAATAAAAAAAGCGGCTAATTGCCGCTTTTTGTTTAATCTTTTTAAATCCTGTAAATCGTAGTTCTTATTACTCCGCTTCCGCCACCACTTCTTTTACTTCAGGGATCATCCGCTTCATCATTCCTTCAATGCCTGCTTTTAATGTTATCATGGAAGAAGGGCATCCGCTGCAGCTTCCCTGCATGGCCAGGTTTACGGTGCCTGCTTCATAACTTTTAAATTGAATAGCACCACCGTCCATTTCTACCGCCGGACGAACATAATTATCTAATAATTCTTTGATACGCTTTACTACATCATCATCGTCTGCAGAAACCTCATTGCTGCTGGTTTGTTTTACAGCTGCCAGTTCTTCTTCATTCACCACTACTTTACCTTCTTCCAGGTAATCTTTTAAAAACTGACGTACGGAAGGAATTACATCCTGCCAATCTGTTTCAGTTGTTCTTGTCAGGGTTACAAAATTGCTGGCGATAAAAACAGCTTTGATAAAAGGAAAGCCAAACAACTCTGTTGCCAGGGGTGAAGGTTTTGCACTTTCTGCATCCGGAAAATCGATACTCTTACCGGGATATAAAAGTTTGTTGGCTACAAACTTCATCGTCTCCGGGTTGGGAGTCATTTCAGTATAAATGCTGATAACGGGATTGCCTGTTTTGATCATTGCACACAAATTTGATTGTAAAAATAACAAGAAAAGGCGGCCATTGTTTACGAAGGAAGGAACGATTTGTAAGTCAGGAAGCCGGGAGTCAGAAAATCCGCAAGACATTGGCCTTAAGCGAAATATTCTTTCGGACTTCCGGACTTTAGAGCTTGTTTTCCGGCTATTCTTTAAACTTTCCTGTCTTTTTCAGGTACCGGATAAGGATGTAAATGAGTACCAGCACTCCCAGCACAACGCCTAATAAAAGGTTGCGAAAATTTTTATCATACCCGGTTAGTTCAGGGTAATTTAAAAGGAGCAGCAACGTAATACCGATCAGCCAGATGAACTGTGTGGTATGCTCTTTCAGTATCCATCTTTTCCAATTGAACTGCATACTGCCAAACGTTTTACCAATTCCCTTCAGGTTGGGAAACCAGCGGTTTACTTTTTTGCAGTATTCATCAAAGCCCGGCCCGAATTTTCCCCGTAGAAAATTTTCTTCTGCCAATACAATTGCCTGGTAGATGAATAAAAAAACAGGGATGACAATAGCAACATATACCAATGAATTGGCCAAAATACCAACGCCCAACAGCATCAGGATATTCCCCACATACAATGGATTGCGGCAATGAGTAAAAATTCCTTCTGTTACCAGCCCTTCTGCATAAGGCTTTCCTTCTTTACCACCCCGAACGATATAGGCGAGGCCAATGGTTAATCCACGGATCAGCTGCCCGAGGCAGGTAATGAACAGGCCAATACCGATCGGCCATATATAATAACAACTACCAAATTGGTTTGGAGAGAATAAGGGCCACGAGGGAATGAATAATGCCCCGTAAAAAAGAATGAAGATCCAGTTCCTGTATTTAAAGAAGAAATTGCCGATACTAACCATTGCCTATTTTTTTATTGCTACCAAACCGGCAAAATTATACCACTTGAAGAACACTTCGCAATGGGCAAAACCTTTATCACGGAGCAGGGTAATATTTTCGCTGAGTTTATAGGGCACCAGTACATTTTCCAACGCTTCTCTTTTTTGAGAGATCTCCATTTCGCTATAACTGTTGCGGCGTTTGTAATTATAGTAGTAGTTGATAAAATCCCTGTTGAAATTACTTTCTTCGGCCAATATTTTTTCAACCAGTATCAAAACACCACCGGGGTTCAGGCCATCATAAATATTTTTCAATACCTGCTCCCGGTAAATCGGGCGCACAAACTGCAGTGTAAGACAAAGAACAACGACAGACGCATTTTGAATTTTTATTCCCTGACCGAGATCGGTGCAACGCAACTCGTAGCTACGGGAGAAACCTATTTCCATCAGCTTGGACTTGCATTTATCAAGCATTTCCTGAGAATCATCCACCCCGATAAACTTGATATTCTGGTTGACCATCGTATCCATACCAATCATAGTGGTACCGGTAGAGCAGCCAAGGTCATACACATCGCTTCCTTCCCTGGCATGGTCTGCCGCCAGCTCTGCCATCATCCGCTGTATTTCTCCGTAAAATGGAACCGAGCGGTTGACCATATCATCAAACACTTTGGCCACATTTTCGCCAAACTTAAAATCGCTGGCTTTTTCTATTTCATCCCTGAAAACTTCATCTTTGCCCATAATATTAATTAAGGCCACAAAGTAAAGCATTTTAAAATTTAGTGAACCAGGGGCTATTCTCCTGCGTAGTACAAGTATGAAAAAGATGTATCACCTCGGTAACTGTACCACCTGCCAGGCAATCATTAAAGAAACGGCTGTTGATAAGAAAGGGTTTCAGTTGCAGGATATCAAGTTCCAAAAAATAACCCCGGCACAGATAGACGAAATGAAAAAAATGATTGGCAGTTATGAAGCTTTATTTAGTCGCCGGGCCTTGAAATACAAAGCACTTGGATTAAAAGACAAGCAACTGGAGGAAAAGGATTACCGGAAATTCATCCTTGATGAATATACTTTTTTGAAAAGACCGGTTGTTATTATCGAGGAGGAAATATTTGTGGGCAGCGAAAAGAAAAACATAGAAGCCCTGAAAAAAGTTGTTAAGTAGTTGTTGCTTTTGCCTTTCTCTCCCGGCTCAATACTTTCCAGGCAATAAGGACACTTAATAACATAAAAACAGCTCCCAATAAAAAAGACACCCCGGGAAAATAGAAAGGAGCTTTGTCGGTTGTAAAATATTTAAACAGGTTGTTCATGATCAACGGGCCGATGATTGTAGTAAGGCTCATTAAACTTGTTAGTGCTCCCTGTAATTCTCCCTGTTCATTGGGCGGCACATGCTGCGCCAGGGTTGCTTGCAGCGAAGGTCCGGCTATTCCTCCCAGGCAATAAGGAATCAAAAAGACAAACATCATCCAACCTTCAGAGGCAAATGCAAAAAGAGCTAAGCCGAGTGTATATAAGAGTAACCCGAGGTAGATACTTTTTTCATTTCCCAGTCTTGGATTAATGACCCTGATCAAACCGCCTTGCACAGCGCCTACCAGCAAACCAACGACAGCTAAGGAAATTCCTACTAATCCTTCCGTCCAGCCAAAACGATGAATGGTGAAAAAATTCCAGTTGCCCTGCACGGCCTGTGCACCGAGGTAAATAAGAAAAAAACAAATAGCAAGACTACCAATACCCGGTGTTTTTCGCAGGAACTGTAACGAACCGAATGGGTTGGCCCTTTTCCATTGAAACGGGCGGCGGTTTTCTTTGCTCAGCGATTCGGGTAATACAAAATAACCATAGAGTGCATTTATCAGACAAAGACCTGCGGCGGCATAAAAAGGAGCCCTTACACCAAAACCTGCTAACAAACCACCCAATGCCGGACCAATAACAAAACCTAATCCAAAGGCAGCACCGATCATTCCGAAATTTTTTGCTCTTGTTTCAGGAGTGCTTACATCAGCGATATAGGCGGAGGCGGTGGTGAAACTTGCACCCGTGATGCCGGCAATAACTCGACCCAGGAACAGCCAGCCATAAGTTGGGGCTAAGGCCAGAAAAATATAATCAATACCAAAACCAAATAAGGAAGTGAGCAGTACCGGACGGCGTCCATATTTATCACTCAGGTTACCGATAAGCGGGGCAAATACAAATTGAGTGATGGCATAAACAGATAACAACAACGCTCCGTAAGGACTGGCTTCATTTACCGGGATATGCTTTAGCTCCGAAATCAGTTTGGGCATGACAGGAATAATTAATCCCCATCCCATGACGTCAATGAGTAGTGTAACAAAAATAAAACCAACTGCAGCTTTGCGGGGATTTGCCATTAAAACTAAATACGGGGCAAAGGTGTGAGATTTTTTTCAGCTATCGGGTATTACTTGTACTGCAATAAGAGTGCTATAAAAAGAAAAAGGACTGTTCGCAAAAACAATCCTTTTTCTACAGCTATAATTTAGAAAACTATTTCAGTGTTCTTATGTAGTTAACAACAGCCCAGATATCATTTGGATCCGGGATTTTAGTTTTATAGGAAGGCATGTCTTTTCTGCCTTTTTCAGTCTTATAATATAATGCTCCGTCTGTCTGAGATTGAAAAGAAGCTTTGGTGAAATCGCCACATTCTGTGTCCAATTGTGCGGCTTTAGAGCCATCGCCTTTTCCTTTTGTCCCATGACATGATTTACAATGCTGGTTGTACAGTGTTTTGCCTTCTGCAATGGAAGCGGCATTGCCTTTTAATGGATTGACTTTGTTTTTATAAGCATCTGGTACAGGCCAAGGGTCCTGAATTACAGACTTAGGAACAAAAGCCAATAGAGCTATCGCAAATATTCCAGCGACGAGTACAGAGAATTTCTTTTTCATGTTTTTTGTTTTTGCTATTTATAAGAATGTATAAGTTACATATTAGTTGCATCAGTTGGTGGATGAGGCTCTTCTTTTCTTAACCGGAACAGCTCATAAATAATTACAATATAGTGCCCCCACACTGTCCCCACCAGGATAATAAAAGTTATAAGCATCCAGAGAGGTGGGTGGGTGCTCCACAAGGCTCTTGGCAACTCACTCATCTTGTCGGAAACCGGTATTCCCCATTTTTGTTCAACGGAAGCTTCCAAGTTGCCATAGCTTTCATTTTCATCCAGTTTTGCTAACAAGGTAATATTTCCCTTTGCATCACCGGGCAGTTTATTAGATATTTCAATAATGGCTTCACCATTTTCATCCGTGGTTCCTTCTCCTACTTTTAATGGGTTGAATGAACGTTTTACAAAAATTCCCAGTGCTATTTCTGGGACAGGGGTCTCAGTCCCAGTACTTAGATCAATTAATTTTACCTGAACCGTAAGCAATGAATCTTCTTTAACAGGGGTGATTTCCAGCCGGGCCCGTTTGATGGTTATTTCTTCTTCTGCTGCATCCATTGCCTTATTACCGGCAAATACAGCTTTGAAATGAAGCTTGCCTTCTTTGTTAGCTACCAACACCTCTGGTTTGGCATTTAATACAGCCTTTCCGTTCCGGTCAGTAATAACAAAGCCAATTTCTTTCTCAGCAGAATCTGTTACCAGCAGGAATGTAACTTTAAGCAAGGGTAATTTATAAAAATTACCTTTGACTTTTGCTGAAAGGGCAGCTTTCAGATCAATAGTATTATCAGCTTTTTGTACACTGATAAATTCCACCGAAGGAGAAATCAGTGATGATTCTTCTTCTGCTACAGCTTCTTCTTGTTGAGCCGTTGTATCAGTCTGTGCAAAAAGTCCGGATGGCACCAGTAACAGGATAAGCAGCCCGGCAAATAATACCAGTTGCCGAAACCCTTTTTTATGCTGCAATTTTTTTGATTGTTGTTTCATATACTTGATTTAGCAGACTTTCAATTTATTTTATTGGTTTATTCGCCACCACCATTTCTTTTTCTGCCGGAGCCACCAATTGTTTCTCTTTTTCACCAAATTCTGATATTGGAATAACAGTTACAAATTTTGACATCAAAGTAAAGAACAGGAAAAAGGTTGCAATACCAGCGAATGTCAGTGCCCATTCTACCCAAGTGGCAGAGTATTTTACATATTCCATCCTGGTATCCTGCATTGGAAGCAATGGAGACTCAAGAGTCGGAACAATGATCAGGTATCTTTTTACCCACAACGCCATTACCATAAAGAAGGAGGCAAATGCAATAAGATTTGGCGTCCTTGTTTTTGGAATGGCCACAATGACAATCGGGAGTATGATACCGGCCACATTGGCAAACAGGAACCACCAGCCATATTTGGCGGGGTTGAATATTTTTTCAATCACTTCACTATTCCATTTTTCAGAACCAAACCAGTCAGTCAGGTATTCGGAGAAAGTGAAATAACCATATGCTGCTCCAAGTACCATCATGATATAACCGAGATAGACGAAATGTTTATCGGTAAGATAGCTCTCCAGCTTGTACATTTTTCGATACACCCACATGGCCATGATGAGTACACCGGTACCGGAATAGATAGCTGCTAAAACAAAGTAAGGACCAAAGATGGTGCTGTGCCAACCGGGTCTAAGTGTCATACCAAAAATCCAGGAAAGTACAGAGTGTACAATGATGGCAAGTGGAATGATCATGATTGCCATTAGATTAGTGGAAATTCTGATATGCCTTTTTTGGCTGGGGGTACCGCGGTAACCAATAGCCATAAATTTATACATTTTCTGTTTCCATTTAGGAACATTGAGTTTGGCATCACGATAAATAGCAAAGTCTTTTATTAAAGCGAGGTATAAAAAAATTAAACTTCCGGCAAAATAAGTACCTATTGCAAATACATCCCATGTAATAGGGGATTGAAGCCTCGGATAAAGAAAAAGGTGATGAAGCCTGTCTAACCGGCCCACACATAATAAAATATATATCGGGCCGATAATAGTTGAGATGACCGTTATCATTTCAGCAATTCGGATAATAGGTTTTCGCCATTCAACTTTTAGTATGTGTAGAATACCAGAAATAACGGCACCAGCATAGCTGATACCAATAAAGAAAATGAAATTGGCGATATAAAGACCCCATACCACATTATCCCTCATGCCCGTTACGCTATGGCCTTTAAAAACTTGCAAATAAAGGGCATACCACCCTACCAGTATCCATAGCAGAAAAAAGATGGTCCATCCCCAGGTTTTTTTACCATAGGTTTCAATGGTTGGCCTTTGTTTATCAAAGATCTCCTGTTGATATGTATTGAGTTCCATAATAATTAGTATTCATTGTTAATTTCAATATCGCAGACCATTATTACTCCTTCACACCGCTTTCCTCCATTATATCCTTAAATCTTTCTTTCAGCTTGTCGGGTAGATTTTCATAACCCCTTTCTACAGGGAACTGCCTGTCTTTTGGAGGCAGGTAATAAACTCTTGGCTTAGTTCCCAGCTCTTCCATGAATCGGTAAGCAGCACGGTCCTTAATCAACTGACTGAAACTTATAGTTTCATCACCATTACTAACAGTATCTTCATTTTCATCACCAAAATAAAATACACCATTGGGGCAGGCTTCTACACAAGGAGGAAGCAATCCCTCTCTTGCCCTGTCGGGACAGAAATCACATTTTTCTACAGTACCTACTTTAGCAGGCAGCCCTGTTTCCGGATTGGAGGCTAGGCTCCTGATATCAAATGGTTGATCCGGCTCATCCCAGTTAAATACCCTGGTAGAATAAGGACAGGCAGCCATGCAAAATTTACAACCGATACAACGTTCATTATCTATCAATACAAGGCCGTCTTGTCTTTTAAATGTGGCATCAACGGGACAAACTTTTACACAAGGCGGATTATCACAATGAAAACATTGTTTGGGGAACCAATAAGGAGCAGCCTTATCGCTATCCTTTAATAATTTAACGGAAAGCCATTCTGTTTCTTCCGGACGATAGTGCCATTTCTGGCAAGCACTGATACATTTACGGGCATTTTTGCAACGGGAAAGATCAACGACCATTACAAACTTTTTTCCGGCGATACCCTGTCTTGCTTCCAGTTTGGAAACAATTGCCATATGCTCCTGGTGATTAAGATAAGCCGAGTCGATCTCAACGATTTCGCCATCCGGAGAAAGAAGTTTTACTTTCTCACTAACAGTTGCTTTTTTAGATGAACAGGAACAGGCTAAACTGCCACAGGTTGTTGCAGCCACGGTTGCAATGGCAGCAGTCTTCAGGAAATCCCGCCGGCCCTTATCACTTATATCTTCTTGTTTCATATTTCTTGGTTTTAAAGAAAGGGGATAAAAAATCAGCTATTCTCTTTGCTTGGATTTTTCATCCAGTCATATATATCTTTATTACTTGCTTTTTTCTTTTTAGCGGCTTCTTCAAAAACACTTTTGTCTACTTCTACCAACTTGCCATCGGCTGTCAGCATTTTTACCATTTCAGGTTTGCCGGCTTTTTTATCAGCCGATAAAAAAAGAGATAAAAAATCCCGGCGGGACTTGTCAGCAGATTTCTTATTGTTTCCCATATCAATTGCGTTTGTGAAGTGGAGTAAAGGGTTAATTATTAAAAACTTAACGGGCTAAAGTAGCTATGATAGGTTTCAGCGGTAATGACTGAAATAGAGGTATAATGTGATTTTTATCACAAATAAGAATGACTTGTGTCAAACGATTATAAAGGAGGGTATCAACTTGTTTTACAGCAGTTTATACTTTATTAAAAAAACAGAAAATTATTTCTTGCTTCTTTTAAAAAGTAGTAATATTAAAAGCGGGGTAATTGTTAGCTCAAGAATCATAGCACAGAAGAGGCAAAGACTGATCAACAATCCGATGTAAAAAGTGCCTCCGAAGCTGGAAGAAAGCAGGGTCATAAACCCGGATAATAAGACCAGGGTCGTAATTATAATGGCTTTACCAGTCGATAAGTAAGTTCGCTTTACAGCATATGGAAGCGAGAGTCCTTTTGATAATTCAAGCCTGAGCCGGCTTAGGAAATGGATAGTATCATCTACTGCCAGCCCTAGTGCAATGGCAAAAATTACAGAAGTATCGGCTTTTAAATTAATGCCCATCATTCCCATTACGCCTGCCATAAATATAAGGGGAACAACGTTGGGAATTAATACAATTAAAGTGATAACCCAGTTTCGTAACAGGAAAAAGGCAATCAGGCAGATAATCAAGGCATCAAAAAGAATTCCGGTAAAAAGGTTTTGTGTCAAAGAATAAGTGATCTGATCCAGTAAAAGGGCAGAACCGGTTAACTGGTATGAAAAATTATAATCCGATTTTTTTCTGGCAAAAAAATCATCTATTTTTTTCTTTATCGGTTTAAATTCTTTTACACTCAGATTGGGCAACCGTCCGCTGATGCGAAGCCTGCTACCATCCATAATCATGTAATGCTCCATTTCATCAGCAAATTCAGTTTGCGTAATTCCTTCATAATACCTGTTAACGGCCTGTTGTGACTTGGGCAAAAGAAAACTGGCATTATCCCCCCCATTAAACGCTTTGCTAGCTCCCCGGAACAAGGAAAGAGGAGAAATGAGATAACCGATACCACAACTGTCTTTTAAAAAAGATTCGACCTCTTCTGCCTGTTTCATTTTCTCCAGTTCAAAAAAAGATGTTTTCTTGTCAGTAATTGTAAGAGCCAATTCAAATGGCCGGGTGCCAGCAAAATCTTTTTCCATGAACCGGTAATCATCCAGCATGGGATTTTTTTTTGGTATTTCCTGTAATAAACTTGAATTGATTTCTATTTTGGTGGAATAATAAATGGATATTCCCGTAAGGATTGTCAATAAACTGAAAACAATAATTTTATTCTTTAAAATTTTTCTGAACGAAAAAGACAAAAAATTATTCCACCGGTAGTCGGCCCCTTTTTCATTTACAATCTTAGGTAGAGGTGAAATGGAATAAAAGGCATAGAGAGCAATCATCGTAATACCAAATCCAAGCATAATGCCAATGGCAGCAAAAAATCCAAAATTCCGGATAGGAATAATATTGGTAATGCCCAGAGTAATGAAACCGATAGCTATCGTACAGCAGGTAAAAAAAGTGGCGAGCCCGATTTCTTTATATGTTTTATCCAACGCTTCTTTTTTTGAAAGCCCGGCCCTTAATTGTTCTATATAGTGTGTAGAAATATGAATGATATCGGACATGCAAATAGCAGCCAGTATGGGAGGCAACAAGCTTGAAATAATATCCAAAGAATGGCCAGTTACTGAAATAAATGAAAGTGTCCAGATAATTGAGATTAAAATGACAAGCAGTGGTAGAATGATCGTTTTAATTGATTTAAACAGCAGATACAATGCGATACATATTAGAGAAAGAGAAAGCAACAGGTATTTTTTTAGATTCTTTTCAATCTCTTTTACATATATCCTTTCAACCCGGATTTTTGCTGTAAGATGAGTTTCATCAAAACCTATCTCATTTATTTTTTGCTGGATGTTATTAAGAATATAATCTTTCTGTTCGTCGGTTAAATTTTGTTTGTTAAAGGCAGCAATGGCAATTGACTTACCATCTTTCGAAATAAGCAGATCTCGGTATTCTGTTGACTGAAATAGGTAGGCGGAGTCAGCAGCATACAATTCAGGTCTATCAATATGGATCAGCGGCCTGGCATTGACTTCTTCTTTTTGAAAATAAATAAGATTGGAGCTGGTAAGCGAATAGATCTTTATAATATTATCCAGCCGGGAGATAAACCTGGTAAGACTGTCTGTTTTTACCAGGAAATCATGATTGAAAATGCCGGTTTTATTTTTCAGTCCGATGAAAATAAATTCATCATCAATTTCAGAGTGAAACTGTTGTTGAAATTCCTGGAAAAAAGCCAATTCGGGATCTCCTGCAGGGAATAGTTTTTCTATATTAAATTCAAATTGTAATGAACGAAGAGGGATAAAACTAAAAATCGTAAGCAGCAGGATAACAAAAATGCCAATCCGGCTTTTATTCTCGTTCATTATTCCGATTATTTTCTGTTGTTTGAATGTAGGAAAATAATTTTAGAACAAATCACCTTTTATCATCATGTTTTTTGTGTGCCGAAGTGATTCCATTGCTTTTTCATGCTCTTCCACCGGAACCAGGTAGCTGATAGCTTTTTCAGCAAATTTATTGCAGTAGTTGCATTCGTTACAATCCCGCTGGCAATGTCCTTTATGAAAGAAATCCAGGAACCCGTTCAATTTTTTATTATCAATATACAGGTCAAAGCTTTCATTAAACGCCTTGTCTTTTCTAAGTGTATTTAGCTGGTTAACCAGTTTGTGGGCTTTGAAAAGATTGATTTTAGAAGGCTGTAACAGATATTTTAAACCTTTCCAATAATATTTGTCTTTATTATAAATGATATACTTGGACAGTCCGTGAATAAGGTCCATCATATTACCATCATAAGATCTTTCTGTATATGCTTTTACAATCCGGGCCAAAGCCTCTGTAGTCATACTTCTTTCCACCAGCTTTATATTATCTACACCGGCTTCTTCGTAATAATGAATGTCTTCCGGTCTGATAAAGGCTGATTTTAAAATTTCCACCGGGTTTGACAATAATTTTTCTGCACAGGAAAAAAGATAATAATCGAAGCTGAAATTATTGTTGACATGATTTTTTTGAGAGGCATGTGCATTATAGTTGGCATGCAGCGTAACCATCGGGCATTTATTCATACACATCAGGTTCGCAATCGTCTGAATTTTGCAGGTGGTTTTCTCTTTTATTTTTTTTATTTCATCAAAGTCTTTATTAATATCAACATATGAGATATTGATCTTATCAGCTCCCAGGTTTTGCCAGTACCGTGCTTTTTCAAAACCATCAATACGTACCTGGACAGAAGCTGAAATAGAAAATTGCGGATAATTCTTTTTAATAATTTCCATCACCATTGGAAGAGAAACGGAAATGCCATCTACATTCATTTCAGCCAGCCAGTCAAGGGTTTTACGGATGTCACGGTAACCAGTTTTGGTAATCTCCAGATTATCAAAACAGGTTCCATTCATTAAGTAGTTGAACTTTAAACCCCTTTTATGGGCCTCCTCTGTAAATTCTTTTACTTTTTCTTTTTTTACGCTGGGTAGTGTAAGCGAGGGCCTGCCACCTCCGATAAGGCCTACGTTAAGTTTTCCGTAAATCTCCTCCGTTTGGGAAAAATCTATTTTTTCAAAATAATCATCTTCCCAGTTGACAGGTATTGTAAGTTTCATAAGCTTGACAAGGGGCTGAAGAAGTTATTGTTGTTTTCATTTCAGGCATAAAATAATAATTAATTTCAGTGAGAAAGACTGAGTAAAATCAGTTAAATGCTTGATTATTATACAGACAATGACTGATAAACCCCTGTTTACTGGATAAATCGGTTGCGGGTCACTCACAGTAGGCTCGGAGTTCTTTTATTATTTCGTAAAATAGAAAGAAAGTTCAGAATCAATATTCATCATATCTGCAGGATGCGGATCCTTTTTGGTGTCAAAAAGGAACATTCCAAAGGGGTCGTAATTATTCAGATCAATACATACCAAATCATTATTCCTTTTTTTGAAAAGCAGGTATCGTACATTTTTTGCCTCAATAATAGTTATGGAGGGCCAGTTTTTTTTTAGCACCATCCGGGCATTTCTCATTTGAAAGAAATATTCATGTGTTTGCGATTCAAAAACCCGTTCTTCAGTTATTTTTTTAATTTTTTGCAACTGAATTGTATCTGGAGTGTAAAACAATGCTGCCGGTACGTCTATTTTCAGTGTATCCTGGTAAGAAGCCGGGGGCTTTGAAATTGGTTTGTTACCAACAGGTTTATCATTTACCAATTTCTTTTTATCAGATGAATGGGTGCAGGCCAGGAGTAACAGGGCAAGAAAAAACAATCCGTACTGGTATACAATATTCTTGATCATTACTCAAATATAAAAAAGCCCTGAATAGTTTTATATTCAGGGCTTACATTCTGCTAATAATAATTATTCATTTTAATAATTCCACAACCTTGTGATATTAAAACCAATCAGGAATCTTCCGCCTTTTACCCTTACACTTTCATCTTTATCAGTAGTGGCAGGATCATCATTAAGGCGAACCGGATGGGTTTTTGTCAGGTCATCATAAGGGAATGGGTTGTTGGTATTGAACAAATTGTTCATCTGCGGGTTCAAGTAATAATAGTTGGTGAAAAACAACTGGAAGGAATGGCTGCTGGTATTAAATTCAACACCAAAAGACAAGCTGGGGTTTGGATTGTAACGAACATGCTTGGTAATAGGCTGATCATAATTGATCATGAGGGAAGTAACAGCGGTAAGTTTATACCGGGCAGAAAATGCAATGGCAAAATGATCATTTTTCATTTCCGGTTTTATTTTCAATGTACTGTCATTCAATTTTGTAAAATAACCGTTTACAACGTTAGTATGAGAAATGCTGGGCCCAACCTGAACAGATAATTTATCAGTAACCTTTCTGGCTATTAAGATCTGATGAAAGTAAGAAAGCCGGTCGGAAGTGTACCTGTATGTTTCTTTATTGGGATCTTTTTTTGTATTAAATCCCGCATTGGCATAATAGCTTACACTAACAGGATATTTATTTTTTGTTTGCGTAATAATTGAATATTTAATACTTCCATCCCACATAGGCCCGGAAACAGATGATGGGGCTGATGCCGGTGCTATAACCGCTGTTGTTTTAGTGAACCCGATACCTACATTTAGCTTATTAATAGGCACATAGCTAACCCCTATCCTGATATTAGAGGGAGCAAAAAATCCCCAGAAATCTTCATAGCCTTTGTTCCAGGTACCAAAACGGTGCATGATGTCCATTTCCATGGTGCCTTTAATAGGAACCATAACTGTTTGATTGTCGATTAACCATACACTCTGAAAAGTATTTTTTACAGGTTTGCTTTTGGCCGGAGCTGCTGTTTCATCTGCTACAGCTGTACTATCCTGCGCCAGTAAAGTACCATCAAATAAGAACAGGCACAGCGCAAGCAAAGCAGGAAATGCAGACCAGCTTTTAGCAGTATTTATATTTAGTTTCATTTGATTTAGTTTTATATCAATTAATTATTAGGGGCTCCGTTTCTGATCCAGTCATACACTTTTTGCTTATCTTTTGCAGAATTCATGTATTGTGCCATATCTCCGTATACATTTTTATAGAGTATACTTTCTTTGGGCAATGCCAGGTTTACAAAGCCACCATTAACAATCTGTGTATAGGATACATCCAGTGTCAGGTAAGGTTTATGAGCTCCTGCCACATGACAGCCAGCAAGGGCGCAATTATTATTAAACATTGCCTTTAACTCATTCGCATAACTAACTTGTTTAGGGGGGCCTTCAGGATCGTCTGCCAGGTTGGGTTTGATGATATCTTTGTAGCAACTGGAAAGTCCAAATCCCAAAGACAAAATCAAACCTGCATATATTAATAATCGTTTCATTATTGGTTGATTTAAGGGTAATTATTTATTGTTGAAATTCATATTGCACTCAATATCGATTTTATCGGCAATGCTGGTACTTACAATTCCAAAATCACGGCAGTTGAATGAAAACCTAAGTTGAAGGCCAAAAACATCATACGCTGCCGCAGTACCAAACTGAACCCTTTGCTTTTTAACATACTTGAGAGTTCCTATTATTCCTGTTTTAGTCAGCGGGGCGGCTAACTTACCCTGGTAAGTTAGGTTTAGGGTAACTATGTAGCCATTACTGGAAGGGTCGAATTTTACTTCAGTCGTCTGTATCTTGGCCAGATTAGGAAATGTCAGGTTTTGAGTTCCCGCAACAATAGCAACAGTACCCATTCCTGAAACATTACAGCCTGCATCACGGCCGGGTTCACCGGTATTGGAAGTGTTGATTTGTACATATCCGTTAAAATAAGATCTGCCCGGTTCATTCTCATAAAAAGCCCAGCTGGAATCTTTCAACGGCTGTCCGGTTGTAACATAATTTTGCTGATCAGCAGTACTTACCCCGTTCATACCAAACTGGTTGAAACGACCGGTTAATAAACCAGCAGCACCAACATAAGGAGTTGTCCATAGACAACTAGAGTGTGTTTTATCCAGCTTCCATTCATTTGTATTTCCGGCAGTCATATTGCCAGGTAGATGAACTTCAGTTCCCCTGGTGGAAACAAAGGGTTGAGTCAGCTGAATCGGAACAATCATATCGTTATCACGGGTGCAACTAACAAGATATCCCAATGCCAATACAATTGTGGCAGCTGCCCACAAATGATTTATTTTAAAAAGTTTCATAAAAGAGTATTTAAAATGAATAATAATAATTATGACACAAAACTATTGCTGGTAGCCTGACGCTTTCATGACCATTGTCAAAATCCCGGGTGACAAATGTCA
The DNA here is from genome assembly GCA_943371565.1 of Chitinophaga pinensis. Lineage (GTDB taxonomy): Bacteria > Bacteroidota > Bacteroidia > Chitinophagales > Chitinophagaceae > JJ008. Next base: position 75,565 of record CALRVH010000002.1, on the reverse strand, counting down.
CATTTTCAAAGAATTAATATCAATTATTGCAGGAACACTCTGTCTGTAAGCTGCATAAAAGAAAAAAAATCAGTTAATTATATTAATTGGGAAAATACCAGTTGATCTGAAAAGAATATAACAACAAGAAAGTCAACAATAGTTGTTTAACAGAAGGAAATAAGTATGTGCACAAGAATTTTATTAGCTTGATGCGTCAATGCGTCAACTAATTTGAATGAACAGGAGCTGATACTGGAACTCCGGCAGGGCAAAGAGCCTGCTTTCCGGTGGCTGGTAGAAAACTACCGAAACCGGGTGTTTCATACTGTCCTGAACATTTTGCAGGATACAAAAAAGGAAAAGATACGGTTCCGGAATCTCATCGGAGAAAAAATACAATGGCATCTGAAAAATTTCATTCCGGGGATATAATAATTTTCTAAGTGCGGTATTACTCCGGTTTATTATACTCCATCGTAGTTTTAATAGCATCCACTAACCCGGAATGAATTATTCTCAGTATTTTAGATAAATTTCATGGATAAAGCCTATAATAAAATCTGGATTTTATTTGCTGTAACTCTGGCCTTTGCTTTTTTGGGGTTCTTTAAATCCTATTTTATTTTATTCTCCACGATAGGAAAAATTCCTTTCTCTCACCATTTTCATACATTACTTTTTTTACTTTGGTTTGTAATGCTGTTTATTCAACCCTTTTTAATTAAAACAGGAAATTTCAGGCTTCACCGATTTTTAGGGAAATGCTCATATTTATTAATGCCTTTGCTTATTATTTCAATATTTATCGTTACCAGAAACCAGTATCAAAGAGAGATTAAACTATATCCAAAGATTGAATGTATTGCTCACTTAATTATTCCCTTACCACAACTGGTCATTTTCGTAATGATGTATGTACTTGCTATGATACATGCCAAAAATACCGGGTTTCATATGAGGTATATCATTGGGGCTTCATTAGTACTTATCGGACCTGGCTTAGGACGGGCCTTAATTTCCCTGGGGGGCATTTCATTTCAAAAGAGTGTTCAATTATCTTTTTTAGTGACAGAACTGATTCTTGCCGGTTTAATAATATATGATATAAAAAAGGGAAATCGCTATAAGCCCTATTTGGTGTTATTAATCATTTTTATATGCTGTCACCTGGGCTGGTTCTTTGTACCTTATTCATCAATATGGCAAACGGTTTGTGGAGTGTTTGCAAAACTGTTTTTTGAGTAGAATGAAAATTCAAAAGAAGCAGCTACATATTTTCCAGTCAATTGGCGGATTGTTGATTCCCGAAGGAGAACAAACGTACAGCATGAAATGAGTAAACAACAAATTAATATTCATCTTTTTTAGAGTCATAAAGTATTGAGATTGCTCTCACCCTATATTATCTAAGTAGTATTACAATGTGGCCCGATTTAGAAGAATGTATTACACCAGCTTACTTGTAGTCCGACTATTTTATTACCGAAGGATTTTGTTAGCTTGATGCGTCAATACTACAACCAGTTTGAATGAACAGGAATTAATACAGCAGCTAAATCAGGGTAATGAATCTGCCTTCCAGTGGCTGGTAAAAAACTACCGCAACCGGGTGTTTCATACTGCGCTGAATATATTGCAGGATGCCAAAGAGGCAGAAGACGCGGCGCAGGAAACATTTATTCAGGTCTTTGAATGGTAGACAGCTTTAAAGAAGCGTCTTCTCTTTCCACTTGGATTTATAGAATAGCAACAAGAAAGGCATTAGATAAAATACGGCGACGAAATACAAGACAGAAGCTGCACAAAATATTACCCTGGTGGATGCCGGAAGAAAAGAAAAGTACTAATGCTTCCTTTCAACATCCGGGGATAGCAGCAGAGAATAAAGAAAAGGCAGCCATCTTATTTAAAGTCATAGAATCATTACCCGAAAAACAAAAACCGGCTTTTACATTAATAAAAGTGCAAGGCATGAATTATGAAGAAGCCTGTTTGGATAGTGGGTACACTGGTATTGTTCTTAGCGGTAAATAGCTTTATATTATCGCAGCAGTTTAAAACAAAACAAAAACAATCAACAGCAACTGCTTCCTCTTTGCAAAATTTTACTGAGTCTTATGATCAATCTATTGCATTATATTGAAACAAGAAATATGAATCACGGACCAAAAAATAAATTATTAACATGGCTTGTCGTATTATTATTAGTGGCTAATGCCGCAACGATAACCATGTTTTGGTTGGGTAAAGCAAAACATCCCCCTCAACCAAAAGGACCCCCCTCAGGAGTTTTTGGTAAATGAATTAAAACTGGATGACAAACAACAAGAGCAGCTCGAAGTATTAGTAAAAGAACATCGTATAGCAGCGGAACAATTACGAATGAAAACAAGAGAAGCAAAGGAATATTTTTTTGATTTGCTGAAGTAATCAAATGTGACAGACAGCGTAAAACAGGGAGCAACAAAAGCAGTAAGTGCCATTACGGAAGAATTAGACCTGCTGACATTAAACCATTTCCAAAAGGTAAGGACTTTGTGTTCACCGGAGCAACAAAAAAAGTTTGACGAAATAATTAACCAGGTTATCAGTATGATGGGACAACCCCGGCCACCAACGGGTCCGGGACGTGGCACGGGCGGTCCACCGCCAAATTTTTTATAAGTGTTGTGTAATAAAGAAAGATGAAACATCTCTCTCCTTTTTTGTTTAACAATAGATGTATTATTCAGAAGGTTTTTCTACTTTTCCGAAATGTTATTCGATTTTAACCGGTACAGTTCCCTGCTGCTTATATTTTTTGTGCATGGATTGGTGTACGCTATTCTTTTATACAGAAAAGGAGTCATCAATGAAACCCGTTCAGACAAATGGCTTAGTCTTTTTTTATTGCTCTGTATTTTATACATAGCTCCCTGGATGGTTGGCTTTGCAGGCTGGTATGATACCCAGCCCTACCGGGATATTTTATTCTATATTCCCTTTCAACACTTATATTTTATTGGCCCGGTTATTTTTTTTTATGTGCAAAGCCTGCTAAATCCATCTTTCCGGTTTGGGAAAAAAGAATGGCTGCACCTGGTACCCGGTATGCTGTATTTACTGTTCAGTATTGTAATGGTGGTTACAGATAAGTTGGTATTGAAACGATATTTTTTCCTGGCAAACGGACAAGATCCTGATTTTGATACCTGGTACCAGCTTACCGGTTTCCTTTCGATGCTGCTCTATTTCTTATTATCGTTACGCTATTACAGCCTCTATAAAAAACTGATGGTGCAGGTAATCAGTTATGCAGATGTGGTGATGTTCCGCTGGATACAAAATTTCCTGCTGGCCTTTTTATTAATGCTGACGGTGCGATTTGGTTTTTATATCAGTGATTTTTTTATCGGTAGTTCTTACAGCAGCAGCTGGTGGTATTTTTTGGTGTTTGCTATAATCTTCTATTATATCGCCATTACCGGTTATGCTAATTCAATTGAAACCAAAATTGCTTTTCACCCTAACCTTTTCGCATACCGGCCTGCTTTATTACTGAATTATCATCCTTCTTATGTCAACGAAAGCCCGTTAACGGAAGATGCAGTGATAATTGATATTGATACAGTGGCCGTTACAGATACCAACTTGACTGCTGATATAAAAGAATGGAAGGAGAAACTATTGCAATTGATGCAATTGGGCAAAGTATATGAAGACCCGGAACTGTCGCTTGCACAGGTAGCGAAACAACTGCAAAGCAACCCTTCTTTTATTTCTAAAATGGTGAATAATGGTTTTGGTGTCAACTTTAATGACTTTGTCAACCAATTCCGGATTGAAGCCGTGAAAGAAATGCTCAATAAAGGCGAACATAAAAAACAAACACTGCTGGGGATTGCTTTTGATTGTGGGTTCAACTCTAAAGCCACATTTAACCGGGCTTTTAAAAAAGCCACCGGAACCAGCCCCAAAGATTGGATCGGGGATAATGGCAGGTAAAACTTTTCGCCGGTTGTTTTGTTTTCCATTTTTAAATTAACCAATATGAAAAGATTTATTCTTATCCTTTTTTCTCTTTATTCAATGCCATCCTTTGCTCAACATTCAGATAATACAAAAAGCACCGATAGTTTACTGGGCACCTGGATTATTGATCTACGTCCTGCACCTGCCAGTGAGCCATACCTGAAAGATTTCAAATTCACTAAGATAGAAGGGAAACAGTTCGATGGAGAGTTTTATGGGTATCCGTTTAGCGGTGGATTGTTGAATACCGATTGGGACAAAATATATTTCGCCTTTACCACTGCCGACCAGAGCGGTACTTATTTTCATTCGGGCTATATCGAAGGCAATAAAGTTGTTGGGATCACCCTGAATGAAAACAGAAAATTTGTGTTACCCTGGAAAGGACAAAAGAAAAATTAAACCGTTGTTTCGGGATGTATAAAATCAATCTGAGCCGTCTCAAATCATAAATGAGGCGGCTATTTTTTATTTGAGTCCCTTTTATTTAGTCTCAAAACATCTTTTGCAGCGACTGCCGCTCTTCATGCTCCCATCTTTGAGGAAATAAAAGCATGAAAAAAGTAATTATTATCCTCACGGCAGCAATAACCCTCATCTCCTGTTCTCTTACCTCCCAAACTACTATTGGTCCGCAAAAAGCCTTTGAGTTGGGTGATGGTCAGCATGGTTCGTTTAAAGCTGTGGTTAAAAATGATGGCGAAGTACCGATAGAAGTGTACCGGGTTCCCCTGGGTGGGGCTGAAACCAAACTGATCACTTTAGAACCCGGCCAGCAGAAAATTGTACGGTTTGATGCTGACACCAAAGCCATTTTTAAAAATTCCGCTAATAAAGCAGCAACAGTAGTACTGAAAGTAACAGGTGATACAGGGCTTAGCATGGGCGGGCCGAATTTCAATTAATAAACCATTTTTTACCAACACTATTTTTATGAAACAGCTACTTCGTCAATATTTTTTTGGATCCAGCCTTAACGATAATAAAGTATTAAATGCTGGTTGGCTTTTATTTCGACTGCATCTCGGTTTAAGTATAGCTATACATGCCGGCTGGCCTAAAATGAATACGATTACGGCACCAGGATGGTTCACGGAACAGGTGGCCGGTCTTGGGTTTACTTTTCCTTCTCCCGATTTTTGGGCAGCGATGGCCTCCTGGGGTGAGTTTGCAGGCGGGATTTGTATTGCGTTGGGCTTTCTTACCCGTTTCTCTGCATTACAATTGGCCTTTCAGTTTTTTGTGATTGCTTTTTTATGGTTTGATAAGCCGGAGCCTCTTACCGGTATGTATTTTCAACAAACATTGTTCTGGGGATTTGTACTGGTAGCATTTGCGGGAGGGGGCAGGTATTCTTTAGACAGGGTAATTATGAACAGGAAAAAAATAAACATTCCCATACCTGCTAAAGCTGCCATTGCCTGCCTGTTATTATTTGTAACAACCGGAGGAAATGCACAAACCATAAATAGCAGCGACTTTAAATCTGCAACGGGAAAATGGACAGGTACGCTTACTTACCTTGATTATACATCGAATAAACCGGTAACTATTAAAGTTAATGCCGCTGTAGAAATGAAAAGCGAAAACCAATTCACCCTGGCTTTTTATTATACAGACGAGCCGGCGGAAAATGAAAAAAATAATTATGTGATTAAAGAAAATGGAACCATGGTGAACGATATGCAATTAATTGAACGGACGTTACAGGCAGATGGGTCATTAAAAATTGTATTGGAGCGTAAAGGCCTGGATGGTAATGACCCCAAATCCGCTACTTTTCGCCAGGTAATGGTAATGGCTGAGAAGCTATTCACTATAACCAAGTTGGTAAAATTTGACGGTGAAGAACAATTCTTTCAACGGCACCAATATTCTTTTAGCCGATGAGAGACGTATCGCAAAGAGAAGAGGGGGTTCATCACTAGGAGTTCTGAGCTTTCTTTTATTTGTGCAACCTATCAATGGCGGTCACTTCACCTCTTCAAACACTCCTGTCTCTTTATTCTTCCGCACATTATCCCAGTTAAAAAAGCGACCATTCATCGCCACATATACACCGAAGGGTAATGTTTGCGCAAAAGCTAAAGCACTGCCAAGATTAAAGAGACCATCAGAACTGCCAAACTTGATTGGTATCATGGCGCCGGTAAGAATAACGGTTTTATCTTTTATTTTTTGCGCCAGCACTTTTGCTGTTTCAGACATTGTATCCGTACCATGTGTAATAACGATCATGGTTTCTTCGCATTGATTGCACTGGTAAGCAATCAGGCTCCGGTCCTGGTCTGTCATCTCCAGGCTGTCCACCATCATCAATGTTCTTATTTCTACCGAAACTTTACTGCGGCCTTTTTCCAGCAGTTCTGACATGTGAGTGTCTTTAAAATATAATTCACCATTCAGTTCATTATATTCCTTATCAAAAGTGCCACCAGTAATAAAAATGCGGATAGCCATAGCCAATTTTTTTTTGTGGTGAAGGTAAAAGAATCGGAGGATTGAGATGACCGGGGTCAATTGTGATTATTCAACGGAATAACGCCTGGAATAGAATAAATAAAAAAACAGGGAAAGAAATTTCGCCACTGTTAATAAATCGTTACATTAGCATGCCTTTATACAAAAAAAGGTCCTTCCGTAGAAACGGACTGACCTCTAACGATTGCTTGCCATATGAAATTCTTAAAGAGTAGAGTTTGATTGCTGACTCTCGTTGCCAATTATCAGCTTTTGAAGATTATTGGCTTTATCTTTGACCTCTGACCGCTTGCCCCTTTTAACGATTGCTTGCCTTTGATTAATCTTCTGACACGAAAGTAGGGAGCAGCACCATGTCCTTCAAAACAAATACGGCATCATTTCATCATGCCTAAGCGGACAGGTGGCCTGTAAAACCCTTTCTGGCAGTGGATTTCAGCAAAAACTCTTTATGATGCCCAACCGTTCGACAGATATATTATTTCAACTGATAAAGTCACTTGAAAAGGCCGAAAAACGCCATTTCAAGCTCTATATAAAACGTAGTTCTGGTAAAGAAGACCTCAAGATCGTCCGGCTTTTTGATGCTGTAGACAAGTTGAAGGAGTATGATGAGAAGGTCTTGTTGAAAAAACTTCCTGCTGTTACCAAGCCCCAATTAGCCAACCTGAAGACGCACCTGTATAAACAGATTTTAGCCAGTCTTCGTTTGTTGAAAAGTGCAGATAGCCTCGACCTGCAACTGAACGAGCAGTTTGACTATGCCCATATTTTGTATAAAAAAGGATTATTCATTCAAAGTCTCCGCATTATTGAACGGGCAAAAGAAATTGCGAAATCCAATCAGAAGTTTAATGTGCTGCCGCAATTTCTGGCCCTGGAAAAAAGGATCGAGAACCTGCACATTACCCGCAGTATGCAGGACAGAGCAGAAGTACTTTCTGCTGAAGCCAACGAAGTAAGCCGTCAAATAGATACAGTAGCAAGGCTTTCCAACCTGGCGCTGAAAATGTATAGCTGGTTTGTGCAGCATGGCCATGCAAGAAATGTAGAAGATGAAAAAGACATCAGACAATTCATGAAAGAAAGCCTGCCTGAAGATGTGTGGGAACAAACAGGTTTTTATGAACGGCTTTATCTCTACCAGAGTTATACCTGGTATGCTTTTATCCGGCAGGATTTTTTACAATACTACCGCTACACCAAAAAATGGGTTGATCTGTTCACCGAACAACCATTGATGATAAGAGTGGAAACTGGACACTACATCAAAGGGATACATAATTTATTGAATGCTCATTTTGATTTGCGTAATTACCGGGAGTTTGAAAAAACATTAAGGAAGTTTGAGAAAGTGGCGCAACTGGAAAGAGTGAAGGACCACGACAGTTTCCGGGTACTGGCATTTATTTATATCAGCACTGCCCGTATCAACCAGCATTTTATGTTGGGCACATTCAAACAGGGACTTTCACTTATTCCGGGCATTGAAGAAAAACTGGAAACGTACCACCTGTTTATAGACAGCCACCGTATACTGGTGTTGAATTATAAATTTGCCATGCTGTATTTCGGTAGTGGTGATTACAATAAATGTATTGATCATCTGCAGCAGATCATCAATGATAAAACTAATCTGAGGTACGACCTGCAATGCTATGCCCGGGTACTGCACCTGATGGCCCATTATGAACTGGGTAATGATATGCTGATGGAATCACTCAGCAAATCAGTATATCGCTTTATGGCGAAAATGAAAAACCTGACTGTGGTGGAAGAAGCGATGTTCAAATTTCTCCGGCAAACGATTCCATTATCACCACGGCAACTAAAACCGGAATTTGAAAAACTACTGCACAAAATCAAGCATCTTGAAAAAAGCCGGTTCGAAACCCGTGCCTTTGCTTACCTCGATATTATTTCCTGGGTGGAAAGTAAAGTGTATGATAAGCCAATGGGTAAAGTGATACACGAAAAATATTTGCTGAGTAAGAGAAAAAAGTAAACCGGTTAACAAAGCCATAAACCCTGCATCTTTTTGTTTATTTTTCAGTTATGAAAAAGATCCTTGTTTTCTTTCTGTTTGCAAGTTTTACTGCCCATACTCAAATTAATCCTGCCAACATTACCATTGCCCGTGATAGTTTTGGTGTACCTCACATCTTCGCACCAACCGATCCGGAAGTAGCCTATGGTATTGCCTGGGCACATGCCGAAGATGATTTTGAAACATTGCAGCTGGTGGTACTTTCTGGTAAAGCAAAATTGGGAACAGGACTGGGTAAAAAAGGCGCCGAAGGTGATTATGTCATCAACTTGCTTCGCATCCGTAAGACGGTGGACGAACAATGGAATACACTAAGCCCCGATTTCCTTGCTTTAATAAAAGGATATGTGGCAGGTTTGAACGCCTATGCAAAAGCACATCCCTCAGCAATAAAATACAAGCAGGCGTTTCCTTTTGATGAAAAGGAATATATGACAGCCGTTGTTTTTTCCATCGGTCTTTTTTGTGGTATCGACCAGGCCCTACCGCAAATACTTGGTGGTAAAGTAGCAACGATTCCCGGTTTCAACCCACAAGGCTCCAATGCTTTTGCCATGAATTCAGTAAAGACAACAACCGGCGAATCTTTTCTTGCGATCAATGCACACCAGCCGCAGGAAGGGCCCGTGGCTTTTTATGAAGCACATTTGCAAAGTGAGCAGGGCTGGAATATGCTCGGCGGTTTATTTCCCGGAGGCTGTTTGATCTTTCATGGTACGAATGAAAATTTAGGATGGGCACATACCGTTAATTACCAGGATAAGATAGATGTGTTTCAATTAGAAATGAATCCGGCCAATAAAAATCAATACAAATTTGACGGGCAATGGATGAACCTGGAGCAGGATAAGGCAAGGTTGAAAATTAAAGGCATCCCCATCACCATTGGAAAGAAAATATATTGGAGTAAATACGGGGCAACATTAAAAACAGATAAAGGTGTATTTGCCCTGCGGGTACCCGCCACAATGGACATCAAAGCACTGGAAGAGTGGTACAGAATGAACAAGGCAAAGAACTTTACCGAGTTTTATAAAGCGGTCAGCATGACAAGCCTGCCCATGTTCAACATCATGTATGCTGACAGGTACGATACCATATTTTATATCAGTAATGGAAAAATGCCAAGACGTAATCCGGATACAAAATATAATTGGAAAAGTACAGTACCCGGAAATACCTCAGCAACCCTTTGGACGGAATTCAAACCCATCAGCGAACTACCTCAGTATATAAACCCATCCTCCGGCTATTTATTTAATACCAACCACTCTCCGTTTCTGGCGACAGACACACGAAATAATCTTGACAGGAAAAAATTTGACATAACAGATGGTTATGAAACATATCACAATAACCGCAGCCAGCGGGTAACAGAATTAATAAATAGCGATAAAGTAGATTATACTGCATTCAAAAAAATAAAATTTGATCAGCAATTACCAACAGAGTTAAAATATACTTACGGTATCGATAGTATGTTGAGCTTATCTGCCAATGACCATCCGGCATTAAAAGATGTTATAACAAACTTTCAAAGCTGGGATAGAAAAGCAATCATCACCAGCAAAGGAGCTGCGGTTTTTATTCTCGTTTATGATTTTGTAAGCAAGAGACTGAGAGGAACAGCGTCCAGGCAACTTACAAAAACAGAATCAATTGAAACCTATCAGCAGGTATATGATTATATGATGCAGCATTTTGGAAAAACTGACCTGGTACTTGGAGATATACAAAAATTAGTGAGAGGCGACGATGCCCGCCCGGCCTGGGGTCTGCCAGATGTATTGACGGCGGCCTATACACAACCATATAAAAATGGAATGTTGAAAGTAAACTCCGGCGATGCTTATATCTGTTTTGTCCGTTACCCGAAAGATGGCAGTCTGCCCATTATTGAATCAGTAAATACTTTTGGTGCTTCCATGCACCCGGATTCTCCGCATTACAAAGACCAGATGACGATGTTTCAAAACCAGCAGACCAAACCTATGACACTGGATAAACAGCAAGTGCTGAAAAATGCAAAATCAGTTTATCATCCCCAATAATGTTTTAAGGGATATTTGCCAGGTTGGGGTTGGCGATGAATTTGTTTTTGATATTGTATAGTTTATTTGGGTCAATACCAAGCTCCTTCATCGTATAAGTAAAATGTGCTGCCTGTGGCACCGCTTTGCATACATCCCTTTTTTTCCGGGATACAAGTATGGAATTGCTGTTTACTTTAAAAGCAAAATCTGTTTTGACCGTACAGCCGGTTGTTACCACATGAATGGTTATTTCACTTTTTTCGTAATTGAAAGAAAATCCCAATAATTTTTCTGTTGTAAGTTGATTTTCTTTCCCGGTAAATGAAAGCAGCAGAAAGGATCCCGTTATTAGCGTTATAAGTATTCTATGAAGGTGTTTCATATAAACTGTTTTTTATAATGGATATAAGCAACTTCTAAGAAGGGCTTTGGCTTTTCTTGCTCCCCACTTCTTTTTTGCCCCAAAAAAGAAACAGCAATACCCCAATAACATTCAGAAAAAGGACAATCAGGAACCAGCATAACTTGGTGGTATTATCATGAAAAATCCCGTTTGCAATTGCCACGAGGTAAATGACCCAGACAAGGAAAGCAAGGATGAATAAGACCAATGTAAGTCCTTCTACTGAGCCGGGGAACAATTGTAAAACATACATACTACTCAGTTTTCTGTTGCCAAAATACACCCGTATCCAGGGTGTATTTCATGAGTAAAATCAAAGTAATGGTGATATAAATCAGCCTGATTTCTATTGCTGAAATCTAATTTAACAACTATAAAAATTGCTTTATGAAACAAATATTTCTAGTGCCCCTGCTACTGGCAGCAGGGTTGTCTGTACAGGCACAACAATATTTTATCCGGTATGACATAGCCGGGGAAGACATTAAATATTATGAAATAAAAAAGAATGGTGATACCGTTAATATTCCTGTTATCAATCTTTCAAGATCTAATAAAGTAAATTTAAAACTTTACAACTTACCCGGAAGTTTCAGAGATACCATTGAGTATAAGATCAAAACAGAAAGCAATGAAACCATTGTTAATCCTTTTTGGGGTGGCGATCTAAGCGGCACCAGCGGATTATCTTTCTTAAAAAAGTATACTGATAAATTATATCAAAGCACCGGCGAGATTCAAAAAAGTGAAACAAATATTGATAAAGCAGCCGGGGAAAAGTTTGTCAGCGACTATAACATGTTTATAGATGCCTATAACAGCTGGACCAAAGCTGCACTGTTTGAAGAGGACTGTAAGTCGTTATGGAAGGAGCTGGCCGGATTACGGTACAGCGTTCAGCATACTGCAACAGAAGTAAAGCAAACTGCACAAACAAGAGTAACTCATTTGTTCCCTGACATTAATGAAAACAGCACTTCTTTACAGATTGCCGAATGGGTGGCTAACCAGGAACCAGGTAAATTAAAAGACCTGCTGAAAAAAGCTTACGATAAAATTTCTAACTCGCAACAGGAATTGACCTTTCCTAATAGAGCCGTGGATTCACTGATGACAGCTTCTCAGAAATTGATGACAACAGCTAATAACTATTCTTATACCGCCAATAAAAACAACCTATCAGAAACAGTAAGCAGGATAACTGTCTTATACCGGCTGATAATGAAAGATAGTTATGTCCGCACTATTCCGCTTGCAATTGAAAAAAATACTACTGCAGCCATAATAAAACTTACACCGGTCATTGATACGGAAACCTTGAAATTACTAAACATTGAAAAAAGCGACACTATCCAAAGGGTCGTTACTATCTATAAGAAAGCTCCTATCCGTTTCCGCAATACTTATGGGGTAAGCTTTGTTTCCTATTCTGAAAACAGGTGGCATTATTTTGTGAAAACGGCTAATGGTGTAAATACCATTGAACGGGAATCCGCCGATATTTTTCTTCCGGTTGTTACCGCCTACCTCCATTTTTATTCTCCAAGAGATAAAGGATTTCGCTGGGGCGGAAGCTTTGGTGCCGGCATTACATTAGGCGGAGGAGAAAATGATAATAGCAATCAACTAAACATCCTGCTTGGTATCAGCACATTTCTGGGAAGGAACGATCCGGTTTGTATTACAGCGGGTATTAGCGGAGCCAGGGTTAAAAAAATATCTGGCCTTAAGGTTGGTGATATCGTTTCTTTCCAGGACCTGGAGGCTAAGCACTATAATACCGTGTACAGAAACGGTTATTTTATCGCTATTACATTCAATCCGGGTGGCCTCAACCCCAAAGATTAATTATTATTTTATGAAACGAATAATTTACGTCATGGTTTTGCTTGTTGCTTTGGTAATCATAGCATGCAACAACAAACAACCACCACAAAACACTAATGGAAGTACTCAACCAATTATTTCTGCTGATACGTTGCCACATTCAGCATGGAGTGTAAACGGCTGTGCAGAAAAAGCAACCAAAAAGGATACGAAATTTCCAGCTTCAGGTGAGTATACGGATTATCCCGGCTTACCATCAGGCGATGTGTTTGGAATAAAATCAAATGGTGATTCAATTGTTTATAACCGGTTTGAAGAACATCTCTGTTGCAGAGAGGTGAAAGTAGCCATTGCAAAAAAAGATAATATTATTACTATTACCGAGTACTGGTTCGGAAAGGGGTGTAAATGCAAGTGCAGCTCAACTGTATATGCAGTAATTCGTCAACTGCCTAAAGGTGAATACCAGGTATATGCTGTTGCAACAGGTACAGATCCGGTAGATGATAAACCCACGGAGGGGAGAGATACGGTGATGAGCCAGAAAGTTACGATCCGGTAAAATTCTTATTAAACAAACGAATCCTTCTATCTGCCTCTCGGTCATTCAACGTAATTTGCACCCATGATTGATTATTTGCAGGGGTTAAATGACCGTCAGAAAGAAGCTGTGTTGCATATGGACGGGCCAATAATGATAGTGGCCGGGGCGGGCAGTGGAAAAACAAAAGTACTTACCACAAGAGTTGTTCACCTGATGGCTAATGGGGTGGATGCATTTAATATTCTTGCCCTGACCTTTACCAACAAAGCCGCCAAGGAGATGAAGGAAAGGGTGGAAAAAGTGCTTGGCAATGGCGAAGCAAGAAATTTATATATCGGCACTTTTCACTCGGTATTTGCAAGAATACTCCGCTTTGAAGCAGAGAAAATTGGTTACCCCCGCAACTTTACTATTTATGATACGGATGATGCAAAAAGTGTAGTGAAGACTGTTATCAATGAATTAGACCTTGACGACAAGCACTACAAACCCAATATTGTTTACAACAGGATCTCATCTGCCAAGAACGCCTTGGTAGGCCCCGCTGAATACAGGAATGATTATGGTCTCCAGCAGGAAGATATGCGGGCCAACCGCCCTGCCATCGGGCAGATATATGATGCGTATGTAAAGCGTTGCTTTAAGAATGGTGCAATGGATTTTGATGATCTGTTGCTGAAATTCTATGAGCTGTTGAAAAATGTTCCGGAAAGTTTGGCTAAATACCAGCACAAATTCAAATATATTTTGATTGATGAGTACCAGGATACTAATCCTGCTCAGTATGAGATCATCAAACTGCTGGGAGCTATGCATGAAAATGTATGTGTGGTAGGTGATGATGCTCAAAGCATCTATAGTTTCCGTGGTGCAACGATTGAGAATATTCTGCAATTCCAACGGGATTATGATGATGTGAAGCTGGTGAAACTGGAACAGAATTATCGCAGTACGAAAAGCATTCTTCATGTTGCCAATGAAGTGATCAAGAATAATAAAGGCCAGATAGAAAAAGTTCTATTTACTGAAAATGGCGAAGGGGAAAAGATAAAGCTGGTACGGACAATGACCGACAACGATGAAGGTAAGTTTGTTGCCGACAGCATCCAGGAGCAAAAACTCCGCAATCATTACAGCAATAAGGATTTTGCCATTCTGTACCGCACCAATGCACAGAGCCGTGCCTTTGAAGAAGCATTACGCAGAATGGGCATTGCATATACAATTTATGGAGGCATCAGTTTTTACCAGCGTAAGGAGATCAAAGACATCGTGGCGTATTTGCGCATTATTGTAAATCCGAGAGATGAAGAAGCTTTAAAACGTATTATCAACTATCCTGCAAGAGGTATTGGAAAAACCACCATTGACAAATTGGTGTTGTCAGCTAATACAAATAATATCAGCATGTGGCAAGTGCTGGAAAAAGCCAACGAGTTTGGTTTCCGGGCTGGCACTTTTACTGCATTGGAAGAATTTGTAACGATGATAAAAAGTTTTACCAGTATGCTGACCAAACAGAATGCTTATGAAGTAGCATTTCATGTGGGTAAGCAAACCAATCTGGTCAAAGAATTGTTTAACGACAGAAGTACAGAAGGAGTGCAGCGGTATGAGAATATCCAGGAACTATTAAACTCTATTAAAGAATGGACAGAAAGTCCCGATAACGAAGACGGAGAGCTGGTAGATAAAAGCCTTGCCTCATACCTGCAACAGATTACATTGCTCACGGATGCAGATGAAAAAGATCCCGATGCAGATACTGTAAAACTGATGACCATACATGCCGCAAAGGGTTTGGAGTTTAGTTGCGTATTTGCTGCAGGCCTGGAAGAAATGCTTTTTCCGAATGCCATGGCTATTAATACAAGAGAAGAGCTGGAGGAAGAACGGCGGTTATTTTATGTGGTAGTAACGAGAGCCAAACAACGCCTTTGGATCACTTATGCCAATACCCGCTATCGTTTTGGCCAGTTGGTGCAAAATGAACCCAGCCGTTTTATTGAAGAAATACCGGAGCAGTCGATGGACAGAAGTTTTGCCGGGGGAGGATCAAAAAATCAATTGGGCGGAAGCAAATGGGGTAAGAGCTCTGCCTTTGACCGTATGCGGGGAAAGAATGTAGATGATGGCGAATCGGGTAAAGTGAGCCAGCAATCAGGAACCTATTATAATTCAGGCGCTGATGTTGCTAAATCAGCACCCTCCTATTTGCCACCAAAAGGCATACCGCCAAAAGTAAAAGAACATGTGCCATCTGCTGATTTTACAGCCAGCGATACTTCTAATTTACAGGAAGGACAAAAAGTAGAGCATCAAAAATTTGGTTTTGGCGAAGTGATGAAAATGGAAGGTGCGGCACATAATCCTATTGCCACCGTTAAGTTTGAACATAACGGGGAGAAGAAGATCATGCTGAACTATGCGAAGCTGCGGATACTGGGGTAAATTTATTTTTGATCAATATAATGCCAGACCAGCTAGCATACATTACAGCTTTACAGCCAGTTTATTTAATGGTATGATATAATTAGATGTATTATTTCCCGATCCATTTCTTGATGGGTATTTTCTCTTACAATCTAAGTAACATTCTCTATAAGCACTTTTGCATGAAGCTGAATTGCCGCAGGAAATATATATCCCAAGGCAGTCCACACCACAATCCAGAAATGGGTCTCCGGTAGAACCTCCCGGATCATTATCGTCATAGGCTTGCGCAAAACTATTTCTTGCAGACAGGACTGTTTTATCATCTTGTATATCGATAAAACCTATGGCTTCTTTGCTATAACTCACTATCACAATTGATGAGCCTTTATCAATATATGTAATCGACTTTCCGGCCATTTTTGATTTTTTTATGGTTCCGAGGGATGCAAGTTTACCAGTAGTGAAAAAATTCTTTAACGCTGCTGCAGTAAAACTTGTTTTAGTGTATTCGTCGTTTACTTTAATAAACGATTCTTCGTTTGTTGTACCACTGCTTTTTTGTTTCAATTTTACGAAGTCGGCATTGGCATTTAGATTTACTTTTCTGATGGTCTCATATGATTTTCCATCAATTTGTGTTTCTTGAGCGGAAACAGGGTTATATAAAGCAGTAATGAATAAGAACACTGTTGATAGTGTAACCGAACATTTATTTTTCATAAATAAGATTTTAAAGATTCTTTAATTATAGTTTATGATAGTAATTATTCTCCAACGATAACTGTTACTACCGTACAGTCAGGCCTTCTATTTCTGAAGAATAGCCATATTGCCAGGACACGTTTCTATAGTTTTAATATTTGAGGTTAAAAATGTAAACGACCCTACTGTCTGTTAACTTTTTGTACAGTGTATACAGAGGGTTTAGAAACTTATTTTTATGCTTAAACCCTTTACCGGGAATGAATAAGAATGTAATCCGGTCCCGGTTGTTCTATCAGGATGTTTATCCATACAGGCGAAAACGCATTCTCCAAGCCATTCATTACAAGCACCATCTCCATCGTCAATACATCCTATATCTGTAGGATCATTAGGGTTATCAAGTGTATTTTTGCAGTCCAGCTTACATCTTTCATAATCATCATTAGTCGGTTCATTCGAGCTTCCTGCAAGTTTTGCCTTAGCAGTAGGTTTAAGCCACTTAAGCATATCGTATTGACTAATTTCAACGACTTTCAATTGATTATTTTTAATCCATACGATAATAATAACATCACCCTTATCAACGAAGGCTATTTTATTTCCTTTTGAAAATTGTTTTTTAACAACTTTTCCAAGATTAGAAAGCTCACCTGTACTTACAAAATTTTTCAATTCACTTTCTGTAAAAATTGTCTCATAATAAGTCCCGTTAGTTTTAATATAGTTCTGACTAGCTGATCGTCCCGATTTTCCTTTCTCTTTTAACCGAAAAAATTCTGTTTCAGTATTCAATACAGCTTTCTTTACTGTTTGAAAGGTCTTTCCATTTACTTGAACGTCTTGGGCAGTAGTATGCTGTAGCACTACCAGTAATACACAAAGACCAATAAATAATTTTTTCATTTTGTAAATATTTAAGATGACTAATTAAACTTGTTTATAAGTTTTTATGAATGGATCAATCATCTCCAGTAAGAAGTTCTTACCGAAGTTTTTATGGGCTGTCTATATAATTTCTTTTAATCAATTTGTTCTTGCTTTATCACCCACCTGCGATGCTTGTTTCCGGTAGAAACAGTAGATATTTTTACGGTCGCTGCATTTGTATTATTACTCGCTACTAATTCTTTATCCGGAAAAGCAACACTCCTGATAAAATAAGTATTCGCTTCACCAGGTACCTTTGTTATTTTCCAGCGTTGAAGGTCGGGTCGGGGTGTTGTTGTCTGAGTTACCGGTTTTGTCGGGGTGCTATATTCCAGATCCTGAACAACTTTAAAGCCAGATGCACTACCGTCACTTTGATGTATGCTACCTGCGGATACTTCAGTTTGGTATTTTAATGACAGGAAAAGATTCTCCCCCATTTTTATTTTATAGACATCATTGCCTTCATTGATAAAAGTAAATATCCCAAAGCCATCTGAGCTGGATATTTCAATGCCCGTCCCGGCTGCGGTATTTGCATTTTTACTTTGCATATGGTAGTTAGTACCTCTGAGGTAAATACCGTAATCGTCGTTATTAAATTGTGAATTTGCTGCACTTCCAATTAGCATTGCGCCTAACAGAGCGAAAAGAATTTTTTTCATAAATAAGTAGTTAAGGTTTGTGAAATAATTTTTATGTCTGGATGATTAATGAACTAAAACTAATATTGCTGACAACCATAATCAATCATCCATTGAGGTATTTTTCAGAATAAATTAGTACCGCTAATGCCTCCCTGATTTTTATAAACCTGACTAATCTCAATTATTCTCCACTTTTATCTTGCTTTTAGGGAGTTGATACGGCCTGGTGCAAAAACAGGCATTGCCAATACACACTTTATTGTACCGGCATTCACCAGATGCAAACATGTTAGCACATTCTTTCTCTCCTTTACAACTGCAAAGGGAGATGGTGCACCAGAACGGCACGGCCTTATCATTGCCGAAAAAGACGGAGCTTCTTACAATACCTGTAGTGTCTGACAATAAGAAACCCCGCACCACATTGCTTTTATAATCTATGTACATGAATTTTCCTGGCTCCGGGTGAAATACATTCCAGCCCTCTTTGAAATATTTTTCGTCGACAGATTTTACGGTATCGGTGCCAATGATTTTTTCGATAACCAGGCTATCTGGTATCTTATTGCTAAACCGGTGTATGTTTTTTACCTGTGCAGCAAGGGTTTGTGATACAAGAAGCAAGCATATCAAAATTGCTGGTGTGATTTTCACGAACAATGTTTTAATAGAATAAAGTTGTGTAATTGACGCTATAGATCAATCATCATTAATTTTTTAATTAGGTATACAGGCTACATTGTTATACCAGTTTCTTTCGTTTCCTGCAAAAACCAGTTCTATGAGGATTGCAGTTGTTGCATCAACCGCTTGCATTGCTTTTCTGCCGGTAAGCACAAAGCTTCTTCCGGGCTTAATGACATAGGCAACATTTGGGTTAAGGGGCCTGGTAGCAGCATTGTCACCAGTGGTATCCTGGCAAGAAATTACTGTACGGTACTGAAGGGTTATTGGCTTGTCTAAATCTATTACAGCATTAGCAGTTCCGATATTTTTTATAATGGCGTCATAGGTGTACTCTTTATATTGCTTGCCTGCTACATCTGTTTTTATTTCACTAACAACATTGCTAACCGATAACTGCAAGTCCACAAAGCGTTCCACATGTTTTACAGGTAAGTCGCCGGATTGCTTGACCGCACCTTCGCCTTTTTTTCTTGGGAAGCCATGCTTGTAAATGGCTGTATTATTTTCGTTATTACTTTCCACGTTGGGGTTTATATTCCGGACTTCTATTACACAATAAGGATGGGTTTGTAGATTTTCTATTTCATTATAACTCAGGAAGAATTCTTCATCCAGCAGCTTTACTTTTCCGGGTTCCAGGGTAAATGATACCGCTATTACCTTGCCACCGGATGGTATGTCGTTACCAATAGCATTGTCTGTAGAAAGCGATGTTTGAATGGTAAAAGTGCTATTGATATTACAGGGGGCGTCACCTATATTAGCCAGCTCTACTTTAAAATATATTTTCTTATCTGGTCCTGCTAATCTGAATTGAGTTGCTTTTACCAGTAAATCAGGCTTGGCTGGTTTAGCATTCTTTTTGTTGACTGCTGTTGACAGTGCTAGTAATAAAACAACAGATGCAAAGTAAGATTTCATATACAGTGATTTATATACAAATTGCTGTATACTTACGACACAAAAAATACCCCATAGGGTGATTTTTCGTCGAAGTGCTCGAGAAAATTAATGAGATCCCTTACATCGCTTTTTAGTTAGCCGATGGTAACTGTAGCAGGGAATAGCTGGTTCTGCCATTGCCGGACCATCTTCTCCGGGCAAAAGATTTCTTATTGATACAACCAGAGGGTTGTCCCCTTCTTGGGCAAAAGAAAAAACAAACCGGGTTGAATCTACTCCCCATTGCCGAATATATTTTATTACAGAAAAAACCCTGTCCCAGGAAGTTTGCTGACAGGTTAAACAACTGTTTCCATATCCCGTTACTGCTATTCTGCAATCGGGATTTTTTTTCAGTTCCATTGCTATGTGGTATAATTTCTTCTTAGCAATAATATTGAGGAAAACGGATTTTTTGGAAAACAGGACACTGTCTTCTTTAATAAGATTGCTGCAAGAAGAGGATTGTGCCAATGAGATTGTACACAATAGTAAGGCTGAAATACAAAATAGAATTGCTTTCAATGATAGTGCTATTTCTTTTTAACCTCTATGGTTTTAAGGGAGGATAAAATATCTTTTTCTGTTTGCTCCTGACTGGTAAAGTAAGTTGCTTCAATGAATTCCATAAATGTATCATCACCAAAAGAAAGTTCAATTTTGACACTTGTATTGCCTACCTGATAGGTTTTTATTTCTCCTTTATATCCACTAACAGTTATTGGCTGCCGGTTTGTAAGCGAACCTATCCTTTCCTCCACCGGCATATTAGCCGCATACTGTTTGGTTTTAAACTCATCATATCTGATTACACTACCGTCCTCATCCCGGTAAAACCCTAAGGCCGTCTCATCCCAGGCAAACCCTTTGGGCAGTTCAATATATATAATGGTACCGGGAAAATTGGCGATCTTACTAATCGCTACTGTATCAGTACTGTTTTCTTGCTTTTTAACTTTACCATTATTACATGCTACAACTGTTATTGTAATAAGTAATAAGCAAATAAATAGTTTCATAGAATGTAATAATTATTTTTTTACCACCACTGTTTTCATCGCTTCGTACATCTCTTTACCAGTTGCCGCTTCGCTTTCAAGAAAATTTGCTATAATCATTTCATCTGAATGACCATCTGTAAATGCCAGGTAATACTGCATAGCGCCAGCATTTTTATAATGATACAGTGTTGCTGTATGTCCATCGGCTATTATATCTTCCTGCTTCCAGCTACCGGGAAAATCTTTATCCGCCTGCGTCTTCAATTCACCAAAAAATTTTTCAAGAGTGTAAGCATTATTTAAATTCATGTAAATAAAGTTGGCATATTCTTCGCCTTTGCCCAGGTTTCCGATCGTTTCATTTACCGCAAATCCTGGAGGGGGAATAATATATAAATCACTGCCCGGGATTTTTACATGTTCTTTTGTGACGCCTTGCGATGATTTTTTTTCAGGCTTTTCGTTTTTTGCTTCGCTTTTATTTTGATTATTTGAGCAGGCAACTAAAAAAATGAGGGAGCAAGAAAGAATAAAATTGAAATATTTCATGGGTTAAATTTTTGGCCAAGTTATTCAATAGTGACTATCAGGAAATACCACAACGGGTGATTTTACGGAAAATAATTTCAGCAAATACCTTGTTGCATTGCTTTCATTACTGCTTCGGTGCGGTTGGCTACATGCAATTTTTTGTAGATATGCTTAACATGGGTACGAACAGTTTCGACACTGATAAAAAGTTTAGGTGCAATATTCTTTAGTGGTTGCCCTTCGGTCAACTCTTTCAAAATTTCTTTTTCCCGATCACTCAATTTATAGTCTTCCCCCTCAGGTGAAACCAGGATGATATTTTTTTGTGTAAAAAAATTCAATGTTTTTTTGGCTACAGAAACATTCATAAAGGAGCCTCCATTATGAACTTCTGTAATGGCCTCTAAATATTTCTGGGGAGGATCATTTTTTAAAATATAGCCACTGGCACCAGCACATAATGCACTGAATATTTTATTACTGTCGTCAAACACCGTTTGTATCAGCACTTTCACTCCATCAAATTTTTGAGTGATCAGCCGGGTCAGGTCAATACCATTCAGGCCGGGCATTTCAATGTCCATCAATACCACATCTGGATTGCTGCGAAGTATATCTGTCTCCCAGTTACTGCCATTACTAAAGGCACCTGTGCAGGCATAGCCGGGTGTGCCATTTAGTATGGTTTGCAGTGCATCCCTGATCAGTTTACCGTCTTCAAATATGGCTACTTTAATATCCATTGTTACAAAATTGGGGTTTTAAACCCTCCTATACAATACCCAGTTGGGTGATTTTTAATATCAGAGAAATACTGCAACCTTCCCCTGGCCGTGACTGAATTGAAAAATCAGCTCCCATATCATCGGCTCTTTTTTGCATGTTTAATAATCCATTTCCTCCTGTTGCCTGTTCTCTATCAAAACCGGTACCATCATCCATGATACGAAGTGTAAAGCGATCATTATTAATTTCTGTTTCAATGGAAATAAGGCTTGCTCCACTGTATTTTACAGCGTTGTTTAATGCTTCTTTAGCAATAGTATAAACATTATGAATTGTTTCAGCAGAAAGCGTAAACCCATGTGTTCCTTTTGCAAAATCTGTTTGGAGTGTTATCTTTTTAGCTCCGGAAATAAAAACCGCATATTCTTTTATTTTATCTGTAAGCTCTTCTAATCTTTCATTTCCCGGCTGCATAGCCCAAACCATATCTTTCAGTTTATTAATCATTTCATCAGATGCCTGCTGTATTACTTCTAATGTTTTACCCGAGGCAGCAGCATTGCCAGACGCTGTTTGCTCTTTCGCCATGTGGCTGTACATATTGATGCCACTTAGCGTAGTGCCAATATCATCATGCAGCTCTTTGCTGATCTGACTTTTTACCCTCTCTACAGCCAGCTGTGTTTCCAATTGCTGAATAGCTAACTCTTTTTCCTGCCACCTCCATTTTTTTAGCAACGCCAACTGGTAAAAAAACATATCGCCAAGTATCCCAAGCCGGATAAAAAATAACGGATAGTAATCAGTAAAAATATTGTGCACATCTTTATTACCCAGGATAATCATTAAGACGGTCAGCAAGGTGCCGATGATAGTGAAAACAAGACCGTTCGCAACCAGCATCGCATAGGGTAATTTATTTTTTATAACAATATATACAATGAAAATCGCAGGAATGACACTTAACAATTTTACAATGTAAAAAAAGTTGTAGGTGCTGATGCCCGTTGTTTTGAAAACAAAAAAACAAAAAAATAAAAGGGGTACAGAGTATAGTGTAAGACGCAGTATATTTTTGACCCGTTGAGATTCTATTATATCATAAAAAAAAGCCCGGATAAAAAGAAGGTAAAAAAGATTTTCAGCAATGATAATAGGAATATTTAGCCAACTGTACCACCGGGACTCAAAAACAGCATTTTCATCAATATTAAAGAAAGTGCCGGTGGCATTGACAAAAAAATAAAGAGCTGCAGTCAGCAAGTATAGGGAATACCAAAAAACATCTTTTCGTCTGGTGGCGGCCCAGATAAGACAAAAGAAAATACCCTGAAACACCAATGTCCCTTGAAACAACAGGTAAAATTTTTCTATTGCGAAAGACATTGAGTAGGAGATTTGACTAAAATTAGGAATAAATACCTGTCTGAGGATGAGCCTCATGAATACAAATATTCAGGAAATTAACAAATTTCAATAAAGCGGCTATTTATATTTGTCTAATTGTAATCACTCACCACCGAATTCTTAATGTTATCCACCAAACAAAAAAAGCAAGTTCGAAAAGTGGTTGTTGTACTTGCTGCCGCAATAGTGCTTTTTATGGCTGGTTGGGTATTGTATCAAAAAATTAGCTACAGAAAAGCAAGGTTTGTCCGCTACCCTCAATTTGGTATCGCCATCCCGGAGCAGTATTCCATTCATGGTATTGATGTTTCTAAATACCAGTCATCCATAGCCTGGGAAGAAGTAAAGGCAATGAAAGTAAAAGAAATTCAGCTGGGGTTTTCATTTATCAAAGCCACAGAAGGAATTGGAAATACCGACCCGCATTTTAAAAGAAACTGGAAAAAGACAAGAGATAATGGAATCACCAGGGGGGCCTACCATTTTTTTATCGGTTCAAAGGATGGAAGAATGCAGGCAGAGAATTTTATTGATAAAGTAGACCTCGAACCGGGTGACTTACCGCCGGTGTTAGATGTTGAACAATTGAACGGGGGCTCAGCTTCTCAGTTAAAGGCAGAAATAAAAAAATGGCTGGCGATAGTGGAGAACCATTACCAGGTAAAGCCAATCATCTATACCAATGTGGATTTCTATAACAGAAACCTGGGTCCTGAGTTTGACGCTTATCCCCTTTGGGTGGCGCATTATTACCAGGCAGAGCAGCCCCGTATCAGCCGGGGATGGGTTTTCTGGCAGCATAGTGATGAAGGCCGGGTAAACGGTATTGTTTCAAAAGTCGATTTCAATGTATTCAATGGGGATTCAACTGCATTTAAACAACTGTTGATTGATTAACAGAAGTGTTGACGGGTTTTGAAAAGCGGTAACTTGTCAGTTCCAATCAATCTTTATTATGGAAAGGAACTGGGACCCGGAAGTAAAAAAATTCTTTACCAAGATTCTCAACTCAATTGCACTCGGATTATTTTGGCTCATTGCCTGTGTGTATGCCGGTATTTACCATCAACTTGGGTACACCGATGGCAAACCGCTCATTTATACTATACTTTTTTATGTTGGAATGGTGGTAAGTCTCTTCTTTTTGGTCCGGCATTTATATAAATTGTGGAAAGACGAATAAGGGATAATTTTTCAGCAGTTGGCCTTTTAAATAAAAAATAACCACTAGTACCGACAAAAGGTTAACAAAAAAAAGTATTTTAGAAACTTATTAATGGGCTATGGATCTAAAGCAAACAAGTAAATGGTTTGTTATTACCGGAACATTGATTATCTGGATAATCAAGTTTATTATAAGACCTATGAACCTGGTAGATGATCCGGCCCGGTTCTTTTTTAATATTGCACCCAATCTGCTGGGTTCTTTTTTGATCCCGTTTGGTGCTTATTGGTTTTTCAGCGGCAGAAATTTTTTGGTAGCCCGGCTTTTTCGTCTTGATTGCCCTTATGATCTCCGGCTGGTTTGTGCCATGGGTTTTGGGATGCTTGTAGTAAATGAATACCTGCAACTGATAACCTTTTTCGGACGAACATTTGACTACAACGATATTGTCTTCTCTTCTGTAGGATTATTAGTTTCTTACTTTGTTTTTAATAAAATACAGACCCGTAAAAGACGGGAGTACCAGGTTCAGGTTGATTAGTTCTTGGTATCCAGTATTATCGGTGCATTACCCTTACCCATAATAATCACTTTTGAATTAGAGGATTTTGCCAGTTCCAGGTAGGCTTTTATTTGTTCGTATTGTAGTTGCTGATCGGTAAGTCCAATATTGATGATACGCTGATAATCTGCTATTCCCTGGGCCTCTACTCTTTTTCGTTCAGCTTCCTGCCGTTCTTTTACCAATACAAATTGCATTTTTTGTGCATCCTGTTCAGCATTTATTTTTTGTTCGATAGTAGCCCTTACAGAAGCAGGCAATGTTATATTCCTTACCAGCAACTGTTCTAATACCAGGCCTCTTTTTTTAAAATCTTCATCAATACTTTTAAAAATGCGTTGCTGAAATTCGTCTCGCTTATTAGAATACAGCGATACTGCTTCGTAATAAACAGAATTGTCCCGGATCTTGGTTCTTGTTAATGGGCGAACAATTTTATCTGTATAGTCTACTCCCGTTTCCCGTACAAGACGGGGTGCTTCGGAAGGGAGAAGCTTATACAAAACAGTAAGGTCAATGGTAACCTCCAGTCCGTCCGACGTTAATACCCGGATGGCATCATCACCAGTCTGGTTTCCTTCATCATGTACACCACTCATAGTATAGTTTTGCGTTTTTATGTCAAGCCGCTGCACTTCTACTAACGGATTGACAAAATGCAAACCACTGCTCAATACATCATTCTGGACTTTTCCGAATAATGACTTTACTCCTATTTGCCCGGCATTGATCTGTACAATACATTTTGACAAAACACCAGCCACCATAACCAGCAGGGCAATACTGCGTACAGTTTTGGCGAAACGGCCATACTCAGGACTTCTTTGCAGCGCAAAACCACCAATTAAAATGAGGATGCCAATAATAATAAGTACCATATAAATATTGTTTTAATGATTAACTACTGTGATCAGAAACAATAACCCATCGTCCTTTTATTTTTTTGAATAGTAATGTATAGTGTCCCCCTACATCTCCAATTGAACGTTTCAAAAACCATTTGCCAGTAACATGATAATATTCTTTCGAAAGCTTTTTTACCTGTATCAATGTAAAAATGAGTTTGCCCATTGCTGCCGTATCAGGATAACCTTTTTTATAGTTATTCAGCGTATTGGTCCAGCCATAGGTAACACCACTTTTCCCAATAAACATCAGGGAATCATTTTCCCAATAACCATTCATAAAGGCATCTATATCGCCGCGGTTCCAGGCATCAGTTTGGGTGGCTAATATGTTACGGATGGCCAATTCATCTTTTCCCGGTTGTCCAGAGTTTGATTGCGCAACCAATTGGCTCGTCAGAAGAGTAAGTACAGAAATTAAGAGTGTTTTCATTACCGAACTTTTATTCAAGTTAATTCAAAAAAAGATGCAGCAATTTTAGTGGTTACAATCATCCGAATGTGCATGATTGTGAACCCGGCATGATTTGTAGTTAATAAGGTGAGCAGTAATGATCAGGACTACAGCAGGTACCAGCAGCCACGTTTCATAGTGAATAAAGAACTGTTTCAATACCAGGAACAAAATGCCGGCTGTAAAAAGTGAAATTGGCAACAGGCTATGATGGTGTTTTTTATACCCATGATAGAGTGAATAAGAGCCAATACAAAAAGCGAGAACTATCATTCCCACTTCAAAACCAATATGATGGATGATGTTAACGCCGAACAGGGGCAGGCTGCTTAAGAATAACGGCAGGAGAGCACAGTGAATGGCACAGGCCAGCGAGGCCCCGATTCCTAAAGCATCCCAGTTTATCTTAAGTTTCATGAAGGGCAGCAAAGGTATATAAAAAGCAACATTGTTGCAAAATAAACTAACTGATGCTTCCACAATGCGTCCTGTAGTTTCAGCATGCCGTACCTTTGCACCGCAAATAATGATTATGTCTAAAAAGAAGCTGTTTTATATCGGATTTTTTGTTGCACTGGCACTGATTTTCTATTTAGCCCTTACCCAGCTTATTCCGGGTTTTGGAAAAGTGAAAGCCAATCCCGTCAGCACGGTTCAGCCGTTTTCGTTTACGAACCAGGATGGTCAGACAGTAACCAAAAAAAATATGGCAGGCAAAGTATATGTGGCAGAATATTTTTTTACTCATTGTGATGGTATTTGCCCTACAATGAATAACAATATGCGGCTGGTATATGAAGAATTTAAGAACGACAGCAATTTCCTGATCTTATCACACACCTGTGACCCGGACAGGGACTCTGTTGCACAAATGAAATACTATGCTGATTCGATGAAAGTGGATACTAAGAAATGGATTTTTCTAACGGGCAGAAAAGACAGTTTATACAAAGCAGCAAGGGTTAGCTATACCATTGATGATCCTGCCAATAACCTGAAAAGTATCGATGACCAGTTTATCCATTCGCAATTTTGGGCCCTGGTAGATAAAAATGGAGATGTTCGAAAAATTTATGATGGGTTAAAGGAAAGTGAAGTGAATAAGATGATACGATTAGCGAAGCGCCTCTTGAAAGAGAAATGATGAACCTTCAGGAATGAATTCTGTTGTGTATTTTAAAGTTACGAGATAAATATGTCAAAAGAAACGGAGATACTGATAGATAACCGGGTAGGTGAGTTGCTGAAACGCAACAGCCTGAGTGTTACCGACAGCAGGAAAAAAATTTTACAGCTTTTCCTGGAGCAAGCCGGTGCATTGGCACATGGTGATATTGAAAAAAGGGCCGGAGAAAAATTTGACCGGGTAACTGTTTACCGGACATTACAAACTTTCGTTGACAAAGGCATTATACACACCATTCCTACCGCCGATAATTCCATCCGGTATGCGCTGTGCAAGGATGAATGTTCCGAAGGTCATCATCATGATCATCATATTCACTTTGTGTGTAACAACTGTCATAATACATATTGCCTTGATGATGTAGTGACACCCGAGATCAAACTTCCTAAAGGGTATGCTGCCGAACATGTAGAAGTGGTGGTAGAAGGAATTTGTAAAAACTGCAAGTAATGTAAAAAGAAAGCCCCGGTGTAGAAACATCGGGACTTTTTGGTTAAGGCTCTGATTAGTAGCTATGTTGAAATGCGGTTCAATGCATTTATTAATCTGAACCAAAAATAGGCTGTGCCCACCACATTTCCGAATTTATGGCATACCACTTTAGTGGTATTTTCTATTTAATAATTACTTGTTATCTATTTTTTAACAAAGAAGAGAATTTTGTGCCCTTTTATGTTCTTCGCTGATTGTAAGTTTGTTGCGAAAACTAAATCGGTAATGCCGATATTTCTACTATTAACATACTTCATCCTCACAGCTATCGGATAATGCATCCGGTCGGGACTACACCCGGCTTGGTTTTTTGCAAAAGGAGCTAATTCTATAAACTATCCATTTCCTTCTTTACAAAAAGCATTAGTTGTTGTATATGTGCCGGGGAAAGATCGAACTTCAATCCGGCAGCAGTAAATAACTCGGGTAATGTCTTTGTACCACCCAGCTGCAGTGCTTTTATATAATTATTAATAGCAGCTTTCGGGTCTTGCTTGTATTGTTGCCACAAACCTATAGCACCCAATTGTGCAATACCATATTCGATATAGTAAAAAGGAACTTCAAACAAATGTAACTGACGCTGCCATCCAAATCGGCGGTAATCATCCAGCCCGCTAAAGTCAATAACAGGGGATGAAAACTCATTGGCTATTGAAAACCAGTTTGCTAATCTTTCTTCTTCTGTATGATCGGGATTTTCATATGCCCAATGCTGAAACTTATCAATAGTAGCAATCCAGGGAAATATAGTAATGACTCTTTCTAATTGTTGTTCTTTGGCACGGGTCAGTTCTTCTTTGCTGTCAAAGAAAACATGCCATTTATCCATGCTGAATAGCTCCATACTCATACTCGCTACTTCAGCTATTTCAGTCGGGTATTCTTTAAACCCGGTCAACTCTAACTCATGTGAAAGAAAGGAGTGAATGGCATGCCCACCTTCATGCACCATCGTTGTAACATCATCTAATTGGCCGGCAGCATTCATAAAAATAAAAGGAGCACCACTTTCGGCCAAAGGACAATTATAACCACCGGGAGCTTTGCCTTTCCTGCTTTCAAGGTCAAGATGGCCCATGGCCTTCATTTTTCTAAGGCAGTCGCCAAAAAAGGATTTCAACTCATCAAGACAGGCAATTGTTTTTTCTGTTAGCTCTTCTCCATCTTTAAAAGGACGAAGAGGTTGAATGCCCGCTGGTTCCGCTTCTACATCCCAGGGACGGAGTGTATCTAAGCCAAGTTTTTTCTTTTTGGTTTCATAGATCTGGTTTACCAACGGCATTACATGAAGTTTAACGGCTTCATGAAACTGGTAACAATCTTCTTTGCTATAATCAAAACGGCCCAACTCCACAAAACGGTAATCCCGAAAATTTTCGAAACCTGTATTAGTGGCTACCTGGTGGCGTTTTTGCAACAGGGAAGAAAATAAATCGTTCAATTCTTTTTTATCCTGTAATCTTCTTTTATTGATCTTATGATAGACCTCTTCTCTAACAGTACGGTCAGGGTCTTCCAAAAATTTAGCGGCTTGTTGTAAAGTGTACTCCTGTCCGTTAACTTCCACTGTCATTTTACCGGAAATAACACCAAACTGTTGCTGCATCACACTCAACTCAGCCTGTAATGGAATATTGGCCTCCCGAAACAGCTCAATGTTCTTTTTTACATTTCGCAGGTAAGTAAAATATTTTTGCTGGTCAAGGTCTTTTGTAAAAGGGCAATCAACTAATTTTTTATTCAGCTTATCAGAATAAGGCTGAATCTTAGGTTGGATCTCCATCATAAAGAAGGTGAAGGATTCTTCCAGCTCTTTATTTTCTGTATCGCAGGTCATTTTGATCTGCCGCCAGCAGGCGTCTTCGCTTAATACAGCTTCCAGTTCACTGGCATCTTTCAGCCATTGTTCTAAATCTGTGAGGGAGTTAATTTCCCGGTCGTCGAGGTTCTTGAAATAAGGTTCAAGCCCTTCCCAATTTGTAACCACAAAGTCTTTAGGTAAAAAAATTCTGGGTAGTTTTTGTATATCAGCACTGTAATTCATATCGCTTTCTTTTTAGTAACGAAAAAAGCTACAAATATCAAGTGTATTGCTTGAGCCTTGTAGCTTGTCCCTTGTTTCTTTTATTTATTCTGCTTTCTTTTTCCTGGCTGTTTTCTTTGGAGCAGGCTCCCCTTCTTCAGCAGCAGCTTCTTTCTTTTTAGCAGTCGCTTTTTTTGCCGGCTTCTCTTCAACAACCGGTTCAGCAACTACTTCTTCTTCCTCTTCCTCCGGCAATTCAGAAAGTTTTATCTCCACATTGTTCTTCTGGAGCACATCAAACCATTTTACCATCTTTTTCATATCACTGGCATATACCCTTTCAAAATCCATATCAGGATATACCTTCTCGAAATATTTTTTTACAGCCGCAGCGTCTTTATCATCAGGTAAAGCTCCACCGGCTTTTTCCATGGCATTAAAAAGTTCAACCATGTTCACATTATCCCGAACGGTATAAATTTCTATGCTTTCCAGGTGCGAAAAATTGTGGATGCGGCTGGAGACAAACCGGGTAGATTTGTCGGTAAGGGAGCGGACAATTGCCCCGTCTGTTTTACTGTTAATGAGTTCAAATAACCCCGGCAATCCGGTCACGGCAACAAGTTTACTGTATTCCATAAAGTGTTTTGATAATTAAGGAGCTGCAAGATACTTGAGTTCTGCCAAATGAGTCAATTTGAGAATAAGTTTCCGTATTTCGAACGTTTTTTGAAAAATCACCGTCTTATTTACCGGTTCTTACCAATTTTACAATAAAAAATCATTCAATGAAAAAAATGTCTCTATTACTGGTAGCTACGTTTGCTCTTGCGGCTGCTGTTTATGCCCAGCCCGGCGGTATGTCAAGAAGTACTCCCGAAGAAAGAGCAGGACGAATTCACCAAAAACTTGATAGCGCCTTTCAACTGGAGGCAAAAACACTTTCAACACTTGATACTGCCCTGACTGCTTTGTACAAAGCCCAGGATGCAAAAAGACAAGAATTAATGGCCGGTGGCATGCCTGACAGGGAAACCTTTATGGCAGAAATGAAAAAATATTCAGATGCACAGGCAGAAATTTTGAAAGCCGTTCTAAGTAAAGACCAGTATGAAATCTGGAAAGAAAAAATTGCCCCTTCTATGCGTCCGCAACGTCCACCCGGTGGTGGCGGAGGCGGTGGTAATTAATTACTAAGCAACATTTTGAGCTATACTAAAAGCCGTTTCACAAGGGTGAGACGGCTTTTTATTTTATATTGCTGATTGGTATTATAAGGTGACAGAAGGAACAGCTATTAGGACAAGAGCAAAGTCTTACTAAATAAAATACCATGCGCCAACTAACCTTTATCCCACTATTTTCTTTGCTAATGCTTTCAGCATCAGCACAAAAACCCTGTAACGCACCAGCCTATCGCCAATTCGATTTCTGGATTGGTGAATGGGAAGCTTTTGGTCTTAATGGGCAAAAAGCCGGGGATAGTAAAGTCAGTTTAATTTTAGACAGTTGTATTATTTTGGAAGAATGGACCAGTGCATCAGTCAACCAGGGTATCCGTTATGCAGGGAAAAGTTTTAATACCTGGAATGCCGCCACCAAACAATGGCAGCAAACCTGGGTAGACAATGTGGGTGGCAGCAATGAATACCTGTTAGGGAAGTTTGAAGATAATAAGATCATTTACAGGTCTTCCCCGTTTCCATTCAACAAAGACACGATGGCCATACGCAAAATGACATTTACTAACTTAAGTTCTGCGAAGCTCCGGCAGCATGGAGAAATTTCAAAAGACAATGGAGCAAGTTGGGCTACCGAATACGACCTGGAATACCGGCGGAAGAAATGATGAATGGAAAGATATTTTGGATTTATTATATGAACTTTAGAATCCGGCTCTAAAAATTTCTGTTCATCACCAAAACTTCTATATGAAAAGAGTATTCCTTTTCTGCACATTGGCTATTGCTGCCATTAATTTATCAGCCCAAATGGATGTGCCCCCAAGCGGAGGAAACCCCAGGGCAATGGTTTCTGAGGAAGTAGGTATCACCAGCATTACAATTAAATACGGCCGTCCTGATGTAAACAAACGGGAAGGTAAAATCTATGGGGAGGGGAACCCGGTTTCTTATGGTTTTAGCACCACCAATTTTCTTACAGGTAAAAACACTTCACCCTGGAGAGCCGGGGCCAACGAAAATACGACCATCACATTTGAGCATGATGTAAAAGTGGAGGGAAAAGACATTAAAGCCGGCACTTACGGGCTGCACATGGCAATGGCAGCAGATAATGTAACACTTATCTTTTCAAATCAAAACGATGCCTGGGGTAGTTTTTATTACGAAGAAAAAAATGATGCAATGCGGGTAAATGTGAAGCCTGTTGCACTCGAAAAAAGTGTGGAATGGCTCAGGTATGAATTTATTGAGCATAAAGAAAAACATTGTGTAGTAGCCATGCAGTGGGAAAAACTGTCGGTGCCATTTAAGATTGAAGTGGATGTTGACAATATTGTAATTGCAAGACTACGGGACCAGGTAACCAGCCAAAAAGGATTTAATAGTACGAATATGTTACAGGCAGCTCAGTATTGCTTAAATAAGAATATTAATTTAGAAGAGGCATTGACATGGAGCATCAGGGCTATTACTGGTTTTCAAGGACAAAAGAGTTTTATTACCCTGAGAAACCTGGCAACGGCCTATGAAAAATTGAATAAAATTCAGCAAGCGGATTCCACCATGAATGAGGCACTGCTGATTGCTACAGCTAACCAGTACACCGCATATGGCCGACAGTTAATTGGTCAGAAAAGAATCGACAAAGCCATGGAAGTATTGATGGCCAGCGAAAAAAGATATGGCGATATGTTTGGTGTAAATAATGGCCTGATGAGCGGATATTCAGCCAAAGGAGATTTCAAAAATGCAATCAAGTATGCGGAGAAAGCATTGGCACAAGCGCCGAATGAGAATGCCAAAAAAACACTGGAAGGACAGATCACAAAATTGAAAGAAGGGAAAGATATTAATCAATAACAATGGCAGAGCTAAAAACAAAATTGAATGATGCCAGTGTGGATGCTTTTCTTCAAACAGTAGAAAATGAAGAAAAGAGAAAAGATAGCCTGGCTATACTGGCACTAATTAAAAAAATTACTAAAGAAGAACCCAAAATGTGGGGTGCCAGCATCGTGGGTTTTGGCAGCTATCGGTACAAGTCTCCAACAACAAAACGGGAAGGCGATTGGTTTATTACCGGCTTTTCGCCAAGAAAGCAAAATCTTACTTTGTACATTATGCCTGGAATTGGTAATTACAAAGACCTTGTAAAAAAGCTGGGAAAATGTAAAACCGGCGGCTCTTGTTTGTATATTAACAAACTGGCTGATGTGGATATAAAAATTTTAAAGGAGTTGATAAGCACAGCATATAAAAAGATGGTAGCAAATACCAGTAAGAAATAATTTTTAACTTTCCCTGCCCCTTTAGGGGATAGGGGTATAACTAAAACAACCAACATGGATAATGCAATCAGCTGGTTTGAAATACCGGCCACCGACATTGACAGGGCGCAAAAATTTTATGAAACCGTTTTTCAGATTCAAATGCAGCCGATGGATTTTCCCGGCGTTAAAATGCGGATGTTTCCAATTGATGACCCAATGAAAGGCATTGGCGGAACCATTATTGACACCGGTGGGTTTCATAAACCTTCACAAACCGACGGCCCACTAATTTATCTGAATGGAAATCCTAATGTGCAATTATTTTTAGACAGAGTAGAAGCAGCAGGAGGAACTATCATGGTTCCTAAAAAGGAAATAAGCCCGGAATATGGCTTTATGGCTGTCTTTATTGACACAGAAGGAAACCGCATTGCCCTTCATTCAGTTCCTGAAAAATATTTGCAACCATAAAAAATGAAACAACATGATAGTTCTTTATATCATTCTCAGCATTATTGCTGCCTTATTAATAGCCGGATTGTTTATTCCAAAAGGTATGAAGGCCACGAGAGAGATTGTTATTAATAAATCTAACGCTGAAGTGTTTGGCTATATCAAACAGTTAAAAAACCAGGACAATTATAGTAAGTGGGGCAGTATGGACCCTAACATGAAAAAATCCTACCGCGGCACTGATGCAACGGTTGGATTTGTGAGTGCCTGGGAAGGAAATAAAAAAGTAGGAACCGGCGAGCAGGAAATAACTGGCATTGAAGAAGGTAGAAAGCTGAGCACAGAACTACGCTTTATTAAACCCTTTAAATCCGTTGCTCAGTCCAGTATGACCACTGAAGGGTTGAGTGATTACAGCACCAAAGTAAGTTGGGGTTTTGAAGGCCAGATGAATTATCCAATGAACATTATGAAGTTGTTTATGAATATGGAAAAAGCTATTGGCAACGACTTTAGTACCGGGTTGAGCAATCTGAAAGCATTGATGGAAAAATAATTTACCTTCTAAATTAATTTTATGCAATCAACAGCCACTACCCCCGAAGCATATATTGCTGAGATGCCTGCAGACAGACAGGAAGCTTTTAAGAAGCTTAGGGCAGCTATTAAAAAGAATCTTCCCAAAGGATTTAAAGAGAGTATTGCCTATGGTCATATAGGATACTGTGTGCCGCATTCAAAATACCCGGCTGGTTATCATTGCGATCCAAAACAGCCTCTTCCTTTTATGAGTATCGCTTCACAGAAAAATTTTATAGCGGTATATCATATGGGTGTGTATGCTAATCCTGCATTGCTAAAATGGTTTACGACTGAGCATGCCAAAGCATCTCCCAAAAAATTAGATATGGGCAAAAGCTGTATGCGATATAAAAAACCGGAGGACATCCCTTTTGATCTGATTGGGAAACTGGCTGCAAAAATTACCCCCGATGAATGGATTGCTATGTATGAAAAAGCACTTAAAAGATAAATTATGAGTAACGACCCGGTAGAAAAAGCGACACAAACCCAAATTGCTAATATTGAAAAAAGCACTGGCAAGAAACTGGAAGAGTGGATTGCTATTGTAAACAAAAGCGGCTTTGCCAAACACGGGGAACTAGTAAATTTTTTAAAGGAAAAACATGCTTTTACGCATGGCAATGCAAATGTGATTGTGCATTATGCTAAACAATCTCATGCTGGTGCTGCTGAAAACAGCGATGATTTAATTACAGACCAGTACAAAGGAAAAGAGAACCTGAAACCCTGGTATGATAAAATAATGGTAGCGATCAATAAGTTTGGAAAAGATGTGGAATTGGCACCTAAAAAGGCGTATGTAAGTTTGAGAAGAAAGAAGCAGTTTGCTATACTGCAACCGTCTACAAAAGATAGATTAGACCTGGGGTTAAATATTAAAGGAGTGGCGCCATCCGGAATAGTAGAAGAGGGCAGCAAGTGGAATGCCATGTGTACCCACCGGATAAAAATTACAGATGAAAAAACAATCAATAAAGATCTATTTAACTGGATAAAGCAAGCTTATGACCAGGCCGGATAAAAAACAAAAAAAATACTATTAATATTTTATTCCCTTGTATTCAATAAAAAAAACCTGAGCTAAACTCAGGTTTTTTTATCTGTTGAATGCTATTATTTTTTCTTAAAAGTTCCTTCCATAAATTTCATTTCTTTTCCATCCATACCAACACCGTACATGGAGAGGGTATAGGTATTATCGTCAGTAAATTTCATTTCCTGTCTTAAATCAGCATCTTTTCCGGTCATTGGATCCGTCTGTTTGCCTTTAAGACTTAATGTTTTATTTGTTTGGTCGTAAGAGCCGGTCATATACACAATACCAGAGCCAAGATTGTCAATCCAGGTGCTTACAAAAATTTTTTTCGAATTATCATATGCTAAAACGCTTTGTCCTGTCATGGGTTGTCCCATCATAGAACTGGAGAAATTGCCGATCTGGTAAAGACCGTTCATACTCATCGTTACCACATCTTTCGCCATTACTTTTGTTGGGGGCGCAGCGGGGTCCATCCACTGGCTAACTTCTGCTTCCCAGGTACCAACATGGTTCGCCATCCACTTGTGCATATCACCAGGAGTCATAAAATCTTGCCATGCTTTCATCATAGCAGCTGAATCCATTGGTGGGGCTGTTTCTGATGCTGCGTCAGTTTTTTCTTCCGGTTTTGTTTCACTTGTTGTTGATTCGGGTTTGCCCTCATCGGTTTTCTTTTTATCGTTGCAGGCAAAAAGCAGCATTGCTGCTGCGCAGAAAGCTAAGGTTATTTGTTTCATTGTATTTTTTTTTAGGGAGAGAAGGTACAAACTCTCATGGTGGCAGACAAGAAAAAAGTGGACAAAACTCTTTTCAGGGCTTAATAAATGCGGCGGTTTTAAGAGAGTTGTATGGTCTTTATTTGCATGACCGTGGCGATGCTGGTAGCCCTTTCTTTGATAATAAAGGCGTTATCACCGGTAAATAGTTCATCTACAGACTCCTTAAAATACCGGAGCCAGGTTTCAAAATGGTGCCTGGTAAGCGGAGATTTGTGATGAAGGGCCAGGTGTGGCTGCATGGCATTTTTCTGATAGGTACCTGATTGAAACAAAATGGAATCCCAGAAATCAACTAAAACCGGAAAGTGGTGGTCCAGATTTATTTTCGCAACGTCTGTAAAAAGATAATTGAGAGTATTGTCAGCCAGCAGTTTTTTATAAAATTCCTGCATTAGTAATAACAGGTCATCCCGGTTTTCAATATCTCTTTTCATTGAAACAATATTATTATTCATTAATTACAGTAAATAATTTTTCCGCATCATCTTTATTGAACAGTTGTGTTCCATCGTTCATGGTAGCGGCGCTGCCACAGGCCACACCGAAGCGGATTGCTTCTCTAAGTGTTTTACCTCTTTGAAGAGAGTATGTAATTCCTGCTACCATACTGTCACCTGCACCAACTGTGCTTTTTTTCTCTACGGGCGGTGCTTCTACAAAATATCTTTTTTCACTGGTTACTAACCAGGCACCTAAGTGCCCCATTGACACAACGATGATTTCAGCAAAACCATCTCTGATAGCTTGTTGAGCAGCATCGGGTACTTCTTCTTTATCCAGCCATTCTATATTCAGCATTTTACACAATTCTCCGATATTAGGTTTTATCAGGTAAGCATTTTTTCCCTTCAATGCCTGCAAGGCAGGGCCACTGGTATCAACAATACATTTGGCGCCAACAGCATTTGCATTTTTTACGATTAATCCATAGAAATAATCAGGTAAACCGGGAGGTAAACTGCCGCTGGCCACCACGTAAGTTGGTGCAAAAGAACGTATCTGATCGACCATGGTTTTGATCGTTTCTTCCAGTACTTCTCTACCGGGAAAGGTAAACCGGAATTGATTGTTAGTGGAAGTTTCCAGTACAATCCAGTTCTCTCTTGTTTCTACTTTGGTATCAACAGCATGAAATAATATTTCTTCTTCTTTCAGCAAAGAGCAGAGCATGTTTCCGTTGTGTCCGCCGGCAGGAAATAAGGCAACTGACGGAGCGTCTAATTTTTTTAATGCTTTACTTACATTAATACCACCACCGCCGGGTTCATTCACCACTTCTGTACAACGAAGCTTACTCTCCGGTTTCATTTTTTCCACCCTTGAACTTTTGTCAATACAGGGGTTTAGTGTGATGGTTAAAATCATAAAAATAAATTAGTTAAGCAGAGGCCTCTTTTATTTCTGAAAGCACCGATTCAATTCTTTGTTTTAGCGATTCATAATTGGTAAACCCTTTTGTCAGTAAATAAAATTTTCCATCGTCTACCTGCATCAATACTTGCGGAAAACTTGTGACTTGCAGTTGCTTGCATAAGGCAAATTCATAATGGGCTTTTTCTTTGTACTCAGCACTGTTCAGTTTTGTATAAAAATCGTCAGGAGAGATATGATACTTATCCAGCAGATTTCGATAAGCCTCATCATCAGTCAAATCCCTTCCCTCAAAATGTAAGGCATACTGAAGGTCGGCTGCAAAGGCAACTTGTTTATGTGGGTATATTTCTTTGGCTATACATAAAGCAATAGCCGATTTTTCTGAATGTTGATACCAGTCGCTTTTATCCGGATTGAACATATGCCAGAGATAGTCTTTGCCAAATTTGATGCCCGTCATTTCTTCCACTTGTTGATAGGCCTGGCTGATGTAACCAGCTACTGAACTTACAGGACGGGCATATTCCACAGGTATCATACCGCCGGACAATACTTCGAAGGAAAGTTTATTATTATATTCTTCGGCTATCCTTTTTATTATTGGACTAAAGCCATAACACCAGCCGCAGTAGGCATCGTAACAATAATAGATGACGGGTTGCATAGAGAAGCGAATGTACCGCCGAATGCTGTAATATTTTTATGACTTTGGTAAAATCAATGGGCCTCCAGCCAGTTTTTCCCTTCTCCGCATTCAGCTGTTACAGGGACTTTATGTGGTAACACCATGGCAGATTGCATACATTCAAGAATGAGGGGCTTTAGCTCATTTACTTCTGTTTTTAGTGCATCAAAAACTAATTCATCGTGTACCTGCAATAACATTTTGCTCTGCAACTTTTCTTTTTTCATCGCAGCATGCACTTTCTGCATGGCTAATTTTATCATGTCTGCTGCAGTTCCCTGTATAGGAGAGTTGATCGCATTTCTTTCTGCAAAGCCACGGACGGTAAAGTTCGCTGAGTTAATATCCCGTAACCATCTCTTCCTTCCCATCAATGTTTCTACATACCCATTCTCTCTTGCAAAGTTGATGGTATCGTCCATGTACTTTTGAATACCCGGGAACTCTTTCTTGTAGTTGTCAATAATCTCTTTGGCTTCTGTTCTGGAAATACCAAGATTGTCTGCAAGTCCGAAGGCGCCCTGGCCATAAATGATACCAAAATTCACACTCTTGGCTTTGTACCGCATTTCTTTTGTGACATCTTTTTCATTCACATTGTAAACTCTTGCTGCCGTTGCCGTATGGATATCTGTTCCGTCTTTAAATGCTTTACACATATTCTTATCACCACTGATGGAGGCGACAATTCTTAATTCTATTTGTGAATAGTCGGCAGATAGCAAGATATGTTTACTGTCTCTTGGTATAAATGCTTTTCTAACTTCTTTACCCCTGTCGGTTCTCACGGGAATATTTTGCAAGTTGGGGTTGTTGCTTTGTAAGCGACCTGTTACGGCTACCGCCTGTCCATAAGAAGTATGTACCCTTCCGGTTTTCCGGTTTATCATCTGGGGCAACGCATCAACGTAAGTCGATTTTAATTTTGTCAATTCACGGAAAGTCAGAATATCATCTACGATTTGGTGACCCTTCACGGCTAGTTTTAACAGCACATCTTCACCGGTCTGGTACTGACCTGTTTTTGTTTTTTTAGCAGAAGCATCCAGTTTCAGTTTGTCAAACAGCACTTCGCCTAATTGTTTGGGAGAAGCAAGGTTGAAACGAACGCCGGCTTGTTTGTACACACTTTCTTCTGCTTTCTTCGCATCCTTTTCCAGTTCTTTCGAATAATCTGCCAGGAAATCAACATCAACCCGGATTCCTTCATATTCCATATCCACCAGCACTTTTACCAATGGATTTTCAACCTCGTTAAATACTTTTTCAACCTCTTTGCTTTTCAAAAGCGGAACGAAAATATTTTTTAGTTGTAATGTAATGTCTGCATCTTCTCCTGCATATTCTTTTATCTTTTCAATCTCTGCATCCCGCATGCTACCCTGGGCCTTTCCTTTCTTTCCAATCAATTCTTCGATGTGCACAGGTTCATAACCAAGAAATTTCTCACTCAATATGTCCATGCTTCTTTTTCCATCCGGCTCTATTACATAGTGGGCCAGCATGGTATCAAAAAGTTCTCCTTTGATCTCTACGCCGTACCATTTTAACATCAGCAAATCATACTTGGTATTCTGGCCAACCCATATTTTCTTTTTATCGGAAAATAAAGAGTCGAAATGCGCAAGGATCTCATTGGTCCGTTTTTGATCAGCAGGGCAAGGGACGTAGTATGCCTCACCGGGTTTTACTGAAAAACTAAGTCCTACCAGTTCTGCATCATTGGCATCAATGCCGGTTGTTTCGGTATCAAAACATATCTCATCATGTTTTTTTAATTCAGCTACTAATTTTTTGATAGCAGCATCACCTTCTATGGATTCATATTTGTGAGGCGTATTATTGATATTCTTATCCACGACTAATCCCGCCCCGTCACTTTCTGTATCCTGCAGAACAGGCTCTGTTTTTTTAATTTCCGGTTCAATTATATTTCCAAACAGATCTGTCTGTACACCCTGAGGTATTTCTTTTTCTACCACACCTTTTGAGGAAGAGGCAACTGAGAATTCTTCTCCCAAAAGTCTTTTGCCTAATGTTCTGAATTCGAGTTCAGCAAATACTTCTTTTAATTTTTCTTTATTCCATTCTTTCAGCCTGAAATCTTCCTCGTGAAATTCAACAGGTACATTGGTTATAATGGTGGCTAACTTTTTAGAAAGAATAGCCATTTCTTTTCCCTTTTTAACTTTTTCACCCATTGCACCTTTTATATTCTCGGCATTAGCCAGTGTATTCTCTAACGAACCATATTCAGCTAAAAATTTTGCCGCCGTTTTTTCTCCCACACCCGGTATGCCCGGTATATTATCAACAGCATCACCCATCATACCCAGCATATCAATTACCTGGTTTACATCCTTAATATTCCATTTGGCACATATTTCTGCAGGCCCCAGTATTTCCGCATCATTTCCCTGGTAGGCTGGTTTATATATTTTTATTTTTTCAGAAACCAACTGACCATAGTCTTTATCTGGTGTAACCATATAAACTTCATAACCGGCTTTTTCACCCAGTTTACTCAGCGTACCGATCACATCATCTGCTTCATAGCCATCTATGGCAATCACCGGAATATTAAAACCCTCGATTATTTTTTTAATATCCGGAACAGCGGCGCTGATGTCTTCCGGAGTTTCCTGCCGGTTTGCTTTATAATCGGCAAAATCAGTATGCCGCTCTGTGGGGGCAGAGGTGTCAAAACAAACAGCCATGTGCGAAGGCTTTTGTTTGGTGATGAGCTCTACCAATGCATTGGTGAAGCCAAACTGTGCATTGGTATTTTTTCCCTTGGAGGTTAATCGGGGATTGCGGATAAGTGCATAATAAGCCCTGAAAACGAGGGCAAAAGCATCAAGCAGAAAGACTTTTTTTTCCATGCCTCTAAGGTAAAGATTTCACCAACAGGCAGGAATAAAAACACAACGACCCTTCCTGCCAGAGGCGGGAAGGGTCGGTGATATGTTAACGCTGCTGTGCTTAATTAATTGAAAGTCTAAGTGCTGTGCCTTGGTTCTGTTCAGTTTTAGCTGAAACAGATTGCTGGGCAGCAACAGTAGCAGTAGTTTCATTCTTCTTTTGCAGGTACTGTTCAGGATTATCTACCAGCACTGTACCACTAAAGGCGGCTGCTTTTGGTTGAGCGGTTTGGTCTCCACTACCAATAATAGCAGTTTTATCTTTGTGAATAAAGTTCAGGTACAAAGCGAAAAACAGCAGGTTGAATGCAAAGA
Source organism: Chitinophaga pinensis (assembly GCA_943371565.1). Taxonomy (GTDB): domain Bacteria; phylum Bacteroidota; class Bacteroidia; order Chitinophagales; family Chitinophagaceae; genus JJ008. The sequence continues at coordinate 33,833 of CALRVH010000002.1, read as the reverse complement.
AATTTGCGATTTTACGGACACGTCTTTTCATAATACTGGATTTATTGGTTTTATAAATATTGGATTACTCTTGGTTTCTAAGGCTAAGATAGAGCAGCCTATTTTTGATAGCAAGAAGGAGGTACAGGTATTTAGTGAAATCAGGCACAAATACTCTGGAGGGATTCGTAAAACTACGAGTGGCCAGTTACCAAAGTTCCCAGTCGTACTGTTGTGTTTCGCTTCGAAAGGTTGGCTTTTGCAGGCCATTGGTTAGTTGAGGCACTTTTTCAGTTACCGCCTTTTTCAGATCAGATATTCTAAGGGTGTTTTTTCCCCTCATTGCGTCTAACAGGCAATAAGTAAAGACACCATTTTTTAAATCACCTCTTTCTAATGCAAACTGGGTACCGGCAGCTGCAGAAATGACCGTTGTTCCTGTGCCACGGCCTACATTCACAAATAGTTCCTGCATCAGTTCAAAACTATTCTTCATACCGATTTTGTTCTTATCGGTCTGGGTAATGATGAAACCTTTCACGCCATTTTTATCTAACGAATCTTTTGCAATGGAATAATTTTTCATTTCCTCTTTATCTACTTCGCCACTATGGCAGGCATCTATCAGTAATAATTTTTTCCTGGCCTTGATGCCTTCCAGTAGATTTTCGAGTTCTTCATAGGGCAAACCATTTTGCTGCGGTTGATTAAAGTTCACGGAGTAGGTAGAAAGAAAATAATCATAATCGCTGCTGAGCAGGCCGTGACCTGAATAGGCGATGATAACTTTATCTTCTTCGCCGGTTAATAATAGCTTCTTTTTTAATTGAAGAACATTTTCTATTGTTACGCTTTCATCAAAGAAGGTGTCTATAACTGCACCTTTAGATGCAAATTTATTAGCAAGGTCACGGATATCTTTTACACTCCAGTTTAAATTATGGCTGCTATCTGCAAACCGGTTGATGCCCAGACCGATGAAATACGTTTTAGAGGTGGTTGGTTTTTGAGGTATATATTTTACAAATAATGGCTGTCGGTAGCTTTCAATTCCGTTCACATCTGTAATGGATGTTTCCACCTGATTATCTCCTTCTGATAAATTAACAGTAATGGTGGTGTCAATGGTTTTCTTATTTTTTAAACGGAGGTTGATCCCTTTTTGTCCATACAAAGGCACTTCGTTTATCCAAAAGTTGATACGGTCGAGATTTTCGGTGCTGCTACCTGCGATTTGGAGTGTTAGCTGTTTATTTTTTTGCTCATAGCTTGTAGTGTTGCGATTTTTAAAGTCCGCTTCGGGAATGGTAAAGCCTGTTTTAAAAGATGTTGTATCAATGCCGAGTTTTTTTAGGCGTTTATAATAGGCCTTGCGATACGATTCTATCAGCAAAGTATCACTGCAACCGGTAGCTTCCATCACTTTATCTGGCCGGTTATATTTGACATCTAATTGTTCAAAGGTGATTACTTTTAAATCTTTTGATGCATAGTACAAAACCTTTGCAGCGCCGGGAGGGCACATATAATAGTTATCGGGTGTTTTGAAAAGAAAATCATGCTCGTTTAAAGCATGAAGACTAAATGCTTTTTTACAGGAATCTGTTTTCCAAAATGATAAGGAGTTGTTACCAGCCATTACCATAATCCGGTTATCGTTATCATAAAAGCGGGCATAGTTTACTATACCTGCTTTTTCATTGTATTCACAGATGGGATTTCCAGAAGAGGCATTCCATGTATGAACTACGGCATTGTCAGATATGGCAAGTAAATTCGTTCCTTTTGAATCAAATCTTGGTGAATAAATAACATTAGTACCACCTTTTAATTCGTGGATCAATTTTCCATTCAAAGAGTTCCATACTTTTATTGAACCACCATAAAAAGCACTTGTAATTATTTTTTCTCCGTCGGTGCTGAAATAAGCAGTTGATGCACCTTCACTTAATTCAAAAGGGACAAGCACCTTTCCCGTAGTCGCATCAAGAATTTCTGCATTTGAATTTTTCGCCAGGAGCAATTTTTGTCCGTTCGGGCTGAAACTTGCCATACTTATGCCTAATTCTTTATGTCCATTCCGGGTAAATAAACGGGCACCCGTCTTTGTATTTATAACGATAATATTTTTAGGAGGAAATAATGCTGGTTTATTATCTCTTGTAAAAATGCCAATTTTTGTGTCATCTGCACTAATGATAATTCCTTCAATTGTTCTGTCACTGAACTGGTATTGATTTTTTTTCTTATTTGTACTAAAGTCAAAAACACTAATAAAATGTTCTTCTGCAATTACAATTTCTTTATTTGTATTACTGAAAAGCACACCCTTGATCCCGGTTTTTGTTTTGTATGAAAATTTCAACTCCCCTTTATGTGCATCCCAGACCTTTATGGTAGAATCCCAGGATTGCGATACAATCAATTTCCCATCACTACTATACGATGTATTCAGTACTGTTTCAAGATGGTTTAGTTTGAAAGCAATTCTACCGGTAGTTGTATTTAGAACAGGAGCTTTATTACTTCCTGTTAGTGGAATAATATAGTTAGCATCGGGGCTTTGCGTGATGATATGAATTCCACCGGTTGCTCCGGTCAACGGATTATCATTTTTGCCCGTATTAATATCCCAGAGCAAAAGGAATCCATCAACAAAAGCACTGACGACTTTTGAATTGATGTTGTCGTAGGCAGAGCAACTTAACGAATAAGGGTAATCAAAATTTTTTGCCAGCTGAGTTAGTAAAATGCCATTTTCAGCGTTTCGAACTTCTCCTTTCTTCCCTGCCAGTATTATTCTTTTTTTATCTGGGCTTAGATAGACAGCTTCCGTTCCTTTGGGTTTGATAATAGAATAAATTTTTTCCCATGTTTGTGTATTCCAGCCAGAAATTTCTTTGTTGGTGAAAACCATCATGATTGTTTCCTCTGCATTAAAGACTACCGAGTCAACTGCTCCTGCAAGCCCCTTTATTTCATATAATTTTTTTTCGCTTTCCACATCCCAGATAAACACCGATTTATCATAAGCTGCAGCTCCCGCAGCCATAAACTTTCTCCCGGGGCTCAATGACATGTATACATTTAACTCACCTAATGCAAAGGAATGAAGCAAAGCATTTTCTTTTAAGTCCCAGATCTTGATATCAGTGAAGTTGTATGAAATAAGATTTTTCCCATCCGAACTAAAGCGAACCGTATTTGCATTTTCTTCAATTTCAGATATAAGCTCACCAGTTTCGAGGCTCCAAATATTTATTTTATCGTCTTCAACACAATTTGCATGTAATTTCCCATCCGGACTTATGCTTCCGGGGCTGCTACTTGCTCCCATAAAGTCATGAATCATTGTTCCTGTTTCAATATTCCACAACTGTGTTGGTTCGTATACCAAAAATTGACTTGCGCCTACAAGGTGGCTGAAGAGTAAATTTTTGGGATTAGCTCCAAACCAGATATCATAAATATCTAGTGAATCTGGAGTTTGTAATTGCCGGACAAATTCTGCTGTTGCAGCATCCCAGATATCAATTTTGCCCTTGCATAAAATGACAAAGTATTTACCATCAGGGCTATACAATATTTTTTTGGGTTCACCGTCTGGCGCCTGAAGGTCCGCAACAAGAAAGCCACTTTTTAAATCCCAAATTTTAATTGTATGGTCGTCGGAAACGGTTGTTATATGTTTCCCGTCGGGGCTGAATGCAGCAGCATTAATTCTTTCAGTGTGGCCGGTTGATAAAATTAATTTTGGTTCTTGGGCAAAACAAGTTTCTATAAGAAGAAGAGCTAAAAAAAATATAAGGGGAAGTCTCATCCTGTTAATATAATCAAATGTTTGTTGTTGTAATGGTAAGTCTTCTCTATAATACTATTTCTTCATCTCCTCCAACTTCTTCTGCAGCAGAAACATCTCATCCCTCAATCTCGCTGCTTCCATAAAGTCCAGGTCCCTGGCCGCTTTCTCCATCTCTTTCTTGATCTTTGAAAGAGCTTTTTCTGTTTGTGGAATAGTTTTGTATTCCGCTTGTTCTTCAGCAGCTACTGTTATCATGTCTTCATCCGGGGCAATGGCATACGGGTTGGCCGGATCATATCCTTTAATGTCCAGCACAGATGTTTGTGCAAACACTTCTTTAGTTGATTTAACAACGGTTCTTGGTGTGATGCCATGTTCTATGTTAAAAGCAATTTGCTTTTCCCGCCGGCGGTTGGTTTCATTGATGGTCTTCTGCATGCTGTCGGTCATCTTATCCGCATAAAAAATAACAAGACCGTTCACATTCCTGGCAGCACGGCCGGCTGTTTGTGTCAATGATTTTTCATTGCGAAGAAAACCTTCTTTGTCGGCGTCAAGAATAGCAACGAGAGAAACTTCCGGAAGGTCTAATCCTTCCCGGAGCAGGTTCACTCCTACCAGTACATCAATCGTACCTAATCGTAGCTCACGGAGTATCTCTATTCTTTCCAGCGTATCCACTTCACTATGAATGTATTTTGATTTCACATTGATGCGGTGCAGGTATTTATCCATTTCTTCTGCCATTCGTTTTGTCAATGTAGTAACCAGCACCCGGTCACCCATTTTTATTCGCTTGTCTATTTCGTCCAGCAGGTCATCTATCTGGTTAACAGAAGGACGGATTTCAATAGGAGGTTCCAGCAAACCAGTTGGTCTTACCACTTGCTCCACTACAATGCCTTCCGATTTTTCCAGTTCATAATTATCTGGTGTAGCAGAAACAAAAACTACCTGGTTGGTCAGCGATTCAAATTCATGAAAATTGAGCGGACGGTTATCTAATGCAGAGGGCAAACGGAAACCATAATCAACCAGCACTAATTTCCTGCTCCTGTCACCGCCATACATACCGCTTACCTGAGGAATCGTCTGGTGACTTTCATCTATTATTGTTATATAATCTTTGGGGAAATAGTCCAGCAGGCAGAATGGTCTTGTACCTGGCCGACGCCTGTCAAAAAACCGGGAATAGTTTTCAATGCCATTGCAATAACCCAGTTCCCGGATCATTTCCAGGTCATAATTCACCCGTTCACTCAACCGTTGCGCCTCAATGTATTTTCCTTCTTTCTTGAAGTATTCCGCCTGTGCTCCTACTTCATCCTGTATCTCGTAAATAACTTGTTGCAGTATATCTTTTGGTGCCACATATAAATTTGCCGGAAAGATGGCGGCATTTTCCATCAGCCCGATCCGTTTACTCGTCACTACATCTATACTTTCTATTTCTTCGATCTCATCACCAAAAAAAGTAATGCGATAGCCATAATCAACATAAGGAAGATTAATATCAACCGTATCACCTTTTACCCGGAATGTTCCCCGGTTAAATTCTATCGTTGTTCTGTTATATAATGAATTGACCAGGGAATGAAGAAAAGCCTGTCTTGAAATGGTTTGCCCTTTGTTGATGCGGATGATCCCGTTTTCATAGTCAGTAGGATTTCCCATTCCATAAATACAACTCACGGATGCCACAACAATAATATCTCTTCTTCCGCTTAATAAACTGGATGTTGCCCTGAGACGAAGTTTATCCAGCTCATCATTTATACTCAGATCTTTTTCTATATACACATCACTTACCGGCATATATGCCTCCGGCTGGTAGTAATCATAATAGGAAACAAAATACTCCACTGCATTTTCCGGAAAGAACTGCCGAAACTCACCATATAGTTGTGCTACCAGCGTTTTGTTATGTGTAAGTACTAATGTTGGCCGCTGAAGGTTCTGGATCATATTTGCGACCGTGAACGTTTTTCCACTGCCTGTTACACCTAAAAGTGTCTGGTATCTTTCCCCATTAAGAATGCCTTCTGTCAACTGACGGATAGCATCCGGCTGATCGCCGGCCGGGGGAAAAGGTGTATAAAGTTTGAAGGGCATAGAGGAGATGCAATTTAATGAAAGCTATTAAGGAATAATTAGGTTGATTAACAACGATTAACTTATAAGTCATGCAGCCAAACGGACGGAAAAACTATCTTTATCACCCGGGCTTTCCGCTGAAATAATAATCATGTTTTTCCGGATCTTAATTTCTTAATTTACCCGCAAAATAGCCACATGAAAAAATCTTTTCTTGCTTCCCTTGTTTTGATATTCTCTGTTTTTCAAGTGGCGGCCCAAAAATTTGAAACAGCCCTAGGTAAACTGGCTGCGGAACACCAGCCGCAGAAAATTTATATCCATTACGACAAGGAATATTATGTGGCCGGAGAGACCATTTTTTTTAAAGCCTATTTATTTAGTGATGGAAAACCAAGCGGTGCCAGCAATAATCTATACTTACAGTTTACAGACAGCAAAGGCGGGGTGGTGAGTACTCATTCATTTCCGGTAATGGGTGCTGTTGCAAAAGGAAGTATTGATGTTCCGGATTCACTTCCGCAGGGAAATTATTACCTGAGGGCTATTACACCCGCCATGTTTGATTATGACGAAGCGTTTATTTATAAGAAAAACATTTTTGTTTTCAAACCTTCGGCGGCTGCTTCAAACGAGAAAGCCGTTGCTCAAAATGTTTCTTTACAATTTTTCCCTGAAAGTGGTGACCTGGTTGATGGTATTTTAACTGTAGTGGGTTTCAAAGCAGTAGATCAGTGGGGAACCCCGGTAGAAGTAAATGGTATTATCCGCACCAGTGAAGGAACAACCATTGCTTCTTTCAAAACATACCATGATGGAATTGGTAAAGTGCCGTTCAAACCACAAGCCGGAAAAATATATACGGCAGATGTAGAGACTGATGCGGGAAAAAGAACCTACCAGCTGCCTGAAGTCAAAGTAACGGGCATTAATTTAAAAGTGCAGGATGAGAAAATGCAGGACGGAACAAGAGGAAAAAAATTTCAACTTTCCCGCAGTGTAAAAGATAAAGCACTTTTTGAGACAGTGGTACTGGTTGCAGCTATAAACAATCATGTGGTGTATGAAAACGAAATCGCTTTTGAAGATTATCCTTCGGTAATAGGACACCTGGTAACAGATAGCTTACCATCAGGTATTTTACATTTTACGGTATTTAATAAAGAAGGGGCGCCATTGGCTGAACGACTTTGTTTTGTAGATAACCAGGAGTATGTAAGCAATGCTGCTGTTGCTGCAACTAAAGTATCTGCCGCAAAAAGGGCAGAGAACAGCATTGAACTAAGTTTTGCTGACGCTATTCAACGCAGCTGCTCCGTCTCCATCACAGATGCCTCCGGCAGCAGTTTTAATGATGACGATAATATCTGGTCCCGGTTATTATTAACCAGTGATTTAAAAGGATACGTTTATAATCCTGCCTGGTATTTTGCCAACCGAAACGATACAACAAAGCAAGCGATCGATAACCTGTTACTTACACATGGCTGGAGCCGTTATAACTGGACAAAAATATTGGCCAATCAATATCCTGAGAATAAAAACATGGAACAGCCATTTATTTCCATCAGTGGAAAAGTAATGGATGAGAAGAATAAAGAGGCACAGACAAACGGCCGGCTGAATTTATACCTGGAAGCAGAGGATTCTACTACACAGAGCTATGAAGTACCGGTAGATGCTGCCGGAAAGTTCAAGATGGATTCATTACTGTTTTTTGGAAAGGCAAAACTTTTCTATGCTTATACGGACGGTAAGGATAAACCCAGGCCCGCATTGGTGAACCTTGATGATAATCCTCTTTCAAAGCAAATTTCTACGCTACCTGCGACTATGCTGGAAAATGCAATCGTAAGGAATACTTCTGTTACTCAATCGAATGAAGAAGTTAGTACAAGATATGGTTATGTAAAGTCACGGTTAGATGAAATAAAAGAATTGGAAAGAGTTACAGTGCATGCGATAGTCAATAAAAAACCAACAGATGCGGTAAATGAAAAGTATACTACGGGTGTATTCAGGTCGCCTGGTAAAGTAACACTTGATAATATTAACCAGCCGGCCAATGATAAATCAATGAACGCTGTAGATTATATAAAAAACCGCATTCAGCAAATTGAAATACAGGGAGGAAATATTGTTAACAGGAAAAATTTTAGTCTTATCTCCGGACAAAAATGGGCCGTGGGAATATTTATAGATGAGGCCCCCGCAAGTATTTTTCAATTACGTTTACTCCGGGCTGATGATCTGGCATTGGTTAAATTTTATGAAGCTGGTTTTGTGGGTGTCGGCAGTAATTTCCCGGGTGGTGCATTGGCGGTTTATACAAAAGAAAGATCGAATGAGGACCAGAAACCTGATAAGCTGAGCTTTGTAGAGTATAAAGGCTATTCTATTTCGAAACAATTTTATACACCTGATTATAATAATGCGGAGGTAAAGCACCCGGCTTCAGACAACCGTACAACACTTTACTGGAATCCGGATATATACACCGATGCTGAAACAAGATCAATGAAATTGAATTTTTTCAACAATGACTTCAGTAAAAAATTTAAAATTGTGGTGGAGGGATTTGATGCAACAGGGAAACTGATACACCTGGAGAAAATAGTGGGAAATTAACAGGGTAACAATTATTAAAAAGGCCGGTCTCTTTTACAGATACCGGCCTTTTATATATACACTATTGATTAATTAAAACTTGCAGTCACAGTAATAGTTGGCTTTTCAGCTACTTTACCAGCCTCAATTGGCGCACCGGTAATGCTATAATCTTTCAATTTGATAGAAAAAGTAGATGTAGCAGAAATAACACCACCTGCTACGGTAACGGTTGCCGGTGCAGAAATTGGTTTTGCTATTCCTTTTACAGTAAGGGTGCCAGTAACATTTACTTTATAGGTACCATCTTTTTTAAACTTTACTTTATTTATTTTATCTACCGTACCGGTAAAAGTAAATTTAGGAAAGCTGGCAGAGTTCATCCAGGTAGCAGCATTAAAGTGCTCTTGTATTTTTGGATTACTGAAAGCAAAATTATTTACAGCAGCTTCAAATGCAATAGCACCTGTTGTTTTATCAAAGGAGGCAATTACTGTTTTGTTTTCTGCCTTGGGTAATGCATCTTTCGGTGTGGTGGCATCAAAGCTTACAACAGCCGAAGTTGTTGTTACTTTTTGGGCCATAATGTTTCCTGTAATAGTAACTAAAGAAAGAAATAGAATTGTTTTTTTCATTTGTTGATGTTTATTTTAAATTTAAAATTGCTCTTTTGAAACTTATAGATGTGGTGCCCAGGATCTCACTGAAGATGCTGCCGCTGCAAACACCTTTTAAGGAAACAGGATCACCGGCTTTAATATTTTTTACTCTGTTAAGCTGGTCTTTTTCTAACGAAAAGATCACATAAGACCCAGTACTATCCGCAAACTTGATGGTACTGGTTGAATCAGCCAGCATTTCTACTGCAGACGCATCGCCGTTTACTACCAGTGTCTTGTCAAGATATTTTTTATTCGTCGCTGTATCATTTCCTATGAACTCTTTGATAAGATCAGTAGCGGCAATTGTAAAATCTGCTTTTACTTTATCTGTTGTTGTGAATGTTTCAGCCATTACTTGTTTTTCTCCAAACTTGTACGCACCATATGCAAGAACCGGACCCAACAAAAGCCAGATAATTTTCGGTACCAGTGTTTTTACCGGAAAGGCTGTAATAATAAGTACGGCCGCACAAAGTGCATGGATATAGGCGGAGATTTTTAACATACCCCATACGTTATTACCAATACTGAAATCAATAGCAAGTGTATTAGTAAAAAGAAAATAAACCGTAACAAGGGCAAGCGATAAAGCACCAGCTATAAAAGCGATTGGAACTACTTTCTTTTTCAAAACAACAAAGGTGACAGATATAGCAGCCAGTAACGGAATAAGCCAAAAGATGTAGAAAGAAAAATCAAGCTTCGGAAAAGGGTTCTCTGGTCCGGATACTGCTACCGAAGTTGTAAAGAAATCACCTGTTGCAATAGCAGAGCCACTAACCGGAAACTCCTTCCAGGAAACCCAGGGCAAAAAGAAAGATATAAGAAGGCCTGCACCAAAAAGGAGGTGAAGCCATTGTAAAATCCCGGTTTTGTTCGTTGTGTTTCCCATTTCTATTTAATAATAACGACCATTTCAACGTACTGGTTGCGATAATCGAAAACAAATATAATGATGTTTAAACATTGATTATATATTTCCCTGCAAAATATTTGTGAAGAATGCCATAATAGAACGTAAAGTGCTCAAAATCATTTCATAATATCCATGGAAAGGCTTAGGTCAAAATGGTGCTTACAACTTTCTTGTTGCAATAAAATGAAAAACCCTCCGGTTTTGGCCGGAGGGTGTACAAACTTACCCATCTTTAAAATATTGAACAGTAGTTACTTAGGCAGACTGCATTTCTTTAATTTTCTCCCTGATCTTTCCTTCAATTTCTTTCGCCAGTTCAGGATTGTCAACCATCAATTGTTTTACTGAATCACGGCCCTGGCCCAATTTGTCATTATTATAGCTGTACCAGCTACCGCTTTTCTGAACGATGCCCAGTTCTGTACCCATATCAACGATTTCACCTGTTTTAGAAATACCTTCTCCAAAAATGATATCAAACTCAGCTGCTCTGAAAGGAGGAGCTACTTTATTCTTTACCACTTTTACTTTTACATGGTTACCGATCGCTTCATCACCATCTTTCACCTGTGTCATACGGCGTATATCCAAACGAACAGAAGCATAAAATTTCAATGCATTACCACCAGTGGTAGTTTCAGGATTACCAAACATCACTCCTATTTTTTCACGAAGCTGGTTGATGAATATGCAGATCGTATTGGTCTTAGAAATAGTAGCGGTCAATTTTCTGAGTGCCTGGCTCATCAGCCTTGCATGCAATCCCATTTTACTGTCACCCATCTCACCTTCGAGTTCACTTTTTGGAACCAATGCTGCCACCGAGTCAATCACCACTACATCCAATGCACCGGAAAGAATTAAACGGTCAGCTATTTCAAGGGCTTGTTCGCCATAATCAGGTTGTGATATTAAAAGATTGTCAACATCAACACCTAGTTTTTTTGCATAAGCACTATCAAATGCATGTTCCGCATCAATAAAGGCACACATGCCGCCTTTCTTTTGTGCTTCGGCTATTACATGGGTAGCCAGTGTTGTTTTACCAGAAGATTCAGGTCCGTAGATCTCAACTACCCGTCCTCTTGGTAGTCCGCCAATGCCTAATGCCACATCAAGGCCGAGAGATCCGGTAGAAATTACTTCCTGGGTAGCTTCTGCTTTATCGCCCAGCATCATTACGCTGCCTTTGCCGTAGTCCTTTTCCAGCTTATCCATTGTAAGCTTTAGGGCCTTTAGTTTTTCACTATTGTTGCCTGTTGTTTCGGTTGTTTTGTCTGTTTTTGCCATGGGTTAAATTTTTATTTGCGTATTGTAAGTCAGAAAATCCTGACCAGCTTCAAAACTAAATGATTTAGTAATTCAAAACTAATTTTTTGGGGAAATATTTTTGAAAAATTTTGGAAAGTAGTATGTATACCCGACAACAGGTATTGCTGACACCAATAAATAGAAGTATTTTTTCTGAAAAAAGGTCAATGAAAGTGCTTTGTGTTGTTTTCTTTTTATTGAAAGTTCATGCTTTGTTGGGGCAACAGCCTAGGCTAGTGTTACCGGTTGGACATACTTATAATATTAAAACAATTCAATTTAACACAAAGGCAACAAAAATTTTAACGGCATCTTCCGATAGATCAGTGAAGATTTGGGATGTGCGCAGCGGACTTCTCCTTCATTCCCTGGAAGCTCATACAGGATATGTAAATACAGCTTGTTTTAGTCCGGATGAAAACTATATTCTAACGGCTTCAAACGACGGAACGGCCATACTTTGGGAGACAAAAACAGGTACCATAATTCATGTTTTAAAGGGACATGAAAACTTGGTTCTTTCTGCTGCTTTCAGCCAAGATGGGAAAAAAATAATTACTGCATCGTGGGATTTTACTGCCAAAATATGGGACACACAAAATGGAGAATTACTCCATACACTCAAGGGGCATACTGCCTTCTTAACTTTAGCCAGCTTTAGTCCTGATGGAAACAAGGCTATTACTTCAGCGGAAGATAATAGAGTTAAAGTATGGAATACTGAAAGTGGTCAGCTTGTTTATACAGCAACAGATCAATCGGCTGTCGTAAAGAGCGCCACTTTCAGTCCTGATGGTAAAATGCTATTGACAGCCGGCGAAAGCGGAACTGCGAAAATTTTGGAAGCCGAGACAGGCAAACTCTTACATACATTGAAAGATAAATATTCGGGAAGTACTAAAGCGATTTTCAGTCCTGACGGAAAATTAGTTGCCTGTTCGGTTTATGAAATCGCATACTTATGGGAAGTAAACAGCGGACAATTACTTCACAAGTATAATGGACATAAAGGTAAGATTAAATCAATTTTTTTCTCATCGGACGGAGAAAAAATTATAACATCTTCTGAGGACAGCACAACAAGACTTTGGAGTACTGCAACTGGTAAATTGGTCTTTTCATTGCCGGTTAATTCATCCTTAATAGAAATATCTGCAATAAGTAATGAAGGCAAGTTTATTGCCACGGGCTCTAATGATGGGCAAGTGAATGTTTACAAAACAGCTACCGGCTCACTCCAAGCTAGTTTACGGGGGCATAGCACTTTTGTAAACACTGCAAAACTCAGCAGGGATGGGAAACATATTTTTACGGCTAGTAATAAGCTTATACAAAAGTGGAGCGCAGTGGACGGAAAAATGCTTTCAGGCTTTGCTGTAAAAGATCCAATTCAAAAGTTAGTAATAAGCAAACGGGATAATTTTTTAGTTACTACTTATTATAACCAATTCCAAATATGGGATCAGAGATTTGGTAAATTGCTGTACTCCCTGCAACAAGACAATGAAATAAAGGCGATAGCCTTCAGTGATGATGATGAGCATATGGTAATTTGTTCCTATAAAGAGATTGGAGTATGGAAACCATCGAGTGGTCAAAAACTACACACATTCAAAGGCGAATTTTTTTTTGTATATAATGCTGATTTTAGTCCTGACGGAAAGTATTTTGTGGCAGCATGCGGCGACAGTACTGCACGGGTTTGGGATGCGGTAAGCGGCAAACTTGTACATTCTTTAAAAACGCATAAAGGTATTGTTCTAAATGCTGTATTTAGTAATGATGGAAAATTCATCATTACCAGATGTTATGATAATGTTGTAAGAATCTGGGATGCGGTAACAGGTATGTTAATTCACTCTTTGCATCATAACAGCACCCTGGAGGATATGCAGATAAGTCTTTCAGGTAGATATATGATTTCTGCATCCACCGATAGTATAATAAGATTTTGGGATATAGCACTTGGCCAACTCATTGATACGTTTAAAGCTGGAAACAGGTTTGCAAACTATGTCGCCATCAGTGCAGATGAAAAATATTTAGTTGTTGATGCAGATAATAATATTAGTGAAGAACAGAGTACGGTGACATTTTTACATCTGAAAGATAAAAAGTTTAAAAGATCGTTCCAAACAGATAAGAATAGTTTTTTTTCAGATCTTGATTTGGGAAGGTTTCAACTATTAAGGACAAAAGGAAGTAGAGCTCAATTATATGGACTGAAGGGTAATGAGAAAAAATATGAGTTCATTGGCCTAGGAAAAACAGATTATATCGGGCTTATAGAAGAGGGGTATTACCAATGTTCGCCTAACGCCGCCAAACTCCTCCACTATGTCACCAAAGACCTAAAAATAATCACCTTCGAACAACTCGATGTTAAATACAACCGCCCCGATAAAGTACTCGAAGCCATTGGCAACACTGATACCGCTCTAATTAAAAGCTATCGCAAAGCCTGGGAGAAAAGGATTAAGAAATTGGGTATTGATACCACAGCTTTCAGAGATGGCTACAGTGTACCGGAAGCCGATTTTACAAACCGAGATGCTATTGAGTATGAACAAAAATCAGGCACTTTAAAACTTCTTATAAAAGGAAACGACAGTACTTATAAGCTAGATCGTTTTAATGTGTGGGTAAATGAAACTCCCATTTTTGGTCAACGAGGAATTAATATCCGCAAAAGAAATAAAAATGATTTTGATACAACTATTAGTATAAAACTTTCACAAGGAGAAAATAGAATCGAAACGTCTATCACTAATGAAAACGGAACAGAAAGTTACCGGATGCCATTGCTGATAAATTACACACCTGCAGTAAAGCAAAAAGAATCAGTTCGCTTTATTGGTATTGGTATCGACCAATTTACAGATAACAAATACAATTTGCAGTACAGCGCTAAAGACATACGAGACTTGTCGGTAAAGTTAAAAGAGAAATATAAGGACGATATTATTATTGATACCCTATTCAACGAAAACGTTACCACCAGTAATGTAAAAGCACTAAAACAAAAATTATTACAAACAACAGAGAATGATAAAGTGATCATCGCTTACTCCGGGCACGGTATGTTAAGTAAAGAATACGACTACTATCTTTCTACTTACTCCGTCAATTTTGACAAACCAGAACAAAATGGATTACCGTATGATGAATTGGAAAGCCTACTGGACAGTATTCCCGCAAGAAAAAAACTGATGTTGATAGATGCCTGCCATAGCGGAGAAGTAGATAAAGAAGATTTAATTACGCTTAATGCAAGTTCTGACTCATTGATAAAAGGATTAAAACCGGTGGCCTACAAAAAAGAAGGCCATCTTGGTTTGAAAAACAGTTTTGAATTAATGCAAAGTCTTTTTGTAAATGTTGGCAAAAGTACCGGTGCCACAATTATCTCTGCTGCTGCCGGAACACAGTTCGCCTTAGAAAGAAATGATTTGAAGAATGGAGTATTTACGTATTCTATTCTGGAAGCCATGAATAAATATCCAACCATGAAAATAAGTGAGTTGAAAAAAACGGTTGGAGAAAGAGTAGAGCAAATAACGAAAGGCTTGCAAAAACCGACATCAAGGAATGAAACGATTGCAGTGGATTGGGATATCTGGTAGTGAATACTCTTTAAGAAAGCGCAGAGGGATTTTTTAATTTTATTTGGAGAAACACCTTGTTGATTTTATTGTATTTAATAATTTGATGTTGTTAACAATAAGACCGTTAAAGAATTATTCGAACTATATTTAAATATGCTAACCCCCCTTTTTAAGAAACATGGTTTTTTTATTGCCATGTTATTATTCGGAATAACTGCCAAATCCCAGGAGCCCAAACTTATCTTGCCCTTTAGTCCTGGAATTGTTTCAGCCATTAAATTTTCTCCTGATTCCAAAAAAATAATAACCCACGTTAACGGCCGTAGGGGTATCCTTAGTTCTCCTTTATTATGGAATACTCAAACAGGAAAACTCCTGGCCGTATTATCAGGACATGTAGAGGACATAAAAGAAATTTTGTTTTCTCCTGATAGTAAAAAAATTATAACCTATACCTATTCTATTGCCGAACCACTTAGAATATGGGATGCAGTTTCAGGCAAAATATTGCATACCATCACCCCTTCTGTGAAAGTTGCTGTCTTTTCCCCGGATTCAAAAAAACTGGCCACAATTAATTATGATTCTGTGCAAGTGTGGAACGCAGAAACCGGCGAATTGATCACCAGCTTAAATATGGAAAGTACTTATAGCACGAACGCAACTATAAGTTTTTCGCCGGACGGAAAAGCGTTAGTATATGCCAATGAAGAAACTACTGCCCAGATCTGGGATACAGATACTGGCGAATCTTTAGTGATGCTGAATGGACAGGGGAATGCCATTAACTCAGCTACTTTTTCTCCCAATGGCGAAAAAATAATGACCATTAGTAATGATACTTTAATAAAAGTATACAACGCAATTACAGGTAAATATTTATTCAGGTGTGGTGGCTATAAAGAAAGTATAAATATTGCTAAATTTTCACCCGATGGAAAAAAGATTTACACGACAACTTCGGTAAGACCTTTTTCTTCTGACAAAAACAGGATAAAAATATGGTCCGCCGAGACAGGTAGCCTGCTCTTAAATAAGGAAATTCGAAACTCCTCTACAGTGACGCTGGATATTTTTAATGATGGAACAAAAATTTTATCCGGATCTATGGAAGAGGATAATAAGCTCTTGATCCAGGATATTCAAACAGAAAAGGTGATCAGGGAGTTTAAGAATGCTGCAACGATTTCGGAGGCCACCCTATCCGCAGATAATAAAAAAATTGCCACTGGGTCCTGGGATGAGAATGTACTTATCTGGAATGTTGAAACTGGCGCACTGATAACTACACTTAATGGTCATACCCTCGAAGCAGGTAGTGTCGTCCAGTCTGCCGATGGAGAAAGAATTATCAGTCAGCGGGATCGGGAAGCTGTGCAGATCTGGAATACAAGAACAGGAGCTTTGTTGTATTCTATTTATGATGGGAATTTCATACCTGGTTCCGATGTATTATCGCCAGATGGTAAACGATTATTAATAAAGATGATAAAAAATCCTTCGAAGAAATTAAAGTTCGTGAGACCTGACGGCGAAACAGCATGGGATGTGCATGCTTTGATCAGTACCTATATGGATGGTACAGCAGAATTGTGGAAACCTGAGACTGCAGATATTATTGGCTTTCTTGACCAGGGTGAGAGAACAGAGAGAGGTAAGTTTTCTCCGGATAGTAAACTGCTTTTTACTACAACTAACAAAGGGATTACGAGGATCAGGAATGCGGTTACCGGTGATTCCATTTTTGCCATTATACAGAATGATGAAGAAGCACCTGCAGGTTTTTCACCGGATAGTAAAAAAATTGCGGCTGCGGTAGGCAAGCTTATTAAAGTTTTTAATGTTAAAGGAACTTTGTTGTTAACGCTTAAAGGGCATAAGGATGATGTAAAGCAGATGGTCTATTCTCCAGATGGAAAAACGATTGCCAGTTCTTCTAAAGAGGCGATCATAATATGGAATGCGGAAACAGGACAAGTGCAACAAACGATTGAAATAGCAGATGATGAGGATTTTGTTATTCATTACTCGCCAGACAGTAAAAGGCTGGCGCTGCGAGGCATTTACATCCTGGAAATCTGGGATCTTGATTCCAAAGAGAAGGTTTCATCAATAGAAAAAGATTATGATTTAAGCACTGACAATAAAACGGTTGTCTTTTCCCCGGATGGCGAGCAATTTGTAAATCTCTGGGGTGAGAATTTAATTGTTGTAATGAATACTCAGTCGGCGGAAAAAATTGTTTCACTCCAGGGCCGGTTAAATGAAATTTCCTCCATTATTTTTTCAAAGGATGGAAAACATCTTGCTGTTGATTATGTAGATGGTATTGAAGTATGGAATATTGAATCAGGAGAACGGATAAATACACCCGGGGGTAAAACTTTCACGGAACCAATTAATTTTTTTGAAAATAACTTATATAACAACAAGCGGGTAAGTTTGGATAATGGACTAGTTGTAGTTTCTGAAATGCAGACAGGGAAAAAGATATATTCTTTTGTCGGCGTAGATAGTACCGAGTTCTTTTACCAGCTCCCTTCGGGGTATTATTATATCTCTTCACCCGGAGTGTCTAAGATGTTACATTATGTAATGCCCGACCAGCGAGTCATCGGTTTTGAACAGCTGGATGTAAAGTACAACCGCCCCGATCTTGTATTACCTGTCATTGGTTCTACCGATACGGCACTGATCAATTCTTATCGTAAGGCATACGAGAAAAGAGTAAAAAAACTCAGCATTGATACAACAGCTTTCCGGAATGGTTATAGTGTACCCGGAGCAGATTTTGTCAACAGAGATAATATCGAATATGAACAGAAAAATGAAATGCTAACGCTCCAAATTAAAGGAGTTGACAATACCTACAAACTTGACCGCTTCAATGTGTGGGTAAATGAAGTGCCTGTGTATGGCCAACGTGGCATCAGCATTCGTAAAAAAAACAAAAATGATTTTGATACTACTTTTACCATCCAACTTTCACAGGGTGAAAACCGTATTGAAACTTCTATCACTAATGTAAACGGAACAGAAAGCTACAGAATACCGCAGATTATAAACTACACACCGGCTGTCAAACAAAAAGAAATGACCCGGTTTATCGGCATTGGGATAGATCAGTTTGCTGACAAACAATACAACCTTCAATACAGCGCTAAGGACATACGGGATTTATCCATAAAACTAAAAAAGAAATATGGAGATGATATTATCATTGATACATTGTTCAACGAGAATGTAACAGTCTCTAACATAAAAGCATTAAAACAAAAACTGCAAACAACAACGGAAAACGATAAAGTGATTGTAGCTTACTCCGGTCACGGAATGTTAAGTAAGGAATACGATTATTATCTTTCTACGTACGCTGTCAATTTTGATAACCCGGAACAAAATGGTTTGCCGTACGATGAATTGGAAAATTTATTAGACAGTATCCCCGCCCGGAAAAAATTGATGCTGATAGATGCCTGCCATAGCGGAGAAGTAGATAAAGAAGATTTGATAACCCTTAATGCAAGTTCTGACTCATTAATAAAAGGATTAAAACCGGTGGCTTACAAAAAGGAAGGTCATTTGGGTTTAAAGAATAGCTTTGAACTGATGCAAAGCTTGTTTGTAAATGTGGGCAAAAGCACAGGAGCTACAATTATCTCAGCTGCTGCCGGAACACAGTTTGCCTTAGAGAGAAATGATTTGAAGAATGGAGTGTTTACGTATTCTATTTTGGAAGCGATGAACAAATACCCGACACTAAAAATTAGCAAATTGAAAAAGATAGTAGGTGAAAGAGTGGAGCAGCTAACTAAGGGCTTGCAAAAACCAACATCGAGAAATGAAACAATAGCGGTAGATTGGAGTTTATAGGTAGTTGTATTTTCTAATAGTAATCAGAAAGGGTATGTTAAAGGGTCCGCTTTTAGTAGTATGTTGTTTTTGGATATTGATAGTGAAGGCACAAGTACCTATTTTAGGTATACCTAAAGGTCATTTGGCGGAAGTATATTCACCTGATATAAGTGCTAATGGCAAATTTATTGTTACTCCTTCAGCCGATAAAACAGCTAAAGTTTGGGAGCTGCAAACAGGAAAATTACTATTTAGCCTTGAAGGGCATACAGACAAGGTGTTATTTGCAAAATTCACAAAAGACAATAAAGACATAATTACAGCAGGAGATAACAGGATTATTATTTGGAATGCCTTAACCGGGAAAAAAAAGTATCAACTGGTGCATGTCGAAATCCCGCCTATAAATTTTGACCAGTTAGCGGGACAAACTATTTTTTCATCTTCTATAGCGGCAATGGCCATTTCTAAAGATGATAAATACCTGGCTTCAGGAGCAACCGATAGTTCTATTATTATTTGGGAGATAAAAACAGGTAAAAAAATTAATTTGCTAAAGCATAATGGCAAACTGAAATCAATTGTTTTTACAACCGACAATCAGCACCTTATTAGTCTTACCGAAAATTATTTTGTTAGTTACTGGGATTTTAAAAATGCAAAATTTTTAAAACAACTTATTCAGGATGCAAAGAATGTTGCATTTTTGAGTGTAAGTCCTGATGGAAAAAAATTGTTGACGCTGACCGATACAGATGCATCAGCATATATGTGGGATTTGATAACGGGTAAAATGCTAAATCAGTTTTCAACAGATACCAGGTTGATGTCAGTAAGCTGGTCGCCTGGAGGAAAAAAAATAATAGGAGCGGCAAAAGATCAGTCCTTTGTATGGGATGCAGTAACTGGAAAACCTGAGTATCAATTGGCCGGGCACAAAGGATGGGTGTACAATGCAGTTTTCAACCCAGCTGAAAAAATAATTGCAACCAGTGGTAGAGATCTTTCCATAAAAATCTGGAATGCTGCAACCAAAAAATTGCTCTATTCCGTGGAAGGTCACCGGGGAATGATTAATAGTATTTCATTTAGCCCCGATGGAAAACAACTGATCAGCACTTCCGACGATCATTCGGTGAAGTTTTGGGATGTAGCATCCGGGCAAATGACTAAGCAGTTAATCGGGGCAAGCAATGAGGTTTTTTTTGGTAACATATCCAGCGATAAAAAATATTTTCTAACGGCTTCTGCTGATAATAACTGCATCGTTTGGGATATGCAAGGGGCGAAAAAAATTCATTCATTAACAGGACATACAGGTTGGATATATTTTGCAGATTTTAGTGATAATAAAAAACTGATAATTACCGCTGCAACCGATAAAACGGCACGAATCTGGAAATTAGAAACAGGTGAAATGTTGCAAATATTGAATGGGCATAAGGATGTTGTAAATCATGCAAGCTTTAATAGCGAAGCTACAAAGGCGGTTACAGCTTCCGAAGATAAAACAGCGATAATTTGGAATGTTGCCAATGGAAAAATTTTACAGGTACTGAATCATGCGCAGCAGGTAAAAACAGCCGAATTTAGCCCTGATGGAAAACAAGTATTGACAACATCCTTCGATCACACTGCTAAAATATGGGAAGTTGAAACGGGTAGACTTGTTGCAAGTTTAAACAAACATACATGGATAGTAAGAAGTGGCGAATATAGCTCTGATGGGAAATATATAGCAACTGCTTCGGGAGATAAAACTGCAATACTATGGAATGGAGTTACTGGCGATTATATCAAAACGCTGCAAGGGCATACTGAGTTTGTGTATAAAGCTTCTTTTAATTCAACAAATAGTTTTTTATATACTGCATCACTTGACAGTACGATAAAAATTTGGAATGTTCAAAATGGAACACTCTTGCGTACAATTTTATTGAATGGGGCAAGTGTAAAATCTATTTTCTCCAATCATGACAAAACATATATTCTTACCTCAAAAGATGCTATATATCATATTAATGATTCTGCTCTTAATAACAGATCATCCGTTTTCTTAAGAGACTCGTTGAGCCTTGTTTTTACACCCAATGGAAATTATATGGGTGATAAGGATATGATCAAGCTGCTCTATTATATAAGTGGTGTAAAAACGTTGGGCTATGATCAGCTTGATGTAAAGTACAATCGCCCCGACAAAGTACTTGAAGAGCTGGGTAACTCCGATACAATTTTAATAAAAAGCTATCGCAAAGCCTGGGTAAAAAGAATAAAGAGATTGGGTATTGATACAACATCATTCAGAGCTGACTACAGTGTGCCCGAAGCCGATTTTACAAACAGGGATGCACTTGCATATGAACAAAAGAGTAGCAGATTAAAAGTGCATATTAAAGGAATTGACAGTACGTATAAATTGGATCGTTTTAATGTATGGGTGAACGAAGTACCTGTATTTGGGCAACGGGGAATTAATATCCGCCAGCGGAATAAAAATGGTTTTGATACAACCGTTACAATCAAACTTTCACAAGGAGAAAATAGAATAGAAACTTCCATTAGCAATGTAAACGGAACAGAAAGCTATCGAATGCCACTCGTTGTAAATTATGTTCCTGCGGTAAAACAAAAAGAAATAACCCGTTTCATCGGTATTGGCATAGACCAATTCGCCGACAACAAATATAATCTTCAATACAGTGCAAAAGACATTCGGGATTTAGCAAACAAGCTAAAGGAAAAGTATAAAGACAATATTATTATTGATACTTTGTTCAACGAGAACGTTACTGTTAATAAGGTAAAAGCATTAAAACAAAAGCTACAACAGACAACAGAAAATGATAAAGTGATTGTAGCTTACTCCGGTCACGGTATGCTCAGCAAAGAATACGACTACTATCTTTCCACCTACTCCGTCAATTTTGATAAACCAGAACAAAATGGTTTACCGTATGATGAGTTAGAAAGCCTACTCGACAGTATTCCTGCAAGAAAAAAATTGATGCTGATAGATGCCTGCCATAGCGGTGAAGTGGATAAAGATGATTTAATCCGGCTTAATGCAAGTTCCGACTCTTTAATAAAGGGATTAAAACCGGTGGCTTACAAAAAAGAAGGCCATCTTGGGTTAAAGAACAGCTTTGAACTGATGCAAAGCCTGTTCGTAAATGTTGGTAAAAGCACCGGGGCCACAATTATCTCTGCGGCAGCAGGAACACAGTTTGCCTTAGAAAGAAATGATTTAAAGAATGGAGTGTTTACGTATTCTATTCTGGAAGCGATGAACAAATATCCAACCCTTAAAATAAGTGAGCTGAAAAAGATAGTAGGTGAAAGGGTTGAGCAACTCACAAAAGGCTTGCAAAAACCTACATCAAGAAACGAAACGATTGCAGTTGATTGGAGTGTGTGGTAAGAAAATATTCTATTACTAATTAAACCACCCAATTGGCCACTAACATCGAGATGACACCTACTGCTAAACCACCATACACTTCCTGTACTGTGTGGTCTGATACTATGAAACGGGCTGTACAAACCAACCCGGTAATAAAAAGAACAACGGATAACCAGATGCCGAAATTGAGCTCTTGCGATAATGCCATGAGTATAAACAACGTTGCCATTACCCCCGCTGAAATTGCATGAAGGCTGATCTTCATTTTTATATTCGCCATCAACCCCAGCCAGGAAGCAATGAAAGTTGCCAGAGCCAGCTGTACAGCTTCTTTAGGAATGAAAAGTGAATCACTCATTTTATTACTATTCCACCAGATATACGTTATCCAGAAATACCAGACTCCACAAGCTACCAGCGGAATGATGCGGTCTTTTTGTGAATTGAGATAAACAGATTTGATAAAGTCTAAGGCCTTCAACAACAAGACTGTTATAATAGGAAAGAAAGTAAACATAAGAGCTCCCATCATTACTATTCTTGTCTTATCTCTTGCAGCCATCCCTGTAAAAAGATAGGGATGAACATACACCATGAATAAAATAATATAAAACGGAATGAAAACAGGATGAAAAATATAGGAGATAATTTTTGCAGCCACCCGTAAACCGGCCGGCTGTTGGGGAAACGCTGATTTTCTTGCTTCCTGCAACTGATTTTGCCCATCCACCATCATTCTTGTGCTCATAAAAACCCTGTTTTTTTACAAAGTAAAGGAATCTGTTAAAAGAAAGAGGTTTTAGTATCTTTATATATCTCTTCAAGGCAGTATCAATTTTGGGTTTATTATTCACCAAATAACAAAGCATGAAGAAATTATTGCTTGTCTTTTTACTTACTATTTTTTTTCAACAGGGGTTTTCTCAAAATATCAACAAGGCTAAGATGCAGTCGATGTACGACCGTATCAAAGCAGCCGGCATCAAGCACCCCGATTTTGTAATGGCCCAATGCATGCAGGAGACCGGTAACCTGACCTGTAAGAAATGCTGTCTCCGTTATAACAATCTCTTTGGTTTTTATATTAAAGGCAATAAGTGCAAGAAGTTTGAGTCGGAAGATGAGTGTATAGAATACTATAAAAAATGGCAGGACAAACGCTATGATAAATGGCGTAAAAAAAATCCGAAAGCAGATTATTATCATTTTCTGAAAAGCGTTGGCTATGCCACCGGGGATAAATACACCAAAGAATTAAAGCCCAAAGTGATCTGGGTACAGAAGCATTTGAAACTGTAAGAGTTTATTGTTTTGGTTTATGGTTTTGCCTTCGGACTGCCCGGGTTCATCAATCCCTTAATATTACTGATATGAAACGGTGTATGGGCTGCAAAAATATTATTCAGGAAAAGAAGTTCATTGATCCCTTCTGCTTTTAGCATAGCAATAAAATCGCCGCTGTAATAACGGGAATCTACCACAATTACTTTTTCATAATTATTAATAAGGAAAGGGGCAAATGCATTACCGTAAGATTCTTTTACCAAAGCAATTTTTCTTCCATTTTTTTGTTGGGTTTCCATTTTACAAATTGGTAAATCCCCTTGCAGAAAAACAGAATAACTATTGGCACCACTCACCTGTTCGGCATACATTTTCGATTTTGCCCAATATCCGATAGCCCTGCTACTACCGATATAAAAATTGACAGAATCAGGAAACAGGTAATACCGTACAGAGTCCGGGTTGTTTTTTAATACAGCAGATCTTGTAAGCCGGTGAAACAAACCCAGGAAACCAGGTTTTACTTTTGATGGAATGCCTTCTAATGAAACAGGAGTAAGTGCAGCGGCCGCACAAAAACTGCGATAGGCATAATATGCACCCAGGCTGGTCCAGTGATGATCGGTATTAAAATAAATGTATTCGGTGCGGTGTTTCCTTATTTCATCTATTGGATTTACTTTAATAATCTCCGGGTCTTCAGCAGCGAAAACAGATTTGATGGCATCTTTGGCAGGTGTGATGAGTTTTTTATATTTTTCTGTCACTTCAAATTCAAAACCATTAGGAATGATAAGATTATAAACTTTGATCCCGGGCAATTTCAATCGGCTGTACATATTAATAACAGATGCGTATTGCCTGCCATTTCCACCACCACCGCTAAATAGTTCGAAGCCCCGGTTTTTGAAAATAAAAACGGCGCCTTTTCTCACACCAACCTGGCCATCATCTGGTAATATCTCAGGTATTGGTGGCTCAGGTTTTATAATGATAACCTGGGATGTTGTATCTGTTCCGGTACTATCTTTTTTCTTCGCACCAGCATTACATGCAGTCAGGGCTAAAGAAACGATTAAAACAATATGGCTAAGTTTTACCATTATTTTTTTAATCCCTTTATTTTATTAATATGAAACGGAGTATGCGCCGCAAAAATGTTATTGATAAATAGCAACTCGTTTATACCTTCTGCTTTCAGCATGGCAATAAAGTCACCAGTGTAATACCGCTGATCTACTACAACTACTTTTTCATAATTATTGATCAGGAAAGGTGCAAATGCGTTTCCATACGATTCTTTTACAATTGCAATCTTTCTTCCATTCTTATGCTGTGTTTCCATTTTTACGATGGGTAAATCGCCTTGCAGGAAAACAGAATAACTATTCGGGCCACTGGCACCCTCACCATACATTTTCGATTTGGACCAGTAACCAATAGTGGTGCTGCCAATATAAAAGTTCACCGAATCTTTAAAGAGATAATAGCGAACAGAATCGGGGTTTTTTTGCAGACCCGGATCTCTTGTCAGCCTGTACAGTGAGCCGAGAAACGATGGCTTGGTTTTATAAGCAATGGTATCCAGCAAAACAGGAGTTAACCCTGCCGTAGCACAAAAGGCCCGGTATGCATAATAAGCACCGAGGCTTGTCCAGTGATGGTCTGTATTAAAATAAATATATTCGGTACGATGTTTTCTTAATTCGTCAATAGCCCACACTTTTTTAATGTTGGAGTCAAGGGAAGTATAAATATTTTCAATAGCCGGCCGGTTTGGTTTTTGAAACTTGGCATATTTTTCCGTGAGCTCAAATTCCAACGCAACCGGGATAATGAGGTTATAAACCTGTATACCCGGCTTTAGCAAACGATTATAGGCATTGATAACATCAGCATACGATTTTCCCATTTCGGGGCCACCACCAAACATTTCAAAAGCCCTGTTCTTGAAAACAAACACCCCTTTCTTCTTTTCTCCGGTTGCACTATCATCAGGTAAGGGGCCGTTATTAACTGTTTCATTTTTGATCGTATCTGTTTTTTCATTGGCTTCTGTATCATTGGTGGGGTCATACATTTTTATTTCGCTGCTGCTAAAACCAATACTGCTCTTGAATTTGTCCGAAAAACTGATCCATTTATCCCTCAGCGGAAAATTGTCAGCATAATATTCATCTACCTGTTTAAAGTATTTTCCGCTCCAGAATAAACTATCAGAATAAACAGGGAAAGCGGCCAGTTTCCGGTTCTCCATTACAGATACTGTTTGCTTTTCCATTACTAATGAAGCAATACCTCCTATTAATAGCAGCCCGCAAAAAACGGCCACATTAGCGGTGTGAATTCTTTTATTTATTACCTCACTCATATTCGTTGCTTCAATTTTACTATTTATTAAAACCTGAAATAAATAAACGGGTTATAACTCTTGCCTACCAGTTGTGCCACACAAAGAAAAAGTAACACCACATTAAATCCAATAACTGTTGTGTTATAGAACGAAATGCGGCTTGTCTTCTTATCTATCCAATTTTTAATGGTATGATAAACAGGCATACAAAGAATAAGGGCCAGCACCAGCCAGAATAAATGGGTGCTGAGTGTATTCATTACCTCCATATTACCAGCAGGTCCGGCTGTAAAGGAGAACATTTTTTTTACATAGGCAATCAGCATATCGGTATCGGTAAAATAAAAAATAACCCATCCCGGAATAATAATAACCAATGCATAGATATGTGCAATAAAGGCAGGGGCTTTTTCCAGCCACTTTAAAAGAAAAGCTCTTTCCAATGCAATGAAGATGAAAAAGTACAATCCCCAGAAAATAAAATTCCAGCTGGGGCCATGCCACATACCGGTTAAAAACCACACAATAAAGAGGTTGAGGTAAACCCTTTTCTTATTTCCACCCAGGGGGATGTACACATAATCCCTGAAAATACTTCCTAAGGAGATATGCCATCGTCGCCAGAACTCGCCAATAGATTTAGAGATATAGGGATAATTAAAATTCTCCCGGAAGTGGAAGCCAAACATTCTTCCTAAACCGATGGCCATGTCTGAATAACCGGAAAAATCAAAATATATCTGAATGGCAAACATGATTAATCCTACCCAGGCCTCCAGGCTTGAAAAATTGGCCAATTCTGCAAAGCTTAAGGGGGCCCTGTTATCACCCATGTATTTAGCAACGATCTCCGCAGCTATGTTGGCAATTACTACTTTCTTAAATAAGCCGATACAAAACCGGGACACACCCAAACTGAAATCAGTCAGGTTTTCTTTACGGCCATAAATTTCTTTTTCTACATGGGCATACCGGATAATGGGGCCGGCTACTAACGAGGAGAAGAGAGATACATACATTAAGAAGTTGGGGAAGTTTCGCTGCGCCTTTATATCTCCCCGGTACACATCCACTACATAAGAAATAGTATGAAAGGTATAGAAAGAAATACCCAACGGTAATGCGTAACCCGGTGCCGTAAAGGAAGTGCCTAACAAAGAGTTTACTTGGTCAACAATAAATTTGTCGTACTTAAAAGTGGCCAGCAAGGCAAGATTAAATACCACCGTAACTGTTACCCCGATCTTTGCCCATTTGGTGCCCCGGTGTTTATCTATAAAAATGGAGTTGCCCCAGTCGAAGAGGGAAGAAAGTATGAGCAAAGAGATCCAGATAGGTTCGCCCCAACCATAAAATGCCAGTGAAAAAACGATCAGCACCCAGTTTCGCCATTTTGGGTTTTTGGTGCTGTAATACAACAGAAGGCATAATGGCAGAAATATGAAAAGAAAAAGCAGGCTTGCGAATACCATATATGTTGGTTGGGAATATTTAGCTGCGTAAAATACTACTTTGCTTATTCATTCAAAATGAATGAGAGCCTTTTTTTAAAAAATACCATAAGGAGGGTATGAGTAAAGGTTTATCTACTGGCAATATGTACCTTCACCCTCAAATAAATTTTACATGGAATTAACGGCAAAACTCATTCAGCTACTTCCCCTGCAAACGGGCACAGGTAAAAATGGTCAATGGAAAAAACAGGATATTATTGTAGAAACAGAAGGTCAGTATCCCAAAAAGGTTTGTATTTCTATCTGGGGTGATAAGATCAATGAAAGCCAGTTACAGGTAGGGTCACAACTCAGTATCTCTTTTGATGTGGAAAGCCGTGAATATAATGGCCGCTGGTACACAGATGTAAAAGCCTGGAAAATTGAAGCTGCCGGCGCTGCAAAAATTGATTCGACAAGCAGTGACGGGCATGAGTATTTTGATGAAGGGCAAATGGAGAATAAAGAAGACTTGCCTTTTTAAAGAAACAAGGTTCAAGGCACAGGGTACAAGTGGAGTATGAAAGGAGTGAATACTTTAGTGATACTATAAAATTTTTACGACTTGTTTCCTTGCCTCTTGTTTCTTGTGCCTTTTCTACAACTCTTTTCTAAGCCTCGCTACCGGAATATTAAGTTGTTCCCGGTATTTTGCCACGGTGCGGCGGGCAATATTATAGCCTTTCTCCTGGAGTAATTCAGTTAGTCGTTCATCACTCAGGGGTCTTTTTTTCTCTTCAGCTTCTATCAGGTTGCTGAGTATTTTCTTTACTTCTCTTGTAGAAACTTCTTCACCGCTGTCGGTACTTAACGATTCACTGAAGAAAAATTTTAACCGGTAAGTACCAAACTCCGTCTGCACAAACTTACTGTTCGCTACCCGGCTTACGGTAGATATATCCAGGTTGGTTTTCTCTGCAATGTCTTTTAATATCATCGGGTTAAGTTCTGTATCGTCACCCGTCAAAAAGAAATCATACTGGTGCTCCATAATAGCATTCATGGTGCTGAGAAGTGTATGCTGCCGTTGCTTAATGGCATCAATAAACCATTTTGCAGAATCAATTTTTTGCTTGATGAACAATACCGCTTCTTTTTGCCGCTTATCTTTTTTTGCTCCCCGGTCATACTCTTTCAGCATATCCCTGTATCCTTCGCTGATGCGAAGCTCCGGGGCATTACGGCTGTTGAGTGTCAGTTCTAATTTACCGGCATTGTTCATAATAAAGAAATCGGGTACAACATAGTTTTCCGCCTTGCTCACTTCTCCTACCGTACCTCCCGGTTTAGGGTTAAGCCGGATGATCTGTTGCATAACATCCCGCAACTGGTCATCGTCAATATTCAAACCCCGTTGTATTTTTTCGTAGTGTTTCTTGGTGAATTCATCGAAGTATTTGGTGATAGCTTTGATCGCCATGTCAACCGATTTCCCTTCGTCTTTTTGACGAAGAAGCTGTAACAAGAGGCACTCTCTCAAATCTCTTGCTGCTACACCCGGAGGGTCAAATTGCTGGATGCGTTTTATTAATGCCTCAACCTCTTCTACGGTAGTAGTGATATTTTGGCGAAAGGCAAGATCATCCACTACAGCGGATGTTTCTCTGCGCAGGTAGCCGTCTTCATCTATGCTGCCGATTATCTGTTCGGCGATAGCTTGTTCTTTTTCCTCTAATTTCAGCAGGCCAAGCTGGTTGATCAGCATTTCATAAAAGCTCACTTCTGTTTTAAAAGGAAGCTGGCGGCCCTCATCTTCTTCAGGATAGTTGTCATCCCGGAGTTTATAATCTCCCACTTCATCATCACCATCCGATACATATTCGCTGACATCTAAATTCTCATATTCATCTTCGCTGCCATCTTTTTCTTCAAAATCCTCCGCACCATCCTCATTAAATTCATCCTTTATTTCGTCCGAATCTTCATGTTTGTCCTCATCCAGCTCGAGGGCGGGATTTTCTTCCATCTCCTCTTTAATCCGGGTTTCCAGATTTGCCGTAGGTACCTGCAGCAGTTTCATGAGTTGAATCTGCTGGGGCGACAATTTTTGAAGCATCCGCTGCTGTAAGCTCTGGCTAAGGGCCATGGGTTCGTTTGAGGTTTTAACTGTGAAAGGCTAAATTTTTGAAAATCCGCCCGATGCACAAAAATAATGCCTAAATTTAAATACAAATTAATAAAAGATGTGGCAACGGCTTTGTTCTTTTCTTGTTGTGTTCCTGTTAATGTTTAATGGGGAAATTTTTGGGCAGCGAAATCCCGTTAAATCGATCAGGGATTCTGCCTGGCTTAGTATTTATTCCCCGGAACGGGCATATACTTTTAAATCAAAATTTGCCAGTAAACAGACTATTTTACCCGATTGTGCTCCCGGGTTAGTCCCCCGCTTTACCTTATTAAATGTAACCAGCGGATGCTCCTATGTAAGCAGCCTTGGTTTCTTTTGCAAACAAGAGTTGCAATTAGATAAACTCACCCCCCTGCCGATCCGGTTCCGTTTGGGATCTTTAGAATATGTAAACTGGATGGAACAAAAGCCGAATGCTGTAAAACCCCGGTAGTAAATCAATACTACTGCTCTTCCACTATTTCAGGAGACGATTTCACCGCTGCTTTTACCAGGAAAAAACCTGTTACACCTGCCACCAGCGAGGAGAGCAGAATGGCAATCTTTGAATATTGTACAATGGTGCTATCGGTAAAAGCCAGCAGTGTAATAAAAATAGACATAGTAAAACCTATGCCAGCCAGTACACCGGCCCCGGTTAATTGCAGCCAGTTCACTCCTTCGGGCAGCCGGGCTATTTTAAGTTTTATAGCCAGAAAACAAAGAAGCAAAATACCCAGCGGTTTACCTATCACTAATCCGGCGATGATACCAATACTATTATTGTTGAGCAAAATAGCTTCTATACTACCGCTCATGATAATACCTGTATTAGCAAATGCAAAAATGGGTACAATAAGAAAAGCGACCGGCTTATGTAAGAAATGTTGTAAAAGATAAGAAGGAGATTTTTCTTTCCCATCACCAAATGGAATGGCAAAAGCCAGCAACACACCAGTGATAGTGGCATGCACTCCCGATTGCAACATGCAATACCACATAATGATGCCGCCGGTAATATACCAAACTAACTGGTGAACTTTTAACCGGTTTAAAATGATCAGCACTACAAAGATGCCCAGTGCTGCAAATAAATAAGTGAGTTGCAGGCTGCTGGTATAAAATGCAGCAATAATCAGGATGGCTCCGAGGTCATCAATAATAGCAAGTGCCGTAAGAAATATTTTTAAAGCAAGGGGCACCCTTTTGCCAGCTAATGATAAAATGCCCAATGCAAAAGCGATATCGGTGGCCATGGGAATTCCGAAACCATTTTGTGTGGCAGTGCCATTATTGAATATATAATGAATGATGGCAGGAACGGCCATGCCACCAATGGCGGCAATGATGGGCAGGGCGGCATTTTTTATACTGGATAGTTCTCCTGCATATAATTCCCTTTCAATTTCCAGCCCGATGAGTAAAAAGAAAATGGTCATGAGGCCATCATTGATCCAGTGTTCTATACTCAGATGTAGATGAATACTGCCAGCATCCACACCGGCTTTGCGATGCCACCAGTCTGTATAATCTGGTCCCATAAAAAAATTAGCCAGTAATAAACTGGCGATGGTGCATACAATCAACAGTACACCCGAACTTTTCTCGCTGTTAAAAAAATCACGGAAGAGTTTGGTGGCTGTCATTGCGAATAAAGATAACTAAGGAAGAAATGGATTTCCAGGTAAAACTTAAGCACTTACACCTTGCTCTGCCAGCACCTTCCTCACCACATTCACTATTTTTTCCCCCTTCTCGTTGATTTGCTCTTCACCCCATAGCAAACTGATGGAAGTGGAAATGCAACGGCTCATCACTGCATCGCTGGCCGTAAAATCCTTTGTGGCATGATGAATGACCTGTGCTTTCAGGTCAGGATGTAAAGCATTTAGGGTGGTTGAGTTTTTCAGGTGATCCCATTTGCGGATATAATGCCAGTTGTTATCGAACCAGTAAAAATTGCCAGGCAATATTCCCTGTACTTTCATTTCGGCAACAACAGCTTTTGTAATTTCTTCTGATGGTAAAAACCAACTTACAAAACTACAGCTGTCACCCGCCGGATCGGGGATGCGGCGGAATGAAACTTCGGGAACCTGCGATAATATATGCTTCAGCTGCGCATGATTCTTTTGCTGAATGGCCAGGAACTCGGCTACTCTTTTTATCTGTGCTAATCCAACAGCAGCATGTAGTTCAGAGATACGATAGTTATAACCAATGAATGGATGCAGGTCTGCGCCACGGTCTGCCCCTTTATGATCATGACCATGATCAGTGTAGCCATCACTTTTACTATAAACATCTTCCCGGTTCGTCATTACCACACCGCCTTCTGCGCAGGTCATGGTTTTTACAAAATCAAATGAAAAAGTTCCTGCATCACCAATAGTACCAAGATGTTTTCCTTTATAAGTACCGCCAATACTCTGGCAGGCATCTTCCAGCAATAACAAATTATGTTCCTTACAAATGGCGATCAGTGCATCCATATCCGCCATGCTGCCGCACATATGTACCGGCATCACGGCTTTTGTTTTCGGGGTGATGGCTTTTCTCACAGCATCGGGAGCTAGTGTCAGCGTATCATCCACATCCACCAACACAGGTACAGCACCCACACTCAATATTGCTTCGAAAGAGGCGACAAATGTAAAAGAAGGTGTAATTATCTCATCACCATAACCAATGCCCAATGCACTCATGGCTGTTGTTAATGCAGCAGTACCGCTGGAAGTAAGTTGGGCATATTTACTACCGAAGGTCTTGCAAATGGCTTCCTCTAATTCGTTACTCTTCCAAATACCTTTTCTTGGTCCGTCAAAACCATAGCGCATCAGGATGCCTGTCTCCAGCACATCATTTACTTCTTTTCTTTCTTTATCACTCCAGAGTTCGTAGCCGGGCATGTTGGGATAATTAAAAATGAATAATTAGTAATGAATAATTATTTATAGAGCTAAGATTAGTGATTGCTTTACAAAGGTAGAAAATCAAAAGGAGGTTCTTTTTTGTATTTCTCTTTCTCTCTGGGCGATGTTACTACGGCTTGTAAAAATTCCACTTACCACCCGGCTGCACCAAAATGGCTATCTCACTCAAATCACTTTCATTATTATTTTTTCCAACAGCGGTAATAAGATAACGATAGGAAAGATGCTGTGAGGATAGCGGCTCTTTTAAAACGAAACCACCCGGTGTGGTCACCAGCCGGGAAATGAATTTTGGTATGTTACCAAATGTTTCGTTGTGCGAATCGGCGGCATATTGATACACAACGTAATATTTTATTTCCACCCTGTTTCTCGGATCAGGTTTTACTGTTAGTTGTATAATAGAATCATTGGTAAGGGTTCTTTCTACGATCGGTGGCCAGGGTTTTTCATTATCAATCCAGCGCATCGGGGGCAACAGGGCCGGGTATTTGTAATAATTTTTTTGCAAGCTGTCATTCCATCCCTGCGGATTTTTATCAAATGATTTACTGCTGAAATAAATACTTCCCTGCACATTAGGATAACGGCGTAATAATTTGATCTGATCTGGTATCTGGTTGGGATTGGCCCATCCTTTGGTTTCCTTACCAACCCCCCGGTAGATGCCATGCCCGATATATATATGACGTCCATAGCTATGACGGCTCCACCAGTCGAGCAGTTTCTCATAAGCAATTTTATCATCGCCTATTTCACGGTATAGTTGAGGGGTTATATAATCGATCCATCCTTTCTCCATCCACAATAACACATCGGCATACAGGTCATCATAATTGGTTTGGCCGGCCTTACTATCACTCCCTTCCGGATCATCTTTTTGATTGCGCCATACACCAAATGGTGAAATGCCAAAGCGGCAAAGCTTTTTTTCCTGCCGGATAACGTTGCTTAATGCTACAATGATGGAATCAACATTGCTTCTGCGCCAGTCATCTTTTTTCAATGTACTGCCGGAATTTTTATAGGTTGCTTCATCCGGAAATTCTTTTCCCGGAATACGGTAAGGGTAAAAATAATCATCCATGTGAATGGCGTCCACATCATATCGCTTCACAATATCCCGTACCACTTTTACTACAAACTCCTGTGCCTGCTTATTACCCGGGTCGAAATATTTTTTATCGCCGTAATTCAAAAACCACTCAGGATGTACCCGGCTAATATGATTGGCAGCAATGGAAGAACCAGCCAGGTTATGAACAGCCCGGTAGGGATTCAGCCAGGCGTGAAACTCCATACCTCTTTTATGCGTTTCTTCGATCATGAATTGAAGAGGGTCGTAATAAGGGGAAGGCGGTTGGCCTTGCGTACCGGTAAGCCACTCACTCCAGGGTTCATATTGCGAAGGATAAAAAGCATCTGCTGCAGG
>CALRVH010000001.1:0-167972 GCA_943371565.1 Chitinophaga pinensis | reverse complement strand
ATTGGGTGATGTAAAAGGAAGCGAAGGAGTATTTGGTTTGCAAAGAGCTTTTAAAATGGCAGGTGTAAAAAAGATGATCGTAAGCTTGTGGCAGGTACCCGATAAAGAGACGGCTGAACTCATGACATCCTTTTATGGCTATTGGATGAAGGGAAAAACCATCAACGATGCCTTTACACAGGCCCAAGCCGATATGCGCAAAAAGTATTCTCCTTTTTACTGGGCGGCGTTTGTGCTGGTGGAGTAAAATCAGCCAGACTTTTCAACTTTCTAAAGAATCATTGTTGCTGCAGGAAAGATTGTGTAAATTCATTTGCCAATCAACCAAAACCTCCTGCAATGAAATTCATCCTGGCTTTATGCCTGTTGTTTTTTTCTTTTGCTGCACCTGCCCAACTTACCCAGGCCACTCTCGATATGCTTACTAAATCAATGGCCTTATTAGAAAAAGGGGAATATGAAAAGATAATCCCTATTGCAGAGAAAGCTATTGCACCGGTAAAAAAAGAGCTCGGCGAGAATCATTCCATCTACAATGACCTGTACCTGATTCTTGGGACCTGTCATTATATGCTATATCATTATGCAGAAGCGGAAAAAAATTTTCTAAAACATAAAGAAGGGCTGGCAAGAATATCAGGTGAAAAAGATATTAGTTATGCCGCAAGTCTTTCGAGGCTTGCCACCCTGTACAGGGATATGGGTAAATATCAGCAGGCATTGGCACTTTTAATACAGGCGCAGGCCATCAGTAAAACCATCTTCGGAGAAAACAATGCCGACTATTCTAAATGTCTTAATAACCTTGCTTTATTGTATGCTGATATGGCCGAGTATACAAAAGCAGAACAACTATATATTGAATCAGGAAATATATTGAAGAGAGTTGTTGGTGAAAACAATGCTTTGTTTGCCAGCAATCTGAATAATCTTGGAACGCTTTACTCTGAGACAGGACAATATGATAAGGCTCTGGCGTTATTGGTCCGTGTACTTGAAATAAGAAAAGAGGTTTTAGGAGAGAATCATGCTGATTATGGTGAAGCCCTCAACAACCTGGCATATTTATATACAACATTGGACCGGTATACTGAAGCAGAAGCAAACTACACCAGGGCTAACCAAATTTTTAAAAAATCACTGGGAGAATCAAGCCCGTACTATGCTGTCGGGTTGAATAACCTGGCACAGTTTTATCAAACAACCGGCCGATATGAAAAAGCAGAATGGCTTTTTATTGAAGCAAGAGATATCCGGAAAAAAATACTGGGAGAAAACCACTCTGATTATGCAACTACTCTCAGTAATCTCGCCGGTTTATATGAGTCAACCGGGCAATTTGAAAAAGCGGAACAACTTTTTATTCAATCAAAAGAGATAAAACGAAAAGCCTTTGGAGAAATTCATCCGGAATATGCCATCAGCCTGAATAACCTGGCCAGCTTATATGAATCGATGGGTCAGTATAATAAGGCTGAACCTCTTTACCTGGAGTCCATAGCTATAAAAAAGAAAATTTTAGGAGAAATGCATACCGGCTATGCCATTAGCCTGAATAATCTGGGATTGCTATATTTCAATATCGGCCAGTATGAAAAAGCAGAACCATTATTTGTTCGAGCAATGGAGATAAATAAAATTGTAGTAGGAGAGAACAACCCCGAGTATGCTACCAGCCTGAATAATGCCGGTAATGTATGGCAGAGCATGGAAAAATATTCGCAGGCTGAATCGGCATTTACACGGGCCATGGAGATCAATAAAAAAGTGTTTGGTAATGAACATCCCAATTATGCCACAAACCTGAATAACTTGGCAGCTTTGTATACTGAAACAGGCCAGTATAAAAAAGCCGAACCGCTTATTGTGCTGGCAAAAGATATCTGGAAAAAAGCTTATGGCGGGAATAGCCCGGCCTATGCCACCAGCGTAAATAACCTGGCGGGATTTTACAGAAAAAGTCAGTCACAATATGCAAAATCAGAAACACTCTATCTTGAAGCGGTATCATTAAGAAAAGCAATATTAGGAGTCAATCATCCGAATTCTTCGGAAAGCCAGAACGACCTGGGTTTATTATATTCTCAGATGGGGCAGTATAAAAAAGCGGAACCACTTTTTTTAGCAAGCAGCCATATTCTTTTGCAAAATATAACCAGCACATTCGCTATTCTTTCTGAAAAAGAGAAAGGAAAATTTCTAGACTATAACCGTTCGATGATAGAAAGCAATAATAGTTTTTTATACAATTGTCCTAACCCTTCTGATGCCGCTATTGAAAACAACTATAACCTGGAGCTTGGTTTTAAATCTCTTGCCCTTGCAGATACAAGAAATATACTCGAGTCTGTCAGAAACAGCAAAGACAGCAGCATCAAAAGAAAATTCAATCAATGGATGGCGGATAAAAACTTGCTGGCAAAGCAATATGAGTTACCCGCAAACCGCAGGGTAGCAGATTTGAAAAAAATTGAAGACGAAGCTGAGACTCTTGAGAAAGAACTGAACCGGCTGTCTTCAGATTTTCGTAACCAGCAAGCTGCCGTGCGGCTTACAATGCAAAATGTCCAAAAAAACCTGGAGGAAGGAGAAGCGGCTATTGAGTTTATAAAATTCAAACTATATAATAAGAAATGGACAGACTCGGTTATTTATGCAGCTTTTATCATTCGTAAAGATGAAACCGTACCACGGTTTGTTAAGCTTTGTGAGAAAACACAATTACAATTATTGTTTGATAGTGCCGGCAGTACTGCATCACGACTGGTAAAAAGTTTATATCGGGGGCTTGAAATAAAAAGTAAAGAAGCGAGGCTGGGTATCGAATTATATAAACTGGTGTGGGAGCCGCTGGAGCCATTTTTAAAAGGAATCAGGAAAGTGTCCTATTCACCCGCCGGTAAATTATATAGCATTGCTTTTAACGCATTGCCAATTGACAGCAACACAATATTAATGGACAAATACCGGCTGCAGCAATACACCAGCACCCGGCAAATTGCACTGCGAACTAATACCTCTCTAAAAGAAAAGCCAGGCAGCATTATATTATTTGGTAATGCACTTTTTACCATGGACAGCCTGCAGTTGGTACAACAAAAGAAGAACAGTATCAACAAGGCAACAACCACAACTTCTGCTGCTGTAGCAAAGAACAGGGGTGCCGACGGCGGTGTCTGGATTGAGTTGCCGGGTACAGCCGATGAAGTACAAAAAATCAGACAGCTGTTTGAGCAAAACAAAATCACTACAAAATCATTTACCCAGACCAATGCTTCCGAGGAGAATTTTAAGAAATTAACGGGCAAGGCCCCTCCGGTCTTGCATATAGCTACCCATGGTTTCTTTTTACCAGAGCCTGATAAAAAAAGACAAAGCAAAACAAGTGCTGCTTCCACCAATGTATATGCTTTTGCCAAGGATCCATTACTGCGAAGCGGATTGGTTTTAGCCGGGGGCAATTATGCATGGAGCGGTAAAACACCGGTGGATGGAATGGAAGATGGTATTGCAACGGCCTATGAAATTTCGCAAATGAACTTGAGTAATACACAACTTGTAGTACTCAGTGCCTGCGAAACGGCACTGGGTGATATCAAAGGAAGCGAAGGCGTTTTTGGTTTACAGCGGGGATTTAAAATGGCAGGGGTAAAAAAAATGATAGTGAGCCTCTGGCAGGTACCAGATAAAGAAACGGCCGAGTTGATGACAAGTTTATATTCTTACTGGCTGAGTGGAAAAACAGTCAGCGAATCTTTTTACCAGGCACAATCCGATATGCGAAAAAAATATGCGGCATATTATTGGGCAGCCTTTGTATTGGTTGAATAAATAACGGAAAATAAAAAAGGGCTCCTGAGAGCCCTTTTTATCAGTGATCATTTTGCATACATCTTATCCTGGATGTCTGAAA
Organism: Chitinophaga pinensis; assembly: GCA_943371565.1. Taxonomy (GTDB): domain Bacteria; phylum Bacteroidota; class Bacteroidia; order Chitinophagales; family Chitinophagaceae; genus JJ008. The sequence goes on along the minus strand of CALRVH010000001.1, from coordinate 164,059 downwards.
TTTTCTTTCCAAACTCTACAGCTTTGGCCGGGTCAGTAATTGTTTGCGAATAAGCTGTTGAAGCTTTAAGCACAGCGGTATATAATTTAGTAAGCTCAAGATAATGACCTGAATAATTGGGATCATCTTTTTGCTTTTTCTCATCAGCAATTCTTGCATCTGCTACTTTTTGCATAGCATCAAGAATGGATACCTCGTCTTTTAATGCTGCAGTGTCAATGTTCGGAACCATACCATCACCACTATCAGTGGCGGGTTTTGTCGTTGTTTCTGTTGAAGTTTTGTCATCACCTTCTTTTTTGTCTTTTCCCCCGCAGGAGATTAGAAAAATCGAAGTAGCCAATAAGACGGTGGATAAAAGTGATCTAAGTTTCATAATAGTTTGTTTTGGTGAGTTGTAAGGTAAAAGATACGAAGACCCGGATAGAATCGATGAAAAGTTTGTTGTGTCTTTCTATACAGGGGTATAGCTGCAGAAATTCATATTTCAGTATAAATTACCTCTTCCAGAACATCCCAATCCGTTGATGTACATTTTCACGGATGTTGAGATAATACAAATTAATATCAGCAACATGATAGTTTCTGGAGAAGTAAAAAAAGCTGCCCGGAAATTTTGGTTTGCGGGTATAAAGCAATCCATTACTGATTTGCGCATCTGCTGTTTGCGTATAAAGGGTATTAAACTTTGTCAACATACTTCCTTTATTCAGTTTTCGGGAAACAAAGTTATTTTCCGTTGTCCATGTAAGTGGATTGGTAACGTAGGAGTTGCCATTTTCTTTTTTTAAATAAAAAGGAACAAATCCTTTACGCAGTGTCCGCCAACTGCAGATACAGCCGGTTTGTAAAGAGTCGGTACAGGTTTTCAGCGAAGTAAAATAATCCTTAGGTACAGGCCAGCCAATGATATAAGCAACAACCAGTTTGTTTTGTAACGGCTTGCCTTCAAAATAATCTTTTAATAACCGCTCTGCCAACAGGCTTCCCTGGCTGTGCGATGCAATGATGATTGGCCGTCCTTTATTCCAGGTTTTCATGTAATACTCAAATGCAACTTTCAAATCATCATATGCCAGTTCAAAAGCTGCCGCTGCTTTTTCTTTATCAGTAGAAAAGAACATTTTAATATTTGCCTGCCGGTATCTTGGTGCAAACACCCTGCATTGCTGATTAAATACACTGGCCTGGTATAATATAGCAGAGTAATCTGTTTTTGCATTGATGTAATCATCATCAATAGCTGCATTGGTGTCCCTGATCTTTTTTGTATAAGTGGTTGGATGCAAAAAAAAGACATCAACCATCGAGTCTTTTTTTTCTGCCCGCAGCGGAGCCGGCACACTATCAGCGGGGTCCCATTTCCATGGATGGGCTGCCCAGTAATTCAAATCGCTAAAATCAGGCTTACCATCCGGGCTTTTAAACTGGTATTGGCTCCGGAAGGCCTGGTATTTATCAGAACAAGAGGCCAGGATAGCCACCATCGCTATTAAATAGGTATAAAATTGTTTTTTCATTTGCCGGATAAAAGTCGGTAAAACTGGTTGAATTTGCATTTTATCCTTCTTTTCGACCATTGGTGGAAACTGGGCAATTTTTTTAGGCAGGCTGCTTTTATAACAGAAATTGAAGCCCAGACTGCATTTCAGGCAGATAAAGGGCCCTATTTTCAGCCATTACCATAAAAAATATGGTACTTTAGTTTGCATAGTACCAAACATGACCCTATCTTTGTGTAACAAAAGAAAAAAGAATGGCAATGAATATAGATAATACACAAAGCCAGATGCGGAAGGGAATCTTTGAGTTTTGCATTCTTTCCATTATTCGCCGGGGCGAGGCTTATCCCAGTGATATCGTGGAAGAAATGCGGGCCGCTAATCTGCAGATACTGGAAGGCACTTTGTACCCGTTGCTCACCCGGTTAAAAAATGCAGATATGCTAACTTACCGGTGGGTAGAAAGCAATTCCGGGCCGCCCCGCAAATATTTTTCACTCACTGAAAAAGGCGATGCTTTTTATAAGGAACTAGAGCAAACCTGGAATGAGCTTTCCAACGGTGTAAATGCATTAGCCAATAAAAGATCAGATGAGCCTTTGAACAACAACTAACCAACCTACTTCAACCAAATATTTATACGATGAAAAAGATTATCAACATTAACTTAAGCGGCCGGGTCATCCCGATTGAAGATTCTGCTTATGAAAAGTTGCAGGCCTATATAGAAAGTTTGCGCCGCTACTTTGCCAATGAAGAAAGCCGTGATGAAATCATCAACGACATCGAAAGTCGCATTGCAGAATTACTGCATGAAAAGATCCGTAAAGGAGCTGCTTCTATTACCGATGAGGATATTAAAGAAGTAATTACATCAATGGGTACTGTTGAGGATTTTGAAGCGGAAGAAAAAGAAAATGCTTCATCACCAAGTGCTTCAGTTACTCCGCAGAATAATACTAATACAGAGTATACATATACCAAAAGGGAGAAAAGCAGACTTTACCGGGATAGCGGCGATAAAATGATCGGCGGTGTATGTAGTGGTATTGCCAATTACCTTGGTATTGACCCTGCCATTGTTCGTATACTGTTCGCCATTATCAGCTTTGGTGGTTTTGGATTGGGCTTTCTTGCTTATATCATATTATGGATTGTATTACCACCGAAAGACCTGGGTGATTTTTCCGGAAAAAGATTGTATCGCAATCCTGATGATAAAGTAATTAGTGGTGTAGCCGGTGGCTTAGCTGCATATTTTGGCAGAAGTTCATCTACCATCCGGTTGATATTTGCAGCTCCCCTGATATTAAATATTGTATTTGGTGCATTAAGCTGGCCGCTGTTTCATGAAGGTTCCTTTGTTCCAAATATTGTGTTTGGTTCATTAACAGGAACATTCATTCTTGCTTATATCATATTGTGGATCGTATTGCCAGAAGCTAACAGTGAATATCAGAAAATGGAAATGCGTGGCGAAAAAGTGGACGTAAACCGTATTCGTCAGAACGTAAGAGAAGGAGTAGATAGTATGAAAGAAAAAATGAAGGGCTGGGGTGAAGAAGTAAAAGAGTCTGCTCAAAACCTAAGTTCAAAAGCAAAAGATTTTGCTGGTACAAGAGGCAGAGCTTTTGCAACTGAAGCAAATGAAGCAGCAAGAAGAGGTGGCCGGGGCATTGGGCATGTTATCGGTGTATTATTTAAAGCCTTCTTCTTATTTATCGCCGGCACTATTGCTTTTGCCTTATTTGTCGGATTGATAGGTATTCTGATTGGCGGTGTAAGTGTGTGGCCGCTGAAAAATTTCATTATTGACGGCATGTGGCAAAATCTATACGGTTGGGGCACAATGATATTTTTTCTTGGTGTTCCGCTAATTGGATTTATCATTTGGTTGCTGCGCCGTATTATGAAAGTAAAATCACAGAATAATTATCTCGGCTGGACATTTGGTGGCTTGTGGGCACTGGGTTGGGTTTGTGTTACATTGTTTGTTGCAAGCCTGGTGAATGACTTCAGGATGAGTAATTATAAAAGGCCTGCTTCTGAAATGACCATTACTCAGCCGGCAAATGGAAAAATGATCGTAAAAGTGAGTGAGCCAGAAGTGGAATACAGCGGTTCAATGCCATGGGTGGATATTGATGGTGAAGGATTGGATATTACAAAAGACACCCTGAAAATCGCCAATGTAAAAATTGAAGATGTATTACTAAGTGCCGACGGAAATTATCATGTTGAAATTAAAAAATACAGCCGCGGAAGAACAGTGCCAGATGCAGAAAGCAGGGCACAGAAAATTCAGTTCAACGCCACTTCTAATGATAGTATACTTGACCTCGGCAGCAGTATCGCTATTGACAAGGAAACAAAATTCAGGGGCCAGAAGATAATTGTGATCATCAAGGTGCCAGCCGGTAAAAAAATAAGATTTGATGAAACGATAGAGAAGCTGCACTCGTTCAATATAACGATCAATGAGGGTAACGACTGGCGCAGAAACGGAAAGAGAGATTGGGATTTGGAAGACGATTCATTTGGCTATAATACAAACGTAGACTACATCATGGGTGCAGATGGGCTGTTAAAAGATCCAAACGGAACCACTGTAACAACAAAACCATCTAACGACTACCGCTATCCCGGAACTGATAGTGCTGCTAATAATGATATTCAAAAACAGATTGATGAGGAAAAACGTAGAAAAGAGGAAAGCGAAAAGAAAATAAAAGACCTGGAAGAAAAGAAAAAAACAGCGGCTCCTAAATCAACGACATTGAAAAAGAAAGAAAGTAAAAGCAAAAAACAGGATGCAATTGCTGCCGGACCCTCATCTGTTGCTTCATTGGTAGAATGGTTTTAAAACGTCAAAAAATGGTTTGCAAAAGCAAAATAATTTTCTCTCTATTGTTGTCAGTTCTTTTTATGACGGCTTATTCTCAAGGTGATCATAAACCAGGCCCAGTAGTTACAACGGCATACAAACCAGTTTCGCAGAAATTGTATGATACGATTGCCCGGATGGATAGCATTTTATTTACGGCACTTCAACAACAAGATACTGCTGCATTAAAAAATCTGTTTACAAAAGACCTCGAGTTCTATCATGATAAAGGTGGTTTATCAAACTACCAGCAGAATATGAAAACATTTGCAACCTTATTTACTAAAGCGAATGGATTAAAAAGGGAATTGGTGGCAGGTAGCCTGGAAGTGTACCCGATAAAAGATTATGGAGCTATACAGGAAGGGAAACACCGTTTTTGCCATCCTGAAAATGGTAAACAGGACTGCGGCACATTTAAATTTATTCATATCTGGAAACGGGAAGAAGGTACATGGAAAATATCCAGGATTGTTAGCTATGATCATTAGATTTTAATTTTTATAAACTCGGTTGAAGTTGGAAGTCCCTGTATCGGGATTTCAGGGAGGCTCCTTCGGGAGTCTTTCTGATTATATAAACGTTGCCGTATTCACTTACCTTTGCTGACCTTATAAAATCGCCGTATGAATATTAAAAACACCGCTTTTACACAAAAACATATTGACCTCGGAGCCAAGATGGCCGAATTTGCCGGCTATAATATGCCTATATCTTATACAGGTATCAATGATGAACATGCTGCAGTAAGGAAAAATGCCGGAGTATTTGATGTAAGCCATATGGGAGAGTTTGTACTGAAAGGTGCAGATGCTCTTGACCTTATTCAACGGGTAACAAGTAATGATGCAGCAAAACTTAAAGCCGGGCAAGCCCAGTATAGCTGTCTGCCCAATGAAGAAGGTGGAATTGTGGATGATCTGCTGGTCTATTGTATAGAAGAGAACAAAGTGTATATGCTGGTGGTGAATGCTTCCAATATTGACAAAGACTGGAATTGGATTCAAAAGCACAACTCAAATGCTGTAGAGATGCACAACATTTCTGATAAAACATGTTTGCTGGCCATACAGGGACCGAATGCCACAAAGATCTTACAGCCGCTTACCGAAATGGATATTCTGAACCTGAAATATTACACTTTTACCAAAGGCAAATTTGCGGGAGTAGATAATGTTGTAGTAAGTGCAACGGGTTATACCGGTGCAGGAGGGGTAGAAATTTATTTTGAAGACAAAGAAGGCGCTGCCGATAAAATATGGGATGCCATTTTTGCTGCAGGCGGTCCGCAAGGAATGAAACCAATTGGATTAGGCGCAAGAGATACGCTTCGCCTGGAAATGGGTTTTTGCTTATATGGAAATGATATTGACGACACTACCTCTCCGATAGAGGCGGGTCTTGGTTGGATAACTAAATTCACTAAAGAGTTTACGTCTAAAGAAATTTTTGCAAAGCAAAAAGCGGAAGGGGTTCATAGGAAACTGGTGGGTTTTGAAATGGTAGAAAAAGGAATACCCAGGCACGGATATGAGATAAAAGATTTTGAAGGAAGAACGATTGGTCATGTTACTTCGGGTACACAATCACCCAGCCTGGGTAAAGCTATCGGAATGGGATATGTACAAACGCCTTTTGCGGCAATTGACTCGAGTATTTACATTAAAGTGCGGGACAAATTACTACAGGCGAAAGTTTCTAAGATTCCCTTTTCATAATATAGCAGTGCGGTAAGATTTTTGCGACGGTAGTTTGTACTTTTTACTTCAAACTTGTTTTGATGCCAACGATACATCTTACAACGTTTATTGCTGCCCCGGCAGATGTGGTCTTTGACCTCAGCCGTCACATTGGATTACACAAAGAATCCATGTCTTCTTACAGAGAGGAAGCGGTGGCAGGAACAAGATTTGGCCTGATTGAAAAAAACGAGACGGTAACCTGGCAGGCAAAGCATCTGTTTAAAAACCGGTTGATGCGGGTGAAAATTACGGATATGATAAGACCGGACATGTTTATCAGTGAACAGTTGCAGGGAGATTTTAAGCTAATGAAGCATGAGCATCATTTCAAACCCTGCGATAACGGTACTATTTTAATTGACCTTTTTCATTTTGAATCACCATACGGTATGCTTGGGCAATGGTTCAACAGCCTTTATCTTACCAACTACATGAAGCGATTGCTGGAACAGCGAAATAAAACCATTAAAGAATTTGCAGAGACGGAGCGGTGGAAAAAATTGCTGATAAAATAAATCAACAAACCATTAATTTCCGTTCCTTTATTTTTGCCAGCATACATGAGCAACAAACCCACCATTCATACCTCAATTTCCCCGGCATTATTACATCTGTATGATTTAAGCAGCAGTGTCGTTGTTATCATTGATGTATTCCGGGCCACTTCTACTATTGCATCTGCTTTATACAACGGTGCTAAATGTGTAATACCGGTTGACTCTGTGCCCAAGGCCATTGAGATCAGTAAAAGCATTGGCGGTATTGCTGCCGGCGAAAGAGACGGGATGATCGCCGAAGGTTTGCAACACGGTAACTCACCATTGGAATATGGCCGTGAATTTATCGAAAACAAAACGCTGGTGCTTACCACAACGAACGGCACAAGATTATTACAAATGGCCCTGGATAAAAATGCAGATACGATCATCTCAGGTTCGTTTCCTAATCTTTCTGCTGTATGTGACTTTTTAGTGGCTGAGAAAAAGAATGTGGTATTGGGTTGTGCAGGATGGAAAGATCGTTTCAACCTGGAAGACACATTGTTTGCTGGGGCTGTGATCAACCGGATCGCAAATAATTTTACGGTGCATTGCGACAGCTCTCTTATGGCAGAAGCCATGTATGTAAAACATAAGAACAGTATCATTGAATTTGCACCAAAGCTTACCCACTATCACCGTTTAGTAGAACGATTTGGATTGATAGAAGACATTAAATTTTGTTTGACGGATGATGTGGCGAATGTGTTGCCGGTTTACAGTAACGGAATGCTGATTGCAAAATAAAAATCTACTAAGATACTTCATTTTTCCTGTACACATACTGAATAAAATTTATTTATTATTTCTCCCATTTTACGAGGAAATCCGCTGTACATTCTTTTACTTTTGCCGATTAACCTTTTTTGAAGCATGAGGCAATCCGCTTTGTACTTTTTACTATAAAATCGCTTATCACTTGGCTTTACCGCACCTTATTAAGTATGTCTATACCCATGGAACTGATGAAGTAATCCGCAGAGGCAAAAAAATACATGCTCTTAGTTTTGTTGAATTAGTAGAGTATGATGACCTGTTTGGCTCTGCCGTATTCCGTGTAAAGGATGATAGCTATTCTACCTATTACAAAGTTTATATCCAGAAATTTAAGGATCCCAAAGCAACTTCATTACGCTGTGCCTGTCCCTATAATCTTGGTGATATATGCCGTCACGAAGCGGCAGCCATGTTTCAGTTACAGGAAATGATTGACCGTGGCCACCTGCAAGCAGAAGATATAAAGTATGATCAGCGGCATACCGTTGCCAAAATGAAAGCAATTGACCTGAAGTCATTGCGATTGTTTTCTTCACAGGAAAAACTTGCAGAAGCAGAAACATTTTTAAGAACGCATAAAGCCACAATTGAGTTTGCAGAAAACGAAACAGTAAAAGCAACGGTGAAACTGGACGGCCAGGAGTACAAAGTCATTCTTCGCAAAAATGAAGAAAGAAATTTTGATACCAGTTGTGATTATGAAGACGAAGAGCATCTACTGTGTTTGCCCAAGCTCATTGTATTTGTTCAGTTATTAAATGCTCACGGATCCAATTATTTTGACAGTATCCGAAATTGGGATAAGGAAAAAAATAAACTATTAGAAGCTTACGGCTACTCATTAAGTGATGACCTGAAAGGCAAGTTTGAATTTGCATATAAAGATGGGAAACCTTTTTTAAGAGTGCTGGATGCAAGTATTAAAAGAGTAGCACAGGTAGCGGCACCTTCCAGGCCGGTATTACTGCCGCTAAAAGAGAAACAAGAGGCTGTTGTGGAAGTGATAGAAGAAAAAGAAATTGTTCCGTCACATCGTCTCGGTATTGTTTTTAATTTTAACAAGAAAGGATATCCGCAGTTTACTGTCGACGTAGTGATGGGAGAGCCCAATGAGAGTGAGGAAGCTTTTGCTGGTACGGTAGAAAAACTGGATATCAGCCGCTATGTAAATACCGATAACTTACCCGAAAGCGATAAGGATCTGCTGACCTTATTAAGAAAATTGCAGGAGTCAGAGATCAATAAGTATATCAGCCGCAATTCACCGTTTTCGGGAATCTGGGAAAATATCATACATCACGAAGAGGATGACCTGCCGGATGAAACAAAAGAACTGATGGCAGAATATCTTTTACCGAAGCTAAAAAAAATATTCATTGAATCAGCCGGAAGCCCTTTTGTTTTTTTATTGCCTGAGAAAAAAGCCTTTAAGACAAGCAACCTGGAACCGATGCAGCTCCAGGGTGAAGAGGCAAGGCCTCATTTTATTATAAAGAAAAACTCCCATTATACTATTCAGTGCAGGGTGAAAGCCGGTCCGCTGGAATTTGACCTGGGAGATAACGAAGCCGCCAGCCCCTTATTTTTTCTTTATAATAACCAGGCACATCTCTGGAAGAACAACGATGTCATTCACCTGGTAGAGAAGTTTTTACCAACGGGGAAGATGAGTGTGCCGGAGGAAGAATGGAGCAAGACGCTGAATAGCTTCATCATGCCAATGGCGAAAGAGCATAAGGTAGATTTTGATAAAGCATTGGTACAGGAAATAAAGGATGGCAACCCGGACGTGAAATTGTTTTTACTCGAGAAAGGAGATTTTCTTGTTTTTCAACCATCGTTTTCTTATAAAGGGTTTGAAACAAAGACAAGAGACAGGGATGAAATGATAGTGCCGCAGGGAGATAAAGTATTGGTAGTGCACCGTAACAGGGAAAAAGAAAATGAGTTTATACAGAAGCTACAGAATCTTCATTCAAGTTTTGTTTTTAATGAAGATTCCGGCACCCTCGCATTAAAAGGAGCTGATGTATTGAAGAATAACTGGTTCTTTTTGTTTGTAGATGCTATGAAGGAGATGAAGACGCCGGTGTTTGGATTTGACGCATTAAAAAATTTCCGGTTCAATACGGCTAAACCACAAACAAAAATATTCATCAGCAGCAATACCGATTGGTTTGATGCAAAAGTGGATATTCTTTTTGGCGACCAAAAAGTTACAGTGGCTGAAGTAAAAAGAGCCCTGGCAAACAAACAGCAATTTGTTCAGTTGAATGATGGCACTCTTGGAATTTTACCGGAAGAGTGGCTGAAAAAATATTCTTTATTATTCCGGGTGGGAGAAGGAAAAACAGATTCTTTAAAACTATCCCGCTATCATTTAAGTGTAGTGGATGAGTTGTATGAAACAAGAGATGAAGAAGAACTGGTAGTTAAACTGGAAGAGAAATATAAAAACCTCAAGCAGTTCAACCAGATTAAAGAAATTGAACCTTCTCCTGTTTTAAAAAAGATACTGCGGCCTTACCAGGTGGCCGGCTACCAGTGGCTGAATTATTTAACCGACATTAAATGGGGCGGCATTCTGGCTGATGATATGGGTCTTGGTAAAACAGTGCAGGCCCTGTCATTCATGGAGTATTATAAAAAGGATACGGGAAAAATAAAAGCATTGGTGGTTTGTCCTACCACCCTGATATATAACTGGGAAAATGAAATCAAGAAATTTACTCCGTCACTAACTTACAGAATCCATCACGGTGGTACAAGGACAAGGGTAAAAGAGGAACTGGTTGACCACGACGTAACCATTACCACTTACGGTACATTACGCAGTGATATAAAATTATTGATGGGCGTTGAGTTTGATTATGTGATATTGGATGAATCACAAGCCATTAAAAACCCATCCAGCAAAGTAACTAAAGCGGCCTGCCTGCTGAATGCAAAGAACCGCCTTTGTATGAGCGGTACTCCGTTGCAGAATAATACGTTTGACATTTTTGCACAAATGAATTTCCTGAATCCCGGTATGCTGGGAACTATGGAATTTTTCCGCCAGGAGTTTGCTATACCGATTGATAAATTTGGTGAGCAGGACCGGAAAGAGCACCTTAAAAAAATATTATACCCGTTCATATTAAGAAGGACAAAAGAACAAGTGGCGAAAGACCTGCCGGAAAAACAAGAAATGATCTTGTTCTGCGAAATGGAAGACGAACAACGTAATATTTATGATGCGTACCGGAATGATTTCCGTAACCAGATATTAGGCACTATCGAAACACAGGGTATTCAAAAATCCCAGCTCACCATTTTACAGGGATTGATGAAGCTGCGTCAAATTTGTGATTCCCCGGCGATATTGAATGAACAGGAAAAATTTGAGAACCACTCCATCAAACTGGATGAGCTGGCAAGAGAGATAACAGAAAATATCGGTAACCATAAAGCATTGATATTTTCTCAGTTCCTTGGCATGCTGGCATTGATAAAAGCAAAGCTTGACGAGCTGGGAGTGAAGTATGAATATTTTGATGGCAGTACTTCTGCACCTGACCGGCAAACGGCTATCGAAAGTTTCCAGAACAATGAAGAGGTAAGGGTGTTTTTGATTTCATTAAAAGCCGGAGGTGTTGGTCTTAACCTAACCGCTGCCGACTATGTTTATATCGTTGACCCCTGGTGGAATCCTGCCGTGGAGCAACAGGCTATTGACCGTACCCATCGTATCGGTCAGACAAAAAACATATTTGCTTACCGCATGATTTGCAAGGATACAATAGAAGATAAGATCCTGCTGCTGCAAGAAAAGAAAAGGGCCCTGGCCAAAGACATCATCTCTGACGATGCTTCATTTGTGAAGGCGTTGACAAGGGAAGATGTAGAATACTTGTTCAGTTAGTCCATTCATCGGCTAAATCAGCCGTTTCTGTCGGTATTTCCCGAAAATTAACAGTTTTTCGAAGGTTGTTCAGCCTTCTTACGTCTACTTTCGTACACTTATTACACTGATTATGAAGAAGATTTTTACCTTATCCTTTTTTGTATTGGCCTTATTTACAGCCGCTAATGCTCAAAAATTTGATGGTTCCATCAAAGGAAAATTAATAGATACTGCTGCAAAACAGCCAATTATTGATGCCACGGTTTCTGTATTAAACGCAAAAGACTCCTCGCTGGCCACATTTACACTGTCTAACAAGTTGGGGGTGTTCGAAGTAAAAGGACTGGGAGAAGGTGATTACCGGGTAATTGTTTCCAGTAAAGGATATGTAGAGTTTAAAAAAACTGTTTCCATCACTGCCACCGAAAAGCTGGTAGACTTTGGAGATCTGAGTATAGCAAAGGATTATAAAACACTGGAAGGTGTTGTTGTTACCAGCGAATCTCCAATCCAGGTAAAAAATGATACAGTACAGTTTAATGCCAGTGGTTTTAAAACCTTACCCAACGCCACAGCAGAAGATCTCCTGAAAAAAATACCCGGAATGGATGTTGATAAGGAAGGAAATATAAAAGCACAGGGAGAAACCGTACAAAAAGTATTGGTGGATGGCAAAGAATTTTTTGGAAATGATCCCAAGCTGGCAACGAAGAACCTGACTGCTGATATGATTGAGAGTGTTCAGGTCTTTGATGATATGAGTGACCAGGCGAAGTTCACCAAAATAGATGATGGCAGCCGCAGCAAGACAATCAATATAAAATTGAAGAAAGACCGTAACAAAGGATATTTTGGCAGAGCCTTGCTGGGTATTGGCGACAATGGAAGATATGAAGGCAACTTGAGTGTAAATAAGTTTAATGGAAGCAAAAGAATCTCTTTGCTTTTTAATACCAATAATATTAATAAACAAGGGTTTTCCTTTTCCGACGTCATCAGTGCGATGGGAGGCTTTAGTGGTTTTGGCGGTGGCGGAAATAATTTTGGTGGTGGTATGCAAATGGCTGGCGGCCGTGGTGGCTTTAGCGGCGGCGGTACTGGCAGCACCGGTCTTATTAAATCCTTATCAACGGGAATTAATTACTCGGATGAATGGGGAAGTAAAATAAAAGTGACCGCAAGTTATTTCTTATCCAATTCTGATACCCGGCAGGAGCAAAGCATTCTTCGGCAAACTACTTTTGGTGATTCTGTTATTACGCTTGACAGGCAAACGGCATCGAATAATAAAAATCAAAATCACCGGTTTAACCTGCGGTTTGAATACCAGATAGATTCGGCCAATTCTATACTATATACGCCATCACTTACATTACAAAATTCTGAGAATTTCAGTAATGACAGTTCTTTCAGTATGTCAAAAACGCCGCTTGCAGAATACCTGGCCATCACATCAAAGAATAATAATACCAACGAAAGGAACGGGTATAACCTCGGGAACAATATTTTGTTCCGCCATAAATTTGGAAAAATAGGCCGCACCATTACACTGGGCTGGAATAATACAATGGGTAACAGTAAGAGCAACGGACTTACAAATTCTGATAATGACTTTTTCCTTCCGGACGGAACTATTTACAGAACACTTTTGCAAAACCAGGTAAGTACACAGAAAACAACAACCAATAATAATGTTATCAGCACTTCTTATACAGAACCTTTTGGTTTGAATAAATTGCTGGAATTAAACTATGCCTATACCAGTAACCGCAGCACTTCAGATAGAGAAGTGAATAATTATAATGTTGGTTCAGGAAAATATGATGAACCGAACCTGCGCCTGACCAATAATTTTGAAAACACATTTCTTGCACATCGCATAGGAGCTAATTTCCGGGTACAGAATAAAAAATATAATTACCAGTTTGGATTGGGTGTGCAGACATCTACTCTGGAAAGTAAAAGCTACCAGGCATTTACCGGTAAGGATTCATCAAACAAACATTCTTATACCAATCTATTCCCAACAGCTAATTTTAATTTTACACCAAGCCGCAGCAAAAACCTCCGTATCCGTTATAACGGAAGGACAAACCAACCGAGCATTTCTCAATTGCAGAATGTGCCTGATGTAACAGATACCCTAAATCAAAAAATAGGTAATCCTAATTTGAGACAGGAATTCAACAATAATTTCAATATCGGGTACAATTCATTTAATATCCTCACCTTCAAATTCATTGCCGCTAACCTTAGCTTTAACACCACACAGAATAAAATTGTGAATGATATCAGTGTGCAGGGCCCGATACAAATAACAAGGTATGCCAATGTGAATGGCTATTACAGCGCCAATTCTTTTATTACACTGGGATTGCCTTTCAAGAACCCTAAACTGAAAGGCTCGAGTGTCAACCTTACTAATAACATGGGACTTTCAAGAGATGTAAGCTTATTAAAGCAGGTAAAATTTACTTCTAAAACATTTTCCGTTACTCAGGGTGTTGGCGTAAATATCAACAAAGAGAAAATTGATTTTGGTGTAAAAGCCAATGTGGCATATAACACCGTTTCATACTCAAATCCACAACAGGAAGATATTGACTATTATACACAAAACTATTCCGGAGATGTATCCTATACATTTGCCAAGAGCTTTATCCTTTCTACTAATTTCAATTACCTGATTAATACAGGCCTGGGCGAAGGATATAACCAGAGCATACCACTTTGGAACGCCAGTTTCAGCAAGCAATTGTTTAAAAAGAAAAACGGAGAGCTGAAACTTTCTGTGAATGATATCCTGAACCAAAACCAAAGTATTGTCCGCAGTACCAGCGACAACTACTTCCAGGATACCAGGAGCATAGTATTAAAAAGATATTTCATGGTCAGCTTCATGTTCAACCTGCAAAGAATGGGCGGAGCAAATGGTAATAATAATACTATGCCAGGTATGCCAAGACAGATGCAAAGAGAAATGCGGGATGTAAGAATGTATTAGAAACAAAGTGAATTGTTTTGACAGGCAATTCAATATTGGTGGTAGCCAGACTATACTTTGAGCATAAAATAAAAAACGTCCTTCAGTAATGAGGGACGTTTTACTATGTTAGGGGTTAGTAGGAAAAATTTACAATATGTTCTATCTTTTTCTGTAATGAGTGGTTGCCGCCGGAGACGAACCGGAGATAAGCACACACAATACTGATTTCAGCAAACGGATAAAATTGAGAGAAGGTTTATAATAATGACGATAAATCTTCACTGCTTCGTGGTGATGAGTAAGGCTTCTTTTTTTCATAGTAGGATATTTTACTAGGTGTTAACGAATAAGATGTATTTAAAAGTATGCAATAAAATTAAAATTTTATAATATTGGGTCTTGTTACTAACCAGTTAAATCCAACTCAGATGATAAAATCCGTAAAATCACTTGTGCTGATTACTATTTCCTCCCTTCTTTTCAATTTTGCTGATGCCCAGTTGAAGCTTCCAGTCATTAAAGCTGTAGGCGGTGATGTAAAAAAAGTGATTGAAGATTATCCTAATCGTTTCATCAACCTCATGGGTGAAGTGGTTGCTGAAAACACCCAATCAACAGACTACAAATGCAATTTTAATGTGAGCGGTGCTGAAGAAGCCATCATTACCCGCTATTCTGCAAAAAAGGAAGTGTGCAGCTGGCAGGCACTGATGCTGACGACAGAAAGTTTTGATAAGGCCAAACAGAAATTCAAATCACTCTATAATCAGCTGAACAATCTTTCGGTTGATATTGGCGGAGCCAAAAATTTTCACCTGAAGGGAAAATACGAAGTACCGGAAGAAGAAAAGAAATTTACCAGTGTTCTTTTTTCATTTGAACCTGGAAATGATTCGGTAAAGAAACTCAGGGTTGAAATTTCCATGCAGTACTTTGCACCCATGGAATGGAAAGTGAAATTGCTGGTGTATGATAAGGACAGGGAAGATGATGAGAGAGGAGTTATCAGGGAATAGTTCTGAGTCTTGAGTCATTAGTCGGGAGGTAATACAATTAGGTTCGTAGTCCTGACTCCGATCTAACGACTCCCTACTCATTCTTTAACCTTCATTAACATTAAACAAAGCCCCTTTAACCCATATTCCCGGCCACTCAGAATATTTTCGTAGCCGAAATGAAATAGCTATGAGAAAAGTTTACTTACTACTGTTGACGGCTTGCTTTACCACGACTTTGCTGGCACAAAAAAATGGTTCTGTAAAAGGAGTTGCATTTGATACTATCAGCAAGCTGCCGGTTGCAGCGGCTACGATTACTGTGCTGGAGAGAAAGGATTCTTCTTTGGTAACATTTACCATGACGGGCAACGATGGCCGGTTTGAATTAAAAGGTCTCGCCAATGGTGAATACCGGTTGATGATTTCTCATGTCAGCTATTATAACAGCAACAAGCCCTTTACCATTTCCGACGCAGCTAAAAATACTGACCTGGGAAATGTAGTAATGAACGATAAGACGAAAGTGCTGGAAGAAGTGGTATTGGCTGCCGAAGCCCCGCCTGTTACATTGGTCGGAGATACCATACAGTACAATGCCGGTTCTTTTAAAACACCACCCAATGCCAGTGTGGAGCAATTACTAAAAAAACTACCCGGGGTAAAAGTGGAAAAAGATGGAACCATTAAAGCACAGGGAGAAAAAGTGAACCGGGTACTGGTGGATGGTAAAGAGTTTTTTGGTAACGATCCGAAAGTGGCAACCAAGAATTTGCCTGCTGATGCCGTAGACAAAGTACAGGTGTATGATAAGCAAAGCGACCAGGCACAACTTACCGGTTTTGAAGATGGCAATTATGAAAAGACCATCAACCTGAAACTGAAGAAGGATAAAAAGAAAGGTGTGTTTGGTAAAGTAAATGCGGGTGCCGGTAATAAAGAACGGTATGAAGGTAAGTTCAATGTTAATTCATTTAAAGGAGCAAGACAGTTTTCGGCAATTGGTATGGGCAATAATACAAATGCCGAAGGATTCTCATTTATGGATATCCTCAATTTTAGCGGGGAGTTGGCCAGGATGCAAAGAGGCGGTGGCGGCAATATGAATATCAATATATCGGGTGAAGAAGCCGCAGCCATGGGGATTAATGCCGGTGGCCGCAATAACGGGATCAACTCTGCATGGGGTGGTGGATTGAATTACAATAATATCATTGGAACCAAACTGGATTTTCAAAGTAACTATTTCTACAACCGGTTTAATCCTAACCAGGAAAGCCATATACAGCGGCAATACTTTTTGCCGGATTCCTCTTATTTCTACAACCAGAATTCTTTTACCGATAACCTGAATAATAACCATCGTTTCAATCTGAATACACTGTACCAGGTTGATTCAATGAACTCGATCCGCATAACTCCGTCATTCAGTTTCCAAAAAACCAATAACCGTTCGCAAACGGATTACCAGACCTTGTCGGAAGATAAACTGCTGACCAACGAGGGTTTTAGTAACAGCACTTCTGCCAGCCAGGGATATAATTTTCGTAACGATATAATCTGGCGGAAAAAATTTGCCCGGAAGGGAAGAACATTCTCTTTATCTCTGCAAACAAGCCTGAATGAAAGTGATGGTGACGGAAGCCTTTCTTCTATCAATAGTTTTTTTACTCCTGCCGGAGCATTGCTGAAAAGAGATACGCTAAATCAGCAAAGTACTACGAAGGGTGATCTGCGGGGCCATAATTTACGGGCTGTATATACAGAACCTGTCTGGAAAAAATCGTTACTGGAATTTAGTGTGAGCAAGAGCAACACAAAGAGTACTTCAGAAAAAATAACCTATGATTATAATAAACTGAATGACAAATTTGATCAGTATAACAATATCCTGAGTAATGATTTTGAGAATACATACGGTTATATCAATGCCGGTATGCGGATGCGAACACAAAAAAATAAATTCAGTTATTCATTCGGCGCCAACTGGCAGCAGGCAGAGCTGGAAGGAAAGATCACTACTGGTATCAAAGATTCGCTGATCAGTAAAACATTCAGGAATATTTTACCCAACGCAAGGTTCCAGTACAACTTTACCCGCTTCAAGAGTCTTTCTGTATCCTATAATACTACTACAAACCAACCAAGCATGGCGCAGTTGCAGCCGGTGCCTGATAATAGCAACTCATTAAATATTCGGGAAGGTAATCCAGATCTGAAACAGGAATACAATCATACTGTACAGACGCACCTCAACTTAGTGAGCCCCTACAAAAATAAGAACCTGTTTATGTTCTTAACGATGAATACAACGCAGAACAAAATTGTAAACTATGACAGTATTAACCAGCTTGGTGTAAAGAGAACCAAACCTGTCAACGTAAATGGAGTTTATACTATCAACAGCAGTATCAGTTATAGTATGCCGGTCCGTTTTCTGAAAGGAAGTGTGGAGATAAGTAGCAACACCGGTGTTTTCAAAACGAAACAGTTCATTAATACGGTGGGAAATAGTATCCAGACATTCTCTGTTGGCCCTGAATTACGATTGGATATGAATCCGACTGAAAAACTAAGTCTCGGCCTTAGCGCAGGATTTAATTATAACAAAACAAAATACTCTTTACAATCAGCATTGAACACTAACTATCTTTCACAGGAGTACAATGCATCGCTTGATTGGGAAATGCCAAAGCAGTTTTTCTTCTCTACTGATTTTATGTATACTATCAATAGTCAGCGGGCAGCCGGTTTCAATATAAAAGTGCCTTTGTGGAATGCCAGCATCAGCAGGCAAATGCTGAAATATAACCGGGGTGAACTGAAATTCGCTGCCCGGGATCTGCTGAATAAAAACGTTGGCATCAGCAGGAATACCAATAACAACTATATTGAAGATTCAAGAGTATTGACGCTGCGCCAGTTCTTTTTACTCAGCTTTACGTATAGTTTGAGTAAGACGGGGTTGAATAATGCCGGTGGTGGTGGCGGAATGAGGATTATAACCAGGTAGTATCAATATTTATTACAAACTAATTGCAATAGAAGACACAATAAACAAATTGTTTTTTGTTACGCTATTACTTGTACTAAAAATAGCATCCTTACTTCTCAGGCTTCTTCCCTCTAATCTCGCCAACACATTTTTTACTGGCGCATAATCTAAATTCAACGAATAGCCCGTTGTTTGAAAACCATTTGGTGTGCCGGTAGAAATAATAACTCCATTCTTATCATTATAATGTTCTGCTCTTCCGGCAATGGTCCATTTGTTATTGATGCTATATTTTAAAATTACTACCGGTGCATACCAGGTATTGTTGTTACTATTATTTAGTGCTTTTTCTTCTGTCCCTATATCAAAGCCAAGAGTAAGCCCAAACTTATCGGTGATGGTGAATATGCCATAGATATTATGAAAGAATCTGGACAATCTTGCACTGTCGGGTTTATCTGCTCCGATAAATGAGCTATAGTTAAGCAATATTTTATCAGAAGGCTTGAATTGTAATTGTGTTCCCCAGCTCATCAGCGAATTGCCACTTACTCTTGTAATGCGTTGCCATCCGTTGAGTGCCATACCAGCCATAGTCCATTTGCCATTATCGGTTGTGTAAGTCAGTTTTGCACCAGCTTCAAAGTAAGGACTGTTCTCTGCGAGCAGACTTCTTGTTAATGTGTGGCAATCTTTACTGACGGCACTTTCAAAACCAATATGCGAAGGCATTATCCCGGCATCTAACCATAGATTTTTATTTTTGCTGAGTTTAATTCCAACGTTTCCTTCAAAAATATTTTGAAGTATACCCGGTTCTGCAGCGTAGTTGGCTTTGATGTAAGTGCCGGTGGCGATAGCAAGATTTGCTCTCACTCTTTCCATTGCATAAGCTGCTTTTATAAATCCGAGGTTCAGGTTAAACTCATTGTGCCGGTTATGGCTGTAAATAAAACCCGGCCTGTTTCCATCTGGGGGTTTATTGAAATCATATTGATAATAAACTTCTGCATAACCAGAAATGAGCAAAGGGTTTTTAGTGGTTGTATCTTGCCCATTTGCAACAAGAGCAATGATGCATAACGACGAAAGAATAAGCAGACATTTCATATGCCAAATTTAATTTAGTTATTTACTCTTGCCAATTCAACATGCTGTGCGGGGTGATAGATCAGTGGTATGTCCTCTACCACTACATCACTCTTATCAAGCCCAAATGCTTTTTCGTCACTTTGCCCCAACCCTTTCAGGAAGAAATAAGAATTGAGCAGCAAACCGTCTTTCAAAGCAAATTCATTTTCTACCGACAGGAATTTTTCAATCACAATGAATTTAAAATCAGGCTGTGCATTATATTTCGTAGAGCCATCAGGCCGTATATGCAGATTCAGTTCTTTTTTAATCACCAGGTCCTGTACAATCTTTTTAAAATACAATTCTGTTTTTGGTTGAATACGGAAACCGGCATTGATAGTTACTTTTATCACTTTATCGTCTAATAGTTCCGATACATCATACGATAAGGTGTAGGGATTTTCTGTCCGGTTGATATGTACAAACCAATACACATCGGCCCGTTTGGGTTTTTTAGAAAAAATAGAATTGATGATCTTCTCTTCCACCTGGTGGCGGTTGTTAGCTTTTGTCAGATAGATAAGATGCGTGGAAAATTTAGGAATATTATCATCTTCACTCAGATCTTTTATGATTGGTGCATATTTGCCGAGGTCAACAAATTTGGTAAAGCGATTATTGATTTTTCTTGCAGAATACCAAACATACATTACCATAAAAATAAACAACTCGAAGAACAGGAACATCCACCGTTCTTTTATCTTAGCTACATTGGCAATGAAGAAAGAGGTTTCTACGGTGGCAAATAAAAGGAGAATAGCAAAGACAAACCATTTTTTCCACTTCAGCTTATAGATAAGATAATAACTAAGTAGTATCGTTGTCATCATCATGGTAATGGTGATGGAAAAACCATAAGCGGCTTCCATATGCGTGGAACTGCGGAAATACACAATCATCAGCACACAGCCAATCCACAGAATGGTGTTGACACTTGGAATATAAATCTGCCCTTTCAAATTTGATGGCTGGCGAACAGAAACCCTTGGCCAGAAGTTTAAATTCATCGCTTCGCTGATCAATGTATAAGAACCGCTGATCAAAGCTTGTGAGGCAATAATAGTAGCTGCTGTGGCAATGACGATACCGGCAATCAAGAACCAATGCGGCATGATCTCGAAAAACGGGTTACGACCTTCCAGTAATGGTTGTCCCTGGTGCATGATCCAGGCAGCCTGACCGAGATAATTAACCAGTAAACAAATTTTTACGAATGCCCAGGTAATGCGGATATTTTTTCTACCGCAGTGTCCGAGGTCAGAATACAAAGCTTCAGCACCAGTAGTACAAAGGAACACCGCACCGAGCAACCAGAACCCACCTGGATACCGTACTAACAGTTCATACGCATAATAAGGATTCAGGGATTTTAATATTTCAGGATGATGCAGGATCTGACTGAAGCCCAAAACAAACAACATGGTAAACCAAATAACCATTGCGGGTCCGAATATGCGGCCAACCTTTTGTGTCCCAAACCGCTGAAAGAAAAATAGCAACGAAAGAATTACAATTACGATAGGAACAGTGGGGAGATTGGGAACAATGGCTTCCAATCCTTCTACTGCTGATGCAACAGAAATAGGAGGGGTGATAATTCCATCTGCTAATAATGTTGTTGCACCAAGTATGGCCGGAATAACTAATTTTTTTCCATAGCGGCGGACTAAGGCATACAAAGAAAAAATACCGCCTTCACCGTCATTGTCTGCTTTCAATGTAAGCCAGATATATTTTACCGTTGTTTGCAATACCAACGTCCAGAATACACAAGATACTCCGCCGAGCACTAACACTTCATCAATTTGTTTTTCCCCAACAATTGCTTTTAGTACATACAATGGGCTTGTGCCAATATCTCCATATATAATGCCTAAGGCTACGAGCAATGAGGCAATAGTTATCCTGTTCGAATGAATGTTATTCGATTTCATGTTTGAAATTTTATGTGTTGGTGATTATTCTTTGGCAATAAACCTATAACCAACTCCTGATTCAGTAATGATATAGGCAGGACGGTTGGGATCTGTTTCTATTTTTTTTCGTAGTTGTGCAATGAACACCCTTAAATATTGTGACTGGTTGATATATCCCGGCCCCCATACTTCCCTCAATAAGTATTGATGTGTCAACACTTTTCCTTCCTGCTGAGCAAACAGGCTAAGCAGTTTGTATTCCGTAGCTGTCAATTTTATCAACTCATTATTTTTCTTTACGGTTCTTGCAGCCAGGTCAACTTGTAATTCACCACAATCAATTACCGGGTCATTATCTTCTGTGGCATTGCTGCGTAAAGCAGAACGGATGCGGGCCAGCAACTCACCGGTGCGGAACGGTTTTACTAAGTAATCGTTAGCACCGTTATCCAATGCACTTACAATATCTTCTTCTCCGGCTTGTGCAGAAAGAATAAGTATTGGCTTGGTGTACCACTCTCTTAATTTTTTTAGTACACTATGACCGCTTTCATCGGGTAGTCCCAGGTCGAGAATAATTAAATCTGGTGGATGGCTGGCAGCTATCCGTAAGCCTTCTTTGCCGGATTCAGCAGACTCCACATTAAATTGATTACTCTCCAATGTAATTTCAAGCAGCCTGCGAATCTGCACTTCATCATCTATTACTAGTATTGCTGCGTTATTCATTTTTCAAATTATTAATGTAAGAGGTCTCCGCAGGAATTTCAATTGTAAACTTTGCCCCATGCGGTACATTTTCCAAAACAATTGTTCCGTTATGTGCTTCAACAAATCCCTTTACTATGGAAAGCCCTAACCCCGTGCCGCCGGCCCTTGAATTATTCAGGCGATAAAACTTATCAAACACTTTATCAAGCTCTTTCGGCGGAAATCCCGGACCACGGTCTTCAATGGTTAACGATAACTGGTTGCTTTCCCTTTTTACTTCACTGTGCTCTTCCGTAGAAGTATTGAGCTGGTAAAACCTGTTCGTACTGTTTTTTGCAGCAATGATTATATCAGCAAATTCCGGTGTATAAATAGAGGCATTGTATAACAGGTTATAAAGTACCTGCTCTATCAATCCATAATCCAGTTTATACAAAGGAAGATTTTCTTCTATATGGATAGCCACTTTATGATTCTTCAATTGCTGGTCCAGCCGGTTGATGACATCATAGATCAGCTCATTCATATCACACCAGTCTTTTTTAGGCTGAATAAAACCTGACTCCAGGCGGGACATACTCAGTAAATTTTCTACCTGCTGGTTTAACCGTAAGGAAGCCACGGAAATTCCTTCAATTAATTCTTTTCGGTTGCTGTCTGTTAATTTTGAAGATTCATCCAGCAAATTATCTGTTGCCCCGACAATAGTTGCAATCGGTGTTTTTAATTCATGTGATAAGGAATTCAGTAACGTATTGTACAGCTTCACCGTCTTTGCCTTTTCTTCTTTCTCCCGCACCTCTTTCTCAATCTTGCGGATCCTGTTGGTGAGTACTGCATTAATGAATGCAATGACAAAATACATCAGGAATAAAAAACCATCTTCTGCAGAACCGATATGGAAAGTAAATTTGGGATGGATGAAGAAAAAATTCCAGATAAGGGCACTTAACGTAGCTGCTACCAGTACAGGAACAATATCAAAAACAATGGCCAGCAGCGAAACAATAAGTAACAGGATAAAAGCAACAACTTTATAATCTATATAATCAGAAAGAAGGAAACAAACTGCTGATACAAACACCACCAGCCCGATGCCGATGAGGAATTGTTTTAGCTTACTGACTTTGGACAATTGGTAAAACATCTCGTAACGAATAGGATACAAAGGTAGTACCACCTTTATAAGCAAAGTGTAAAAGAAGAACCTGCCGGTATAAAGATTTTATAAAGACATTTACTTTGTCAGTACTAAATAGCCCCATGGCCCCAGCGAGAGTTCGTCATCTCCTTTCAGATCATAGGTGGTACCGGAAAATAGTTCGGTATACGTTCCAGCATGATGTTTTGAATTCAATTTCACCGTAACCGGCTTATCACTGAAATTAATCAGGGGAATTACTTTATTGCCGTTCTTCTCTCTGGAGAAAGAAACTACTTCGCTCATCTTATCACTGTAGATACGAACCATTTCCCCGCCCCGGGCCCCATTCCATAACGCCTGGTTTTTATGTTTCAGTTCAAAAAGCTTTTTATACATATCATAAAAAGGATGCGGCTTCCATGTTATAGAATCTTTGTCGAAAAATTTTAAAGATTTATCAAGTCCTGCTTCTTGTCCGCTATAGACCAACGGCATTCCATTAACGACACAGCATAAGACCATACAGGCCTTAAGTCCTTCACCAAAATTGGAAAACTGGTTTCCTTCCCAGGAGTTCTTATCATGATTGTCAGTAAAAGTCATCCGGTAGGCATCCGGAGGTACAGAGCTAACATCATGCGCCATGTATTCAACCAATGCACCCACTCCCTTTTTATGAATAGTGGCATCTTTCATTTTATCCCACAGGCTCCACGCATAAGTCATGTCAAAAGCTTTTTTGTACAGATCCCTTGATTCCCATTCGGCCAGCATAAATACCGGTTTGATGGCATCCAGCTCACTGCGGACATTATCCCAGAAGTCAACTGGTATAAATCCGGCCACATCACAGCGGTAACCATCTATGTCTGCTTCTTTCACCCAATATTTCAATGCATCCGTCATATACTTTCTCATAGCAGGAACGTTGTAATCAAAATCAATCACATCATCCCAGTCGTACCACGGTGTTGGTTGAAAATTTCCTTCAACAGTTTTGGTGTACCAGTCAGGGTGCTCTGTTGCCAGTTTATTATCCCATGCGGAGTGATTTGCTACCCAATCTAAAATCACATACATACCCATACTGTGAATTTTTTTTACCAGTGCTTTCAAATCGTCGAGATTGCCATACTCGGGGTTTACGCCATAATAATCTTTTACCGAATACTCACTGCCCAACGTTCCTTTCCTTTTCTTTTCTCCAATAGGGTGGATGGGCATCAGCCAGATGATATCAATACCCACATCTTTTATGCGTTGCAGGTGTGGCTCAAATGCTTTAAAGGTTCCCTCTGGTGTAAACTGTCTCACATTTACCTCATATATCGTGGCATTTTTACTCCACTCAGGATGTTTCAGTTCAACATAATTTTTAGGAGTGTACCGGTCATCGGTTGATGAGGAGGCTGTACCACTGTCTTTTTTTTGATTTTTGCAACCTGTAAAAGAAATTATCAATCCTGTGAGGGCGGCAAAGAGGAGATATTTTTTCATATAGCGAAGCTTTTGAAATAGAAATTCACAAAGCGGGCCGGCTTAGCCCGGATGGTTATCAAATGTAAAGAAACCCGGTATAAAAAATTCTCCTTTTGCCCCGGTTTTATTAGCTTAGATATTGCACCATAACATGCTGAACTAATAAAAAAAAGAAGTGGTGAAGGGACAGGTTATTACTGACTTCTTTTCTATACTTAGACATCTCACTTTCTTTTCTCCTTCCCTCTTTCCTCTCTGGGCGAGGCCTCTATGGTTGTCCGTTTTTGACATCACAATGTCCGTTGCAGCCATAAAAGCGGTGATAGCTTTGTATTACAAAACATCAATCAATCATGGAAAAAAATGTTGCTATACTAATGGCTGACTTATCGGGGTATACAGCTCTTACAGAAACGCATGGTTCTGTCTCAGCGGCAGATCTGATCGACAAATATATCCGTATCGCCAAAAATTGCCTGGTTGGTGACAGCAAATTGCAAGAACGTACTGGCGATGAAATTATGTTCGTCTCCGATTCCCCGGATTCTTTGCTTGCTACCGCACTTAAGTTGGAAGCTAATACAGCAAATGAAGAAAATTTTCTCCAGGTGCATGGAGGACTGCATTATGGAAAAGTTTTGAGGAGAGCCGATAGCTATTTCGGGTCTGCTATAAACCTGGTAGCCAGGATTGCCGCTAAAGCAGCAGCAGGAACTTTTTGGTGTTCTGATGAATTTGTAAACTCATTAACAGACAAATCGGCCTGTGCTTTTAAATCAAAAGGAAACCATCTTTTTAAAAATATAAACGGGGAAAAAGAAGTATTTGAATTGAGTATAGAAAAAGAAAAGACCAATTATATCGATCCGGTATGCCGCATGTTAATCCTAAACCCCCAAAATGCAATCCACCATCCCAGCCACAAAGAACATTATTTCTGCTCATCACAATGCCTCGAAGTATACAGGGAAAACCACCGGCATTTTCAAACAATATGAAACTTAAAATAAAAAAATGACAGCTATAATTATAGGAATTTTCTCAGGGCTTTTGGTCATAGTACTGGTTAATATGTTGAAACAGGTAGAAAAAAAGGTTGTTTACGGACTCGTACTCTCGGGGATCGGGTTTCTCTATGTTGGTTTTACCTGGACAGATTTGCAAGCCTTAATTATAAATTCAATTCAGGCGGTTGTCTTTTTATTCTTAGCATATTACGGCATTAGAAAAAATATATATATTCTTGCAGCTGGCTATTTCCTGCATGGATGCTGGGATATAGCGTACGATTTAATTGCTGCACCCGGGCTAATTCCGCCACAGTATGATTTGTTTTGTTTATTTATAGATTTTACTATTGGTGTTTATATATTGATACTTGATAAGAGAATCAGGACAAACAAAATCATTTCATAAAATAAGATCATGTCTTCAACTATTTTACTGATTAAAAATATGGTTTGCAATCCCAATTGTACATGTGTTAATTGCAATTGCGGTTCAACCTGTACTTGTGCAAATTGCAAATAGAGTATACTGACCGCAGCACTGCCAGGCCGTCCCCATGGACGGCTTTTTCTGTCTGTAATTGACATCCTGTTGTCCGTTCTGGCAACTACAGTTCTGCTTACCTTTATTTGAACAATATAATAAAAGAAAACATGCAAAAGGTCGCCTTTATCATTCCACCAACTGTTGAATTACTTGACCTAGCCGGTCCGGTGCAGGTTTTTACCGAAGCTAAATTTTATGGGTTTCAAATGGATATAGAATTTTATCAATTCCACGAGGCACCTGTAAGTACTGCTGGCCTTGGATTTGAAAAAATTAAGAATTATAAGGAAGCTTCATTAAAGGAAGGTGATTTTGTTTTTGTGCCGGGTATGGATTTTGAATACGTCAGAAGCTTCTCCTTTAAGGCGGAAAAAGAATTTTTCAACTGGTTAAAAGATTGTTCAGAGAATAAGATCACAGTTGGTTCAATTTGTAACGGTGCTTTTGCTTTAGGGCATGCAGGGTTATTAACGGATACCGAATGTACAACCCATTGGCGAAGGGTGAAGGAATTGCAACTTGAATTTCCCCGGGCAAAAGTTGTAACGGATATTTTATTTATAAAGAGTAATAATGTTTACACAAGTGCCGGTATCAGTGCGGGAATCGACCTTGCGTTGGCTATCCTTGAAGATCTGAAAGGCCCGCTGTTTACACATAAGGTAGCAAGAGGTCTTGTTGTTTATCACAGGAGAAGCGGTACTCATAAACAGCAAAGCATTTACCTCGATTACAGAAATCATATAAACCCCCAGGTGCATGAAGTGCAGGATTTCCTGATTGATAACCTTTCCAAGGAAAATGATATTGAATCACTGGCCTCAATGGTTGGGATGAGCTCAAGAAATCTGAGCAGGGTGTTTAAAGAAAAAACAGGTTCTACTGTTTTGGAATACCTTACCCTGTTACGAAAGGAATATGCAAACACAATGCTTAATAATCCGGAATATACGATTGAGTATATAGCTTCAAAATGCGGATTTAAAACAGCAAGGCAATTGCAAAGAATATTAAAGAAATAATATCTTATTCTTTTCTCCTGTAATTAGCCCGGGAGTTTTACTTGTCTGAGCAAAATTCAAATTCTTAGCGAGCCCCGGAACCCCCGGCCAGCATAATAAGATTCTGCACCGTTGTGATAGAGGAAGATGGTGTTATACCGGCGGTCACAAAAAACGGCACCACCGAGTTCCCTGATGGTGGCGGGAGTTTTTATCCAGCTCGATGTTTTTGTATCGAAGTTTCCTAATTGCTGCAGTTCCCGGTATTGTTCTTCCGTTAACAGCTCGATACCCATATTAGCCGCCATATCATCTGCATTATTTTTTGGCTTATGTTCTTTCCGTGACTCCAGTGCTTTGCGGTCGTAACAAATACTTCGACGCCCAGCAGGACTTTCCGGGGAGCAATCATAAAAAATATACTCCCCCGTTTTTTTATCATGACCAACTACGTCGGGTTCGCCACCGGTGCTTTCCATTTCATTGAGCGACCATAGTTTTTCAGTATTGCGGGCCAGTTTCGCCTGTACATTAGCCCATTCGATTCCTTTATGGCGTTTCATGTTTTTCTCAAAACGGACTTTTAAAGTATTTAGCAATTCCTCACATTGTTTTGGTGATAATTCCTTTTTATTTTTCGTTGCCATAGTATGTTATTTTGATCTGCTTACAACCTTGCAATTATTTTCAGTTTACTCGTTAACCTGCCTGGCGCAAAATTTTTTCCATTTTACGACCTTTCGCCAACTCATCTACCAGCTTGTCCAGATATCTTACCTGTTGCGTTAACGGATTTTCGATTTCTTCCACCCGATAACCACAGATTACACCCGTAATGAGGTGAGCATTCGGGTTTATTGTAGCATGCTGAAAAAATTTTTCAA
The DNA here is from genome assembly GCA_943371565.1 of Chitinophaga pinensis. Classification (GTDB taxonomy): domain Bacteria; phylum Bacteroidota; class Bacteroidia; order Chitinophagales; family Chitinophagaceae; genus JJ008. The sequence goes on along the minus strand of CALRVH010000001.1, from coordinate 135,930 downwards.
AAGTCACTTTTTCTTTAATGAGTTTTTGCATCTGTTTTTCATCATAACCAGTTAACCACTCAATTACCTGGTGTAATTCTTCTTTCGTTCTGCCTTTCCTCTCCACTTTTGCGATATAATGCGGATATACAGAGGCGAATGTCAAACTTGCAATACGTTCATGATGATTGTTTGCATTGTTCATACTTTGTATTTAACGTAACTCGTTCAATTTATTTCAATCTCTCTAATCGCCCCTTTCTTTTTACTATGTTTTTATAGTCCCATTGGATCTCTCTTGATTTTTTCAGCCAACGTTTTAAACAAGTCACTTTGATCTCGGAGACATTGTTGTAGAATATGGAGGCATCTTTAAATTTTTTACCTCTTACGTTTAAATCTTCCTCTTCAAAGTCGGCGCCGCTCCAAAACATTAACCGGATACCTGCTTTTTGTTTGCTATACCCAGTAATTGGATTGCCGTCTAAAAACCAAACGGGGTGGGAGTGCCAGATCTTGCTTTCTGCTTCGCTCAGTTCATTGTCGATGATTGTAGCAAGCCGGTTGCAAATTGCTTTGTCGTCCGGGGTTTGTTTGGCGTTATGGGCTTTAATTTCTTTGTTCATTTCTGGTTGTACAAATTGTTGGTTTGGCTGTTGCCTAACTAGCGGATATCGATTGTGGTGCCGTAACCCCTTGTATCAAATTTAATTGATTTTACTTGTACACTATACAAGGGCTGGCATCTCAAACTCCCTTAATTTTCTTCAGGTACTCCATACTCTTCTTCTCCGCTTTTTCCTGCAGTTCAATGGAATCAGTAAATAATTTTCTTCTCAGCATCCTGTACACACTGATAGAATTCTCTAAGGCCTTTAATACAGACGCTTTGCTGTATTGCGCCACGGTAATTTTTAGATCCTCCAGGTCGGGCAGGTTCAATTTCTTTTCTACTTTCCGTAAACCCCTGACAGTGGTTTTGCTTTTTATTTGTAATAGCGGCGCCAGCACTTTGGCCCGGATATAACCAAGCCCGTCAAGACATTCAAAATATTCTCCCCGGGCTGCTTTTGAAGCAATATAATGTACCCATGTCCAGATGCGATCTTCTATCCATTGAAAATCGGGTTGCGGCCATTCCGCTTTTGTTGAAGTGATCACCCCGGTTAATTTATTATTTCTCTCAAACAATACCACCGGATTTTCTACCCGGTCATAAAATTCAGGGAGTGTCAGAAATTTTATATCAACATGCAGCAACGGATTATCGTACAAACAGATCAAGACCCTTGGCTCCCCTACATGTTCGCCGGTAAAACCAGAAATAAAATCGCCAAAGCTTTTTGCATACAGCATCATTGTTTCTTTATCACCGGCTATTTTCTTTTCGGTAATTAGAATAAGGTCAAGGTCGGAGTATTCATCCAGCTCATCGGTTATCCAGGAGCCGGCCACGGCAAGACCAATGACATTGGGATCATTTTTAATGATATCCACTACTTTGTCAGCAAATTCTTTTTGCATCATATGACTAAAGATAAAAATTGCTGAAGGCATTACAATAAAAAACCCCGCTGCATTTGCAACGGGGTTTTTTATAGGAAGTATATTTTTAATTCATCCGTATCACTCGTTGTCCACCCTGGTTATTCTGTTCCATTTCCTTCATCATCTTTTCCCGTTCCTTTTTAAATTCTTCGGGAGTGAGGTGTTTTTTACCCGTGGGTTCTTTGATCACGGCGAGGTCGGCCTTTTCAGCAATGCCAGTAGCTTTAAAAGTTTGCGTACCATCTTTAATATCCATCTCTAAGATCAAACCGGGCAATTGTCCCTGGTATTCAGCCGGTCCGGCAGATACGGGAATGCTGGTCGTAAACCAGGCCACCACAACAGACGTATCCTGGAACTCTTTACGTTCCATTTTGCCATTGTCCATATTCATCATTGTTCTGGTGCGGATGCTGGTGGTAGTAGCTTTCATACAGGGCAGATTCAAAATTGTTTTTGTTTCACCCGTCATTTTCCATTTTAGTTTGTTGATAGTATCATCAATGACAAATGTCTTTTCAAACAGTTCTCTTTTTTCTACTTTTTTTCCCGTTTCGATATTGGTGTACAATACATCATTGCTGCCCGCAACTACCATTCTGATATGTGCGCCACTTTCACTGCTGAAACTGGCATCGTCATCATTATCCTGTTCAGCAGCTTTCCATAGCGATTGATTATTACCAAATGTCAGTTCAAATTTATCGGTACGGGTAGATGGCATTTGCTGCTCCATGCCTCCGGGCATACCCTGGAAACTGAACTGTACTTTAGAAATCCTGTCATATGTTACGACACCTTGTTGCTGCTGGGCTTCCAGGGAGAAAGCGGCAAGCACAAAACTGCCGGCTGCGAGCAAATATTTTTTCATGGTTTATTTATTTAGCACCAAAAGTAAAGCGGCGAAAATGCAAGATAGGTTAAGTCACCTTTCATTAAGGTTAATAAAGGTTAAAGGACAGTAATCAGAGCAAAAGCTTATTTACTTTTGATATTCAAATGGTCTCAAAGGCTTCAAATAAAAAAACTTTGCTAAGCCCCTCCATCGGAAGGGTTGGGGGAGGCATCCGTTGGTTAGCAGTGTTGATGGGTGTCGCCATTTTAGGCATCACCGGCTTCCAGCTATACTGGCTGAAGCAGAACTATGCCCGGGAAAAAAAGACATTGGCTATAAAAACCGAAATGGCTTTCCGGGAAACTATACTTGAATTACAGGTGGCCAAATTAAATTTAGACGGCGTAACATGGAATGGAAAGGATAGCAGTAAAGGCAAGATGAAAATTGTAATGCATGAAAAAGACGGAGAGCAGGTCCGTGTCCGTGTACAACCAAAGCAGGAAATTGTTTCTACCATTAATGTTATCAGGAGCAAGCTAAAAGATTCATTGAAAGCAAACCCTGGTGCTAAGCCGGGAATGGTAACTATTTCTATGAATAATACTTCTGTAAATGTGGGCGGAACTACGAAAAAATTTGACGGACATATACAAAGCCCGACCGGAAGCGTTGACCGCATATTCAGTTTATTATATGGTGTAGATTCTTTGCAGGATTCCCTGCGAATAACTGAAATTGATTCAGCGTATGCCAAAGCATTACATGAAGAAAAACTCAATATCCCCTTCTCCATCGTTGAAAAAGACAGTGCTGACCTTTCCGATGAGCCGGCTTTTAATGAGGTAACAGTTGGGTTGGCCAACCCGGTTACTTATAAATTACAATTGGGGAATACATTTCCGTACCTGCTGAAACAAATTACCCAACCCATTTTATTTTCTATTCTTTTATTAGGAATCACCATTCTCTCTTTTGTATTACTATACCGGAACCTGCTGAAACAACAACGACTGGCTGCCCTGAAAAATGAATTCATCAGCAATATCACTCATGAATTAAAAACACCGATCGCAACTGTGGGAGTGGCGATTGAAGCGTTGAAAAATTTTAATGCTATCCAGGATCCGCAGCGGACAAGGGAGTATCTTGATATTTCTTCCAATGAATTGCAACGTCTCAGCCTGCTGGTAGATAAAGTACTCAAGCTTTCGATGTTTGAGAAGAAAGAAGTAGAGTTGAAATATGAAACGTTTAACCTTGATGATGTAGTCAATGAAGTGGTGGATTCTTTAAAACTGCAATTAGAAAAAAATCATGCAAGTGTAGTTGTTATCCGGGATGGTGACCTGACACTACAGGGCGACCGGCTGCATTTACTGAGTGTGATTTTTAACTTACTTGACAATGCGCTTAAATACAGTAAAGAAGATCCCTCCATAAAAATTGATTTGCGGGGAAATGAAGAGAACATCGTTTTAAATGTAACCGATAATGGCATTGGTATTCCACAGGAATACAGAGACAAAGTATTCGATAAATTTTTCCGCATACCGCATGGTGATACACATAATGCCAAAGGCTACGGATTGGGATTGAGCTATGTGGCACAGGTAATACAAAAACATAACGGTACGATCTTTATAGAAAGTCATCCGGATACCGGGACAACATTTACCATCACACTGCCAAAGAATAAGATATGAGCAAGACAAAAGTTTTTTATGTGGAAGACGAACTCTTTTTGGGCAAAATTGTGAAAGAGAGTTTAGAGAGCCGAAACTTTGAAGTCATCATGGAAAGTGACGGTGCAAAAGCAACGGAGCTTTTTAAAAAAGCAAAACCTGATATCTGTGTACTGGATATCATGCTTCCCAATAAAGATGGTTTTACGATCGCTGATGAAATACGGGAGCTGGATGAAGAAGTGCCTATCATCTTCCTGACCGCAAAAACACAAACCGAAGATGTGGTGAAAGGATTTTCATTGGGGGGCAATGATTATATCCGCAAACCATTCAGCATGGAAGAGCTGATCGTACGGATACAAAACCTGTTGAAGAATAAACAGGAAGGATCGCAAAAAATAAGTGGTGGCACTGCCACTATAGGAAAATATAATTTTCAACTCAACCGGCAGATACTGAGTAATGGAAAAGAAGAGCGGAAGCTTTCTTACCGGGAGAGTGAGTTGTTGAAATTATTATATGAGAACCGCTCCACCATTATTGACCGTAAAGATATTCTCAACTTACTCTGGGGAAACGACTCCTTCTTCAACAGCCGCAATCTCGATGTATACATTACTAAGATCCGCAGTTACCTCAAAGACGATCCGTCTCTGGAGATCATCACTATTAAAGGAATTGGTTACCGGTTTGTAGCGGGATGAAATACCCGGGAAAGGGTAGCGGCTATTAAAGAGACTACGCTAACTTTAGAACCTGTTATGCGATACTTATTTTTATTTGCACTGCTAATAGCAACACTTACCACTTCTGCACAGCATTGCCCGTGGGATTGTGATGGTATGATAATGATTAAAACCGATGCCGGAAAAGAAGAGATGAAGAAGCTTGATCCGGTATTGGTAGATGTAAACAAAAAATTGATTTTGGATACATCGCTGGGGGCAGACATCTTTGATCTGTGCAGAGTTTTGTATTACGATGATTTTCTAAAAATCCGAATCGATGGTATGGGGCAGAACGACCCCAATAGATATCGTTATGATACGGGCTATTATTTTGCAAAAAACCACTACATCGTAAAATTTAATTACTGTACATACAATAGAAAAGACACCCCAACAGATTTATTTGTCCGGTATAATGATCCAGCCTCTGGAACAGGATATAGTTATGTAGAAGTTCCGCCATCACGGCGTTTAGACCTGCATCAATACAACAGGGCCATAAATACTAAAGCAACGGATGAAATTTTGAGATCTGTTCAACCTTTTATTCTTACCATTAACAGGAAAGAGTTTGGCTTGCGATAAATGCTGCTAATCATTTATCTTTCAGCCCGGTGGTAACTACTAAAATATATAGTGCAGATAAAATTTTTACCGGAGAAAACTGGCTGACCAATCATGCACTTGTTGTTAATAATGGAACAATAGACGCAATCATTCCTGTTTCCTCCCTTACATCGGCGCAACATATTGAACAATTCGACAACTGCATCATCGCCCCGGCTTTTATTGATCTGCAGATTTACGGAGCTTATGGCAAGTTGCTGGCTGTTTACCCGGAAGTGGATTCCTTGTATAAATTAAAAGAGTATTGTGAAAAGGGTGGCGCAGCCTTTTGCCTGCCGACCGTCGCTACCAACACCAACCAGGTATTTTATAAATGTATTGATGCTGTAAAAGAGTACTGGAGTAAAGGCGGAGAAGGTATTTTGGGATTGCATTTAGAAGGACCGTGGATCAATCCTGCAAAAAAAGGAGCACATATTGAATCGCTGATCCATCCACCAACAATTCAGGAAACAGAAGAGTTGCTGAAGTATGGCAAAGGCGTAATCAGAATGATCACCCTTGCTCCGGAAGTTTGCAGCAAAGAGATCCTTGATCTCATTCTTTCACATCAGATAATTATATCAGCCGGTCATAGTAACGCTACTTATGCCGAAGCCAAAACAGGCTTTGCAAACGGCATTACAACGGTTACACATTTATATAATGCAATGAGTCCGTTGCAGCACCGGCAACCCGGATTGGTAGGTGCCACCATGGATGATGCACCGGTAATGGCCAGTATTATTCCGGATGGTCATCATGTAGATTATGCGGCATTACGAATCGCAAAACAAGTAATGAAGGAGAGATTGTTTGTTATCACCGATGCAGTAACGGAAACTACCAAAGGACATTACCAGCACAAACCTGTTGGCGATAAGTATGAAGCAGATAATATTCTCAGCGGCTCTGCACTTACGATGGCAAAAGCCGTTCAAAACCTGGTTAACTTTGGAGCTATTGAATTAGGCGAAGCCCTCAGGATGTGCAGCCTCTACCCGGCGAAGGTTTTAGGAATAAAAGAGTTGGGTAAGATTGATACTGGCTATAATGCCCGGATGGTGGTTCTCGATGATCAGATGGAAGTAAAACAATTATTGTAACTACAAATAATAACCATGCAGGGAAAAAGAGTCTGGGTGATTATACTGCTGATGATAGTGCTGCTGCCATGTTTTTCTGTTAGAGCACAACCCGGTGAAAAGAGAATTCAATATCCGTGGGGATTAAAGAATTCTTACTTCGGTCTTAACCTTGGTTATATCAATTATCCATTTTCTTCAGCACAATTAGAGCCGGGTTTTTCGGTAGCATCCATATCCATTCCTCATATTGCTCCCCGGTTAATATTATATGGGCACCAGTTCAATAAATACCTGTCTGCACAAATAAGTTATATGCGGCCGGTGGGCTGGGTCTTGTACACCAGTATTAATGGCGACCAAACCAAACATTCTGTATGGATGAATATTGGCGGTCTTACCCTCGCCACACAGGTACCACTGACCAAAAAATTTTCCCTGTTTGCAGAAGCAGGTCTCGGTGTTATTACCCGAAAAGGATTTGAAATAGATTATGTACCTGTTATTAAAAACGCAACGTATGCTACCGGCTTGTTTGGCGGCGCATTGCAATATCATATAAATAGAAAATGGGATCTGCAATTAAGCACTACCTGGTCACCGGCGCATGCCAAAGCAAAACAACCACAAACTATTTTTCATTCTGCCGGCTTTAATTATCACCTGAGAGAATTATCAAAAGAAAAAGTAGCAAGCAATATCAAAAGCGGATATTATTTTGCCAAACATCTTCTCCAGTTCAGTTATACCACCAATGCATTGGGTTATGGGGTGAATGAAATGTTCTCCAAAAAAATTCCCATGTTCTGGGGTGGTGCGGCGCAATTGAAACGGGGTTTTTCAGTTAACTATCAGCGAAATATTTTTCATGCCCGTAAAGTATTCTCACTCGATTGGGCAGCCGGTATAGGTTACTGGAGAAGTGATAAAAAGGAAGATGATTTTTTTACGATGTCTTTATACCCGGTGTTGCGTTTTACTGCCTTCCGTTCACCAAAGACGGATGTGTTTTTTGAATACACAGTTGCGGGTCCTACTTATATTTCAAGAACAACCATTGATAATGAAAAGACGGGACGAAAATTTACATTCTATGATGCCATGGGCATGGGCATTTTTACCGGAAAGAAAAAGAACCTGAATGCCGGACTTCGTATTGCTCACTTCTCCAATGGCAATATTTTCCCGGAGAATAATGGAGTAAAAGTACCGTTGACATTCAGCTTTGGTTATGTGCTTAAGTAAGTGATTTCCACAGGCTATTTTTTGGAGAGTAAATTTCTTGCAATTATTCAGAAAACTTTTCTACCTTTTACCACCTTATTTTTTGCAACTTAAACCAACGACCTACCATGAGAAAGTTAATTGCCCTGACGGCGATCTGCTCCGTCATTATCATGGCCGCCTATTTATCGGCCTGTAACAATAACAAATCAGAACCTAAAGCGGCTGATCAAAATGATTCCCTGAAAAAAGTAGTAGAAAGGGGAGACTACCTGGCCAATCATGTTGCGGCCTGTATTCACTGTCACAGTACAAGGGATTTTACTAAATATTCCGGCCCGGTTGTTCCGGGAACAGAAGGCGGCGGCGGTGAAGTTTTTGATAATAAAATTCTTGCTGCCATTCCAGGTACTTTGTATGGGAAAAACATTACTCCGGATAATGAAACCGGCATCGGTACCTGGACAGATGATGAAGTATTACGGGCCATCACCCATGGCATAAGAAAAAATGGTGATACACTTTTCCCGATTATGCCGTATGCTAATTTCAACAGGATGGCGAAAGATGATTTGCTGGCTATTATTGCCTACCTGAGAACATTGAAGCCGATCAAAAACAAAATAAAGGACAGGCAGTTGATGATTCCTATTAGTATGGCGTATCCGGGACCGGCTTTGCAAGCCTCTGTAGATAATAATGTTCGTCCTCCCGAATCTGATGTAGTGAAGTATGGTGAATACATGAGTACGGTAGCGGACTGTGCTACCTGTCATACACCTTTTGTAAAAGGACAACTTGATTTTGCCCGCATGTACGGAGGAGGCAATATGTTTAATCTGGGTGAATGTAAAGTCAATTCAGCTAATATTTCATCCGACTCTCTTACGGGTATTGGCAGCTGGACAGAAGAAAGGTTCATGAACAAGTTTACTCTCTACCGGGAGGAAAAATCATATAATTATAACCCGGGCAAGCAAAACACAGTGATGCCGCTTTCTGAGTATGCAGGGATGACGGATAAAGACCTGAAAGCTATTTATGCGTACCTGCGCACTACAAAACCTGTCAGCAACCTCGTCGAGAAGTTTCCTAAATAAGAATGACTTTTAATTTTTATAAGACCCCGTCTGCGCCTTTGGTGTAGCGGGGTTTTTTATTCGTTGTTGAAACTATCCCTGTTCAGGGTGCCGGGAGAAGCATGGTCGCCTTCTTCAAAATCAAAGTTCACAAATCTGATACCCGGAATTTCTGTAAGGTTATATACTGCTTCAGAAAAATAAAGAGTCGGCCCGGTGGAACCCATCTGTTGAGTAAGGTACATGGCATCCGGAATTTTTACATAGACCGTATCACCGGATGTTTTCACCAGTTCCAGCCGGACATTCGTATTCAATGTGTTTAAATAAGTGATGACAGCGGCAGGGCTTAATGAATCGGGTCCGGCAGCTTCCACTTTTTTCATTTCCAATCGTCCGGTAGAATCATTCAGTACGGCCTGCCAGCTATATACAAGTTCAGCAGCAGTGGCAGTGTCGTCATCCCCACCGGGCTGGTCTGCTTTATTATTACAGGCCATCACTACAACACAAGCGGAAAGTATAATGAGGTATTTTTTCATAACCGTATGATTTGATTAACGACTATGAAGGTAAGAATTAATAAGGGGGTGATTTTCTAAAGAAAGTATAAGGTTGGGGCTTTCTGCTGTGTGAATTATTTAGAAGGACACTGATAGCATTTCAACTCTGGTTTTATCAGAATTCTCCCCAAACAAATACTTATCAGTTTATTAATACTGTCATTATTGCTATGTAATAGAATAAAATTCCTCCAGGTTGTACTTCTATGATAAATTATACCAATACTATCTAAGGTATAATAAAAAACTCCTCCATCAGTAGCCGCATGATCATCCGAAGTGTAAGCGGTTATTAAATGAAACTGATTGTTCAATTCAAAATAATCTTTAGCGATCAAACTATCAGCGGTATCTATTTTATTAAATTCTGAAAATTTTATAGTGTCGAAATGGTTAGTTTGGTTCCCATACAATAGATAGTAATATGAAATTTCAACTTTTTTATCACTACTTGAACAACCAATACAAACAACAATCATTGATATGATTAATATTGTCCTCATTAAGTAAATTTAAGAAAGCAATCTCAGGCTGTAACAGCCGCCTCTTCTTTCTTCCACTCCTTATCCATATAAAAAGTGCCAAATGGAATAATAGAAGCTACAAACACTTTTAATCCCCAACCAAAAGATTTATTGTACTGATCTTTTACCAGGTAGGCCGCAACAGCTAAACCAACAAATAAAACACCATGCAATCCACCAATAACAGTAACTGCCATGGGCATATCAGCAAAATATTTTAACGGCATGGCTATGCCTAATAAGATCAAAAAAGAAATACCTTCTATAAATGCTATTTTTCTAAACAAGCTGTATGGTTTCTTCATGAATAACTAATATATAAGATTTAATAAAATCCGAACACTGTTAATATTTACCCCATTCACTATTCACAATTCACCATTCACTAATAATCGATCACCTGCTCTTCTATCATCTCCGGAATCTCTCTCCACTCATACTGCTGGTTTCTCAACTGCGGTTCAAAACCTGCTTCACGGATAGCTTCCTGTATACTTTTATAGGTAAAGCGATGCGGCGCACCGGCAGCACTCACTACATTTTCTTCCAGCATAATAGAACCGAAATCATTGGCACCGGCATGTAAACAGATCTCCGCCGTTTGTTTACCCACCGTTAACCAACTGGCCTGTATATTTTTTATATTCGGCAGCATGATACGGCTCAGGGCAATCATCCGGATATATTCTTCGGGTGTAGTAAGATTTTGAACACCGCGGATCTTTGTCAGCAATGTATCTACATCCTGGAAGGTCCACGGGATGAAGGCAAGAAAACCTTTTGCTTCTTCTGGTTTGCGGCTTTGCACTTCTCTTATTTTTACCAAGTGCTCAAAACGTTCTTCGATCGTTTCCACATGACCAAACATCATCGTTGCAGAAGTGGTGATGTTTAGTTTATGTGCTTCATGCATAATGTCGAGCCATTCCTGTGCACCACATTTTCCTTTGCTGATCAATCGTCTTACCCGATCAATTAAAATTTCTGCGCCGGCACCCGGTAATGAATCCATACCGGCTTCTTTTAATGCTGCCAGCACTTCACGGTGTGTACTCTTTTCTAGTTTGGTGATATGTGCTACTTCAGGCGGGCCGAGTGTGTGCAGCCTGATCGTTGGAAATTCTTTTTTTATCTGGGTGAATGTGTCCACATAATATTGTAAGCCCAGCTCAGGATGATGACCGCCCTGTAATAATAACTGGTCGCCACCCCATTTTAATGTTTCTTCAATTTTTTTACGGTAAGTCGGCATATCAGTAATATATGCTTCAGCATGTCCGGGTATGCGGTAAAAATTGCAAAACTTACAATTGGCAATACAGACATTGGTCGTATTCACATTGCGGTCTATCTGCCAGGTTACTTTGCCATGGGGCACTTGCTTTTTTCGCAACTCATCGGCAATAAACATCAGGTCGGCCAGCGGGGCATGATGATAGAGGTACACACCTTCTTCAACAGATAAAAAGCCGAAACGGGCTGCCTTGTCGTATAGATCGGTTAACTGCATATATTTTGTTTCCCACTATGACTTACAAAGAAATGAAGGTAACAAACCTTTGTACCCTCCGTGCTGTTGTGGGATATATTTTAGCCGCAAAGGTACAGGGCTATAACAGAATAATATGCTGAACGGTTTTGAAAGCCGTTGATATTGAGGTAAATTTATTTGTATGGCAAGGGCTCTTGCATCATTATGAGTAAAAAATTTGTCATACGAAAGAAGGTCCTCAAAGATTGAAGCCGCATGAGAAAACTTGTTTATAGTATAACTCTTTGTTTTACACTAGCCGCAGCAAAACCGCTTGCTGCCCAGGAAGAGTTTATAGAGCCACCATCGAGGGAGATTGCCAAGATTCCGTTTACCCAACTTACGGGTGGCATTGTGATACTGCATGCCAAGCTGAACAATTTTCCCGACACACTTAATTTTATATTAGACACCGGCAGCAGCGGTATTTCTCTTGATTCTACCACTGTTGATTACCTGGGGCTGAAGCCCACACCAACAGAACGTACCATCCGTGGTATTGCCGGCATCCGCAAAGTGAGTTTTTTGTTCAACCAGCAATTGCATTTTCCCGGTCTTACGGCTGACAGTCTCAATTTTCATATCAATGATTATGGTATTCTTACAGCGGTGTATGGCGAAAGGATCGATGGCATTATTGGCTACTCCATATTGAGCCGCTATATCGTGAAGCTGGACTATGACAGTATGAAACTGACATTTTGCACACCCGGCACCATCCGCTATCCACGGGGAGGATACCTGTTAAAGCCGACCATCAATCAACTGGTGGCGCAGCAGTTAAGGGTAAGGGATGAAGCGGCAGTTACATCAAGATTCTTATATGATATGGGTGCCGGTGTTTGTATGCTGCTCACCCAGGATTTTGTAGCCGATAGTTCTTTTGTTGATAAAAAAAAGAAAAGATGGATCAAAGAAGGAGAAGGTCTTGGCGGTAAAATAGATATGGAACTGATGGTGATGCGGGAAGTGAAACTGGGTCCTTATCGTTTCAGAAGTGTGCCCGTCTATATTTTTGATGATGAGAATAATGTTACTTCTTATCCCTATATGGGTGGTTTGATCGGTAATGATATACTGCGACGGTTCAATATCATCCTGAATTATGCGAGGAGTGATATTCATATTACTCCCAATACCCATTATGGTGATTCATTCGATTATTCTTACTCCGGGGTGGAATTATACTTTCTGCAAGGGTTCATTATCGTTGGTGATGTAGCGAAAGGCTCACCGGCAGAAGCCGCCGGTATAAAAGAGGGAGATGAGGTAATAGCGATCAATAATAATTTTTCACAAAACCTCAACCAGTATAAAATAGCCCTGCAGGCACCCAATGAGAAAGTAAAACTTATTTTAAGACGGGATAACCTGATGAAGGAAATTGAGTTCAAGGTCAGGAGCATTCGCTAATTATTTACCTATCCCGCAATAATGCCTGCTGTCTGGCGGTATATTTTTCAATATTTTTACAGATTCTGCTACGGCCTTCAACAGGTACTGCGCAGGCAATTTTTTTATTTAACGACTGTTACTACAATATGATACAATTCGAAAAATTTACACTGGCGAATGGACTCCGGGTCATCGTTCACCAGGATCTGAGCACACCGATGGCGGTGATGAACATAATGTATGATGTGGGTGCAAGAGATGAAGATCCGGAGAGAACAGGCTTTGCCCACTTCTTTGAACACCTGATGTTTGGTGGCTCTGTCAATGTTCCCAATTATGATGAACCGCTACAAATGGCGGGCGGAGAAAACAATGCTTACACGACCAACGATCTTACCAACTATTATATACAACTGCCGGCCGAGAATTTAGAAACGGCATTCTGGTTAGAAAGTGACCGGATGCTCTCGCTGGCCTTTGGAGAAAAAAGCCTGGAGACACAACGTAAAGTGGTGATGGAGGAATTTAAAGAGCACTACCTCACTAAACCTTATGGTGATGTGTGGCATAAGATGCGGGAGCTGGCGTACAAAATACATCCCTACCGCTGGATGACGATTGGTAAAGAATTGTCGCACATTGAAAATGCCAAACTGGAAGATGTAAAAAATTTCTTCTTTAAACATTATCGTCCCGTCAATGCAGTATTGGTAGTAGCAGGTAATGTAACGACGGAGAAAGTAAAAGAGCTGACAGAAAAATGGTTTGGTGATATTCCGGCCGGCGAGCCTTATAAAAGAAACCTGCCGCAGGAACCGGAACAAACGGAAGAAAGAAAACAGGAAATAAAAGCCAATGTACCACTTGATGCATTGTATAAATGCTGGCATATGCCGGGTAGATTGGACAAAAGATATTACATCATTGACCTGCTCACAGATATTCTTAGTGGCGGTGGCTCATCCAGGTTATACCAGTCGCTGGTAAAAGAGAAACAATTTTTCAGCAATATAGAGTGCCATCATTTTGGCAGTACGGAAAATGGCCTTGTCGTTATCGAAGGAAAATTAGTAAAAGGCGTGAAGATGGAAGATGCAGAGAAAGCCGTAGAGGCAGAGCTGGAAAAAATGAAAAATGAATTGGTGAGTGAAACAGAATTGCAGAAAGTAAAGAACAAAACAGAGAGTATGATCGCCTTTGAAGATATGAGTGTGATGAGCAGGGCCCAAAGCCTTGCTTATTATGAAATACTGGGGGATGCTTCCTGGATGAATTTTGAACTGGAGAAGTATGCTACGGTTACTACAGAAGATATTTTACAGGAAAGCAGGACTATCTTCCGCCATACGAATTGCAATACGATCCATTATTTATCGAACAATTAATTAAGCAACAACGAAAGGAATATTATGCCAGACAGGAAACAGGCTCCGAAAATAGTGGATGCAGTCAATTTTGATCTCCGGCTGAAGCAAGCTGATAAATTTACATTGGATAACGGGGTAGAAGTGTATGCCGTAAATGCAGGCGCAGAAGATGTACTCTCGTTTGAATGGGTTTTCTATGCCGGCAACTGGTACGAAGAACAAGATCTTGTTGCCGCTACCGCTAATTTTTTATTACGCAATGGCACTTCAAAAAGAACTGCTTTCCAGATCAACGAACATTTTGAATATTATGGCTCTTATCTTAACAGGGCCTGTCATAGTGAAACAGCTACCGTTACTTTACATTGTTTAACCAAACATGTAAAAGAATTATTGCCGGTTGTACGAGAGCTGATCACAGATTCTGTTATGCCCCAGGATGAGCTTGATATTTACAAACAAAATATGAAGCAGCGGCTGAAAGTGAGCCTTAAGAAAAGTGATTTTGTTGCCGGCCGCATGATCGATGTTTACCTGTACGGAGAAAAACATCCGTATGGAAAATTCAGCAGGGCTGAAGATTTTGATGCTCTTGAGAGAGAACAGCTACTGGATTTTTATAAAAAATATTACCAGCAGGGAAAATTAGTGTTGTTTGTGGCCGGTAAATTGCCGGCAGACCTGCAACCGTTATTGAATCAATATTTTGGCGACTTGCCCAATAAGAGTCCGGAAACAGGAACTATTATTACGACACCGGCCGCAGAAAAGAAATTCCGGATAACCAATGATGCCAATGGTGTGCAGGGTTCTATAAGGATAGCCAGACCTTTTCCTAATCGTCATCATCCTGATTTTATGAAAGTGATGACGCTGAATACTTTGTTCGGCGGCTTTTTTGGTTCCAGGCTGATGAGCAATATCCGGGAAGACAAAGGTTATACGTATGGGATACATAGCCATTTACAAAATCATATGCATGATGGCGCCTGGATGATCAGTACAGAGGCGGGCAGAGATGTTTGCGAAGCCACTATTGCTGAAGTGTATAAGGAAATGAAAGACCTGCGGGAAGAACTGGTAGATGAAGAAGAGCTCTTATTGGTAAGAAATTATATGATGGGCAGTATTCTTGGCGACCTTGATGGCCCATTTCATATCATTGCCCGCTGGAAGAATATTGTGCTGCATAATCTTACAGAGCAATATTTCTACGATTCAATCAATACTATCAAAACGATCTCGGCGGAAGAGCTGCAACAACTTGCCCAAAAGTATTTGCAGCCGGAGGATTTTTATGAGTTGGTGGTGGTGTAAATTCTCAACACAGAGTTGAGGAGATGGAGAGTAGCACAGAGTAAATAAAACTATTTTTATGCTTCTTGAAAAAGATTATAACGCCATTACCGAGAGAATTATTAAGTGTGCCATCGATGTTCATAAGGAACTTGGCCCGGGTTTGATGGAATCAGTATATGAGGTCTGTCTGAAAACGGTAATGATTAAGGACGGGTTAAATGTAAAAAGCCAGGTAATTGTTCCGGTTTATTTCAAAGGGGAGTTACTAAACAAGGAGTTTGTCATTGATTTACTAGTAGAAGATTCAATCATACTTGAATTAAAGTCAGTAGAGGTAATACTACCAGTGCATGAGGCTCAGTTAGTAACCTATTTGAAACTAGCCAACAAAAAGCTTGGTCTGCTGATCAATTTTAATGTTGTGTTACTAAATGAAGGCCTTCGTCGCCGGATAAATGGAAAATTAAACTCCGTGTAACTCATTTTCTCCGTATCTCTGTGTTGAAAAAAATCGGAAATTCGCCACATGACTTTCGACAAAAAAGAGTTGTCTAACGATCAACTTGTCCAATTTTACAGAAGCCTTCTCTGGCCCCGCATGATCGAAGAGAAAATGCTGGTGCTGCTGCGACAGGGAAAAATCTCCAAATGGTTTAGTGGCATTGGCCAGGAAGCAATTGCTGTTGGTGCCACATTAGCATTGCAGGAAGATGAATGGATCATGCCCTTGCATAGAAATTTGGGTGTATTTACTACCCGCAATATGCCGTTGAGTAAACTATTTATGCAATGGCAGGGTGCACAGGAAGGATACAGCAAAGGAAGAGAGAGAAGTTTTCACTTTGGAAATAAGGAACATCATATCTGCGGGATGATATCGCATCTGGGTCCGCAGCTCGCCATTGCAGATGGTGTAGCATTGGCACATAAACTCCGGAAAGAGAAAAAAGTATCCCTTGCGTTTACGGGAGATGGCGGCACCAGTGAAGGTGATTTTCATGAAGCATTAAATACAGCCGCAGTTTGGGATCTGCCTGTCATATTTATTATTGAGAATAATGGGTATGGATTAAGTACACCGGTAAATGAACAATACCGTTGCATTAGCCTGGTTGATAAAGCAAAGGGTTATGGAATGGAAGGAGTGCAGATTGATGGTAATAATTTACTACAAGTGTATGACACCATTAAAGGAGTAAGAGAATATTGTATCAACAATCAAAAACCGTATTTAATAGAATGTCTTACGTTCCGTATGCGGGGTCATGAAGAAGCCAGTGGTGTTAAATATGTACCGCAGGATCTGTTCAAACTCTGGGAAATGAAAGACCCGATCAAGAACTATGAAAAGTTTTTGATTGAGAGTGGTGTATTAAAAGAAATACAAATTGGTGACATCAGAAATGAATTCAAAGAGAAGATTGAAAGTGAATTAGCGATTGGGTCTAATACAAAACCGGTGGTGGCTGATACGGAGGAAGAGTTGGAAGATGTGTATGCGGCCCCCTCAAACTCCCCCGCAAGGGGAGCTTCCATCACACAGCCCCGGCTTGTCGACAACTCAAAAATCAATAGTGAAATTCATTTATCAGGTTTGAGCGAAGGTGAATCCCCCCTTCGGGGGGCGGGGGGGCTTCGACTAATTGATGCTATCAAAGAAGGTCTTCATCAAAGTATGGTTGCTTATCCAAACCTCATTCTCATGGGGCAGGATATTGCAGAGTATGGAGGTGCTTTTAAAATAACCGAAGGTTTTGTAAATGAATTTGGAAAAGAACGAGTGAGAAATACACCATTATGCGAAAGTGCAATTGTTGGTGCTGCATTAGGTTTATCATTGGAAGGATTTAAGAGTATGATGGAAATGCAGTTTGCTGATTTTGTAACCGTAGGCTTCAATCAAATTATTAATAACCTGGCAAAAATTCATTATCGCTGGGGACAAAATGCTGATGTTGTTATTCGTATGCCAACGGGTGGTGGTGTGGGTGCCGGTCCTTTTCACAGTCAAAGCAATGAAGCCTGGTTTGTAAAAACACCGGGATTAAAAGTTGTGTATCCATCTACACCGATGGATGCAAAAGGATTATTGATTGCAGCGATCAACGATCCTAACCCTGTTTTGTTTTTTGAACACAAAGCATTGTATCGTTCGGTAAGCGGACCGGTGCCTTCTGATTATTATGAAATTGAAATTGGTAAAGCAAGACATGTGAGAGAAGGAGATGAAATTGCTATCATTACTTACGGTGTAGGAGTGCATTGGGCAGAAGATTACGCTGCAGAACACCCCGAAATTTCTATAGATATTCTTGACCTGAGAACTTTATTACCGCTTGACTATTTAGCTATAAGAGAAGCAGTGCAAAGAACCGGCCGTGTATTATTATTACATGAAGACACATTAGTGGGCGGCATCGGTGGCGAGATAGCTGCCTGGATCGCTGAAAACTGTTTTGGATTATTAGATGCACCGGTAATGCGTTGCGCAAGTTTGGATACACCCATTCCTTTCAATATTGAATTGGAAAATAATTTTATGGCGAAAGCAAGGCTGGATGAATGTGTGACAAAACTCTTGAATTATTGATTAGTATAAAATTTTGTAGAGATAGAAATACTTGCCTGCAGGTTTTTTATAAGCATTAATCTACTCGTAAAACCGTACCCATAAATTCCTTTACTTTAAAATAAGTTTCTTCATCGGGGCAGCGGATAGCCCAGCCAAAATAACCTTCATATTTTTCAAAGCAAATGGTAAAACTCATTTGTTTTCCTTTCAGGGTCCAATTGGTCCACCAAACACCATAGCCATCATGCTCATCAGGTAGCGGTTCGTCCGGCTGTTCAATATTGCAAAAGTCCTGGTATGCTTTTTCCAGTTCATTTTCGCTGTAATCTGCTTCAATGAAACTTGCAATGGCAGGCATAGCCCTGTAAAATGAGCCCATGTGTTCTACACCTTCAACGATATTTCTCTTTTGAGGTTTTTGATTCACAGATAGGAAGATACTATTTTAGTGAAAGCAGCACAAAAACCACTCTTGTCATACTAACCAGGTAAATAATCAATTCATCCAATCAATCTGCCAATTCCCTTCGGCAATAAGAAATCTATTTTGTAATTTACTGTCAAACCTTAGCTTATGCGAAAGAAAGCTGGCTTGTTTGGCCTCCTTATTTTCATATATTCTTTTTCACTGGCGCAAACATTAACACAAACCATCAAGGGAGCTGTAATTGATAAAGATACCCGCCGGCCATTGGCCGGAGCTACAGTGTCAATAGCAGAAGACAGTCTGCAGCAAACGGTGATGACCAATGAAGCGGGTAGTTTTACTTTATCCAAAATACAAGTAGGCCGCCGTCGTATTCAATGTACTTACAGTGGCTACGAAAATTTTATTACCGATAATATTATCGTCAACAGCGCTAAAGAACTGGAACTGGTCATTGAAATGGAGCAACGCTACCAGCAGGAAACAGCGGTGTTAGTAAAAGCGGTACGAAATCCAAAGCAACCGGTTAACAGATCATCTATAGTCAGTACAAGATCATTTACACCAGAAGAAACACAACGTTATGCAGCCAGTGTAAACGATCCGAGCCGGATGGCGATGAGTTTTCCGGGAGTGCAGCCGGTAAGGGATGCAAGAAGTGATATTGTTATAAGAGCTAACTCCGCTGCTACCATGTTGTGGCGCTTAGAAGGAATTGATATCCCCAATCCCAATCACTTTGCCCGCAAAGGCTCCAGTGGCGGTGGCATTACTATTTTCAGTAGTAGCATGCTCGATAATTCTGATTTTTCTACCGGCGGATTTCCGGCAGAATATGGTGATGCATTGTCGGGGGTGTTTGATATGCGTTTTAGAAAAGGCAATAAAGAAAAAAACCAATATACTTTTAAAGCCAGCCTGATAGGACTTGATTTTTCAGCAGAAGGGCCAATTGAAAAAGGCAAAAGCTCTTACCTTGTTAACTTCCGTTACTCTACGCTCAGTATTTTAAACACCATTGGTTTTCATTTGACGGATGAAAGAGAGAACAATACATTCCAGGATATTTCCTTCAATCTTAATTTTCCATCAAAAAATAATAAATCTGTTTTTAATATCTGGGGCATTGGAGGATTAAGCAAAGAAGATTATTCAGCGATCACCAATGTAGCAGAATGGGATGAGTATGACGACTATGCCATTTATGATTTTAAAACAAATATGGGAGCTATTGGCGTTGGTCATAATTTACAGATCGGGAAAAACGGGTTGCTAAAAACATCTGTTGCGCTGATGGGACAACGAATCAGTTTTGTAGATGATACATTAAGCACAGCTAAAACACCTTATACAGTTAACGATGAACTGTATAATAACAATCGCCTCTCACTGGCAATTCATTACAATACAAAATTGGGATCGAAGCTAAGCTGGAAGACCGGCGTATTTGGTAGCCGCATCAGCTATGGATTTAAGCAAAGCTTTTATGATTATGATTTGCTTGCCTACAGAAATAATGTAGTAAATGGCGATGGCAATACCTGGCAATGGCAACCTTACACACAACTAAGCTGGAAGCCCGGTAAAAAAATTACGGTCAATGCCGGATTGCATTACCTCTATCTTGCTTTAAATAAAACAAGTTCTGCAGAGCCGCGGTTTAATATACAGTACAAAATAAATCCTAACCATAGTCTGAGTTTTGCAACAGGGATTTATGGCAAAACACTTCCGCTGGGTTCTTATTTTTACCAGGGACCGGGAAATACATTCCCCAATATTAATTTAGACATCATGCGGTCGGCACATTTCATTGCAGCATATGATGCACTGCTGAAAAAGGGCTGGCATTTTCATATGGAAGGATATTTACAAAAGCTGACACATATCCCCGTCGTAAATAATGTGAATCGTACGTTCTGGCTGCTCAATATGACAGAAGGCTATGCCAATGAAGCCCTGGTGAGTAAAGGCACCGGGAAAAATATTGGTGTTGATATAACGATTGAAAAATTTTTCTCCAAAGGATTATTTGTATTGACGGGCTTCTCTATTTATAATTCTACTTATCAGCCATTGAATGGCATTACCTACAACAC
This sequence comes from Chitinophaga pinensis, assembly GCA_943371565.1. GTDB lineage: Bacteria > Bacteroidota > Bacteroidia > Chitinophagales > Chitinophagaceae > JJ008. The sequence continues at coordinate 115,381 of CALRVH010000001.1, read as the reverse complement.
ACATTACAATTGCGGAAGTGCTGGTTCGTTAACAGCAGGCAGGGAATGGAAGTGGAAAAAAGAGAAAACATTTGTTGTCGGTGGTAAAATGTTATACAACGGTGGTGTTCCAATTACTCCTTTGCTAACCGGGGCTCCTGTTAATTCAAGAAAACCATTGCTGGATGAAACAAGACCATTCAGCCAAAAAGTACCATCTTATTTCAGAACAGATGTAAGATTATCTCTCCGTAAAGACAGGAAGAAAACCGCCTGGATGATTGCATTGGATATACAGAATATCGCAGGTATACAAAATACGGATGGATTAAGTTACCGCTACGATCCATCCGCCCGACAATGGATCTATAAAAAACTATCAGGCTTTGTGCCTGTGCTTAGCTATCAATTGGATTTTTAATATGTTAGTTTAGCCACGGAGTCAGGGAGAGCACAGGGGTTCACAGAGATGCCTCCGTGTATCTTAAGTGTCTCTGTGTCTCCGGGGTTTAAATTTTTCAAACTGAAACACTACTTGGTTTTGCAATAACTAACAGAAACGTTACCTTGTTCTATCTCCTGCCCCTCTGCAAGCCACCACTTTTACCACTAAACCAAAACCAACATGTCAACCACTCTGGCTGCACCAGTTAATCAATCTGAACGTATTGTTATTCTCGATTCATTGAGAGGCATTGCTATCCTCGGTATCTTATTAATGAATATCCCGGGCTTTGCTTTACCAGATCCTGTTATTTTCGATCCCTCTGTATTGAATGAATGGGGAACTATCAATTTTAAAACCTGGTATTTTATTGACTGGTTTATGGAAGGCAGTCAACGGGCTTTATTCTCCATGTTATTTGGCGCAGGCATAATCTTATTTGTTACCCGCCAGGAAAAAAAGGTAGATGGCCTCTGGCCGGCAGACTATTTTCTCCGCCGCCAATTATGGTTATTGTTTTTTGGACTGGTTAACGCCTTTGTTCTATTATGGTTCTGGGATATTTTGTTTCACTATGCTTGTGTCGGGTTGCTCATGTTCACCTTCCGTCGCTTATCTCCCAAAGCATTAATTATTGCAGCAGTTATTTCACTGCTGTTAATGACCGTAAGAGAAAATGTAGATGCTTACCGGCAACGGCAAGTAATTTATAAAGGAGAGCAGATTGCCAAGATGGATACAACGGTGACCAAACTGACAGAGGAACAAAAAGCTGACCTCGGGGCCATGACAGAATTTAAAGAAAAAGCAAGTCCGGAAGGAAAGAAAAAAAGGATGGAAAAAAGCCTGAACAGTGTACGGGGAAGCTATGGCGGATTTTATGAATACCAGAGTGAAAGGAGTGTTTACGGAGTTGTAAACTATCTCTACTATGGCGCATGGGATATTTTTATATTTATGTTTCTCGGCATGGCCTTATATAAAAATGGAGTGTTGCTTGGCAAAGCTTCGGCCAAAGTGTATTGGGTGTTATTTATTGTGGGGCTAGGGTTGGGCTTAACCATATCCTACTTCCGCTTGCAACCACTTATTGATTATAAGTTCAATTACTTCGACTATACAAAAAACACTTCTTTTGAGTTTTATGAAATTTCCAGAACATTCAGGGCCATTGGCATTTTTGGATTAATAATGCTGTTGTATAAATCAGGTTGGTTCAAATGGTTCTTTGCATTAATGCGTCCCGTCGGGCAAATGGCATTTACCAATTACCTGATGCAATCTTTATTAGTTGGACTATTCTTTTATGGTGTCGGACTTGGCAATTTTGGAAAGCTGCAACGCCACGAGATTTATTATGTGGTAGCAGCCACCTGGGCATTACAAATTATCTGGAGTCATATCTGGTTACGGTTTTTCCGGTTTGGTCCGCTTGAATGGGCCTGGCGTAGCTTGACCTATTGGAAAAAGCAACCCATGAGGAAATCAAATCCGAAAGATGTGCTGGCACCATAAAGCCTTGTTTATTTAAATGATTGTTTGCTTTGATGGAATGGGGATGAAGAAGCTTGTTGTACCCGAATAAGCAACCTTTTAGAAAATCTGTAGCTACTGAGACCAGAGAAATTAATTACCTAAAAGTGTAATAATAAAATTCTAAAAAAAAATTTGTCAAAACGAATAACATGACCAGCCAACCTTTTGCTAACCTTGCTGCACCAACCGGCCAGCAAGAAAGAATTATTATTCTCGACAGCCTGAGAGGTTTTGCAATTCTTGGAATATTATTAATGAATATTCCAAGTTTTGGTCTACCTGTCCCTGCAGGCCATGACCCATCTGTACTGAATGAATGGAATACAATCAATTTCAAGGTCTGGCATTTTGTAGACTGGTTTCCGGAAGGGACACAACGGGCCATATTTTCTATGCTGTTTGGTGCTGGTATCCTTCTTTTTGTAGGGGGAAAAGAAAAAAGATTGGAGGGGTTGTTACCAGCCGATTATTTTTTCCGCCGCCAGTTATGGCTAATTGTTTTTTCACTGTTTGATGTTTTTGTTTTGTTATGGTGGGGTGATATATTATTGGATTATGCTTGCCTCGGTATGATCATGTATTCGTTCCGGAAGTTATCTTCTAAAGCATTGCTGATTGGCGCTGCGCTTTGCTTCACCTTTATGCTGGCCAGAGAAAACCGGGATCTGTACCAGGATAAAAAAATAATACACCGGGGAGAAATGGTAGCCGAAATGGATACTTCTCAAACAAAGCTTACCCTTATTCAAAAAGAACAACTGGGGGCTATGCAGGATTTTAAAGCTAAAACTACCCCAGAAGGAAGGATGAAGAGAATGGAAAAGGCAATACTAAAAACACAGGGAAGCTATGAAACGTTGTATGAATACAGAACCAACCGGTATGTAGATGAATTAGTGAAGTATCTTTTCTTTGGTATATGGGATGTATTACTTTTTATGTTTTTGGGAATGGCATTTTTCAAAATGGGAATTTTAACGGGGCAGGCAAATATCAAAGTGTATTGGGGAATGTGTATCATTGGGCTTAGCGCAGGATTGACACTTTCTTACTTTCGGCTGCAGCCACTTATTGCTGCAAAATTCAATTGGTACGAGTATACAAAAAGTATTTCATTTTCCTTTTACGAGTTGTCCCGCACATTCCGGTCTATCGGCATATTAGGCTTGCTGATGTTGTTATATAAATCTGGTTTATTTAAATGGCTGTTTGCATTAATGCGGCCGGTTGGGCAAATGGCTTTTACCAACTACCTGATGCAATCGTTACTATGCGGATTATTTTTTTATGGAATTGGCTTCGGCATGTACGGCAAACTGGAACGGCATGAAGTATATTATGTGGTAGGTGCTGTTTGGCTGTTGCAAATTATTTATAGTAATATCTGGCTGCGTTATTTCCGCTTCGGTCCGATGGAGTGGGCATGGCGAAGTTTGACCTATTGGAAAAAACAACCTTTTAGAAAATAATTGAAGATCAGTTTCAATTTTGTTTACCACTAAGACACAAAGACCGCAAAGTGTTTACAATCAGGGTGGTTTTCTTTGTGCTATTCGTGTCTTAGTAGGAAATCCTTCCTTACCTGGAAAATAGTAGTTCATAATATACAGCGGGAATAAGATTATATTAGAGTATGAATATTTCCCCCGAAAAATTTATTTATTCAATGTTTAAATTTGAATCTATGCGAATCTCATTAGTAGCTTTCCTTTCTTTTTTTCTTGTACAAAGTATTTCAGCACAAACAAACTGGAGTCCCGAACAATGTTTGAAAATAAAAAACATCACGGCTGTCCGGGTATCACCGGATGCAGGTAAGGTGTTATACACGGTCCGTGAAGCAATGATGACGGACGATCGTAGTGAATACGTAAACCAGGTTTGGCTTTGCAATGCTGATGGCAGTAATGCAGTTCAGTTGACCAAGGGTGACAAAAACTCTGCTAACCCAAAATGGAGCCCTGACGGCAGGTTGATTGCTTTTACATCATCCCGGGATGGTAAAAATAATTTGTATGTATTACCAGTAGCTGGTGGCGAAGCAGAAAAAATTACCGATGTAAAATCAGCCGTGGGTGAATATGATTGGCGGCCAGATGGTAATGCTATTGCTTATACAATGATCGATCCGGCCGAAAGCAAAGAAGAAAAAGATAAAAAAGCAAAGAACGATTGGTATTATATGGATGAAGAAAAAAAGCAAAACCGTTTGTATGTATTATGGTTGAATCAAAAAGACACAGGCGGAAAATATGTGACTAAGAAACTGACTAAAGAAAATTATAATGTGAATGCCTTCGACTGGAGTGCCGATGGAAAAAGCATTGCTTACAGTCACGGAAAATCGCCGGAGGTAAATGACAATGTGTACAGCGATATTTCATTGATAGAAGTGGAAAGCGGAACGATAAAATCTATAGCCGCCACTGGTGCTGGAGAAACAAATCCTTTGTTTAGCCCCGATGGAAAAATGATTGCTTACTACAGCACTTCTGATCCGGTTGACTGGTCGGGGGCAAGACATGCAAAAATTTATTCGGTGGTGGATGGAAAAATCTGGCGACTGAAAGCCACACCAGATGAAAATGGCGGCCTCATCGGCTGGACATCCGATGGTAAAAACGTATTATGGTCAGAAGCCAATAAAACATTGAACAGTGTTTACCTGTTGAGTGTGGATGGAAAATCAATAACTGAATGGACGAAGGGTGCAAAAGATTTGTTAGGTGCAGTTGCTATTAACTCAACCGGAAGCCATATTGCTTTTACCTTACAAAATCCTTCAAAATTTCCAGAAGCTTACATCAGTTCACTATCAGCCTTCTCACCTGCAAAAGTCACTGACATCAACGCAGCTCATGCATCTAAGCCCTTACCCAAAACAGAAGTAGTAAAATGGAAAGGAGCAGATGGAAAAGAAATAGAAGGGTTGCTTACTTACCCGATCAATTATAAGGCCGGTCAAAAAGTTCCGTTTATTTTAAATGTACATGGAGGACCGGCAGGTGTGTTTTCACAAGCATGTGTTGCTGGCAACCAGGGTGCTTATCCCATTGCGGCTTTTGCTGAAGCTGGTTATGCAGTACTGCGACCGAATCCAAGAGGTTCGACTGGTTATGGTACTGAATTCAGAATGGCTAACCGGGAAGACTGGGGCGGTAAAGATTACCAGGATCTGATGGCAGGTGTTGATCATGTAATAAAAATTGGAGTGGCTGATGAAAGTAAAATGGGAGTGATGGGCTGGAGCTATGGCGGATTTATGAGCAGCTGGATCGTTGGACATACCGATCGTTTCAAAGTAGCGTCTATTGGTGCGCCGGTTGTCGACCTGGCACATCAGAATCTTACGGATGATATAGAAGGATTTTTACCATCTTATTTTAAATCTAATCCATGGGATGACTGGAGTAAGTATGATGCACATTCTCCCTTACGGTTTATTCAAAATGTAAAGACACCGGTAATGTTGCAACATGGCGAAGCAGATCTGCGGGTACCGTTCAGCAACTCGGTCATGTTTTATAATGCACTCCGACGTAGAAATGTACCGGTACGACTACTAGCCTTGCCAAGGCAACCGCATGGTCCGCAGGAACCAAGAATGGTACTGAAAACCATGCAGACAAACCTGGAATGGTTTGACAAATACATCGGAGAGAAGAAAGGATTTTAAAAGGCATAGAAAAAATAATCATGAAAGTACTTTTGATTCTTGCAATAGCATCCGGTTTTCTTTTTTCCTGTAAACAAAATAAACAGGCGGAAAAAATTTCAGTAGTACAATATGATTCCTTATATCATCCCGCTGTATTTACAGATGAGGGAAGGGTGGAGAAAATAAAACAGGTATTGCCGGTTATTGATAGTATTTATAAAAAGTATGCGGAAGAGAATCATTTCCCTGGTATTGCTTTTGGCATCGTGGTGGACGGGCATTTAATTTATAGAGGCAATTATGGATATACCGATTTGGGAAAGAAAACACTTGTTACTTCTTCTTCCCTGTTTCGCATTGCTTCCATGAGTAAGAGCTTTACGGCCATGGCTATTTTAAAATTGAGAGATGAGGGAAAATTAAATCTCGATGATCCTGCTTATTTCTACATCCCTGAATTAAAGAATGTAAAATATCCTACTGCCGATGCGCCGCATATCACCATTCGTCACTTGCTGACACATGGTGCTGGCTTTCCGGAAGACAACCCCTGGGGCGATCGTCAGTTGGCTGATAATGATAAAGACCTGATGGAATTTATTGGTAAACAAATTTCTTTTTCCAATCCTCCGGGTATTGCATTTGAATACAGCAATCTTGGTTTCGCCTTACTCGGAAAAATTATCACCACTGTTTCGGGCAAACGATACCAGGATTATATCAAAGAAAATATCTGGCAAAAATTGGGAATGAAAAATGCTGAATGGGAATATGCAAATGTGGCGCCGGAGAAACTGGCACATGGTTATCGCTGGCTAAACAACCAATGGAACGAAGAAAAATTATTGCATGACACACCTGATGGCAGTTGGGGTGCTATGGGCAGTATGATCTCTTCCATTGATGAATTTGCTAACTATATGGCGTTGCATTTATCCGCCTGGCCACCATCCAATGCAGAAGAAACAGGCCCGGTAAAAAGAAGCTCGGTAAGAGAAATGCATCATCCGTGGAGATGGAATGGATTTAATCCCAATTTTAAATTTCCTGATGGAAGGGTTTGTGCTGTTACATCCGCTTATTCTTATGGATTAGGATGGATGAAAGATTGTGATGGCAAAACTTATATTTCTCATAGTGGTGGCCTGCCGGGTTTTGGCAGTCAGTGGCGCATCATACCTGAATATGGAATTGGCGTAGTGGCATTTGCGAATCGTACCTACTCACCATTTGGTATGGTAAACTTGAGAGTGCTGGATACCCTGATCAAACTGGCGGGATTACAACCCAGCCAGCTACCACCCTCTGCTATCTTGGAAAAAAGAAAAAATGAACTGGTGAAATTATTACCCGACTGGAATAATGCAGAACAAAGTGGCATCTTCGCAGAGAACTTCTTTCCTGATTACCCGATCGACACATTGAAGAAACATGCAAGAGACCTGTACGCTAAAGCCGGAAAGATCGTTGCGATAAAAGAAATGAAACCAGAGAACCAGTTACGGGGCTCTTTTATCTTGCAAGGAGAGAAAGCAGATATTGAAATCTATTTCACTTTATCACCCGAAAATCCACCACTGATACAAGAGTATCATATCAGGGAATTGCCGGGAAAAAAGTAGAGAGTACAACAAAACATAATTGTTACATACAATAAAGTTTACGGAATATGTCCAGCAAAGACATATTGATCATTGAGAACCTGGCAGATTTTGAAAAAAAGATCAACCGGGATAACCGTCCTTATGATATCAATATGATGGTGATGCCGGGAACTCTTGAGGATAAACATAAAGATGTAGACCCCGAAAAAGGAATACAGGCACTGCGAAGAAAATTTAATCTTATTTATATTTTACTCAATGGTGTCCATGATGTACACCTTGGAGCTGATTACCGCTGGCTAAAACCCAATGACCTGGTTATTGTCCCCGAAAATTTTTTATATGCTTCTTCCAATGTACATAGTTGTACAGGTTATTGCATGCATTTTAAAACTGAATTTATACAGCCTTTATTAAAAGGATCATTGACAGAAGAATTTCCCTATTTCGATCTGGAAGCGGAACATATTGTCAACATTACTGCGGAAGAAAGCGAAACAATACAACAATCCTTCAGGGATATTATTGCTGAATATCAACGCTTCTCACCGGAAAAGGATTACCTGCTGCGTAATTATATTCATATCCTCTTACTGCGCATTCGTGAAATATACAGACCACTTGCCAGGCAGATAGGGGAAACGACTACCCGGTCAATGAGGATCGCCAACCAGTTCAAGCATCTTGTTGAAAAGAACTTTATTGAAATGAGGGAGGTACAACAGTATGCAGAACAACTTCATATCACACCCAAATATCTTTCAGAGGTAGTGAAAGCAACTACCGGCAAATCTCCCCGTGATATTATTAATGACATATTATTACTGGAGGCCAAAGTGTTACTGGGGTCTACCGATAAAACGGTAACGGAAATTGCACAGCTGCTTTGCTTTGGAGATCAGTCACATTTCAACCACTTTATTAAATTGCATACAGGCTATACACCGCTTCAGCTTCGAAAAAAACTCTGATTTGTACATGTACTACCGAAATATGTACAAGGATGCCACTCTTTACTCTCATCATCTTTGTGTTGTTAATCGCTGATCATTCTCTGGCTTCTGTAATTGTTAGCCGCTAATGGGTCAGCATCTATTTTACATCATAAAAACTAAAATAATGAAAACAGGCTTTTTGTTTTTTGCAGTATGTACAACAACCTTGCTGTTGTCTCATCGCCCACAACCAGTTGTTGAACAGTATGCTGATAAGGCAGAACTAAAAAGCTTTGGTAAGCCGGATGAAGTAAGAGAATTTCCAAAAGGTAAACTGGAAATAATAAAGATTGGTAATGCCAATATAGGCAGGGCCACTTTTCAACCCGGCTGGAAATGGTCAGAATCTGTTCAGCCGCTGGCCAAAACAAAAAGTTGTGAAGCACCTCATTTTCAGTATCATGTTTCCGGTGAACTGATGGTAAAAATGGATGATGGAACTGTATTACAATGCAAACCCGGAGATGTTTCGCTACTTCCATTGGGACATGATGCTTGGGTAGTAGGTACTGAGCCTGCTATTGTGGTGGACTTCCAGGGAATGCTGGATTATGCTAAATCAGGTAAATAATTTTAATCAATTTAAAAATCAGTAGTTATGTATATCGTACGGGATATTTTTCAGCTGCGCTTTGGTGCATACAAGGATGCCAAAGCCTTGTTGGATGAAGCGTTCAGCAAAGGCCTGCTACCGGATGCAAAATCAGCAAGAATATTAACCGATTTTACAGGACAGGCTTACCGTCTTATTTTTGAAGAGGGACATAATTCGCTGGCTGATTATGAGCAATCATTAACAGCAAGTATGAACAAAGCAGGCTGGAAAAAATGGTATGAAAAATTCAAACTGAATGTTGAAAGTAGTTACAGGGAGATTTTAAAACAAGTAATGTGACAGCCGGATTTTCTAAGAAGCCTTCTTTGCCTGGATAGCCGCAAGTCCTTTCAGCGTCTCCTCACTATTATTTTTTAATGCTCCCATCTTATTGGAGTTAAAATAATATTTTTCTCCGGCAGGAGTGGTAATGGAAAACCATTTTAACATCCGCCAGTCGGGCTCAGCCTGAACGGAACATTCGTTCAGGTTAAAAGAAAGGGGCGGCTCTGTTTCGCTTGCTTTATAGTACACCGTTTTACCAATCAGGTATAAAGCTCCGTAGGAATCAAAAAATTTAAATGAGTTCTTATACCGCTTGAACGAAGCATAGTGATATAATGCTGAATAGTCAACCGGTTCAGTAACGGTCTTTATGAGCTTTTTAAATTTCTGCTCTTTTAGTGAATACGTAACTAAAACAACAATGAGGCCGAGAACGCCGCCAACGATTGCACCTTCAAGTATTGACATGATTTGCTTTTTAAAAAGTTACAAATTTTAATATGGTGTCACACCGTCACTCTGCCAGATCTGTTTTCAATTATTGGATAAGATGGTATCAATCATTAATCGCCTGGTAAGTCAGTGCTCTGAATTTTTCCACTACATCACCATGCGTACCGCCTTGTAATTGCCTGTAAAAAAGCATCACTATCTTTTCTTTCGGGTCTACCCAATAAGAAGTGGCGAAAGCGCCGCCCCAACTATATGTACCCACCTGTGCCGGTGTTCTGGCACTTCCTCTTTCAGTTACTACCTGGAAACCTAAGCCAAATTTATCATCACCTCTTGACAGATCGCCAACCTGGTTCATGGTCATCATGCGGACAGTATTGCGACTAAGAATCCTTTTACCATTGTATATACCGTTGTTCAACAGCATTTGTAAAAAAACAGCATAATCATAAATAGTAGAGGACAGACCTGCGCCGCCTGAGTAGTAATTACTGCCGATTAGCGGATAATTTACACCCACGGGACCGTTCAGCATATTGCTTTCTCCTTTTATTAAATGCCCCGTTGAGTCTTCCCGGTATAAGTTTACCAGCCGATTGGTTTTACTATAGGGAATATGAAAATAAGTGTCTTTCATATCAAGGGGCTCAAATATCCGGGTGCGAAAAAAATCATCTAAGGTCATTCCGGAAATCACTTCTACCAAACATCCCAGTAAATCAGTATTCAATCCATAGGTCCATTTTTCTCCGGGTTGGTGCATGAGTGGAAGTTTACCAAGCCTGTTCATAGCATCCAGCAATTTATCATCTTGCACACCTATGCCTGCAGTTATATTGTTTTTGGCATAAATAGCATTGGCTTCTTTAGAACCAATCTGGGCATAACCTAATCCGGAAGTATGTGTCAGCAATTCCCTGATAGTAATTTCTTTTTTTGCAGGAACAGTGGTGTAAGTAGTATCAGCAGCGTTGAATTTATCCAACACCTGTTGCTTTTTAAATGCAGGAATATATTTGGAGACGGCGTCATCCAGCAATAGCTTTCCTTCTTCAAATAAGATCATGATGGCCACACTGGTAATGGCTTTTGTTTGCGAAGCAATCCGGAAAATGCCATCCTTTGGCATGGGTGTTTTTTTGCCGAGGTCGTCATAGCCAGCCGCTTTGTAATAGGCTATTTTTCCATTACGGATGATAAGTGCCACTCCTCCATTCATCCATTCTTTTTTTGCCCATTCATTCATCTCTCTGTCGAGACGTTTTAGCCTTTCTGAAGAAAAGCCGGCAGCTTTGGGAGTGGTCAAGGAAGCTATTTTTTGTGCAGAAACAAAAGATAGTTGCAGCACGATAAATAAAGAAACAACAAGGGTTTTTTTCATTTTGAGGTATTAAAGGACAAAAAATTATTTTAGACTGCCGGGTCCGAACAAGGCTTTGCCAGCCCTGGTACCAAGATGTTTTTCATTCTCTACTGTGAGCACACCATTTACTATCACAAAATGAAAACCTTTGGAATAAGCATGTGGCTTTTCAAAAGTGGAAACATCTTTCACTTCTTTTTCGTCAAAGATGACAATGTCTGCCGCCATGCCTTTTTTCAGGAGGCCACGGTCTTTCAGCTGAAATTTTTGTGCGGGTAATGAGGTCATTCTTCTGATGGCCTCCTCCAGTGAGATCACTTTTTCTTCCCGTACATATTTTGCCAGCACTCTTGCATTCGTCCCATATCCTCTTGGATGTGGTACGCCAACGCCAAATGATCTTATGGAGGCATCGCTGGCAAACATATTAAAGGGATATTGCATGATGCGTTTGATATCTTCCTCACTCATACCATGAAAGACGGCACTGGCACCGCCATTCATCATGATGTCAATAACAGTTAAGGCTTCTTCTTTTGCTTTATGTTTTCTTCCCTTCATCAAATTGATCTGTTCGATGCTCTTGCCGTTGTAAGAAGTGTCAGGAGAATAGTTGGCAACTACAGCATAGCTGAAATGCTTCAGCTTTCTTTTTTTCAATCTTGCCAGCATGGAACTGATCACATATTTTTTTACTTCGGGCCGTTGCAGCCTTGCTTTAATAGAATCCTGTCCATCTGCCAGTATCTCATCCGGAATCAAAGTGCTGATGGAAGTGCTGCTGGCGGTGTAAGGATATTGGTCAATTGTTACTTCAATACCTTCTTTTCTTGCGGCTTCAATCATGGGCACTGTCTCTTTACTTCTTCCCCAGTTATGTTGACCGCTTAATTTAAAATGGGAGATCTCTACCGGAATCTTCGCTTCTCTGCCGATTGTTAATGCTTCTTCGATAGCATAGGTCACACTATCACCTTCATCTCTCATGTGGGTGGCATATACGCCATCATACCTGGCAGCCACTTTTGCCAGTGCAACTATTTCAGGAGTTTTTGTATAGGTGCCCGGTATATAAATAAGCCCTGTTGACAAACCAACGGCTCCATCCTTCATGGCTTTGTCTACAATATCTTCCATCTGTTTCATCTCTCCGGAAGTTGCATCACGGTTGGCCCGGCCCATCACGGCTTTGCGTACATCATTATGACCAATAAGGGTGGCGATATTGATAGAAAGTTTGAGAGAATCAATCCAGTTCAGATATTTTCCAATATCAACATTAGAAGAACCACAGTTGCCGGTAACGCAAGTGGTCACTCCGTCTAAAATAAAATTAGTGGCATTAGGGTCTCTTTTCTCATCTTCTTCCAGGTGGGTGTGTACATCAATGAAGCCGGGAGCAACAACCAATCCCTTTGCATCAATGGTTTTTTTTGCGGATAAATTTACATCCCGGCCGATCTTAATGATCTTTCCGTTTTTGACAGCTATATTTCCATAATACCAGTTATTACCAGTGCCGTCAATGATCTTTCCGTTGGTGATTAACAGGTCACAATCCTGGCTTCGGGCAGAAAAAGCAATTGTAAACAACAGCAGAGATAGTGTCAATTTCATCGCATCAAGTTACAAAATGCAGTTGAACAAATTTCTCACGGAAACATATTCTTTCTTCAGGATAAGCTTTTTATGAAAATATTTTCCAATTCGACGGCAGTGCTATGCAAGAGTGACTCGTTTACCTGTAAGAGGAGGTCATTAGGCGTGGGGCCACCGGCACGGGCAATGACATTTTTGCTTTTCAGGGTTTCAACAAATGTTTTTGCTTCCATTCCTTTTACTGTTAACCGGAAAATGTTTGTTCCGGAAGCAATGCGGTGAATTTCAAAGCGGCTGTTAGTACTTAATTTTTTGATCAAGTCCTCTGAAACAGCAACAGCATTGGCAAAACGTTCTGCAAAACCATTCAGGTAATAATTGGCCACTGCTGTAAACGGCCATGCCTGGCTAAGCCCGGAGCCAAACATTCTCCGGGTATGGTACATCGGCGTAATAATACTTTTTGGTCCGGCGAGTATAGCACCGGAAGCGGCGTTGAAATATTTATAAAGAGAAACGTACACGGTATCAAACAGCGAAGCATATTCTGTTACCGCTACACCTGTATACGGCGTAGCGAGAAAAATTCTTGCACCATCTAAGTGCATTTTAATATCATTTTCCTTCGCATAGGTTGCTACCTGTTTCATTTGTTCGTATGCAAAAACTTCTCCCTGCTTTCTTCTTACGGGTGATTCAATGGAGATAACACCCACCTTTGCCGCCACCCTGCCACTTTCAGTTTTCTTAACGACACTATCTACTTCTTCCACGGTAAAACTGGCTTTATTCGCACCGACAGGAATAAGATTAAGATTACTGAGTACCTGTGTGCCATCTCCGGTATCGTTGTACACATGACTTTCCTGTTGTACTATTACCCGTTTGTTATTGCCGGCAAGAGAACGAATGGCCAGGTGATTGGCCAATGTACCAGTAGGCATAAACACCGCCGCCTCTTTACCGAGCAGCTTTGCAAATTTTATTTCCAGCTCTTCCACGCATTCACCTATCGAATAATTATCCGGCATGATGCTGCCTGTTTCTGTAAGCCTGGCAAGGAGTTTTGCATATTCAGCCGGAGAAAGGTTAAGTCCGTCACCCCTGAAATCAGCCGTAACTTTTACGCCATTAGTATTGCTGACACCAGATGCAAGTACAGGCAATCCGAGGAACGGCGTTATTGCAGTGGCGGATGATAATTGTAAAAAATGTCTTCTTTTCATATGCAATTGCAGGTTAGTTGAATTACGCCGGACATTCTATTTTAAATTATAACGATCTTAAAAATGCCATCAATGCTTTTTTATCTTCTTCATTGAGATACAACCCAAATGTATGGCCTTGTACAGGAAATGGTTTGTCAATATTTGGATTGAAACCAGAAGGTTTAAAATCATTTTTCAGCCTTGCCGGGTTAAACATTTCTTCCAAACTGGTAACGTAGCCGCTGTGCATTAATGCAGTGCGGTTCCATACGCCAATTAGAGAAGGCACTTTATAATAACCAGTACCCCGTCTGCTGTACAAGGCAAGACCCGGATCTGTTTTTACACTGAAATCAATTACATCATACTTTACCATTTCTTCTTTGGTTGGTTTAAAGCCATCTGCCAACGTAAGTTTATTACTGGAGTAAAGTGGTGGTGTGTGGCAATCCACACAGGTTTCTTCAATAAAAATTGCTTTGCCTTTTGCGATCAATTCCGGTGAAGCTTTCTCCGGATTAGGCAACGGCTTTAAGGAATAAAGATATTTGGCTAATGCATAAGCTTGCGCATCGGAAAAACGGGTATAGCGTTGGATGATGATACTGTCTGATGAGCCGTCAGGTTTAAATCCACCATATGAATTTGTAAAATCCAATTCCTGGTTTAATGCAGCATACCGCATTACATCACCGATATCACGATGAAGTAACATACCGGTGCGGTCAAGATATTTTCTTTCTTTTAAATTGAAAAGATCCGGGATAGCAGTAGGTGAACCAAAAGTACTGCTGTGCCGGTGCATCACTCCCGGAACGGTTGCCATTAAAACCCCGGTGGCATGTTTCCAGTCAGGATTTTTTATGTACTCCTGACTTTGATGTTTGATCCAGGGGGCACCAAATAAACCAAGGAATGCACCACCAACCATTGCATTGGCAGCACTATCACTAAGTTTCCTCTCTTCTGCTGAACGCTTTAACCCGTTACCAAATATGTCATCAAAAGGATAATTACCTTGTCCGCCTTTCAATACAGAGCCATCCGGCATTACTTTATTATGGCAGTTGCCACAGGCAAAAGATCCCACTTCAATTCTTCCTTTCTCCTTCACCACCAGGTTGAAAAAAGGAATAACGCCTTCCTTTGAAACAGGCATATGCATAGCGACAAAGTCTTTACTGATTTCCTCTAATAAGGCCAGGTTCATGGAAGTGTCAAGATAGGAATCAAAATTTTGCGGCATCTCATAAATAATATCTCCTGCTTTTATCCAGTCTTCCTCCGTTTTTAGTTTAGAAGCATCAAAAACAATTTCAGGCTCTTGTTTCAGTAACCATTCATAGTATCCCTTTGGTTCCCTGCCATATATATACAGCGGGTATGTTTTATACGCAATGCGTTCCGGTATTTTATTATACAAATTTTCTGAGATAGGTGTTACCTCAATTGATTTGTCCACCAGTGGCAGATGTGCCGTTTTTAGTTTTTTCATATCCCATAGCTTAGGGATATCGTTCAATTTATTTACACCAAAGCTTAGCAGGAATGTGCAGATGGTTATGGTACATATTACCAGGACGGTTTTTTTGTAATACATAACAGGAATTTTAAATTTAGGGTTGGTTTACCTATAGAGTTCTTTATGCTATTTTTCTTTTTACAAGTGGCTGCCATTTTTTGTACGTGGCACTTCGCCAGAGCCACTCTACCGGTCCGTAATTAAAATATTTTAACCAGATGGTGCTTAGTATAATTTGTATAATAAAAATGCCGATACCGAATATTGTATAGTAAACAGGACCTACCTGCCCCATATAGCCTAACCCGGCACCCAGGAAAACAAAATTACCAATGAGTGAATGCATGAGGTAATTGCTAAAAGCCATTTTACCAACGGGAGCCAGTACCGATAATACTTTTTTGCCAACAGCTGTTTGAAAGCTCAGCATAAACAGGCCGACATAAGCCATGGCCAGTGGCGCCACTCCCAGGGCATAAAAAATAGTTTGATACAGCCCTTTCGTTTTTAACTGGAAATAATCTCTCATGTGGTTGCTCATGTAATAAGCAAGGAAATAATTAGCTGTGAGACCGATGGCGAGGCCACCACCGATGATCCAGAACAAAAGCTTTTTATGCTGAACTATATTCTTATAAAAATCAGAACGGCCAATTACATACCCAATCAAAAACATGCCCAGTACTTTGGGTACACGACTTACAAAGAATAAATATTGGTACCGGAAAAAGAAACCACTGATATTCATCTTGAGCTGATCGAACCAGCTGCCTTCTTTCATAATTTTCATGAACTGTTCTTCACTTTGGATATTCAGGAGGGCGGCATCCACTTTTATTCCCGTTTTGGTGAGTAATTCTGACGGGTAGTTAAGTACCGGCCATGTCATTTTAAGCGAATACAAGAGTATGGGTGAAAGAACAAGAATGACGCCGGTGATCAATAGTGTTTTATTAGAGAATTTCCGAAGGGGCAACAGGATAAAGCCAAGTAATGCATAAAAGAAAACAATATCTCCCGGCCATATTAATAAATGAACTGCACCGAGTAATAACATAAACAGCAGCCGCCTTCTGATAGTGGGCATCGGGTTAGTACCGCCTGCTATTCCCCTTTTTATTTGCAAGGCGATACCCCAGCCAAAGAGCAAACTGAAAATAGAATAGAATTTTCCTTCAATGAGCATATGATGCAAAAAGGACATCGTGTGATCAGCAGCCGGCAATAAGTAGGGGCCGGTGGCTTTTGCCTGATCGCTGTACCAGCTGAATCCATTCAGGTTGGCGATAAAAATACCGAGGATGGCAAATCCCCGGAGTACATCCATAAATATCTCTCTTTCTTTGGTTTGAACAGGAGTCAAGGTCAGCATGGTTGGTTGGTTTAGTGTTTAATAGCAATCTTAGGGTGGGGGAGTAGAAGAGGGAAGAAAGTTACTAATTGTAATTGATATTATTGATTATAACAGGTCTTCTCACGCCTTACAGTGTGATTAATATCACTAGGGGTATTTATGAGTATCTGTTTATCTTTATGCTCCGATGAATAAAGGAGTAAAACTGGCAGTAGTTTGTTTGCTGTGCGCAGGGCTGGTTACATTACTTGTTTTGATATTTACCTAAACTAAAACACAACATATGAAAAAGAACATGGGTAATGCTGACCGTATTGTCAGAGTATTATTAGCAGCAGTATTTGCTTACCTGTATTTCAGCGGAACAGTTACAGGAACGCTAGGTCTTGTCCTGGTAATTCTGGGTGCTGTATTTGTATTGACCAGCCTGGTTAGTTTTTGCCCGTTGTATACATTGGTGGGATTGAATACCTGCCCCAAAAAGCAGTAGGATAGTAATTTGATAATTGTAACTGCAGGTATTTATTGCCTGCATTTTATCTCCATCCTACTGTTTTACAAGAACCGCAACCTGTGGTTACTTCATAACTATAGGCAGTGCTGGGCCGGTTATAAAATACATTATCCGTCCATTTTTCCCAGCCACCCTGGTTGCCACCATGTACCGTGCCGGTAGTGTATCCTGTGCCATTACAGGTAGAGCAAATATGGTACATACCGGGTTCTATATTATACCGGGCATCAATATCTTTTTCTGATACCCAAATAATATCAGTCGCATCCTTACTGCCTTTATAGTTACCTGTCTTACCATAAATAGCTTTGATAGTTCCTGTGCTTACCTTGTATAGTTGCTGGTCAAAATTATAACCGGTAACTACTGATATTGAATAGCCTTCTCTTTTTAACCGCATTTTTGTTCCTTCAGGGTACTTTAATTTTTTTACCACAATATCATAAGTGCTAACCAGTGTAGTTGGTGGCGGTTGGTTTTTATAGTTAGTTACCAGTTTTCTTGCATACAAGCCCAGTTCTTTGGCATCCTGTATATATTTCTTTTTATCAGCTTCAGAAATAATAATATTATCACAAACACTTTCACCAGCTGTAATTTCTTTTAAAAAAGTTTCTATTTCTTTCTCATAATTAGAATAATATTTTATAGGGTCGCTTGGGGTGGTGCTGGAGTAAAAGCTGGAAATCAAGTCTTGCTTAACGGCGTAAGGGGATACTGGATGATAAATAAAGTATCCGAAATATTTTCCCTTCCATTTATCGTCTTGTCTCTTCAAAGGATAATCAATAGTGGCCCAGCCATGCAGACCTCCATCTTTATAAGTTCCTGTCATCGTCTTCGATAATTCGGGTTCAATGTTGAAGCGTTTTGAGACAGTCTTTCCGCAGCCATCAAGGTTGTGATTTTTAAATGTACCGGAGAACAGGTTGCTTTCTTGTGGAATAAAGCCTTTTGTATAATTAGGGTCAGCAGAGCTGGTGTACCACATATAATCGTAAATACTCTTGTTGCCATAAGTAAGCCAGTTATTGGTAAACAAACCAGATAACACATATTCAGCTTGCCGTTGGCAACAGGCCCAGGTTTCTGTTTTATACAAACTATAAAAATATCCTAACCCGTTTGCCATGCCATTTTCAAAACGGCCATAGAAAAAAGTATTGGAGGGCATAGAGAACAGGCCTTTTCCATGAGGCTTACCGTCTTTCCATTCCCCTACATAAATACCAGTATAGGGTTTATCTCCAATCGTAATGGTAAACGGTTTTGATGCTGAAGCAGCACTGTTGTTATAATCCCAAAGCGACGAAGGAAGATTTACTTCCTGCGAATCTTTTAAAATGCCATTGTCCCAAAAACCCTGAATGGTTTTACCGTCTGAGCCGACTAATTTACCCGGGCCATTGTATTTACCATCATAAAAAAAACCTTCGTACCGGGTGCCGTCTTTAAATTCAAGTTTACCAACTAATGGTTTGTTTTTAAAATTCATTTTCCCGGTAAAGCTCTTTGCAGGAAAATTATCTTGTACGGTGATATTTGCCATTAGCAACTGGCCGTTCTCATATTTCCCCTGCATGGAAGCTGCACCTAATTCTGTCATCGCTTCTCTTGATGCACCAATGCCATGCAGCGTATATCCGTATGTCGTTTTGTCTCCCATTTTTCCTTCTGTGCGGATGGCTTCGCCTTCGGCAACAATATATTTACTGGCAGCAATAGAATTATTTAAATCGTTGGCCAGATTTTCTGCTGATAGGGGAGTAAATTTATTGGCATAGAAGTCACGGCTTTTAGCGCCACTACCTGATAAAGTGTAATTGTACACCAGCTTTTTCCCCTTGAATTGTTTACCATCTTCTGAAAAAGTCCCTTTGTATAAATTGACAGTTAGTTCGAGGCTGCCATTATCCCGGAACTCTACTTTCCTGGAGTTGGTACTGGCCCAAACGCCTTCCCCATTTTTACAATTTCCTTCTATACACTCATTCAAAAAAAACTGGTAGATAATATCTCCTTCGCTGGCCCTGTAGTTTAAATGGAAATTCTTAATAGAAATTTCATTTGTTACCGGCCAGATATTTTTTGCTTTTATTTGAGCATAGGAATGTGATCCGCAAAAAATTGCTACGTATAAAAGCAAAGGGAAAATCTTACGCATAGCGAACAAATTTATCCCTCAAAGTAAAAGAAAAGCGGAAACAAAAAATACGGGTTAGTGGGTATTTTAGTCTTCTTTGCCACCCTTATCTCCTACAAAATACTGCTCTTTATTTTTGAACAGCACATTGAAAGTGGTGAGGGAGCCATAACAACGGGTAATGTATTGCTGGATGTTTACTTTTTCTTCATCACTCAATGTTTTATTGCTGTTGATATTTTGTTCCAGTACCCGTAGCCGGTCCCGCAGCATGACGATCTTATGAAAGAAATCTTCGACAGGAATTTCTTTTGGTTTTAGCGACTTATCAAACGGCTGCAGCAGCATCATTCCTTTGATCCATTTATCTCCCAGTGGTACATTTTCAGTAATGCCTCCCCAAAGACGAAGAATTTTGAGTAATGATTTTTCCACTTCGCTGGTGGTTTCTATTTCAGCAGTTACATTCTCCGGGATGATTTCATCCAGTTTGTCATCTGTTTTATCAATTTCTTTAATGCCATGATTGATAAAGGAGATAAGATACGTTGCATATTTAATACCAACGATTACACCGGGGCCGTATTGGGTATGTTGTAACCGGGTACCTATGCCCAGAGTGGGTTGGTCCATATAAAATGATTATAAACAACAAAATAAGTAATAAGTTTTTATAAATTCATATCTTATGTAATATCTTGTTTTAAATTCAGAGAGGTAATGAGGATATTATTTATTTGTTTATGGATAGTATTTGTACCTATTATTTGCTTTGCACAAAAAGAAAAGCCATCTAAATATTTCAATGAACCTGACCGATTAAAAGCACTGGCTTATTTACAGTCTCAGATGCACTTGCCAGGCAGTATACATTGGCCCAATGTAAACCCGCAACGTTTCTTAGCAAATCTGAAAAGTAATATTGAAAACCCATACACATTTAGTACAGGCCGCGGCACTTATTTTTGCGCTTTTGGTGTTGTATCCTATAGCTGTCTTAAAAATGAGCCATACCGGTATGCCGTATGTATGGTAGAGTTATATAAAAATGGAAAAGCAATGTACCGCAATGTGGAGCTGATTCCTTCCGACAGCGTTAAAGCTTCAGCAGGGACTATGCGCTACCAGGGAGATCTGGATATAAATCATGCAGATCAAATTTGGTTTTTAAGTCTTGCTGACCACTTTAAAGGCTATGTAAATTTTTTTAATAAAAAATACAATAGTGGCGATGAAAATACCATGTGGGCTGCTACTAACCTTGCAAAGTTTAACCGTATGCTTCGGCGCATGTGTAAATACAAAGTATACTCCCGGGGTACAGACTTTATTAGACCATGGATAGGCGATAAATATGCGTTTATAAAAAATCGTATGGCTGAAGGAGAAGTATACCTGTATATTAATAATACAGTATTCAGAAAGAAAAACCATAATATGGCACAATTAATAGTTCCCACCCATTTTATTGTTATTAATGAATTAAATAAAACAACTAACGGCGATATTATAGTGAAATACTGGGATGGCAGTTATAAAACACAAAAAGAAACTTCTTTAAGGGCATTTCGAAAAATTATATATGGTATTTCCTGGGTTAAATTTTTGGAGGTAAATCAATGAGACAATTAGCAGGAATGGTATTGTTAATAGCTTTTATGGCAGGATGTACTATATCTAAAGTATATCCAGAAAAATATTATGCAGAACATAAAGAGCTGCTGCACCAAACAGAACAAATTTATAGAGCGGCTACCAATCAAAAATCTTTTGCAGTAGGTTTTACCAGCCTGGACTTTTCGAGTTTATCAATCGAGTTAAAGACCGATACAGTACGATATATATATGATTTTGAAGTTGGAGATAAAAACATGAGCGATACAATTCACAAGTATGGGTATGATTCAGCAAGTATTAAGCGGGTAATTTCAAATATGCAAGCAGTGAAGTCCACCTGGATTAACAAACTTGATTACTTTGTGGATGGTAAAAAGCAATCACTTTCTTTTTTATCAATACCTGTAAAACAGTTTAGTCTTTTTCCTTTGTTACAAAAAAGAAAGTATTACGTATACACTTTCTATTACCAACCTCAGGCATATGACTCACTGGGCCGGTTACTGGATAAAAAACAAACCAGGCGATTGCGTAAAGTGAACGGGCAAGAATTTTTGCGGATTAATGATAGAGTGAGTTATACTATTTCGGGCAAGTTCAGGTGATGCGCAATTAATTGTTTCAATTCTAGTGGTACCATTTTTCC
Organism: Chitinophaga pinensis; assembly: GCA_943371565.1. GTDB lineage: Bacteria > Bacteroidota > Bacteroidia > Chitinophagales > Chitinophagaceae > JJ008. Next base: position 93,865 of record CALRVH010000001.1, on the reverse strand, counting down.
TGTAAAATCAATACATCAGCGTTTTATTCTCCCGGGTGATATGTTTTCTCTGCATTTTTCAGCACATCTTCTTTATAAAACAAGGGCCTCATAACTGTTATATTGGCTAAATGAAAAAAGGGAACTTATTCATAAAAACCAATGCCGCCAGGAATTGGCGGCATTGGTTCAATAATATAAGTTTGGATACTTTTTTTTATTTCATTGCCTGTAAGGCTGTCTATTTAAATATTTACAGTTTTATTGACAAATCACATAATAAAGATATGGTGAAACCATTGGACTGCCCGACTTCCAGGCTAAGCAAAAACCTCCACTACCCGTGCATGAATTGCCGGCCACGGCTATCCATGGAAGGTTACCAGCTCCGTGACAGGCTAAGATAGCATTGCAATAATAACCTGCCGAGCCGGTAGCACAAGGATTCCAAACTTTTTTTGGTTTTGGGGCCACCATATTGACATCAGCAGATGGCTCATCCTGGCCAATAAGAAAATAATGTGCATCTACATTTTTGCCTTCTATTTTACTAAGCCTTTGAAAATTTAATTTACTCGCTACTTTATTCTTATCTATTTCCTGCATCTTGCCTTTTTCATCTTTCTTAAAAGCATCTTCAGGAATTTCAGCACTTTCTACTTCCATATATTGATCTCCGGATACGGCGATCCAATGGCCGGTGTACTTGGGTTTAGGTGTTTCTTTTTTTGCCTTGGTAATAAAGCTTAAAGAAATAACGGCTGCGACTACAAAAAAAGCAGTCATTAATTTGGTGGTGCTTGATTTCATTTTTTGTTTTTTAAAATTTAGAATTGAGGTAAGGTTCTCATATATTGATAGTTCAATATACGTTTATTAATTAGGGTGAGCAAAAAAAGTGGCGAAATAAAGAGTTCTTATTGCTCACCGGGATGATAGGTTTTTTCAGCATTTTTCAGCACATCTTCTTTGTAAAACAACACTTCTTTAAATTGTCCTTTACTGTACATCAATCCCTGGTCAAAAAAATGTGTTGAACCGGGGTTACCGCTTTGACCACCAGCCAGTAATGATTTAGCTTTTATCTTTTTGCCAAACTCCACGGCGCAAATAAAGCTGTTTCCATGTACGCCATATCTCTTTTTAGAACCCGGGAAATAGCTACTGGTATAGGAGGGAAGCATGCCCCATGCAGAAGAAGCAAAAGCAACAGGCAGGCTTGGTTTGCTGTCATCAAATTTATTATCAATGGAAGATGATATACGTTGGAACCTGTTTATTTCGCCCCAGGCAATCTGCCATGTACCAAAACGGGTTTTTAAATCTTTAACTGTTGCTAATAGTGGTTTTAACAAGGTATTCGGACCAGCAAGTATGGCAAAGCCCTTTACTTTTTGTACAATATCTGCCCCCTTAGCCCTGTTTACTTCTCCTTGTAGCCGTTGCCCCCACTCGATAGCCAATGTTGTTGCAATAGAATTTTCAGCAGTATTAAAATCCCAGCTTTTTAAAATGGCAATGGGTTCGGCCAGTTGGATATAGATTGAATCCCGGTTAGAAACATGGTTACCATAATTTTCATAAGCTTTTAGTAAAGCCGGCACGAGGTCTTCAAACGCAGCAAGCCGGGTGTTGTATCCCGCAGCAATCACTTTTTCGATGGTATATTTTTTTTCCAGGCCTAATACTCTCACTGCATTTATGCCCCGATAGTTTTCACCATCCGGCGCCATATAATCCGGGTAGTTTGATTTTTTCGGACTGAAATTTCCGGCAACGGTATATGGGGTGGAATTACAATTTTGTAACCATCCGTTTTCGGGATTATAAATATGTACACTCTCCTCTACCGGATGGTAACCCTGCCATTCTGTAGCTTTCGTTGTACCGTTAACAGGTTTACTCCAGTCATAATGCGGATCTCTCTTCGGCAAAAAATTTCCATGCCAATAAGCAATATTACCTTCTCCATCTGCATACACCGTATTGTTGGATGGATTGGCACCCATGTCCATTGTTTTTTTAAAGTCGCTGAAACTATTTGCTTTCGTACGCAGCCAGCTTTGTATAAACCCTTTTGTATCCCTGTTGTTGTGTCGCAAACTCAGGTATTGGCCATCTCTTTTCGTCATGATGGGGCCATGATGGGTGAATAACGTATTGAATGTTTTTGTTGAAAGCCCTGTAGCAGTTTTATATTTTATGGTAATTTTCTTTTTTGTAACCAGTTTTTGTTTTCCTTCATATTCGTAAAACCATTGATTGCCTTTCTTCATTAACTTTTCAATGTAAGCATCAGATATGTCTGCCTGGCTGGAGGTGTGCATCCATCCGCAATGTTCATTAAAGCCCTGGTAAATGAATGGCTGTCCCCAGGTAACAGCACCATATGCATTTAGCCCCTCTTCGCTTATCATATGTACTTCGGGACGAAAATAAAAAGTGACATGCGGGTTGATATATAATATAGCATTCCCCGATTCGGTAATTGAAGGGGAGAAGGCAAATCCGTTGGAGCCGGTCATGTTATCTTCCTTTGCAAAAAAATCGGTAACGCTATTGGATGCAAGGGCATCATCATTGCCGGAGTAAAATGCTTTTAATTCGTTTGCAGCAATGCCGCCTGTGCTGATAGCACCAATGCTGCCATCTGTCCATAGTAAGGGATACCAGGGTTGAAAACGGGTAAGCAATGCCGGTTTACTATGCGAATTTTTATAGAGATAGTAATTTACACCATCAGCGTAAGCGTTTAGAATACCTTTTAACCAGGCCGGAGCTTTTGCATAGTCTTTCATCGCTGCTGCGGTATCAATGACCAGGCGATTCAGCAGGTCTTTATATAAATCCGCTTCGCCAGTTATTTCTGAAATCCTGCCTAGCTTTTCTACATAGTTTAATTCTACTCTTTTAAAATCATCTTCGCATTGGGCATACAATAAACCAAACACTGCATCAGCATCGGTTTTACCATAGATATGCGGAATACCATAATTGTCACGGATGATCGTTACATTTTTTGATTGTTTTTCCCAACGGGCAATTTCCTGGCTGGAAAAGGACTGGGAAAATAATTGAATGGGGAACAACAGGAAAACAATAATTTTTTTCATGCTTCAGTTTATTCAGGTTAGCTAAAGATAAATACCAATTATAAGTGCGGTTACACAAAGTAACGTAATCAGTATTAGTAAGGGTGTAATGAACTTAAACCAGGTTTTTAAACTCACATTGACCATGGCCAGCGATGGAAGTATAAGACCTGTGGGTGCCAAAAAGCTCATGATACTCATGCCATACAAATAGGAGTTTACAATTTCTCTGCCGGGTACATTTACTAAAATAGCCAATGCCCCAATGATAGGCATAGTTAACACTGCCATGCCCGACGAGGATTGAATGAAAATAGAAAAGACAATATAGAAAAGTAACAACAGTAGAATAAAAATCGCAGGCTGTATTCCTTGTACCATATTGGCTGTATAGTATAGTATGGAGTCACTTACATGTCCATCATTTAATACAATGGTAACACCCCTGGCCACACCTACGATAAACGCTACTGACAATAAGCTTTCTGCTCCTTTAATAAATTCACGGGTAAATATTTTTTCATTCATTCTTGTTATAACAGCAATCAGGATGGATGAGCCAAGGAATAGGGCCGACATTTCAATTGTCCACCATTTTAAAAATACCACACCACTTATCATAGTCAAAAAAGTTCCGATATAGATCAACAACAGCAGTTTTATTTTTCCTGTTAGTCTTGGTGTGCTGTTTTCATTACTGATGTTTACTTCATACGGTGGTGTTACATTGCCATCAATTTTGTAAACCAATGAAGCTGTGGGGTCTTTTTTTATTTTAGCAGCATATCTTAAGATGTACCAAATCAGTATTGCGGTGACGATTACCCAAAGTATCAATCGTTGCGATAATCCATCCATCCAGTTTACACCAGCGGCATTAGAGGCAATGATGACGGAGAAGGGATTGGAAAAAGCAGGAATGGAGCCAATGGAAGTGCCTCCAAAAATAATAGCCAACGGAACCAGCAGATCATAGCCTGCTGTCAGAAAAAGTGGTACAAGGATAGGATAAAAGACAAGAGCTTCTTCTGCCATACCATAGGAGGCAGCAAAGAAAGAAAATACGGTTGTAAGTATAATGATTAACCAATTTTCACGGCCCCGCATTGTATGTCCCAGCCAGGCGATGCCTTTAACCATCGCACCTGTTTCATTAAATACAAACATGAAACCACCAATGATAAGAATGAATAAAATAATATCTACACTATCAATAATACCTTTAATAGGAGCCTGTAAAATATTGATAAAACCCTGTGGGTTTCTTTTTTGTTTGGTAAATGAGCCGGGCACTGAAACGGGTTTACGAATGTCTCCATCTATAAATTTCTGGGCCTTTATTTGAATGCCTAAACTATCTAATGTTTTTTGTGTGAGAGGTAATGATACTTCGCTGCTATCAGTGGTCATGGTGAATGCCTGTCCGGTTACAGCCAGTTTATTATATTGTCCTGCCGGCAACAACCAGGTGCCGATAGCAGCAAGAATAATAACACACATCAATATTACAAGTGGGCCGGGGAATGATTTTTTGGCTGACATGCGTTTTTATTTTTCTAATGGTTCGATTGTTTTTTCGCCGCCACAATTATTTTACAGCACCCATTTGCCGCAATATTTTCTGATGCCCCTCGCTTTTATAAAAATCTTCATAACCTATATAATGAAAAGGCAGTGCTAAAATGTAGGCTGATGGGGAACGCTGCTGCACTGTTTTTTCTTCCCACTCCAGAGCTTTTTTGTAATCATGTTTCATTCTGTAAACACAGGATAATGCATAAGGGTCTTTCACCGTATTTTTTGATGCATAATCGAGGAAGCGATTGATGAGGCTATCAGCTTTAGCTTTGTTGCCGGCAGTTTGATGATTACCCATTATAGCTACCTGGATTAATTCAGAACCCCAGCCATCTTTCAGTAACGCTTCAGCTTTATTGGTTTCCTGCAATGCCCTGTCATATTTTTTCAGGGCAATGTATCCAAATGCCTGCTTAATATAGCCCCAGGTAAAAGTGGGGTGCAATTCCACTGACTTAGCAAATGCGTCAATACCTTTTTGATAGTTGCCCGCCAATAAATTTACCCAACCCAGGTTATGCAGACTGGAGATAGAAATCGGGTCAAGTTCAACTGCTTTATCGGCCAGTGGCAACGCCTCTTTGGTTTGCCCCACGTCTGCCAGTGTAGCTGAGTAGCGGATATAAATGATGGCATTATTCGGATCAAGCTCCATTGCTTTTTTATAAGAGGCAACAGCGCCTTTCCAATCATAATCATAATAAAATTTCAAAGCACCTTCGGTGGTATAAATTTCAGGCAGGTCAGGGTTTAATGCTTTGGCAGCTTCCAAAGAGATTCTGCCTTCATTCATTATTTCCTTATTCCCGGCATTGGAAAATATAGATTGAGTTATTTTTTCATTGGCAATAGCTGCATATGCCAATGCATATTTTGGGTCGAGGGTGATGGCCTTTCGAAAATGTGAAATAGCCTTTTCTGATTCTTCGGGTGTGGAACCATAACTAAGATATCTTCCTTTTAAATACTCAGCATATGCCGCAGGGTTTACTTTTTTCTCATCAGTATTTATTTTTTTATCACCAGCAGGGCTTATCTCCAGTGGACTGATTAGCGATGCGATAATATCATCCTCTACAGCGGCGATGTTATCAGCATTCAATTCAAAACTGTTTCCCCACAACTGGTTTTTATCAACGGCATTTACCAGCTCACAACTTAATGTATAGCTGGTTGCTGATTTAGTAAGGCGGCCCGTTAATACCACATCTGCATTCAATACTTTGCGGAGGCTTTCAATTTTTTTAGCAGAGTCTGCCAACTCAAATGTGGCCGAACGGGCAAAGACTTTTACTCCTGCCATTTTTGAAAAGCGGTTGATAAGGTTTTCCGGAATACCATCGGACAAATAAGCGAGGGCAGAATCTTTTTGTAAGTTTTCAAAAGGAAGAATAGCCAATGATTTTGTAATTACTTTTTCAGCCGGAAAAATTGATTTCCTGAAAATAAAAAAGGATAGTAACAGCAATAAAACAGCTGAGGCCGTAATCAACATTCCTTTATTACTTTTTTTAGCTGGTGTTTTTAATTTTCCTTTCATCTCTTCTTTCCGGGGAGTTACAAACCCGGGATTAGATAAGGCAAAAATTTCCAGCGGTTCTTCTACATTTTTAAATTCAAAATTGCCAAGGGAAAGGGTTTGGAATTCTGCTTTATTATTAATTTCATCTTTTATCTTTTTTGAAAAGAGTACTGAACCTGGTACACCCAGGCTTTGTATGCGGGAGGCAATATTTACAGCATCACCAAAAATATCTCCGTCTTCAAAAATAATTTCGCCCTGGTGGATGCCGATACTTAATTGAAAACCTTTTGCGGCATTACATTTTTGCTGAATGTTGAAAGCAGCATTCATCGCATCTGAAACGGTGGGAAAACTTGCCAGTACGCCGTCCCCCAACTCCTTGATCCAGGTCCCGTTAAATTGCTCAATAATTGGTTTTTGTAAAGCCCGGTTCTTTTTTAGAATCTCGTAGGCTTTTTGTTCATCATCTCCCATCAAAGCGGTAAAGCCGGAAATGTCGGTAAACATGATGGCTGCTAACTGGCGGGTTTGAGGCATGAGGCGTTGTACTGGTTGATGGAAATTTATGAAAAACTAAATTAGTCATTTTATCGGCTTACTTCTTTTCCAATTCTTCTATCGTTTTCTTAGCACTGGCCAGCCGTACCTGTTTATTCTTCTCCACCAATTTATGCGTAGCCCATTTTTCTAATTTGTGATGTAATGAAACTAATAGGGCAGCAATACAAATCTTACTCAATAGATTTCACTATCAAGTTCAGCACATCTCCGATTTTAGTGTCATCCATCCACCGGGCTACTACTACTAAATCATGTTCTTTGTCAACGATAATATAATTGCCTCCATAGCCCAACGCATAATACACTTTGGATGAAAGGGCTTTCCATTGCTGCTCCGTATTCAGCCACCACAGGTAACCATAATTTTTATTAGTTGCAGATGGCTGCTGTATAGCATTGATCCATTTCTCAGAAAGCAATTGTTGATTTTTCCATTTTCCATTTCGTAAGAACAATAAACCAAATCTTGCATGGTCCAGTGTATTAATAAAGATACCACCACCATGATGTCCGCCACCACTGACCGATTGCATCATCAACCCATCCATATTTACATACGAGTTATCATAGCCAAACCATCTCCAGGTAGTAGATGCTCCAATGGGGTCCATGAGTTTTTCTTTCAATACAACAGGCAATGGTTTGCGCCAAACCTGCAGGAGTGAGTAAGCCAGCAGGTTCACCCGTACATCATTATATTCATAATTTGTTCCGGGTTCAAAAAACTTCCGATTTTTCCAATCGTCAATACTGCCTTCTCTTGGTGGACGGTCTGCCCAATCATGTAATCCAAAAAGGCTGCCCGACCAATCAGAAGACTGCGTTAATAAATGATCCCAGCTAACTTTTGCATTATGTTCCCCTTCAAAAGAATTATCCCAAACATATTGCGACACTTTATCCGTTACATTTTTTATTAATCCCTGGTCAATAGCCAGACCTGCAATGGTGGACAGGTAACTTTTTGTTACACTAAATGTCATATCTACCCGGTTTACATCACCCCATTGTGCCACGATGTATCCATTTTTTATCACCAACCCCGCAGGACCACCTCGTTCTTTCATAGGACCGATGATCTTATAGCCCGGCTCTCTTGAATAAGATTTCATATTAGCGATTCGTAGATCCCGTTCCACTTTATTCTCACTTTTCAATGCAGTTGCTACAGCACTATCGAGCAATGCTTTATTCATTTTCAGGTCTTCTGGTTTTTTTACCCGCCATACGGTATCGGGAAAATAGGGTTGTTGCGCCTGCACACTGATTGTACACAGACTTAAAAAAAGAAAAAAGCAGTTAAAAATCTTCTTCATAATTTTTTATGGTTTGGGTAGCATAATAAATTTCATGAATTCTGCCCACCAATCGAATGTTGGCAAAACGTAGTAAAGTAATTGACCGATGGTATAAATCAGCAGGCAAGTCCACAGTGTTTTCGTTTCCTTTTTATTCTTGTAGTCAAGATATAGTAATAAGGCCAGCACCAAGTCAATGATCAAAAAAGAAATGATAAAGGAAGAAATACCTGCAACAGTGTATATGTGAAAATGGATACCGACTATTCTGTCAACCGTGGGGCCGGTAAGTGTAAGGGCTGTTGCCAGCATATACCGGGCATGTTTGGGTGATTGGCGCCTGTTCCTGATGGCTAAACAGTAGAACACCAAAAACCAGATAAGATAAAACAGGCCAATGGGTGTTGCGGCTACATCTTTTAAGATTTCAGCCGGACTTGCTTGTTTTTGCCCGGTTAGTACAGCCTGGTTCATCCCTTCCAGATTTCTGTAATATTCATTCCGTATCAACAGGAAACCGGTTATTAAAAGTAAGGGTACCAATATATAGCTTGCCTTGCCTAAGAACCGGTGCCAGGAAAGTTTCTTGTATTTTATAAGGAATGGTTGTGCAATCAGCAACAGAAGCCACAGTGTCATCAATACAAAGTGGATATGAATGACAACAGGCGTTGGCTCCAGCATTCTTGTAAAATAAGTAGTGTAAAAGCCCCCAATCACCAATACAATGAATAGAAGAAACCAGTAACCGAGGTTATGGTAATAGAATTTTTTTGGTTGCATCAAATGTTTTTTTCTGCTGAAAAATTATTTCACCCGGTTATACTTCTTCAAAACATCTATTACCAATTTATGCGGCAGACCATACGCTTTGTTACCATTAATCCCCTCCATTGTTTCCGCTGCCACCATCGCATTGATGATCGCTTCTTCCACTGCCTGTACTGTTCCATTAAACAATGGATTAATCATGTCATTGGGCAATTCATCTACTTTTGTAAAATCTTCTCTTTGAAAGGCAGTTGGGTTGGCAGTAGAGAAAGCTATAAAAATATCACCGGACCCATTTTCTCCCCGTCCGCCAACTTTGCCTACACCCAGGGCAATTCTTGCAGCCATTCTTTTTAGCTGGTGTGGTAATAAAGGGGCATCTGTTGCCAGCACCACAATAATAGAACCATCGCCAGGCTGATAGGATGGTGGCGCTTTAAATTCATAATTCATGGTGTCTTTCAATTCTCTTCCTACCGGAACACCTGCTATAGTAAAATTATTTTTGCCTCCAAAATTTGATTGTACTAATACGCCAATTGTATACGTGGAGTCTTTAATTTTTATAACTCTTGATGCTGTACCTGTGCCGCCTTTAAATCCCAAACACATCATACCTGTTCCTCCGCCAACATTCCCTTCTTTCAATAAACCACTCTTTGCACTGTCTAATGCTTCGTAAGCATTTTCTTCTTTTACATGAAAGCCATAGATGTCATTTAAAAAACCATCATACGTTTCTGCCACCACCGGATAAGTGTACCAGAAATCTTCTTTGTACCATCCAGTTTTTACATACCATTTCAACACTGCATCCCTTACCACACCTACACTATTAGTATTGGTGATCATGATCGGTCCTTCCAAAAAACCAGACTCTGTTAACCATGTTGTACCAGTCATTTCACCATTGCCATTTAAGGCATACCAGTTTCCATACACCGGATTATTGTTTTTTCCTCTTGGTAAAATAGCAGTAACGCCTGTCCGCACCGGGCCTTTTCCTCTTATGTTTTTTCCGCTACCGGAGATAATGGTACTGTAACCAACTTCCACCCCTTTTACATCGGTGATGGCATTGAATTTTCCCGGAGTGCCGTCAAAGGGAATTCCGATGTCTCTGGCACGGGGTTTTTGTGCATGGATGTATAAGTTCCCAAGAACGAATACAGTAAATACAAAAATCTTTTTCATAGTAAGAAGTTTTTCTTTTTTAATTAAATCCCACTTTCCCTTTTACCGATTCAAATAATTTCTTTGAGTTATATCCCACTCCATTTTTAAAAACATATAAAACCTTGCGTATGTCGCTGATGTTTTTTGACGGGTCTCCATCAATGATTATAAGATCGGCTGATTTACCCGGCTCAATGGTGCCAATTGTTTTATCAAAACCTAATGCAATACTGCCATTAAGTGTTGCAATTTTTATCGCTTCCAGTGGAGTGAATCCGGCTGCTTCTACCAACAATTCTATTGCCCGCCAATTACCATAACCGGCTAATGTTCCGCCATTGCCTGTTGGGTCGGTGCCCACTGTTAGTAAGCCACCCATGTCGTAAAATATTTTTTCCATTTTGGCGGCTTTTGCAAAGGCTTTATCATACTCAGTAGGACCGGGAGATGATTTGGCAGCTACCAATCGCTGTAAATAAAAATCCCTTGTATCAGGCGACATGGCATTGATAGCTTCCGCAACTGGCCTTGGCTGAGTAGTTGTACTTCCCTCAAATACCGCTAATGAAGAGGTGATACCAGTTTTTTTATCAATTAAAAACTGGATAAATTGTTTTACACTATCACTTTGGATATTAAGATTACTCAATGACCTGGTAGCAGTACCAGCAGCCGGCGGTTCATTTTCTTTTTTGCCAATTGCAAAATCTGTACTGGCCATAAATCCATGTTCTAAATTATCCATGCCCAAAGAAGCCGCTTCTTTGTAAGTGACAATATCCAAATGACCGGTAACTTTCAATTTTCTTTTATGCGCTGCATCAACGGCTGCTTTCAGTGTAAGTTTATCAACACCCATGTATGCTTTAAAAGAAGTAAAACCCTGATCGGCCCAATAGTTTACAAAGGCAGCTGCATCAGCAGGCGTTTTATTTTCATTCATTTGCGGAAACCGGGTTGACTTTCCTTCAATGTATGGAGCAGTCAATTCCATATTAGGGCCGGGAAAAACACCCAGGTCAATATCTTTTTTTATCCGCAAATCTGAGTAAGGTTCGATGCTGCCACAGGTTCTGATAGTGGTAGCACCTGCAGCGAGGTAAAGCCGGGGAAAGGTGAATGGTAATTGTCTTAGATTGAGATAACGGGCTTCTATCGAATGTGCCGATATGTACATGTGTTCATGCAGCATAACCAAACCCGGCATAATGGCTTTACCATTCAGATCAATGATGTTGGCGCCATTGGGTATAGTAGCTATTGCATCATCACCTGCCCAATCAATTTTACCATTGCTGATGATGACTGTTTGATGGGGCTTGGCAGCATTGCCTTTTCCATCAATCAGTAAACCATTTTTGAAAACAGTAATGGGGTTGTTGTATTCAATATATTTTTTTGTTTCATCGCTGAACTTTGTTTGCGAAAAAGCTGGAATCGCTAAACAGTATGCGACAATAAAAAAGATCAATGATTTTTGCATGATGGTTAGTTGAGTAGATTAATGGTATGTATTGTGGTTGGTTTTTAACTACGTTTAATTAGCGTTGAATGCAGGTGTTTAACTCTCCACTGTTTTCTTTCTTTAGCTAAAACTACTGTTTCCAGCCATTGTACCGTTGCCTGCTTGCCATCTTTTAATATTACTGACTGAAGCCGATAAGTAACCCAGGCCGTATTCTTGTCTACTGTGGTATTGATGAACTCAAAACTATTGGTGCGTTTAAAGTCTGCTGACTTATTCTGTGTAATAGCCCTCAGAATAAGTGTATCCATATTCCAGACCTGGCCATATTCGTACAAAGTGATATCTGCTGTGCTATAGGTTTTCAGGCTGACTGAATCCCGATTAGATAAAGCATCAAAAAGGTTTATTATGGTTTGCTGTACCAATTCCTTTTTTGGTGATACTTGATGCTGGGCATACGACTGCCCTGTCAGAGTAATTGCAATCAAAAGGATTATTATTTTTTTCATTTGCAGACTTAATTTATAATTATTATTTCTTAGTCATTTCTGCATAATCAAACACCAAATTGCAAAAAGTAATCATGCCTAATTTGAATGCGGCATCATCAATCATAAACTCAGGCGTATGAGGTGGACTTGCTGTTTTGGGGTCTTTGCCTTTTGGCATACCACCCAAACGAAAAAACAGGCCTGGAACTTTTTGTGCATAAAAGGAAAAATCTTCTGAGCCTGTAACGGCTGGAATTAATTGAACGTTTTCTACACCTGCTGATTTTTGTAAAGAAGGCAACATAGATGTTGTTAATGCTATATTGTTGAACGTAACAGGATATTTGGCTGTATATGGTAAGTCAACTATTGCTGTTGCTCCAGCCGCTTCAGCTGTTTTTTCTGCAATTTGTTTAACACGATCAAAAACTAACGCTTCATCTTCATTGCTAAAAGTTCTTATTGTACCCAGCATCTCCACCTGATTTGGAATAACATTCGTACGGTTTCCACCATTGATAGCACCAACCGTTACTACTGCTGCATTGTCTGTCAGGTTTATATTCCTGCTTACAATTTGTTGAAGACTGACAACAATTTGCGAAGCAGTCAAAATTGGGTCAACAGAAAGCCAGGGGTAAGCACCATGACTTGGTTTTCCTTTAACCGTAATTTTAAAATCAGCATTACCTGCATAAAATCCGCCGGGGCGATAGGAAATCTTGCCGACTTCCATCAGTGAATATAAATGCAATCCAAAAATCACATCCACTTTTGGGTTTTCCAACACACCTTCTTTCACCAGCAATGCTGCGCCGCCTTCCTCACCAACAGGGGCTCCTTCTTCTGCCGGTTGAAAAATAAATTTTACGGTCCCTTTCAACTCTTTTTTCATGCCGGCTAATATTTCAGCCACACCCATTAATATAGCTGTATGCCCATCATGACCACAGGCATGCATTACATTGGTTTCTTTTCCATTGTAGGTCGTTTTTGCTTTGGAGGCAAAAGGCAAATCGTTTATTTCTTCAATTGGTAATGCATCCATATCGGCTCTCAATGCTATTATAGGTCCGGGTTTATCACCTTTTAAAATACCCACTACGCCTGTAATACCCACTTTTGTTTTTACTTCAATACCCAGCGATTGTAAATGTTTGGCAACAAGTTCGGCCGTACGAAACTCCCGGTTTCCCAATTCCGGGTTTTGATGAATATCGTGCCGCCAGGCAATTACTTTTTGCTCTATTTTATCGACACTTTTAGCGATGAGTTCGCTGTAATTATTTTTTTGAGCGGATGCTATCTGGAAACCCAATAGCAAAATGATTATGATTGATTTTTTCATTTTAATTTACTTTCAATTATTTATAAATTTTGTAGAATGCTATAGGTTTATTTTCTATAGCTTTTTTCTAATATCAAAATACCTGTTTCCATTTCTGGTGAAGATGGTTTGATGTTGTCTTGTTGCATCTGATTGATTTTGGTGTCCGTTCTTCAAAGTCTCTCTGCTTGGGTTTTTAAATACTTTTGCTCAAGGTCTTCCACTTGCTCCAAATGATTTTTTACCTGGATAAATTTTAATAACAGCATGGCCAAAATGACAACAGAAGAAAACACAACAAAAATTGTTTGCCAACCGAAATGGTTACGAAGCAATCCCACAAATGCAGCACCAGCTGCTAATGCACCATTAAAAACCGTCATGCAAAAGGTGAACTGCAGGGCCGAAATTCGTTTCCAGCACATTTGCATAGCTAATGCCAGCACACCAATATTGAGCAGCACGATACATATATTGATACAGGCAATAAAGGTGATAACAAACGATTTGTTTTGCCAAAAGGCATTGGAAAAGGCCATAATCCCAACAAGTATGCCTGTAACTAAAAGTATGCTTTGTAACATGCGAACGATACCAAACCGGTAAATAATAATTCCTCCGGTTACCATTCCAACAAGTCCTCCAATCAGGTAGGTAGTGGAATAAGTTTTTGAATAAAAAATATTATCCCACCCAAGACTTTTAATGGTAAAAATGGGAAGCAATGTTCTCATATAATGTATGGCAGCCATTATTATAAAAGTGATGATGACCAATAGCCACATATTACGTAATGAAAGGACTTGTTTGAAAGATTTGAAAAGTTTGCCCCAGCTATCAATTGCCATTAGTGCCGCCTCGGGTGAAGTAGCGCCGGCACTCCAGGGCAATAATTTTTCCCCCTTTCTTTCTCTTAATAGTAAGGGTACAAGCATAAATAGCAGAATTGACATAGCCAGCAATGAAACGGCGAATGAAAAACCATAGGTGTTAATGAGCCAGCTTCCCAGTCCCAATGATAATGAAGTGCCCACAATTTTGGATCCCCACATCAAACTATTGGCTTTGCCTTGTTGTTCAATCGGTACAATATCTATCACTAAACTATCGGTAGCAATATCCTGGAACATGATAAAAATGTGAACAGATACTGCCACGGTGGTAAGTAATGCTACATTGTTTAAGGGGTCGGGCACAAAAGATAATGCCAGTAAGCTGCACATAATACCAAACTGGCCAAACAGCATCCAGGGTCTTCTTCGCCCCATGGGCAAAAAAGTAAATCGTTCCATGAAAGGGGCTAATAAAATTTTAAGACTGAATGGAATCATTATTACAGCGCTATAACCAGCAATTTCTCCGGCACTCTTGCCATTCATGGCCATCCATGCAGGTATGGCGAACATCGTTATGCCTTCCGGAATACCTTGCGAAAAATACAAAACAATAAAAGTGGCATACCGCAAAACAGGATGCTCTGCCAGGGGAGGTAATGCATTTAACTTTTTGGATGAAATAGTGTCTGTTGAATTCATTTGTTTTGGTTTAATGAAATGCAGCGTTTAAAAATGTTGCAAATACATCATTGATTGTTCGTCCTGCTTTTTGTCACACAAACCTTTGCTATCCAATCAAGCGGTGAATGCTATTTTATTTCAATCAGTACCATATTTATTGCTGCATCTGCCATTGCAGAAAAATAAAATGCAGCACCTGATTTTATATACAAATATTTTCCTGCTTTCAATTGTGAAAGTTCTTTACCTTTTTTATTATGAAGTTTTACATCACTACCTGCTACCAGTTGCGCTATCATCGGCCCCCGGCCTCTAATGACTTGATTATTGAATGCTCCTGTTGTTAACCTGTAAGCAATTACTTTATCATTTTCAAACAATACAGTGAAAGGAAGTGGTTGTAATTTTTTAGCTGGCTTGTAGGCTGAAAGCAACTCTACATCAGTAACATGAAACGGAACCGTATCACAATTACTCACCCGGTGCACCAGTGTATCATTAATAAACGACCTGTACCAGGCATAGCCTTCAGTATTTTTAGCGGTTACCCATTCTTTGCCTTTTATTTGTGAACATACAACCGTAGTGGTAAAATGTAGAAATACAGAGGGAGTTGAATGAATATGAAACAAGCTGGTATCACCGGGTTGTATGTTTACATCCAGCAGCCGGACATATTTATTTTCCAACGCATTTTTATGTCGTGGCTCTTTACTTACCTGCACCTGTGCGGTAAGTGCAAATGAATACAATAGGATTATTGCTAAAAGGGCAGCTCTTTTATTTTTCATTTTGTTTTTTTATAAATAACTCAACCACCATTTTTCTTTATGACTGGTTTTATATTGATCATATCGTTTACATAAAGGATACAAAGCAATAACAACAGCCAGCCAAACCCCATACACCACCCATAAGTTATACCCTTCACCCGGAGCTACGAATAAGAAGGGAAATTGCTTACCTACATTTTGTGCATCTTCCAGAGTATGGCCACGGGCAAAAAAACAAATGGCTGCTACTAAATGAATAAGATAGATATGAAGGATATAATAGAAGAAAGCAGTTCTGCCAAATACAATCATCGTATTGGTAAAACTGTTTTTTATTTTTTCCATATAAGCCAGAAGTAATAACGCCGGACCAATGGTGATGCAGAGGTATAATAAAGAAGGAGGATACTTATCTACATTCAAAAAAGAAAGGAACGTATAGAAACCGTTTTTCTGTATGGTCCAGTCCACCGGGTCGCCATATACATTGGAGAAACGAAGGGCTATAAAGAAAACGATCAATCCTAAACCGATGCGGGTTAGAATTTTTCTACGTTGTTCTTGTGAAAAGGCAGGAGTGAACAACGCACCGGCACAATAGCCCAGCATCATCACACCTGTCCATGCGGGAAAAGGATATACCAAAAAGGCGAAGCGATTCGGTGAAAATTCATAAGGTGTAAATACACCGTGATGTAACAGATCCCAGGCAAAGCTGGCTTTAAAACCCGGAGCCGCCTCCGGAATGTCTAATAAGTTATGACCGGCGACAATAATAATACCGAGTATAAATATAACTTTATAAGGAAGCCTGATCAGCATCATCAACCCCAGCATCACCATACTGATACCAATGGCCCAGATAACCTGGAAAGCAATCATATTATAGAAAGGATTGAAGGTCCACGCAAAAGTGACAATCACCCATTCAGCAAATATTAACCACAAGCCCCGCTTGAGTAAAAAGATGCCGAGTTCTTTTTTTGTTTTGCGTAAACTCTGCAAGTAAATAGAAGTGCCCGACAAAAAAACAAAGATGGGGGCACAAAAATGTGTGATCCACCGGGTGAAATATAAGGCAGGAGTAGTGGTAGCCAGGTTCAACGGATCATCGAGGTTGGCACCAATATGAAAATAATCCCTGGTATGATCGAGTGCCATAATCACCATGGCGATACCACGGATAATGTCAATGGATTCGATTCTTTTTTGGTTGGTTAGGTTTGGCTGCATCGTAAAACTATTTCAAGTGATATTCTTTTCTTAATACTTTCAGCAACTCAGCATTTACTTCAATATATTTTTGAAACTGTAATGTTCTGGAACCCCGGTAGGTTATGGCAAATAAACTTAGCATATTATTTGTCTCACCTGCATCAAAAATGTCTGGCTTTCTTAATTTAAAAGGTACTTCAATATCACTGGTATCATAAGTAAGAAAAAATTCTATCAGGTTTCGAGCCCCCAACTTTCTGGTGGCTGATTCAAAGTCGGAATCATAATGTTTTATTATAAACGGCGTCAAATAGGTTTGCCTGTAAGAGGATTCAATAGCCTTTCTTTCATTTACATTTTGTATAGCCACAGAAATATCGCCTACCAGTTTCTGCAACTCATTATTTTTAAAATACCGCAGAGAGCCGGAATTTTTTAACTGTTCCAGCACAACCATCCTTGGCTCAAAAACAGTGGGAATATTAAACATGACCCCATGATGAAAATTAACTACAAATGTTTTTGAAAGATTGGTAATACTGCTGTCTTTGAAATAATTCATCAGGTATTGCAGAGAGTTTTCCATCTCAATACGTTTTTGACATTTTTCTGCAATACTTAACGAATCGTTTTTAAGTTCTTCATAAAAACTTTTAGCAAGCTCTTTAGCTCTGTCTCTTTCTATTTTATGCTCTAACTGATACTCTGCTAAAAACCCGCAGAACACAGCGAGAAACAACATGATAAACTCCCAGAAATAATGGGTCCATTTTTTTCTTGCGGTGTGGGTGTGTGCATGTACTTCCATAAAATGCTATTTGAGATGATATTCTTTTTTCAACTGCATTATCAGTTGAGCGGCGTTTTCTTTCAGGCTCCGTGCCTGGTGTCGCAATGTCTTATTATATATTGACAGCATATGCAGCCTGTAATTCAGACGAAATACGGCGTCTTCTGTTTTTCTGAAAGGCGGATCATAGTCCAACAGGGATACATTATTGTTTTCGTCTCTCATTGAATTCAGCACAAGGCCATCAAATACAGTTTCTGCAACGTTTCGGTAGGTATCCATTATTTCCTCTTCGTCCTGGCCACCCCATACATAGCCCCGGTTCACCACATCATAGGCTATGATACTGTCGCTTACGGAGGCTTTTCGAATCAGCCTCAGGTTGCCGCCATTTTTCAATTGTTGCATAGTGCCATCCGCCGGGGTAAAACGAAAAGCTACACCACGGGTAGCATAAGAATTAAAATAATAAATAGTGCGGCCGTATGCTTCAGCATTGGGTTTATTGAGTAGAATCATAAAGGAGTCAAGCATGACTAGCCGTTGATTACGGAGATCTATAATTGTACCCAGCCGGGTTGTATCAGCCGAAAGATCGCTGATGAGGGAACGGATAAATTTTTTCTCCCGTTGATGTTCAATCATATGCTCCCGTTGGTTCTCTGCCAGGAACCCGCAGAACACAGCCAGGAACAACATGAGAAACTCCCAGAAATAATGGGTCCATTTTTTTCTTGCCGTATGTGAGTGTGCATGTACTTCCATAAAATTTATTTGAAATGATAATCTTCTTTCAGCATTTCTATTATTTCAACAGCCATTTGTAATGCTTTAGGATAAAGCTTATCAACATAACTTTTATTTCTCCATTTCCGATCCATTAGATTATTCAGGTACTCTTCCATTACTCCCGTGCTGCCGGGTTTTAAAGAAAGTTGCTGAGCCATCAGGCTATCCACCCTGCTATCGGGCACATGTCCTTTTACTTCTATTGAGATCAACACTGGTGCAAAAAATTCATAATACCTGGCTGCAAGTAACCGGTCACGGATTTCAACAATCCTGTCGCGGTGCAAATGGTCTGCATCATTATTGCTTCCTATCTGGCTCTGTAGGGAATGGTACTTATTTATTTTCTTAACCAGTTCTTTATTTTTAAAATACCGGAGATTGCCTGATTGAACAAGTTGGGTAAGGGTGGATCTGTTCCAGTCAATACCATAGGCATTGGTAGTAAACCGGCTGTAATAATAAAATTCGCCTGGCACTGTTGATTTGTCAATATTTCTCAGTCCAATTGAAACACAACTATCAAATGCTTTGATCATAAAAGTATTCTGAGTTATTCCGCCGCTTATTTCTGTCGTGTCTTCTTTCATGTCACTCAGCAAACTTTTTGCATACTCCTTTGCCCGTTGAGCTTCTACATAATGTTCCCGTTGGTTCTCCGCTAAGAAACCACAGAACACAGCGAGAAATAACATAAGAAACTCCCAGAAATAATGGGTCCATTTTTTCCGGGCGGTGTGTGAGTGGTGGTGTACTTCCATAATTAATTTAATTTGAGATTATATTTTTTCGCTAAAAAATTAATTAGCCCGATTGCTCTCTTTTGCTCTTTTTTTACGGATGCTTCTGTAAAAAGCAGAATGGAAATAAGGTAATGATTTCTTACAATAAATTCGTTTAGTACCGCCTTATCTGAAGTAACCAACAATGGATTTCCAGAAGGCGGTTTCAATTTAAAATCTGCTATATCCATTTTGAAATCTTCTATAACCATCATGTTTTGAAAAACCCCGCCATCAAATATTTTTCCTTCAAATTCCACCTTTGCCCTGAATCGTTCTTCCAGTAAATCGTTATTCCGTTCAATATCTCTTGCATAGAAATAATAATTACTTATACTGTCAATAATGACCTGATTGCGGATCAGTCTTAGGTTACCGGAAGTCCGCATCTGATCAAAAGCTGTATAATTAATTTTAACAGCCCCAATTGACGGGTTGTTCAATCGCACCAGGGAATATAATTTTTGGTTGGTTTCCTCCTTGTTGTTATAATTTTTCAGCAAATGGATGGCTGAATCAAAAGCCCGGATAGTACTTCTGTTTTTTTTCAGGACATAGCTAAAACTTGCGGTGTCGGACATCAAATCAGCAACTAAAGATTGTATATATTTTTTTTCACGAATGGCTTCAACATAATGTTCCCGTTGGTTTTCTACAAAAAACCCAAGTGTCACAGCAAGGAACAACATTAAAAACTCCCAGAAATAATGGGTCCATTTTTTTCGTGACGTGTGTGAGTGGTGGTGTACTTCCATAAATATTTTATTTCAGGTGATATTTTTTATTTTAAAAGCCTAACCCACTTCCATTATACAATGCGATATTTATTACTTAACATCTTCAACAGGTTAACAGCCTTATTGAGAATACGGATATTTTCATTTCTATTGATTTTGTTAATTCCCCTGACATAATGCAACCTGGTATAAAAGGGAAAAATGTTTTCTTTCCGCATTTCAAATACAGGATTTCCATGCGGCTTAGACAAATTGCTCTCTTCGTCCATCATAGTGTCAAATACCCGCCCATCAAAATTTTTTGATACTTCTGTTCTGAATTCATCAAGGATTTGACTCTCTACCTGTGATTGTGTGAGCAAGGTTCTGATAGCAACATCATATCCAATGATGCTGTCTGCAATATTCTGATAGCGGATTAATCGGAGACCTCCTGAATTTTTCAGCTGTTGCATTGTACCGTCATTGGAATGAAACCTGACATTCAGCCCTCTTGTTAAAAACCGGGTTAAATAGTAAATATCACTGCTATAAGCAGAGGCATCAGGTTTACTTAGCAGCTCTGACAAAGAATCTATTTTTTCATCTCGTGGGCTTCTCAGTTTAATAATCACATTTAATCTTGCTGTATCCTGTTTCAGATCCTGAATCAGCGAATATATATATTGCTTCTCTCTGTCTTTTTCAATTTTATGTTCCAATTGATACTCTGCTAAAAATCCGCAGAACACAGCAAGAAACAACATGATGAACTCCCAGAAATAATGGGTCCATTTTTTTCGGGCGGTATGTGCATGATGATGTACTTCCATAATATCTATTTCAGGTGATAGTCTTTTTTGATTAACCCGATAAGTTTTTGTGCCGCTATGTTTCTTTCGTTCCCAATCTTTTCCGCCAGTAAAAATGCGCCGTATAAATATTGTGCGGTGGAAGCTAACTGGTTTAGTGTTGTCCTGTCTTCTGTAAGTAAATCAGCTGAAGCGGCAGGCTGCTCCGTTCTCTCTTTTATTATTTTCAGCAGCAATCCGGCATCAAATATTTCTCCCATTTTTTTTCCAAAATCAGTACCCCAGGTATAAGCTGCATCGTTGTATTTTTTTAGATCTATTATCGAGTAATAGTAATGAGAAACACTGTTAGCTACCTGTTTATTCCTGATAAGCCGCAAGGCACCGGAACTTTTCATTTCTTCAAAAGTGCGGTCCGTTGTGTACAGCGCCTTGTAGTTGGGTAATATCATCCTTGCTGTAAAAGCAAGTTTAGCAATATGCTGTTTTATTTCGGGGCTTTTTATTAATACTATCAATGTATCGATGGAGTTAAACAGAACTTTGTTATTTCTTGTATACTCGCTGTAAATAGCCGTATCGGTTTTTAAATCTTCCAGCAGATTTTGAACATAAATTTTTTCTTTATCTCTTTCAATTTTATGTTCTAACTGATACTCCGCCAAAAACCCGCAGAACACAGCAAGAAACAACATGATAAACTCCCAGAAATAATGGGTCCATTTTTTCCGGGCAGTATGGGTGTGTGCATGTACTTCCATGAATTAATCGTTTTTGAAATAGCGATAAAAAAAGGCTGCCAGAAATGCAATGATCATATAAATGAGGAGTCGGATGATCCGGCCTTTATTACCTGACATATTCATTGTGTAATTAGTTAGTGTATGAGTGTTTATTGACTGATCATAAAGCGGCCACTTCTGTACGGTTCAATAATTTTCCGGCTGCTTCTTTTCCCTGCAGGGATAAGCGTTTATTGGGCATCAGCTTTAATGCCAGCTCAAACTGTTCCAGGGCTTCTTTGGGCCGGTTATTTTCGAGCAACCATTCTCCATACATTTCAAAAGAAGGTTTAACAATGGCTGGGGGTCCGTAGGAATAGCCGCTGCTGGTATGCAGGGCGATAGCTTCTTTAAAAAGTTTATCGGTAGCCGCTGTATCTTTTTTCATCCATGACTGCAGGGCTCTTAATTGTTTTTCCATGGTGGCGGCTTCCAGCAGGTCTGTTTTGGTTGCCAGCGACCGGTTGATATTGCCGCAAATACGGATACCTTTTTCCGCAGCTTTTGCTTCTTCTATAAGCCGCTCCCCGGCCAGTTGTTGTATCACACCATCTAATGCTGCTGCATTATTGTTATAGTATTCATTCATGCCGGTTACAAAATAATTCCTGGCACGGGCTGAGATGTTCAGGTCTTTTTGTTCAACGCTGATATCCGCCACCCCGCTTTTATAGTCATTGGTTTCTGCGAGATAAGTTGTTTTTAAAAAAATCATATGTGATCTTGCCCGGGGGCTGGCTTTAGTGTTGCTGTAAAGACGCATACTATCAACCATCGTTCTTGCCTTCTTTGTATTGCCCTGTTGCAGGTACCCATACTGCAGCCAGTGATAAGCATGATAACCTAACGCATCATTATCTAATTTTTTCCGATGCATTCTTGCCTGTTCGGCAGCCCAGGAAACCTCATTGCTGCTTATTACCTTATCCCATAAACCCAATGCGAGGTAGGTATGAGTGGGCATGTGCAGTGCATGACCGGCATCCGGAGCTACTAAGGCGTATTTATCAGCCGTAGCCAATGCCAGTGCGGCAAAATCAGGATTATCATATGCATGAATGATATAGTGTAATGCCCCGGGATGTTTTGGATTTCGCTGCAGTACTTCATACCCGATTTTAGCTGCCTCCTCCAGTATGCTTGTTTGCTGATCTGTAGTGCCCCATCCGTTCAGGGCCAGGCTGTAAAAAGAAGCTACTTCATCATCTCCCGGGTATTTTTTGTATAAAGCTTCCATGTACACCGCATAGTTGCTGTCCCTTTCTGCTTTATTACCATTACCGTATAATATATTAATGCCACCGATAAAATCTTTTTCCAGGGGTGTTTTGGCTTTGGCGATTCTTCCTTCCGGTGTTGGCGCCAGTTGGTTTAAGATCTTATTGCCTTCATCATAATCCTGCTCCTGCCAGAGCGGATGATTTTTGGTCATGGCTTCTCCCCACCAGGCCATTACAAAATCCGGATCTGTTTCTTTGGCTTGCTGAAATGCTTCTGCCGCATCTGCATATTCAAAACTATGCAGCAGCAACAATCCTTTTTTGAAAGCAGGCTGTGCTTCGGCTTTTCCAGTGGCTGTAAAACTGATCTCACCCAGGTGGTCGGCGGGTTTTTTATTGCCGGAAGAACAGCCGGCTGTAACAAACAGGGTAATAATAATACAGGCTGGGAAAAATCTGGCAAGGAACATAACAGTTGGTTTTAGGATTTTAAATTTACTTAATTCTTCCGTATAGCAGTTTTATTAGTTATTACTGTAGTATCTCCGTTTCTCCTTCCATTTCCTCTTTTGGATGATTGAGCATGTACTTTCTATTTTCTTTCTCTCTTTCTTCTCTGGGCGGGGCTTGTATTGTTCTTCCGGAAATAAGGGGTCCTTTTTTCAGGATTAAGCCGGGGCAGGATAGGTCCCGCCTGGTGCGGGAGAACTGTGAGCAGGTACTTCCTATTTTCACTTTTCTTAGTTGCTTTCCAGTTTATATTTCTTTCGTAATTCTTTCAGTATTTTATGATTGGTAATAATATAATTATTCATTTGAAGTGTTCGGGTTGACACCATCATTTGTTTATAAAAGAGGATCAAGTTAGATGCTTCGACACGGTCAAATGCGGGAAGGTTCAGGATTTTGCTTTCGATGACAAGGTTACTTTTCCGATAGTTATTTAATACATCAAGTATAACGGCAGTGGTATCTTGCTTCCGTAAATTATCTATCCAACTCCAATCAAAATGTTTCAACATAAACGGCTTGATAGGATTAGCAAAAAACTGGTACTCCTGTTCATTCCGGATGCGGACATCATTTATATTAACGCTGATGTCTCCCAGCAATTTTTGCAAAGCGATGCTTTTAAAATAGCGCAGGGAGCCTGAATTTCTTAGTTGGCTTAGAATGCCATCCTTCGGTTCAAAAGAATAAGTATTTATCAGGTAAAGGCTGGTTATATATGCGGGATAAACGTCTTTTCGCAAATTGGTTAATGAACTATCCTTAAAATAGCTGCTTAAATAATCCATGTCTTTTTCCTTTTCCAACCGCCTGGCCATTTTAGTGGCTGCGGCTATAGAATCATCCAGCAATTCAGCGTACAATGTTTTTGCAAATTCTTTTTCCCTGTCTTTTTCAATTTTATGTTCCAGTTGGTACTCTGCTAAAAATCCACAGAACACAGCGAGGAACAACATTAAAAACTCCCAGAAATAGTGGGTCCATTTTTTTCGGGCAGTATGAGAGTGGTGGTGTACTTCCATAAATTTATTTTTTAATCAAATCGGTATTCTTTTTTAATCATTTCAATAAGCTCCTTTGCCCGGTTTTGAAGGGCAATAGCATTACGGATATAAAATTTAAGGGCGGAGGAATAATAATGATAGTTAAGTGATACGGTGTTTACATCCTGTACATCAATAGAAAGCAATGATGGTTTTACCAGGGGTTTGTTGATTGTTGTTGGCTGGCCAACTATTGCACTTGCAGCGATAATTTTTATATTCATCATCATTTTATGAAAAACATAACTGTCAAACAACAAAGCATTTCTTTTTTGAATTTCATCCATCTTCAGGCGAATCAGGTCTATCTGATTGATCAGCCACTGAAAGGATGCATAATAGGTGCCGATACTATCCAGCAATTCTTTGTTTTTTATATACCGGAGCAATCCAGCAGTCTTAAGCTGCTCAAAAGACTTTGAGTCGGCATAGTAATACCCCACATTGGCGGTAACAGTCCGGGCGGCAAAATAAATTTCTGTGGTATTTGTAATATCCGAGTGTAACAACTCCACCAGCGAATCGGCCATCTTTGCACCGTAACTATTACGGTCAGTTACCGAATCAAAAAGGGTGATATCTGACTGCAGGTCGGATAACATAGAATTCAACTGTGTCTTCACTTCTTTTTTGTGAAGAATGACTTCCCGGGTGTTTTCCGCATAAAATCCCAATGAGACGGCCAGGAATAACATTAAAAACTCCCAGAAATAATGAGTCCATTTTTTTCGGGTAGTGTGGGTGTGGGTATGTACTTCCATATTCTAATTTTTTATGCGATACTCTTTTTGTAGAAAGACGATTATATTTTTTGCTTTTTCAGTCAGCAATTCCAGCCGGCTTTGAAGTATAAAATTGCTACCTCTTAGCTGATGAATATAATAGGCAAGATCTTGTTGAATAGCCGGATCGTATGATCGTAGTGGTGGATTGTCAGCAGGCCTGTTAATTCCATCAATGGTTACCATTTGGTCAAATACGAATGGATTAAACATGCGGGATAAAATAGGGTCTACAGCTCTTCTTTCAATACGGTCATCTTCCTGGTTAGTGTGTATGGTTTCTACTAATCTTTGATATGACATCATACTGTCTGCCGCCTGCTCCTTTCTTATCAATCTTAATGAACCGGAATTTTTTAACTGCGTAATTGTTCTATCATTACTAATAAACGAAGCAGTTCTTATCAACGTTCTTCCAAAAAAGTAAAGCTCATTTTCATGCCCCTTAATTTGCCCGCCCCTTAGTAAAAGTGTTAACGAGTCCATTCTTTCCTTCTTTTGTTTACGAAAAATCAGAACCCGGCGGATATTAGCGGTATCCGTTTTTAAATCTTCAATAAAAGTTTGGATAAATTTCTTTTCCCGGTCTCTTTCTATTTTATGTTCCAATTGATACTCTGCCAAAAACCCGCAGAACACAGCCAGGAATAACATTAAAAACTCCCAGAAATAGTGTGTCCATTTTTTTCGGGCTGTGTGGGTGTGGGCATGTACTTCCATAAATAATTTATTTCAGGTGATATTCTTTTTTTAAAGTTTGAATTAAACTAAGGGCTACAGATTGTATTGCTTTTATCTCCCTTAACTGAGCTCTCCGGGTGCTTTTTATATAATGAGCCGTTCCGGTCAATGCCTGAAGTTTATCCCTGGAATATGAAATCAGTTTTGGATTGCCCGGTGGTCTCAGCAGATTATCATTGAGATTGAGGTTTATGTCTGTTATGTATGGATCTATAACGGTAAACAATACTTTTTTATACTCGGCGACTTCTGATTTTTCTAGGTCAAATAAAAAGTTGACAAAATCCAGCCGGTTATAATAATCAAGTATAGCCATCGAGGCTCTGTGATTTCTGATAAGCCTGAAACCTCCTGAATTTTTCATTTGCTGAATCGTTCTGTTATTGACGATCAATGGCCTGTTCCTTGTCATGACCCTGGCGAGATAATAAAGTTGAGAGCCATGCTCATGAATTTCATTACTGTTCAGCAAAAATATCAGTGAATCTGCCCGTTGATCATTTGAATCCAGGGCATTGATGTTTTCACTATAATACAAAACATCCTGTGTAAGGTCTGCTACCATGGATTTAATTAATTGTTTCTCCCGGTCCTTTTCTATCTTATGCTCCAACTGGTACTCTGCTAAAAATCCGCAGAACACAGCAAGGAACAACATGATAAATTCCCAGAAATAGTGAGTCCATTTTTTTCGGGCTGTATGAGCATGGTGGTGTACTTCCATAAACTTATTTTATTCCAGATGATATTTATTTTTAAAGTAATTAATATTCCAGTTGGCTCTTCTTTCGATATTTTTTAGAATAATTCGCTGTATTTGAAGATTTCGAAAATATCTCAACAGGTCATTAAAATATTTATTGATTAAACTGCGGTCATGGGTTAAGAACATCGGTGTTAATGCCGGGATACTGTCTTTCATTTGAATTCCTTCCTCATCAAATATTGTGTAATTGGCGCTGAAGTTAACCAGCAGGTTATAACTTATCCTAAGATGGTCTATCGAATTCTGTAATTGTGTTGACTCGTTGTCTTTATATGCCCTGAACAAACTTTCATATTTCATGATGCTGTCCGCATCCTGCTTTGATAAAAGTCTGAATCCCCCCGCATTGGTCAATTGCCGGATGGTGCGGTCTGTTAAATCAAAAGTATAGATGCGCCTGGAGTTTTTAAACAGGGTTAACATGCAGGAATTTATTTCCGGATTTTTTAGTATCGCATCATGACAGGTGGCTATGGTCTTCAGGTTCTCAATTATTCCCGAAACCGTTGCTATAGTATTTGCCAGCATTGCGGTATCTTCTTTTAAATCTTCGTAAACCGATTGAATATATTGTTTTCCCCTTTCCTTTTCAATCTTATGCTCCAGTTGATACTCTGCTAAAAACCCACAGAACACAGCGAGGAACAACATTAAAAACTCCCAGAAATAATGAGTCCATTTTTTTCGGGCGGTATGGGTGTGGGTATGTACTTCCATAAAAATTTATTTCAGATGATATTCTTTTTTTATCGAGCCGATCAATGAAATAGCTTGCCGCAACATCTGTTTATGAAAACGTATTCTTGCCCTGTTAAGCCAGTGCAGGTTCTCAAGCCGGTTATAATATCGAAATAATACTTCTTCTTTCCCCTTTACCATCTCAATTACTTTCCGTTCCTGTTTAGCTATAGAATCAAAATTCAGATCATAGACAAAGCGGTAAAACTTTGAACTAAAAAGGTGATCCTGCAATTCTCTTCGTTGATCGGAAAGATTGTTATAGGTTTCCTCTATGTTACTGATGGCAGTTTCGATCAGGCCGTCGTATTCTACCAGTGAATCAGTAACGATCTTTTTACGGATAAGCCTGAAATAGCCGGAGTTTTTCAATTGTCTAATGGTGCGGTCATGATAGGTGAAAGTGTTATTATTTTGCAGCTTGGCCGCACATTGGTATAACAGCAACGGGTTTCTTTCTGATGGCCCTTTTTCAATTTCATTTCTTACGGTATCAATGCGGCTGTTGTATCGCTCCCAAAAAAGAATAACTTCATTTAGCTCGGTTGTATCTTTCATCAGGTCTTCCAGCAGCGAGTTTGCATATTTTTTCTCTCGCTGGTTTTCTATTACATGCTCCAGTTGGTATTCCGCTAAAAATCCGCAGAACACAGCAAGGAACAACATGAGGAACTCCCAGAAATAATGCGTCCATTTTTTTCGTGGTGTATGGGTGTGGGTATGTACTTCCATAAATAGTTTATTGTTTTTTCAATTCTGTTTTTACACCATACGCAATCAGCCAGCCTTTGGTAATTTTTTTATCAGCTCCCATTTCAAATTCAATCTGCCGGTCGCTGCCGTCCGTGTAAAAGAACTTTGTGGCCGACTCAGGTTTTAATTCCAGCGACATACCATTCGGTAAAACCCGAAACAGTTTTGTTCCCTTTCTCTCCAAGGTGATTTCATTGTTGGCCTTGTATTTACCGGTAAACTGATTCAGTGCTGCCGAATCCATTGTTATCTCTTTGTGCTGGTATGGCATCGCAACCTGTTTACCAGCCATAATATGCTGAAGCGTATTACAAAGACCCGGAGAATTAGAATTGTTATTGGATAGAATAATATAGGTCTGGTCTTTATCTGCATTACGGGCAAGAAAAGTAGTGTAGCCCGGCCAGCCACCTGAGTGAGAAATGAAATTGCCGAAATCATTTTTTTCCATAAACATACCAAAACCATATTGGGAATTCTTTACTGTATCCACTATGGCCTGGCCTTTCAGCATTTCTTTTTGTGTTTCTTCATTCAGCAGGGTATGATTTTTTACAGCCCGATCCCATTTCAATAAATCACCGGTAGTTGAGTTTACTACACCATCCCCTTGTATTCCATCCAGGTAAATTACAAAACTGAAATCGGGGAGACTGTCTGGCATAAAATGCTTTTTCAAACTGTCGTTATATACAAAGCCATAAGCATAGTTGGCAATCGTATCTTTTAATGAACGGCGGGTGTTGTAAATACGGGTATGTTGCATGCCCAGTGGCTGAAAAATATTTTCGCCCAAATAATCTTTAAATGATTGTCCCGAAATTTTTTCAATAATAGAGGCAAGTATGGCATAAGCGGTATTACTATAGGTCCATTTTGTTCCGGGGGCAAATAAGACGGGCAGTTTTTCTTTTGCCAGGAAGGCAATCATATCATTGTTGAAAGCGATTTTTTTCCGGTCCCATTTTTCATTCATCGCTTCTTCATAGTCCGGCAGGCCGGATGTATGGGTAAGCATGTGCCAGAGGGTAATGTTTGAATAAGGCAGCTCAGGAAAATACTGACGTAACGAGTCGGTCAGTTTTAATTTTCCTTTATCCTTTAATAACAAAATACCGGTGGCGGTAAATTGTTTGCTGACGGAGGCCAGTTCAAAAACCGAGGAATCGTTTAACAATCGTTTGGTATCAAAATTGGCAAAGCCATATGATTTTTGAAGAACGATTTTTCCGTTCTCTGCTACCAATACATTTCCATTAAAGTTGAAGTGGTTTGCCTGCCCGGAAAGAAACTCATCCAATTTAGCAGCCGTATCGTTGTTTTGGTTTTTTGATTTACAGGAGAACAAAACAATGGTGAGGGCAAATAATAATATTTTCATGATTTTTTATTTTTGAGGGACTACTATTTTTCATTAGCTGCGAATACCCGAAGGAAGTTGCCACCTAATATTTTGCGAATATCTTTTTTGCTATATCCTCTTTTTACCAACTCTTCCGTAATCTTTGGAAAATCCTCTACTCCATCTAATCCGGCGGGTAAAGAGTTTACTCCGTCAAAGTCGCTGCCAAATCCAACATAATCCACTCCCACTAATTTTACAATATAATCAAGATGGTCAAGCAGCATACTCATAGGCGGACGAAGTCCTTTTACTTCATCCGGGTATTTATTGAACAAATACACCTGCATAAAATAAGGTTCAGGATTTGCCTTCAGCAATGAATCCATTTCCAGTTTATGTTTTGTGGTAAATGCATCGCTTCTGTCTTCGAATGCCGGATCTAAAAAACCACTGTAAAAATTAAGATGGATAACGCCGCCATTTTTTGCCACGGCTTTTATCTGCTCATCTTTCAAATTTCTTCTGTGCTGGCAGAGATTGTACACACAACTATGAGAAACCAATACTGGTTTGGAAGTAGTAGCTATAGCATCCCAGAATGTTTTTTCGCCCACATGCGAGAGATCAACTAACATTCCCAGTTCATTCATTCGTTTAATAATCTGCTTTCCAAAATCAGTAAGTCCCTTGTGTTTTAATGAGTCGGCTTTGGTGGTCTCATCCAATGCAGAAGTGGCCCAATCGGTAGAATTATTCCAGGTGATGGTGATATACCGGACACCTCTTTTATACAGGGCTTCTAGTTTTCCTAAATCATTTTCTATCATATGTCCGCCTTCCACACCAAATAATACGGCCAGTTTTTTTTGTTTACTTGCTGTAACAATATCGCCGGCGGTAAATGCCTGCATCATTGTAGAGGGGTTTCGGTTGGTCCAGGCTAATACTGTATCAATTTCCCTGTTGGCCCATGCGTATGGATTTTTCATATTGCCATCACACCAGATAGAAAAGAATTGTGCATCCACACCGCCCTCTTTCATCCGTTGCAGATCAGAATGTGTTTTTGTTTTCAACGACTGGTCAAAACTTACACCACCATCAATAGCTGTTGTAGGAATGTCGTTGTGTGTGTCGATAAGGATCGATTTAAAATGCAATTTTCTGGCCTGCTGCGAATAATTTGTCAGAGAAGAAAATAATACTGCAGCTAAGAAACCGAAACGGTAATTGTTCATACTTATTTTGTTTTTATAAATTCATATGGAGTAAATTCTACAAAGTCGGCCACCCGTACAGTAACAGATTTTATCTTTCCTTTTGTAATGGTAAAATCCCATTCTTTGATTCCATATAATGGATCATTGAAGGTGGCAAGGAAGCGGCCGGGACCAAGCAGTTCCAGGTCTGCATAGCGGCCTTTATGATGTTCAAACCGGGCCACTAATTTGTTTTGTTCTTTGGTGATTGTCATCAGGCCATATACATCATGTTTGTAGGTGCCGGCATAAGCGGTTGGGGGAAATGAATCAACTGCTGTTGCTATTGTATCTTTCTTTTTGCGCAGCCATTCTGCCTTCTCTTTTTCCTGGTCAATTGTATAACCCAGGTAAACATTACTGTAATTGCGGTAAGGTAAGCCCAGGAAAGCATCTTCTATTTCATTGCGCAGTGCTTCAAAAAATCCATTGGCATCGGTATTAGTAAGAACGATAATGCCGAGTTTTTCTTCCGGCACTAAACAGACACTGGTAACAAAACCATTTACGCCACCGGTATGTGCTACAATTTTTCTTCCGGCATATTCTTCTATAAACCAACCAAGCCCATACAAATTAAAATGAGCTTTGTTATACATATGCCCGCCATTACCCATGATGGAATGTGGCGTTCTTGTTTCAGCAATAGCTGCAGCAGGAATAATTTCTTTGCCATCTAGTTTACCATTATTCAATTGTGCGATCACCCATTTACTCATATCCTTTGCAGAAGAAGAAATACTTCCGGCCGGAGCGAGGTTATCAATATTGCCATAAGGGATTTTTTTCAACACACCCATCACTACAGTATGCGCTGCACTTTTATTGGCCGCCGTCTTTATATCTTTTGATAAGGCAAGACTATTGTTCATGCCCAGTGGTTTGAAAATTTTGTTTGTTACAAAGTCAGCCCATGATTGTCCGGTTACTTTCGGAATTATTTCTCCAGCCGTCATAAATGCTGAATTACAATAACCCCACTTATTGCGAAACCCATACAGTGGTTTTAGCTTTCCCATTTTGTCTCTTACTTCGGCGGTTGTTAAATCAGAATCGAAGTACATAAAATCACCCTGGAAGGTTTCAAAGCCGAGACGGTGACAAAGCAAATCCCTGATATTGGCCTCTTTTGCTACCCATGGGTCGTAAAGTTTAAAATCGGGTAGCCATTTTTGTACTTTGTCATTCAGCGACATTTTTTTATCGCTATCAAGCATGGCTAATGCAGTTGCCGTAAAAGCTTTACTGTTACTGCCAATCATGAATAAAGTGTTCTCATCCACTTTATCATTTGTTCCGGTTTCTTTTACACCATAGCCTTTTATCAAAACTATTTTTCCGTTTTTAACTACAGCAACAGCTACGCCGGGAATTTTCCAGTCGGTCAATGCCCTGTTGACATACGTATCTAAACTGTCTTTGATGAATGATGGAAGTGAATCGCTTTGAGAAAAACTTTGAAGGGAAAATAATACAGCGGGTAGTAACGAGGTAAGCCGTTTCATTGCAAGGAGTGTTGGTTAAAAAAATGGTAGCGGAAATTACCGTTCTTTTAGCACTTACTCACAATAAAAAATGGAGACTTATTCTTCTTCCTCTTCTTTTAGCATGCCATCGGGCAGCAAGCCTCTTTTATACCGGAAGAAAGCGGTTTTGATGTAATACTGAAAATCATATTCACCCGACATTTTGGTAAAAGTGTAAGAGGGGCGGTAAAGGCGCATAAAACTATCGAGTTCGGCTCCTTCTAAAAGGGTTAACCGGCGAACCAGGGCTTTGTTGAAGCGGTGGTCAATGAACTTATCCTGTTCATCCATTAGCAATCTTCGTTGGAAAGAGGCAAGGCTTCGGTTTCTTTTGAAGCGGAACATGTTAATGATCTCATCCAGGTCGAAACCAACACCCATACCGGTGATGGATGGTTTTAATTTTGGCTTTTGGTAGTTGAAAATTTTCGCATAGTCGACCCTGTTCTGAATTGAATCCTGTTTATAATTCCGTGGCCTGATCCTTACTTCTTTCAATGTGGGCACATTTACGAGGAGCGAAATATCAAAACTCAACGGGCTGTATATTTTCAGTACAGGGAATTTAATGGTGGGTTTATTCAGGTAACTGAACCAGATAGAGTCTTTCTCCGTCACTTCTATTTCATAATAACCATCTGCGTTAGTAACCGTGCCTTTACCGGAAGTTGACAATACACTCACAGCTTCCAGCGGATAGTTGCGGGAGCTGTCATACACCATTCCCCGTATCGTATAGGTTTGGGCAGTGGCTGAATGACCAGTCACCAATAATACAGTGATAATAAAAGTTGCTATGTAAAAAATACGCCGGTACAAAATATTTTAATTGGCAGCAAGTAACGAAACTAAATGCAAAAGGTTCTTTAAAGTGGTTCAATTCCTGAAAAGAGCTGTTCAATCACGGTTGGATAATGGGTATGTTCAAGTTCCGCAACCCGTTGCGCAAGCGAAAGTGCTGTATCTCCCGGCAGAACCGGACAGGTGGCCTGGAAAATGATATGGCCATGGTCATATACCTCATCCACATAGTGTATAGTGATGCCGCTCTCTTTTTCTTTATTATCTAATATAGCCTGGTGTACAAATTGGCCGTACATCCCTTTGCCGCCATACTTTGGTAATAGGGCAGGATGTATATTGATAATTTGCCCGGGAAATGCTTTGATCAAAGCTGCCGGAATTTTCCAGAGAAAACCAGCCAGCACAATACAATCAATTCCTATTTCTTTTAACTCCTTTATATAGGCATCGCCCCGAAAAAATTTTTCTTTTTCAATAAGAAGGGAAGGAATATTTTTTGAAGCTGCAATTTTCAGCACCCCGGCACCGGGTTTATTGCAAACAATTAAAGCAACTTCGATAAATGGAGTCTGTTCACCCTTCTTCACGAAGTGGAGAGAGGCTGGGAGTGAGGTAAAGTGGTCGATGATATTAGCAGCGTTACTACCAGCTCCCGAAGCAAAAACAGCAATTTTTTTCACCCGGCAAATATAAACTTCGTTGATTGGTTAAATAATTTATCGGGGTCTGACGCCTAAATTTTTTATTGAATCGTTTGTTTCTAAAAACAGAAAAACACATTTACCATCTAAGGTATTATCTCAGTTTGAAAATTATATTTTCCTGGAGACTCATCAAGACCTCGCCCATAGAGGAAAGAGGGAAGGATAATACAAAAGGAAGAGAGAAACGTAGTTTCGATCAACTCATTCTCTAATTATCCTCTGTGCGAAATTTCTTTTGATGACCTTTCGGAAAAGAACAACTGATGATCTTTCCGAATCATTTTACCGCTGACCTTCCCAATCCCATTTTAGCCCCAATTTTTCTAATATAGCGGATAAAAAATGTAAACTGGCCAAAAGGTATACTAACAATAAGTACAGCCACTGGCCAAATGATGGTAATTAAAATGATGTAAATGACCGCCCAAAGCCAGTCTTGTTGTATGGCAAGGGCATTCATAATTTTTTTTCCTGCAAAACCTGTAAGACTGCCGCCTATAGCAAAAGTGCAGAGAATAAGTGCTAGTTGAAGGCCGCCAACCTTCCATTTTTTCTGTAAATTTTCGAACATGAAAAATCTTGAGCCGCAAAAGTGCGGAAAAAACAGTCAACTCTTTCCCGAAAAATAATATCTGTTGAAGTTTACTCCAATCTTGACCGATTTATGACAAACAATTTTACGTCGGCATTAAAAATCGGGTTAAATCGGCTGAAACGCAGGCTGGTAGCGGCGCAAAAAAAAGTTAAACCCATTGTCTTTTTGTTAAGTTCCTGACTTATTTTTGCGGCCAACGAACGGATTTTATCCACATTTTTCAGCATCAATTGTGTCTATGATTCCTTGTAAACCATTGGCAAGAAAACTAACGCTGTTTATACTTTCTCTATTTGTTTCCGCAGCAATCAATACTATATCGGCACAGGATGTAGCAGCAGGGAAAACCCTGTTTATGAGCAAATGTGCCAGCTGTCACCAGGTTTTAAAACCCGGTACTGGTCCTGCTTTGGCAGGGCTTGAGGAAAGGCATAAATGGGCTGATCACAACGAACTATTAAAATGGATTAATAACCCTGCAGGGTATATGGCCTCCGATCCTTACACACAAGGGTTGAAGACTCAGTATGGCTCTATGATGTCGGGTTTTCCAGAAATTACCCTGAAAAATGTCGCTGATATTGTAGCTTATATTAATGATGCTGCAAAGCCTGTTGTTGATAAAGGTCCAGTTGGTGGCCAGGAACCGGCCAAAGGCAATTCCAATGCAGTCATTTTCGGCGTTATTTCTCTTATTCTCGGCATTATTGCCCTGATACTCATGCAGGTGAACAGTAACCTGAAGAAAATGAGTGATGATGCGGAAGGTATTAGCCGCCCCGACCCTGTTCCTGCCTATCGTAATAAAGTTTATATCACCATGGCCGCCATTGTTTTCTTCGTGGTGGGTGGTTACCTGGTATCAAAAGGTGCTATTGGTTTAGGCCGGCAGACAAATTATCAGCCGGTTCAACCCATTTATTATTCTCATAAAGTACATGCCGGAATCAACCAGATCAGCTGTCTCTATTGCCATGGCGCTGCCTGGGACAGCAAACATGCTGCTATTCCTGCGGTAAATACTTGTATGAATTGCCACAAAGCAATTAACGAATACGTAAAAGGGCCAAAATTGTATGATGAAAGCGGCAATGAAATAAACGGAACTGCTGAGATTGAAAAATTATACAAATATGCCGGCTTCGATCCTAAGAACCCGACCCAATGGGATCCAACCAAATCAAAACCTATCGAATGGGTGAAGATCCACAACCTGCCTGACCATGTTTATTTCAATCACTCACAACACATCAGAACCGGTAAAGTACAGTGCCAAAGCTGTCACGGTGAGATAACTGCGATGGATGAAGTAAAGCAGGTATCAGAACTGAGCATGGGCTGGTGCGTAAACTGTCACCGGGAAACCAAGGTTGACTTTAATTACAGCGAAGGAAAGGGTAACAAATTTTACAGCATTTACGAGAAGTTTCATAACGACATAAAGAACAAAAAAATGGATAGTGTGACCGTGAAAGATATCGGTGGTTTGGAATGTCAAAAATGTCACTATTAAAATAAATATGAAAATTAGGAATGTGAGAAATGTGAAAATGGTTGGCTGATTACAGGAACTGAATTCTCACATTTACATATTTCCACATCTTCACATTAATAAGTATTATGAGTAACAAGTACTGGCAAAGTTTCGGAGAGGTGAACGACCCGGAGAACCTTAAAAAACTGACTCAGGATGAGTTTCAGGAGGAGTTACCTTTTGAAGGGTTTGATGATAAAGGTCTGATTGATGCCAAAGCCCCCCGCAGGGATTTTTTAAAGTACCTCGGTTTTAGTACCGCTGCTGCTACTTTGGCTGCAAGCTGTAAGATTCCCGTAAAAAAAGCCATTCCTTATGCTAATAAACCGGAAAATCTTATTCCCGGCGTAGCTAAATATTATGCTACTACTTATGTTCAGGATGGTGATGTGATACCGGTTATTGCGAAAGTAAGAGACGGCCGTCCTATTAAAATAGATGGCAACCCGTCAGCCTCTTATACACTCGGAGGTACTTCTTCCCGTTCACAAGCATCCGTACTTGATTTATATGATATGTACCGGGCCAAATTCCCGTTGCATAAAGTAAAAGATAAGTTTGAAGAGGTTCCTTCTTTTGAAGCGTTTGATAAAATGGTGGGTGATGCTGTAAAAGCAGCAGGCGGTTCAGTTGTATTGCTCACATCAAGTATTGTTTCTCCTTCTACAAAAGATATCATTGCTAAGTTTCCCAACTTAAAGCATGTTCAATACGATGCTGTTTCTTACAGCGGTATGTTGCTGGCCAATGAAGCCAGCGGCTTTGGAAGAAAACTTCCTTCCTATGATTTTGGTACAGCCAAAGTAATTGTTAGTCTTGGTGCCGATTTCCTCGGTACCTGGCTCAGCCCGGTTGAGTTTGCCAAAGCTTATTCAAAAGGAAGGAAGATCGATGAGAAGAATCCTTCCATGAGCAAACATTATCATTTCGAAGGTCATTTAAGTATGACTGGTTCAAATGCTGATGAAAGATTCACCCATCGTCCTTCTGAAACCGGGGCTGTTGCGCTGGCCTTATTAGCAGCTGTTAATGGCGGTGCCGCTTCTGTAGCAGACGCTAAACTGAAAGCAGGAATTGAAAAAGCAGCAGCAGACCTTAAAGCTCATAATGGCGCAGCACTTGTAGTCTGCGGCAGCAACGATAAAAATGTCCAGGTAATTGTAAATGCTATCAATAGTGCAATCGGTGCAAATGGTACAACAATTAACTGGAGCCTGCCTGTTAATTACCGCCAGGGAATTGACAGCGACATGGCTGACCTGATCGCACAAATGGAAGCAGGTGCCGTTGGTACATTGATGATACAGGGTGCTAATCCTGCATATACCTATTATGATGCTGATAAATTCAAAGCAGCATTAAAGAAAGTGAAAGTGGCTGTTTCATTCAATGAAAAAATGGATGAAACAACAGAGCTCTGCGAATATATCATTCCTAACCATCACTACCTGGAAAGCTGGGGTGATGCAGAACCCAAAGCAGGATTTATAAGTTTCCAGCAGCCGACCATTTACCCGTTATTTAAAACTCGTCCGTTCCAGACATCTTTATTAAGATGGAGTGGTAGTACACAGGACTACGAAACATATTTCAAAGAATATTGGATTGGTAAGTTGGGTTCAGAAACTGCTTTCAATGAAGCATTGCAGAATGGTGTAAAAGAAACTCCTGCTACCACAGGTGCCGGTTCTTACAATGGCGGCGCAGTAGCAGCAGCAACTTCAGCTATCGAAGGATATCCAAAAGCCAGCGGTAGTGAAGTAGTGTTGTATCAAAAAGTTTCTATCGGAACAGGTTCACAGGCCGGAAACCCCTGGTTACAGGAAATGCCTGACCCGGTTTCAAAAGCAACATGGGATAACTATGCGTTAATCTCCATGAAGAAAGCAGAAGAATTAGGTATCAAACTGAATACCGATTACGAATATTATCCGCAAAAACCTGTTATTACATTTACCATTGGTAAAAAGGAAGTTGATCTGCCTATTCTTGTGCTTCCCGGTATGAATGCAGATACTATTGCTATTGCAGTTGGTTATGGAAGAAGTGAGGCCATGGGTGTTACGGCTGCAGGAATCGGTACCAATGCATATCCTTTCGCTGTATATAATGGAACAACGGTTGACAATTATGTAACCGGGGTAAAAGCGGCTAACCAGGGTAAGCCGTCGCATAAAATTGCACAAACACAAATACATAACTCTTACGAAGACCGTAAAGAAGTAGTAAGAGAAACAACCATAGCCTCTTTCAAAAAGGCACCGAATGTAATTCCTGATTACAGCAAAGAGCTGAAGGATGCATTCTATAAGAATTCAAATGATGATTTTCGCCAGGCTACTTTGTACCCGCAGCATGAGCAACCGGGTATCAAGTGGGGAATGAACATAGATATGAACGCCTGCTTTGGTTGTGGCGCCTGTGTGGTCTCCTGCCATGCAGAGAATAACGTATCTGTTGTTGGTAAAAGAGAAGTTCTCCGTTATCATGATATGCACTGGCTGCGCATTGACCGTTATTTTATCAGCGATGAAAAAAATCCTGATGAACTGAAGGGAGTTGTATTCCAGCCGATGCTTTGTCAGCATTGTGATAATGCACCTTGTGAGAATGTATGTCCTGTTGCTGCAACGAATCACAGCAGCGAAGGATTGAACCAAATGACGTATAACCGTTGTATCGGTACAAGATATTGCGCTAATAACTGTCCGTTCAAAGTGCGGAGGTTTAACTGGGCCGATTATACAGGAGCTGATAGCTTCCCGAATAACCGTGACCAGCAGTTGGTAGGTAAGTTGGATACCGTGATAGAGCAAATGAACGACGATCTTACAAGAATGGTATTGAATCCTGATGTTACTGTTCGTTCAAGAGGTGTTATTGAAAAATGTTCTTTCTGTGTACAGAAATTACAAGCTGCCAAATTAGATGCGAAGAAAGAGAACAGGATGCTGAAAGACGGCGATGCAAAAACAGCTTGTCAGACAGCTTGTCCTGCAGATGCCATTGTTTTTGGTAATGCAAATGATAAGGAAAGCCAGTTGACAAAGATCCGCAAGGAAAATACACAGCGTAGTTTCCATGTACTGGAGCAATTGCATGTGTTGCCTAATATTACCTATCTCGCCAAAGTGAGAAATTCAGATGAGATAGATGAGCATTGGGCTGGAGCACATGGCGAAGAGCACAAAGAAGAGGGGCATAAAGAAGAAGGCAACAAAGCTGACAGCACATTGCCATCAGCGGTAAAGCCGGAGGAAGCACAACATTAAGAATACGACAGTAAAGAAAGTATTGAATAAATAACGAAAAGTCCGATTCCGGTTTAGACGGAGAAAGACTAAAAGCTAAACTAACATGTCATTACTCAGATACGAATCACAGGTAAGACCGGCACTGGTAGAAGGCGAAAAAGATTATCACCAGGTAACCGAAGACATTTGTCGCCCGGTAGAGGCCAAGCCATCTAAACTCTGGTGGATTGGATTTCTTATTTCGGCGGCTATGCTTGCTTTTGGTATCCTTTCCGTTACCATAGAAGTAATATATGGTACGGGCCAGTGGAACCTGAACAGAACTATCGGTTGGGGCTGGGATATTACCAACTTCGTATGGTGGGTAGGTATTGGTCACGCCGGAACTTTGATCTCTGCTATCTTATTATTATTCCGCCAGGGCTGGAGAACCGGTGTAAACCGTGCAGCTGAAGCAATGACGATTTTTGCGGTAATGTGTGCAGGCCAGTTCCCGATCTGGCACATGGGTCGTGTATGGAATGCCTTCTTCGTTCTTCCTTATCCCAATACAAGAGGTCCGTTGTGGGTGAATTTTAACTCACCACTTCTTTGGGATGTATTTGCGATATCTACTTACTTCACCGTTTCCTTATTGTTCTGGTATTCTGGTTTGATACCTGACCTTGCAACATTAAGAGACAGGGCCAAGAAAAAATGGAGAAAAGTATTTTATGGTGTAGCAGCTTTCGGATGGACAGGAAGTACTAAACACTGGCAGCGTCATGAAGCCTTGTCGTTGGTATTGGCAGGATTAAGTACACCACTGGTATTGTCGGTACACACAATTGTATCCTTTGACTTCGCCACTTCGGTTGTTCCGGGCTGGCATACTACTATCTTTCCACCTTATTTCGTGGCGGGTGCCATCTTCTCAGGATTTGCGATGGTGCAAACGCTGCTGGTAGTAACAAGAAAAGTATTAGGACTGCAGGAATATATTACCCTCGAACATATTGAGGTGATGAATAAAGTAATTGTGCTCACCGGCTCTATTGTGGGTATTGCATACCTGACAGAATTGTTTATGGCCTGGTATTCTGCCGTGCCATATGAGAATTTTGCCTTCTTTGAAAATCGTCTGAACCTTAACAGTCCTTACGGATGGAGTTACTGGATCATGATGGGTTGTAACGTATTGTCGCCGCAAATTTTCTGGTTCAGAAAAATGAGAAGGAACCTGGTGCTTACGTTCTTCATGTCAATTCTTATCAATATCGGTATGTGGTTCGAACGTTTTGTAATCATCGTAACTTCTGTATATCGTGACTACCTGCCAAGTGCCTGGAGTACTTATTATACACCTACCATCTGGGAGGTTGGATTTTACATGGGAACATTCGGATTGTTTTTCACTTGTTACTTCCTGTTCTCTAAGTTCTTCCCGGTAATTGCGATAGCAGAGATCAAACATATTCTGAAAAAGAACGGAGAGAGTTATAAAGAGAAAATGGACGTAGTAGAGAAGAAGGATACAGAGGGATTTGCCCACGACCAGGAACATGATCATTAATAGAACCAGTAATTAACAACAAGAAACCAGTATATGGCTGTAAAAAAATTTGTAACGGGAAATTTTTATGACGAAGCAGTGTTGTTTCCTGCTGTAAAAAAGACACGTCGTGCCGGTTATAAGATTCATGATGTCTTTACACCATTTCCTATTCATGGATTGGATAAGGCAATGGGCTTGCGGGATACCAGCCTTCACACGGCAGGATTTATTTATGCCATTACCGGTACAGCGACAGCTGTTGGTTTCATCACCTGGGCATTGACGGTGGACTGGCAATTGAATTTTGGTGGTAAGCCATTTTTTGCATTACCAGCCTGGATTCCTATCACATTTGAGTTGACCGTATTATTTGCAGCGGTGGGCATGGTGCTTACGTTTTGTTACCTGTGCCAGTTGGCACCGTTTGTAAGAAAAGACCATTTCAATCCCCGGTCAACAGACGACACTTTTGTAATGGCCCTGGAGTGTACCGATAAAACAAATGATGGAGAGGCGATCAGCTTTTTACAAAGTATCGGAGCAATGGATGTTCAGGTACAATATAAAGAAACTGGCTGGTGGCTGGGCCGTTATGACAAAGACACTAAACGGTTTGAAAGAAAAGACGAAGCAGTTCATTAATAATTATATAATTAACTGATGATGAAAAAATTTTGGATTATAACGGCATGTGCAGCGTTGGTGGTTGGCATGATTAGTTGCAACAAAGTGAGACGCAGCCCCGGCCGTGCCTATATGCCTGATATGGCATACAGCCGTGCTTATGAAACGTATGCTTCAACCGAGGCTTTGCGAAATAAAGGCATTAATTATACGGGTATGCCGGTAACAGGTACTATTGCTCAAGGAGATATGTTACAGGTGTATACCTTGCCGAACGACTCTGCAGGATATGCGCAATCAAAAAATGTTACCAATCCTTTACCTGCTTTAGATGCTAAAGATTTTGTGGAAGCTGCCAGGTTATACCTTGTAAACTGTGCAATTTGTCATGGTGAAAAATTAGATGGAAATGGTCCGTTGTGGAAAGGTGGAGATGGTCCGTTTCCCAACGCACCAAGAAACCTGCTGACTGATCCTGTAGTAGCAAATATGGCAGAAGGAACAATGTTTCATTCTTTAACGTATGGAAGGAATTCAATGGGAAGCTATGCTGCTCAATTAAGTACAAAGCAACGCTGGATGATCGTCCATTATATAAAAGAAAAACAGGCCAATAGTCCTGCAGGAGCAGCTAAAACGCCTGTTGCAGATACAACTGCAAAAACGAAGTAAAAGATATTATTGAAGAATTTATAAACGAA
Source organism: Chitinophaga pinensis (assembly GCA_943371565.1). Lineage (GTDB taxonomy): Bacteria > Bacteroidota > Bacteroidia > Chitinophagales > Chitinophagaceae > JJ008. The sequence continues at coordinate 51,990 of CALRVH010000001.1, read as the reverse complement.
CACTGATGTCAATACGGGAAAAGTTTATAGTAACGAAGAGATACAACACCATTGCGTTGACATTAATGGTCATCGGGGTGCTGGCTATCGTTGGTTTGTATGTAACAAATGGCGCCAAGGATGATGTACAAAAACAAGCCCGTTTCTGGGCCTCTTTGCTACAGAACAGCGTTTACTTCTTGCTGGTGGTCAATGCGGCAATGTTCTTTATCTGTGCCACAACACTTGCATGGGGCGGCTGGCAAATGGCATTCCGCAGAGTACCCGAAGCTATTTCTGCCGTAGTGCCGGTTATCGGAACTATTTGTGCTGTTATTCTTTTGCTGATCTGTTTCGGAGGTAATCATGAATTATACCACTGGACAGATACAGAACATGTAAAACATGATTCAATCCTGAATTTCAAAAAAGGTTTTTTAAATAAAAACTTCTTTGCTTTTACTACAGTTATCACCATTATAGCCTGGTCTTTATTGGGATGGAAGATGAGAAAATTATCCCGCAGCTTAGATGAGAAACCGCTGGCTACTGTGGCAGAAAGAAAAAAATACGTTTGGAACAATACAGTTTGGGCGGCTTTGTTCATTGTTGTGTTCGCATTAACTGTAATGTCTTCTATTCCATGGTTATGGTTGATGAGCATTGATGCACACTGGTACAGCACCATGTATAGTTGGTACACTTTTGCCAGTACGTTTGTAGCCGGTATGGCCTTGATTTGCCTGTTTGTGGTTTACCTGAAGAACAGCGGGTACCTGGAGTATACTAACGAAGAACATTTGCATGACATTGGAAAATTCATGTTTGCCTTTTCTGTGTTCTGGACTTACCTGTGGTTCTCCCAGTTCATGCTTATCTGGTATGCTAACATTCCGGAAGAAACTACCTATTTCAAACCAAGGGCACAAGGAGTATACAGCGGCATATTCTGGCTGATGTTTATTATCAATTTCCTTGCTCCGTTGTTAATACTAATGAGAAGGGGTGCGAAGAGAAATTATTCAACTGTCACTTTTATGGCCATGCTTATCATTTTTGGTCACTGGCTGGATTTCTACCAGATGGTTTTCCCTGGCCCGATGACAGATGCCAAAACAGGTGAGACACATGTGCCAATGATATTATATGATATGGGTGTGGCTCTGGGATTTGTAGGATTAATAATGTTCGTAACCGGCAGGGCATTAAGCAAGGCTCCGTTGCTGGCAAAGAACCATCCTTTTGTAAAAGAAAGTTTGATACATCATACATAGAAGATGGGTGCAGGATTTAGGGTTGTTTACTAAACAAAATTCCCTAAGGTGGTAGAAGTTGCTGAGATTTGTTATTTGGAATTTTTATTATTTGGAATTTAGATAAAAAGTTTATGCAAACATTTTTCATCGTTGCAATTTTAGGATTGGGTTTTCTGATCACTTTTCAGATAGCCAAAGCCAGTGAATATGTGGCAGTATTGCGTGGCGAAGAAAAGGCCCGTAAGCAAACCAATAAGGTTAATGCTTTTATGCTCCTGGCATTTCTTATCATTGGTTTGATAGGTGTGTACTACTGCAACGAAAAATTAAAAGGAAAAATTCTTGGTGAGCCAGCTTCTGATCACGGGGTATTAGTTGACAGAATGCTTTATATAACTATTGCATTAACCGGAATCGTATTTGTAATTACACAGGTTTGCCTGTTTTGGTTTTCTTATAAATACCAGGAGTCTGATAAAAGAAAAGCATACTACTACCCGCATAACAATAAATTAGAATTGATCTGGACTGTTATTCCTGCTATCACATTGACAGTGCTGGTAGGGTTTGGTATTTTTTACTGGTATAAGATTACCGGCAAAGCACCTGATAATGCGATGATAGTGGAAGTTACTGGAAAGCAGTTTGGCTGGGAGTTCAGGTACCCGGGTAAAGACGGTGTGTTGGGTAAAAAATATTTTAAGAATGTAAGTCCTGAAAAAAATAACCCGGCTGGTCAGCTGTGGGAAGACAAATTCAATCACGATGATGTTTTTTTAGAACAGGAAATGCACCTGGTAGTAAACAAACCGGTGAAATTGGTGATCAATGCCAAAGATGTGATACATGATGTTGGATTAGCTCATTTTCGTATGAAGATGGATGCTGTGCCCGGTACACCCACTACCATGTGGTTTACGCCAACACTTACGACCAAGCAAATGATCGAGAAAACGGGCAAGCCCAATTTTGTTTACGAAATATCCTGCGACCAGATGTGTGGTAAGGGCCACTATAGTATGCGTGGTGTGATTGTAGTGGAAACACAGGAAGAATTCGATGCGTGGCTGGCTGCCAAAAAACCACAGTACCTGGTTGCTAACCCGGACAAGGATCCTGCCGCAGTAAAGACAGATACTTTAAATAAAGTAGTCGCAGTTATAAAATAAATGTAAGGCACAAAAATTTGCCGCCTTCTTTATAAAAGAAATTTGAAACCCCCCTTTGGGAATTGGGGCAAAAAATAAGAATATGAGTGAAGCACTGAATGTACATTCCGGAATGGCTGCTGCACATGCAGAACATCATGATGAGCATCATGGCCATAAGGAAACGTTTGTTTCGAAGTATATCTTTAGCATGGACCATAAAACCATCGGTAAGCAATTCCTGATTACCGGTATTATCTGGGCCATCATTGGTGGATTGTTTTCGGTACTGTTCAGATTACAGTTAGGATATCCTGATCAGTCGTTCCCGATCCTGGAAACTTTTTTTGGTAAATGGGCCAAGGGCGGACAGATACAACCAGAATTTTATTATGCATTAATTACCATGCACGGAACAGTACTGGTATTCTTTGTATTGACTGCCGGATTAAGCGGAACTTTTGCGAACATCCTTATTCCATTGCAGATCGGTGCCAGGGATATGGCTTCTCCTTTCCTCAACATGCTTTCTTACTGGTTCTTCTTTATGGCCAGTATTGTTATGATATCTTCTCTGTTCATTTCCACAGGACCTGCATCCGGAGGGTGGACGGTGTATCCGCCGCTTAGTGCTTTGGGACAGGCTTCGTCGGGTTCCAAATTGGGAATGGATTTGTGGATTGTGAGTATGGCTTTGTTCGTTGTATCATCATTGCTTGGTGGTTTGAATTATATCTCTACCATCCTTAACCTCCGTACAAAAGGTATGAGTATGACCAGGTTGCCATTGACTATCTGGGCTATGTTCTTCACTGCGGTACTTGGTGTATTATCATTCCCGGTATTATTATCTGGTTTGATCTTGTTATTGTTTGATCGTAATCTTGGTACAAGCTTTTACCTGAGTGATATCGTTGTGAATGGTGAAATATTGCCAAATGAAGGAGGTAGTGCCATCTTGTTCCAACACTTATTCTGGTTCCTTGGTCACCCTGAAGTATATATCATCTTGTTACCAGCGATGGGAATGGTGTCTGAAATATTATCCGTGAACAGCCGTAAACCCATCTTTGGTTATATGGCGATGCTCGGTTCTTTATTCGCTATTACTATTCTGGCCTTCCTGGTTTGGGCGCACCACATGTTTGTAACCGGGTTGAATCCATTCCTTGGTTCCATCTTCGTGTTGTTAACCTTGTTGATTGCGGTGCCCTCTGCCATTAAAGTGTTTAACTGGTTAACCACACTCTGGCGGGGTAATATCCGGTTCACTCCGGCTACATTATTTGCTATCGGATTTGTAAGCTTATTTATTTCCGGTGGTTTAACAGGTATCTTCCTTGGTAACTCAACGATTGATATTCACCTGCATGATACGATGTTTGTGGTGGCTCACTTCCATATTGTGATGGGGGTAGCATCCTTCTTCGGAATGTTTGCCGGCGTCTATCACTGGTTCCCGAAAATGTTTGGTCGTTATCTGAACAGTACACTGGGTTATATCCATTTCTGGGTAACCATGGTCGGCTCTTATCTTATTTTCTGGCCGATGCACTACCAGGGTCTTGCCGGTATTCCCCGTCGTTATTTAGATAAAAGAGGCTGGGTTTCTTTTAATGATTTCCCGGAGCTTGATAAAATGATCACCATCGTTTCTATTATAGTATTTGCTATGCAATTGATGTTTGTGTTCAACTTTATCTATTCTATTTTCAAAGGAAGAAAAGTTACCACAACAAATCCATGGGGTTCTAATACATTAGAGTGGACAACACCAATTCGTCCCGGTCACGGAAACTGGCCTGGTGAAATACCAGAAGTACACCGCTGGGCTTATGATTATGGAAAAGACGGAAGAGATTTTATTCCGCAGACAGAACCGATAGGTGAGAATGAGAGCAAGCATTAGAGAAGCCTCCCCAAACCCCTCCGCAAGAGGGGCTTACGAAGAGTGTGATGATGTGAATTGCTTAATAGGGTTGAAGAAAAAATATGCGCATAAGATATTTGAAATATAATTATGAATTTATAATAAGCGAGGGCTGTGTAATGGTGGCCTCCTCTGACGGAGGAGGTCGGGAGGAGGCCGAACGGACATGAAGAAGATTAAAGATTATTTGCTTTTGATCAAACCTTCGCTGAGTATCATGGTGGTGTTCAGTAGTGTGATGAGTTTTGCACTAACGAAAGGCTCGGAGAGCTATGTGGACTTTTGGAAAATGATACTCTTGCTCTTTGCAGGTGGGATGCTGGTAACAGGTAGTGCCAACGCCATCAACCAGGTAGTTGAAAAGGATACAGATGCACAGATGAAGCGGACGGCAAAACGTCCGGTAGCAGCGGGAAGAATGAGTGCAACAGAAGGATGGATTTTTGCCATCGTCACTGGGGCGGCAGGTGTTTTTATCCTTGGAAATTATTTCAACTGGCTGGCGGCAGGTTTGGCAGCATTTAGTTTGTTCCTGTATGCGTTTATCTATACGCCTTTGAAGAAAGTAAATTCAATAGCGGTATTGGTAGGTGCAGTTCCGGGGGCATTGCCCTGTTTGATTGGTTGGGCCGCCGGCGATAATAATTTAGGAACAGGTGGTTGGGTCTTATTTGCGTTTCAGTTCTTTTGGCAGTTTCCTCATTTTTGGGCGATTGCCTGGGTGGCGCACAAAGATTATTCATCTGTCGGATTTAAATTATTACCGGCTGATGAAGGACCAACAAAGTTCACTGCGATGCAGACAATCATGTATTCGCTGTTACTGGTTCCGGTTACATTAGCACCTTATTATACCGGCATGTGTGATTATAATAACACACAGGGAATAATAAGTTTGATACTGATAGGATTGGCCAATGCTTTTATGATCGGACGATGTGTGACACTGTACAGAAAAATGGATGTTAGTTCGGCAAGAAAAGTGATGTTTGGCAGCTATATGTATTTGCCGGTAGTAATGTTAGCATTACTATTAAGTAAATCGTAATAATAAAGAAGTGATGGATATAGTGAGTAATCAACAACGAAAGAAGATTCACCCCCACAAGTTTACGATGTGGGTGGCCATCGGCAGTATTGTAATGATGTTTGCCGGTCTGACAAGTGCTTTTATAGTAAAAAGCAACCAGACAAATTGGGTGCCGGTTGAAATACCGGTGGTGTTTTGGATTTCTACTGCGGTAATTATTATCAGCAGTTTGACAGTGCAGTTAGCACTAAGATCTTTTAAGCAACGGGAAATGAACCAGTACAGGATGTTCATCGGCATAACACTGCTGTTGGGAGTTGCTTTTGTGATTTTACAGTGGCTGGGTTTCCAGGATCTGTGGGCACAAAAGATAACGTTTAAAGGAGCCGGAGCCGGGCAGTTCCTGTATGTGATCTTTGGATTACATGCGATACATGTAATAGGCGGGGTGATTGCTTTGATAGTAATGTTTATGAAAGCGTTTGCCGGGAAAACGAAATTGTATAGCGCAGTTCCCATTGAAGTAGCAGCTATCTACTGGCATTTTGTAGATGCACTATGGATTTATTTATTATTATTCTTTATTGTAATCGGCGGAAAATAAGCCGGTTGTTTTTAGTGAATAGGTGATTTAATAATTTGGAATTTTTTATTTATGTCAACACAAGCAACGACAGTACATCAGACCAAATGGTGGAGCGGCGGTAAAAGCCCCTTCAACATGGAGTATGGCAAGCTGATGATGTGGTATTTTTTGATGAGTGATGCCTTCACCTTTGGTGCCTTTTTGATATCCTACGGTTCTATCCGTTTCAGCCAGAATTTCTGGCCGGATCCCAACGTGGTGTTCAATGCATTTCCGGGGGCAGGGCATGCCAACCTGCCATTGGCATTTGTGAGTGTAATGACATTTATATTGATCATTAGTTCAGTTACAATGGTACTTGCAGTACATGCAGGTCATAAAGGTGATAAGCAGGGAGTGATAAAATGGATGATCTGGACCATTATCGGGGGACTTGCTTTCTTAGGCTGCCAGGCATGGGAGTGGCATCACCTTCTTACCGGCGAACATGCTGTACTGGTAGATGGTAAATTAGAATTGATCGGCCAGAATATGAGAGGTAATCCATGGGGTGAGCTGGTAGATCCTGCACTTACACAGCAGGCCTTGGCGGCAAGCTCTCATGAAACGCTGGTACATATGGCTCATCAATATCCAAAAGAAGGAACTGCGGCAACATTGGAAGCATTGGAAAAAATGTCGGGTGGACAATTAGCCGGAATCATAGACGTAGCTCATGCAGGTGTAAGAGAAAAAGGGCCCGTAGCATTTGGTGGTTATTTCTTTGGTATCACCGGTTTCCATGGTTTCCATGTATTCTCCGGCGTTATCATCAATATTGTGATGCTTATAATGACACAGAAAAATGTATTCCAGAATAAAGGCCATTACCTGATGATTGAAAAAGCTGGTTTATACTGGCACTTTGTGGATCTGGTTTGGGTATTTGTATTCCTTTGTTTTTATCTAATCTAAAAGTGTAATTAATTTAATATGGAACATCCAGCGTTTGAAGAAGTGAGTTTTCATCATCATACCGATGATGCAGAATTTAAAAGAAGAGTTAAGAAAACAACGATCCTGCTTTCTGTAATTACTATTATAGAATTGGCCATTGGTTTGTTTATATATACCCTTCATAAAAGCGATGTAAACAGGGATTTTCTGATTCTTGGTTTTAAAGGACTGGTTTGTATTCTTACACTGGCCAAAGCTTATTACATTGTTTCTGTGTTTATGCACCTGGGTGATGAGATCAGGAATATGATCATGACCATTGTAGTACCATTGATGCTTTTCATCTGGTTTATATTTGCGTTTATTTATGAAGGCAATTCCTATAAAAATCTTCGCAATACATACGATTTGCATTTTAAGGAAACCACGATGCCGCAAAAACATGGCAAAGCGGAAACACATGAAGTGAAACCCGCAGAAAAAAGTGGTAAGGAGTAAAAAATATTATTAGTGAAAAGACCAAAACCATTAAACCAGGAATCGGTTTAATGGTTTTTATTTTTAAAGAACCAGTGTGAACAAGAAAGCTCTATATGCAGTAATGCTGGCAATGCTGTTGCCATTGACCGCTTACTTTATTGTAAAAAGAAAAAGTGAGACGGCTGTTACCATGCCAAGGCATTACCTGCCAGACTCAGTGGTCACCGTAACTAAAAAAGGGAAACGGGTAGAAGATACCGCCTGGCACCGCCTGGCAGATTTTGCATTGACCAACCAGGAAGGCCGACCTGTTTCCTGGGATAGTATGAAAGGGAAGATCATTATTGCTAATTTCTTCTTTACACATTGCCCTACTATCTGCCCAGGTCTTACCCTTAATATGAAACGGATGGTCGAATCCATTCACAATGGACAACGAGTAGGTGACCGAACCAATAAACAGGTCCATTTTCTTTCCTTCAGTATTGACCCCGAAAGGGATTCTGTAGAACGGCTAAAATACTGGGCTGATAAATACCAGATAAACCCTGAACAGTGGTGGCTGCTTACCGGTGACAAGAAGGCTATTTATGATATGGTGATCGAAGAGATGAAAGTGGGGTTGGTAGATGGGCAAGGAGTTGACACCAGTTTTATACATAGCGACCGGTTTGTATTGATTGACAGTAACCGGTATGTAAGAGGATATTACAGCGGGTTGGATTCAGTAGCTCTTGCCAAACTTTCCAATGACCTTGTGCTGCTGACAATGGAAAAAGACCCGAAGAGCAAAAGTTTTTTTGATGGTAAACTGGAACTCATGGCCATTGTTTTCTTATTGGCCATTTTGGGAGTAGGGTTACTCTTATTCTTTATCAAAAAAAAATAATATAACATGCTGCAGGCTGCCTGGAAAAAGAATGATAAAAAAGCGAGGCTGTTAATTTTTGTTTTTTCCGCCATTGTATTTGCGGCAGTGGTATTATTAAGCCGGGTAAAACTGGAAGTGGATCTTGGCTTTGATGTACACTTGTTTGCCAAGGCCAATGCTATTATTAATTCTTGCGTTGCTGTATTGCTGGTCATTGCATTGATAGCCGTGAAAAGGAAGAACTATACACTGCACCGTAACCTGATGATGACGGCCATGTTGCTGTCTGTTCTTTTTTTGGTGAGTTATATCTGTCATCACTTATTTGCGGGAGAAACAAGGTTTGGTGATATCAACCATGATGGTATTGTAAACGATATGGAGAAAGCCGCCGTAGGCAGCAGCCGGATGATCTATTATATATTATTAGGCACTCATATTCCGTTGGCAGGAATTATTCTTCCTTTTATTCTCTTCTCTGCTTACCGGGCCTTAACAGGTGAGTTTGACAAACATAAAAAACTGGTCCGCATTACCTGGCCTATCTGGTTTTATGTAGCGGTGACGGGGGTAGTTGTGTACTGCATGATAAGTCCGTATTATAGTTAGAATCCCAACTCTTCCGCCGGATCCCAAAATAATTTTTTAAAATCAACCACCAGGTCATTTTTTATTTTCACACCTTCTTTCTTCAATAATTTTTCCATCATCCCCGGGGGAGAAAAATGATGTTTGCCGGAGAGGATGCCAAGCCGGTTTACTACCCGATGGGCAGGTACTTTAGGTTTTACCCAGTGGGCACCATTCATGGCCCAGCCTACCATTCTTGCACTCGATTTTGTTCCAAGGTAATTGGCAATAGCCCCATACGAGGTAACCCGCCCTTTGGGAATATGTCTTGCGACTTCCCAAACATTTTCAAAAAAAGAAGGCTCTTCTTTATTGACAACGGGTAGTTTTTGATTTTTTATTTTACGCATAAACGAGGTCAGGCGTTGCCGCTTTGTTTAAGTATATTACGAGAAGGTTCAGAACCTAAGATATACTATATGAGGAAATTTCAGTTAGCCATCAGCCTATTATTTCTGTTCGTTACCGCCCATACACAGGCATTCACTGAAAAACGATATACGCTGCCAGAAAAGCTAGATAAAAGTTTTATGGCGAATGACAACCTGCTCGTTTCTCCGGATGGTACGATGTTGTGTATCATGAGTGCAAAATCACCCTATCATGCCTTATTGATGAACCTTACCACCGGCATTATTGAAGACTCAATAAAAATTAACACGTATGCACCCGGGATAAAATGGTCTCCCGATAGCCGGAGCATCTGCTTTTATCTCTATGATTATCCCGATTATTATTTTGCCTTGTATGACAGGAAGGGTAACCTGCTTAAAAAAATAGCGGTGCCTTACCCGGTTTTAAATTACCAGCTGGACAGTGCCGCGACAGAAATTGCAGCTACCCTATATTATCTACCCGAAACCGGAGCAGAGTATCAATCTGATCTGAGCGGGGCGTATATCTATCCCAAAGGAAAAAAATATACCTACAGGATTTACTCATTTGATATTGCCAGCGGAACGGTAAAAGACAGTATTTCTGTAAAAGCAACGTTTCCAAGAATAGAAGGAAAATGGAAGGGCAGCTGGTTAGTATTATTATGCCAGAGTGAAGCAGAGTTCCAGATCAGTGCTGCCATATGCAAGGTTGATTTTATAAACAAACAACTGAATAGTATTGCTAATTCAGAGCAGCTGTTCATGAATGAAAACATCAGTAAAATTGAAACACACTTAGCGGATGGTCTTTTGGTTTCTGGCAGCCGAACTGTCTTTGAATTTTCAGAAAAAGAAAACCGGTTCAACCAGGTTATTTCTTTTCCGCTGATGCGGGTTCAACTGATCGAAGGTATCGGAACAAATTCAAACAGGCAATCCCCAGCTATAGTTGCTATCGGGGCAAGCGGGCAACGATGGGCCGAAAATGAATTATGGGTATACAATAAAGACAAAAAATTAACGAAAATTGATACAAGGGATTTTTTCCCGCACTTAGTTACCCTTAACCGGGATTCAGTTTCCATCTACCACTTTACGAAAGAAGAAGTATTGCTCAGGAAGTATGCTACTGTTGTTGCGCCGGTTGTAGAAAGGCCGCAAGTATTAATACAAAATAGCCTGAAAGCCGATAACAGGCTTATGATTCCAAACTCTGATTTTTTACTTGAGTATAATTCTGAAGGGTGGCAGGTAACAGACCAGTCTTCACAACTTATAGTGCACCGGCAACGGGATTTTGAAAGCTATGGAACAAAATTCGCTACAGCGGGTAATGATCAATACATCATAAAATATTCTTCCGATAAGGCAGAATTTATACCCATCGGCAAATGGAAAGAAGTAGCTGCTACATTATCATTACAACACCCGTTGCTTAAAGACGGTAATTCACTTTACAGCAGTTCGGCAAGTCTTTCAAATCTTGCCTTTAACCCCGCAACCTCTTTATTAGCAGGAATGTTTACCAGCAGCAATTTTTATTTTATTGCAGCCTGGGATATTAACAGTTCTTACTCTCCAAAATATGTAGTAAGGATAGAACGAAAGGGAATACCGGGAGATACAAAGTCCTTATATGGCAGCGGGGGTGCTATTCCCATATTGCTTTCCCATATCTCTTATAATATGCAGGAAACAGAATGGGAAAAAACAAACCCGGATGATTTGCTGAAGAGAATAAAACAATTATCAGGCAACCTGTCTTCTTTTACCATGGAAAAACTAAATGATTTTAGTGATTTTTCATGGCAATATAATGTTGCAGCAAGTAAGGTGACTGGTAATTTCAGTTACCAGGATAGTATTTTCGGACAAATGCTTATTAATCTAAAGGATCCTTTTCAATCTGTTTATTTCTGTCACAAACCATTGAGAGGAACTTTCTCCGGCTATAAGTTTGTTCAGTTTTTGCCGGGTGGATTTGGTAGTCCCAAAATTCAATTGTCCGATAATGGGAATATAGTTACCATATCAGATCTGGGTAATGTTTCATTATGTGATCTGAGGACAATGAAGAATACCGCCATCCCTAAAGAAAATAAGGAGGCAAACTTCGATGGCGATTCTCATTTTTTAGTAGAGTCCAGAGGGATTTTAATTAATAATACAGCATGGTATGATGCAAACGACTTGAAACCTATTCATCTGAAAGCAAAAACATTGTATTGCGATTCGGCCAGCTACCTGCCGGAAAAAAAATTGTTGGTCGTTAATTTACCGGGACGAAGAGGGTACATGGAAATACAATTAGACAGGATGAGTATCAAACAAAAGAAAAATACAACAGTAAGATTACAAAAGAATTTTTTTAGAGACACCACTTACAGAACTTTTTTCCCGGATAAAAAATTCTGGATCATCGCCGGCCAGTGGGGAATGGGTTATGATAGTTCTCAAAAGGCAACTATTAGTCATATGGGAAGAACTTTTGCCACAACTTTAGACGGTAGGATCAATTTTGTGCAGTTCCTGCCGGCACAAAACCAGGCATTTATAGGTAATACGGATGAAGGCAGTTTTGAATGCTGGGATGTTTTAGCCGAACAAATGCTGTTTAAACTTGTGCTGATTGATGAAACCAATTTCTTCATCCAAAGTAAATCCGGTTATTATTATGCCACACCGAATGCCTTGCAACAGGTAGGTTTTTTACAGGATGGGGCTGGTATCCCCGCCAGTTTCCTTGATGCAGGTCTTAACCGGCCGGACATGGTGCTGAACGATATGTTTGATACGGCAGATAATAAGATAAAGCAATTGATTGCTATTTATAAAAAGGCAGCCACAAGGAAAAGCAGCAAGAACAATTCAATTATTACCGGACAGTCGCCGGTTGTTACCGTTTTAAAGCCTCTAACTACGTTGCAGCAGCAAAATGAGTACGAGGTAAAATATACGGTGCAGGCTAAAGCTGATCCTGTTAGTTATTTTGGTGTCCAGGCGAATAATGTAATTATATGGGACACCAATTTTATAAAACCATTATTCAACCAGTCGCTTGTAAAAAAAATTCAGTTGACCTCGGGAGAAAATCAATTAGTGTACCTGGCTAAAGATGCAGGCGGTAATTCCAGTATTCCTGTTTTTCAACGCATCGTTTATCAACCGGCGAAACCAGTGGAATCAAAAACATATATAATTGCACTGGCAGTTAATAATTACAGCGACAGCACCAAAAATTTGAAGTACGCCACTAAAGATGGCAAGGATATGCTGGCTGCTTTCAGAACTATTGAGGGAGGACAAATTGTAACGGACTCATTATTTGATGTCGCAGTGACGGTGGAGAATATCAGGATGCTGAAACAAAAATTGCTGCAAACAAGGATAGAGGATAAAGTGATCATCAGTTTCTCTGGTCATGGTATGCTCGACGACAGCATGAACTTTTACCTGGCTACACATAATATGGATTTCACCCGTCCCCGGAAATATGGTTTCAGTTTTAATGAGCTGGAGGAATTGCTAACGAATATTCCGGCACGAAAGAAATTATTACTCATCGATGCCTGTCACAGCGGCAATATTGAAAAGGAAGAAGAGTTGACCGAAAACGAGAAAACGATAATGGCTCCGCAGGTAAAACCACAGTCAGATACAACGGCGTCGGCAAAAGGCCTGGGTATTATAAGGCCGGATGATATAAGCCTGCAGCAGGTAATTACTCAATTGTTTGCTTCTTCAAGTAGTAAAAGTGGTGCGGAAGTAATCGCTGCTACTGCAGGAAATGCGTATGCATATGAAGCACCACAATGGAATAACGGCGTATTTACCTATGCTGTTTTAAAAGCATTTAATAGCAATTCGGACCTGGATAAGAATTTTGATAATAAGATCTCTATTAAGGAGCTTAAAAAGTTTGTATATGCTATGGTAATTGAATTAACGAATGGTAAGCAACAGCCCCTTTCCCGGTATGAGAATCCTAATTATGACTGGGACCTGCTGCCAATGCGGTACGACTAACACTTGATGATCATACTTTTTTTTCTGCAAGGAGAGTTGCCCGTCGAGGTTCGGGTACATTCTCATACTGAAATGGGCAATGTTTACAGCCATTTCCACAACAATATCCTTTGTCCAGGTGATACTTCTCCGTAAGCACCACATAACCTTCTTCATTTATATAATAATCAATATCCTCAGTCAGCTCTTTCATATTCTTTCAACAGTTGTTTTAGCTCTTCGTCCTTTTCTTTACCATGTAAATTATCAGGTAATGAAAAACATAGATAATGTATCCGGTTACTGCCGGCAATGTCTAACGACTCATAGTGAGTTTTAATTTTTAGTTCATCTGGCACCGTTTCCTGCACAAATACATTATCCAGGTCCTTATGCAGAGGGCAGCCGTACATTTCAATCACCCGTTTGGTGAACTTATAAAGGTTCGGGCTATCTGTCTTTAAATGTATTAAACCATTGGGAGCAAGGAATTGTTGATAAATGCGTAAAAATTTTGGGTGTGTCAATCGTTTTTTAGCTTTTGACATCCGCAATTGCGGATCAGGGAATGTGATCCAGATCTCAGCTACTTCATCTTTTGCAAAATATTCGAACACCTGGTCGATCTGTGATCTTATAAAAGCAATATTCTTTAAGTTGTTTTGCAATGCTTTTTTGGCACCTACCCAGATACGGTTACCTTTCAGATCAATGCCAATAAAATTCCTGGTGGGATATAATTGGCCAAGCCCCACGGCATATTCACCTTTGCCGCAGGCTAATTCGAGTGTAATAGGATTATTGTTACTGAAAAAATCCTTCCATTTTCCGGCTGTATCTTTTGGATACTGCAGCACATTGGTAAAAGTTTCCAATTCTGCAAAGCGTATCAATTTTTTTTGACCCATGGCTGCCAAAGGTAAATTAAATTTTTACCTGTAACCCTACTCCGACAATTGATTTAAGTTATAGGATTGGCGAGCTGCACCAGGCTGATTGATATTTGTTGGCCCGGCGGTTCTCTCCTTCCTGGCCGACAGCGAATCATCTTCTACAATGGGAGACTAAAATTTTAGCAGTAGTCCTATACCGATCAACGATTTTACTTGTAAGCCCGGAGATGTTTTGTTTATACCAAACAGTTTCACATCATCGTCATAAATAAGATCTACTCCCCAACTTACTGAAAGGATCTTTATCAATCTTGCATTTAGAATGTTTGACATAAACAGGTCAACATTTTGCGGATTCCTTCTGTAATTGGAAAACAGATCAAGCCTTCCTTTATAGGTGATAAACTTGTTGAACTCCTTCAGGTAGCCGATAGTTGCAAAAGCTCCAAACTCCAGGTTTGTTGTTTTACCCGGCGTAACGCCATACAATCCTTTATTGGAGAGAGCGGTGTCCCTTACAATAACCCAACGGGCGGTGGCAGGGGAAAAGAAGATAGAAAGATTTTTTGTAGGCTTATAATCAAGACCCGGGCTTACTAATAAATATCCCGGCGCCATAAAAGTGGAGGAAAAAGTTTTAATATTATCGGAATAGGTGAACCCCTTGAAGAATTGTGACCTCAGATTAACCAGGCCGGAAAGATTCAGTTTAGATGTAAGGGCATGTCCATATTTGGAAAGCAGGTCAAAGCGATCATCGTTTTTTCGACTACCAAGGCTCGTTGTATTTACATAGCCAAAATTGAAATCAAATGTATTGTCCCAGCTGTGGTTGCCATTTTTATAAAAGGCAAAAAGACTGAGCAGGGAATTTACAGAAAAAGTAAAATTATCACCGCCAGCCGCCCAGTTGTTAAGCGAACCTTGTGAAAGATTGATACCATAGAGGCCGCCTTTCTTCCAATTTTTGGAGGAGGTGTCTGCTTCGTCTTTTTTAATTGTTTTACCAGATTCAGCCTGTAAAGCTTTTACGGTTTGATCTTGTGCAGACACGAAAAGAGGAACGATAAATAATAAAAGGGTTAAGATTGATTTCATAACAAAAGCGTTTGTTTAAAAATTCTTCCTGTTTATAATAAGGAAACTTTTGCTTGAGGTAGGTAGAGTGGCTGCAAGTTACAAATAGCTATGAAGTAAATAAGGCTACATTTTTTTATCCTCAATAAACTTTTTCAAAGCCGGGGATAATTTAAGGGCCGGATTCTCTTTTATATTAATAGTAGACAGCATTTCTAATTTGATAATACTTTCAGGAAGGGAGTTGAGTTTGTTTGATTCAAGGTAAAGTTCTGATAGCCGGGAAAGACTACCGATGCTTTCTGGAAGCGTAGTAAGCTTGTTCCCATTTAAATCTAACACGGTAAGGTTGCTGAGTTTTGAAATACAACCAGGCAACACAGTAAAATTGTTATACGATAAGGCCAGGTATTTAAGCCGGGTCAGGCTGCTCATGCTTTCCGGAAGAACGGTAAGCAGGTTTCCTCCGAGACCGATTTCAGTAAGGTTGCTGAGTTTTGAAATACTTTCAGGAATCGTATTGATAATATTGCCGTATAAATAAATCTCCGAGAGATTACTGAGTTTAGACAAGAAGTCCGGAAATGAAGCGATCTTATTGTTGTTGAAGTAAAGTATTTTAAGGTTACTAAGGTTGGTGATAGTTCCGGGAAGAAAAGAGCAGTTATTGTTACTCAGGTCGATTTCAGTCAGTGTAGTCAGTTGTGTTATACTTTCGGGAAGCGAATTAAACTTATTATTACTGAGGTTAAGTTCTGTAAGATTCTTCAGGCTGGTGATGCTCCCCGGTACAGACGAAAGTTTATTCCCAGCAAGATCAAGTGTAGTAAGATTTGTAAAACGGAGAATGCTTTCAGGTATATCGGTAAGCTTTTTATTATTCAATGCCAGGATAAAAACATCGGATGGATTTTTCAAGGCCTCTTCCAGGGAGGTGTATACTTTATCTTTTTGACTATAACTGAATAAGCTGGCAAGAAACAGGGTAACGAGCAGGGTTGGTTTTTTCATGGCATAAATTTCGGGTATTTATTTTCTATATCCATCTTTCAGCAGCAGCAAAAAATACTGTTTGCTAGAATACCGTTTGCAAAATAAAAGGCCCCCGTTAAAACGGAGGCCAAACAAAATACATGAGAAATTAAACTGGCTGTAGGGGAAGGGCTCGAACCTTCACGGGGCAGTTAGCTGTAGTACAAAGTTCGGTGGTCGACCCCGGTCGTTCAGATATTGCTACCTAAACGGCTCTATGCTACGTTTATCCTGTTTTCCCCACCCTCGAGACAAGAGGGCATGTCTGCCATGCTTTCGCAATTTCATCACCCCACAGTATATTTATAAGAGCTTGATGGAACAAATGTAGGCCGAAAGCCCATTTCATTCCAAATTTTTCAATAAATATTTTGAAATTATAGAAATTATTCAAATATTTGATGATTATTATAAATATTATCTAAAATAGATAGCAAAATGGCAGGTAAATTAAATCTTGATAAACTGGATCTTCAGATCATTCACCACATGATGGAGAATGCAGAGATGTCGTACGCTGACCTGGGAAAGAAACTATTTGTATCCGGCGGTACTATTCATGTTCGTATCAAAAAACTCCAGGAGGCCGGAGTGGTTAAAGGTACAAGACTGAAAGCAGACTTAAAGCAACTCGGTTATGATGTAATTGCTTTTATCGGCATTTACCTCAAAGAAAGCTCCCTCTACGATTCCGTAGCTAAAGACCTGCAAAAAATACCCGAGATTGTCCGGCTTAACTATACAACAGGTAATTACAGCATGTTTGCCGAAATTGTTTGTAAAGACATTACACAACTCCGGTTTGTGCTGCACGACCAGTTGCAAAAGATAAAAGGTATTGAAAGAACCGAAACATTTATTTCGCTGGAGGAAAGCTTTAGCCGGAATGTGAAAGTGATGTAAAAAGCCGCCTGCTGAAGTTCCCTGTAGGGAGAGGCAACAAATTCCAACTAGATGAGAGAGTCTTCCCGGTTTTATTCTTCACTCGGATTGCTGATTATATTGAATGTAATCATCAAACCGTTGTGGATTTTTGGAATTGACCGGCCCGTGCAGAATATTGTTGGCACAGAAGTGTACGGCACTTATTTTTCGTTATTAAATTTTTCTATTGTCTTTAGTTTTTTACTGGATTGGGGCCTGACCAATTTTTTTAATCGCCAGTTGGCCGCCAATAAAGAAACTTTTGCCGACAAGGCAGGCAGCTTTCTTTTTACTAAACTTCTTTTTATAGTTCTCTATGCTGCTATTGTTGTTGGTGTAGCCTCTTTGGCAGGTGTACGGCGATGGGATATTCTCGCAGGTGTAATAGTCATACAGGTTCTTACCTCTTTGTTTGTTTTTTTAAGAAGTATTGTAACGGCACAACAATGGTTTAGTACAGATGCATGGCTTTCGGTATTGGACAAAGGTTTAATGATAATCTTATGCGCCAGTTTTATTTATTTTCCTTCCCTGTCCGGGACAATCAATCTGGAAATATTTTTACTAGTACAAATTGCCTGTACTGCACTGGCAATACTGGCAGTGCTGCTGATCCTTTTCAAAAAAGGGATCAGGCTTTCTTTTAAAAACGCTTGGCCCGGTAAGCAAATTCTGAAATCAGCCCTTCCTTATGCTATTATTGTATTACTGATGTCTGTTCACTACCGGTTGGATGGATTTTTACTAGAAAGAATAAATAAGAACGGAGCTTATGAAGCCGGATTGTACGCCGGAGCTTACCGGTTACTTGATGCTGCCAATATGATGGGATACCTGTTAGCTTCATTCCTGTTGCCTTTTATTGCCCGTCGATGGAGCCATGGCAAAAGTTTTGTTGATGTTGTACTAAACAGCCGTCATTTATTAATGATCTTTTCATTGATTGTTGTCAGTACAACCATTTTTCTTGCTCCGTGGATACAACAAATCTTGTATCACAACAGCGATAGTGTTGCGTCAGGTATTTTGCAATGGTGTTTGCCCGCCCTGGTGGGCTATTCATTCGTGCAGGTGTACGGAACGATAATGACCGCTACCGGCCAGGTAGTGCAATTTTGTTATATCACTCTACTGGCTGTTATATTGAATGTTGTATTGAATTTGCTGCTGATACCCGGTTATGGAGCAAAGGGTTGCTGTATTGCCGCATTGATCAGCCAGGGCTTCTGCGGGATTACGACCATGTTATATGTTCAGAAAAAATCAGGAATAAATATCCACTTTCGCTCCGGGTTAATGTATATTTTTATAGGACTAATAGTAAGTGGCTTTTATTACGGTTGCCGTGATCTTACTATCAGCAAATGGCTGCATATAGCCGGGGCAGGAGTTATTACTGTTACTGCGGCTATATTTTTAAAATTAGTTGACATCAGCAAATGGCGAAATATCATAAAGCAAAATAATCTTTAATAAAAAAAACAATGCCGGATATAAGCGACCTTATAAAAAGATGGTGGAAGCAAATGTTTGCTGTAGTTATACTTTCATTACTGGCGGTAGGAGTAATTACCTTTCTAAAACCAAGGCAATATTTATCTGTTGCAACAGCAGTGCCAGCCAACTCCTTTGGGGCGGATAAGTCCAAAATATTCAATGAGAATATCCAGACTCTTTATTCAACGTTGGGAACAACGGATGATCTTGATTTGATATTAGGTACTGCTAATCTCGATACCGTTTACCTCGCTGTTACGGATACGTATAATTTGTTTGATCATTACAAGGTTTCGGAAAAAGGAACGGCTGCAAGAACCAAAGCTGCTTTCTTATTACGACGTAACACCAAAGTAATGAAGAGTGAATATGGCGAACTAAAAGTAAAAGTATGGGATACCGATAAGGACCTGGCACCGCAACTGGCGAATGCAATCATGGATAAGTTGCAGGCTATTCACCAAAACCTGCAAAGTGCCGGTAATGAAGCCACACTGAAAGGATTGACTGCGGGGAAGGAAAAACTACAGGTGCAATTCGACAGCACATCGGTTGAAAAGAAAGCTGTCTTGCATAGCCAGGTAGAGCAGTATGAAAAATTGATTGGTGAATATCAATTAATGGTCGATAGTAAACCACCCGTTTTGATCATGGTAGAAAAAGCAAAATCTTCCAGCTGGCCCGACAAACCAAAACGATTGCAAATAATGATTGCTACCGCAGTACTTAGTTTGTTATTTGCTCTGTTCGCAGCCCTGATCATGGAAAGGAGAAAAACAACCTCAGCACAGTGACCTTTTTTGTCAATAGATCCCAGGCCCTGTTTGGTCTTTTAGCAGGTGTGTTTATTGGCGTTGCAGGATTGGCGGTGTTCACAGAGCAATATTTACTACTTGCCATTCCGTTTCTACTCCTACTTTTTTATGCAGGCTGGCAAAACAGGAATATTATTTTCTTCTTATTACTATTTACGTTACCTCTTTCTTTTGAGTATAATTTTTCTTCGGGTCTTGGTACAGATATCCCGGATGAATTTTTAATGCTGCTGGTGTCACTACTTTTTTTTGCTTACTGGATTTATTCACCCGGCGCAATTTCAAAAAATAGTATTTCGCATCCTTTACTGCTGCTATTGCTGGTAGTAATATGCTGGCTAATGGTTACGGTCTTGTCTTCTACACATCAACCAATCTCTTTTAAGTACTTACTGGCAAAAGGCTGGTATATCGGAGCCTTTCTCATAGCTCCATTAATTGTCTTCCGGGAGAAAAGGAATATTAAGTATGCAATTCTCAGTCTTGTTTCCTCCATGTTGCTGATAACTCTTGTTGCATTGGTTCGTCATTTTAATACGGGGTTCAGCTTCGCTTCGATCAATGATGCTGTCAGCCCCTTTTTTCGAAATCATGTTAATTACTCAGCCATGCTGGTGTGTATGATGCCGGTGCTGATTGCTTTCTATCAGTTAAATAAAAAAAGAAATTTGAGGTGGTTGCTAATGGTCCTTATGCTGATAGTATTAGCTGCATTATTTTTCTCTTATGCAAGGGGAGCATGGTTGGCTTTATTAACCGGAGTGGCTGCTTACTGGCTGCTAAAGAAACGCCTCTTTGTTCATTCATATATTGCTGCAGTTATTATCAGCATTGTTTTGCTTTTTTGGCTAAAGAGTAATGACCGTTACCTGCAATATGCTCATGATTATAAAACAACGATCTTTCATAAAGACTTTAATGAGCATCTTATTGCAACCTATAAACTGAAAGATGTTTCTACCGCAGAACGTTTTTACCGATGGATAGCAGGTGTCAGGATGATAAAGGATAATTGGCTCACTGGTTTTGGTCCCAATACTTTTTACGATAATTACAAGGGCTATACAGTGCCGGCCTATAAAACATGGGTCAGTAACAACCCGGAACGTTCGACCGTACATAATTATTTTTTACTGACGGCCATTGAGCAGGGAATACCCGGATTATTTTTTCTCCTGCTTCTTATTGGAGCAATGTTCTATTATGCGCAGCAATTATATCACCGGGTTAAGGATATTTTTTATAAAACAATCGCTATTACAACGGGAGTGATACTTGCAATGATCATGGCGGTAAACTTTTTGAGTGATCTGATCGAGACCGATAAAATAGGCAGCCTTTTCTTTCTTTGCCTTGCTATGCTGATAGTGACAGATGTTAATACAAGAAACGAATCAAATCTTTCCCCTGACATTAAGAGCATCCCGTAAGCCATTGCCGAGAAGATTGAATGCAAGCACCAATAACATGATAGCAAAACCGGGGGCTAAAGCCAGCATGGGATTTTGAGTGATGATGAAATTGTAATTCTCTTTTATCATCAGGCCCCAACTGGGCTGTGGCGGCTGTACTCCGACGCCAAGAAAACTCAATCCAGCTTCGATAACAATGGCAGATGCAAAGTTGCTGGCTGCTATTACAATGACCGGTCCCATGATATTGGGCCAAATATGCCTGACAATCGTTCTGAAATCGGAAAAGCCTAAGGCTCTTGTGGCTTCTATATATTCTAATTCCCGCACACCCAGTACTTGTCCTCTTACCAGTCTGGCTACATTCACCCACATCGTTAATCCGACAGCGATAAATACCTGCCAGAAACCTTTTCCCAATGCTAATGTGATTGCGAATACTAATAATAATGTCGGAATGCTCCAGATAACATTGATGAACCACATAATAATATCATCAACCCGGCCACGAAAATAACCCGCCAATGAACCAAGCACCAACCCGATACAGAGAGAAATAATAACAGTAATTAGCCCCACACTCAAACTTACTCTTGTGCCAATAACGATCCGGCTTAAAATATCCCGGCCATATTTATCTGTACCCAACAGAAATTTTTTAGAAACAACAGGAGTTGCAGCAGCTTGTGATGTATGATAAGCTAATCTTTCACTAACTCCTTCGTCAATATATTTTTGAACAACAATACTATCACCCTTTTTTTCATAGCTGCTGATTGGTATATAATAATAGGCATCTTCTTTGCCTGAAACCAATTGTTTGAAAAAACTGCCGGGTTCAACATCCTTATCTTTTTTTATCTTAATAAAGCTTTGCTTAAAGCCCGGTTTTTCTCCGCCAATCTCCAGGATGATCCTGTTGGAATTGGGTGAGGGATCAGGAGCAATAAAGTAGGCGAATATGGCTACGAGTACAGCCAGTATTATTACAATCAAACCCATGACAGCACCTTTGTTTTTTTTAAGCCTTCGCCATGCAGCTGCCTGGAATGATTGGGATTGACTCATATCCGTAAGGTAGTTATTTTACTTTTCTTCCTTTCCATTCATACTTCCCAAACTGGCCGAAAAGACCGGATACAATGGTGTATAGAATATGAACAGGTTGAAAAAGGAAGAAAAATTTTATGGCCCATCGCTTATTAAAAAAACCGGCTACTGAAATAAAAAAAGGCAATTCTGCAATTGTTTTTGCTATCCATAGTCCAACAAGGTATAGCCAATAGTGAGAGCAACAAAAACTGGCAATCAATAATCCTAAAAAGGAAAGATTAAAGAGATATACTATCAGCAATACGGCAACTATTCTTTTATCATCATAGCTTTTTGCTTTACTGGCCCATCGGATCCGCTGATTGAAAAAAGCTTTCCATGTTTTCATGGGTTGAGTAGAAATAATAGCGGCTTTAGATTTCAGGTAATGAACTTTCTCCGGGTATTTTTTCCAAATTTTATGCATCAGCAGCATATCATCACCAGAAGCAATATGGTCAACCCCTGCAAAGCCATTTACATCATCAAAAGCTTTTTTTTCGTAGGCAAGATTAGCTCCGTTGCACATCGACAATTTATTTTTGGACACAGCAGCACCTGTAATTCCCTGCAATACCATAAAATCCATAGCCTGGAATAATTGAAGCAAAGAAGAGTCACAATCAATAGCGACAGGAGCAGCAATAAATACAGATTGATTTT
Organism: Chitinophaga pinensis; assembly: GCA_943371565.1. Lineage (GTDB taxonomy): Bacteria > Bacteroidota > Bacteroidia > Chitinophagales > Chitinophagaceae > JJ008. Next base: position 29,357 of record CALRVH010000001.1, on the reverse strand, counting down.
CTTCTTTAAAAGAGGCTATTGTTTTTAACCAGTCACGGGTAGGTGTACAATCCGCATCAGTGGTAACAATTAGTTCACCGGTTGCTGCAGCAATGCCGGTCTCGATCGCTTTCTTTTTATATGAGTTGATGCCTTCCTCTTTTAACCGGATAAGCCTGGTTTCCGGGAATTGCTGAACAATATCGGCTGTACCATCGGATGAGTGGTCGTCAACAACAATTATCTCCACTAATTCCTTCGGATATGTTTGTTCCTGTAATGTTTGAAGCAGGGTTCCTATATTCTCTTCTTCATTTCTTGCTGGAATAATGATACTAATCTTCGTTTTTGGCAGTATGGCGGAAAGCTTGTAATCGGGAATCGATTTCCATGCTAACCAATAGTAAATTATTAAAAGGCTGTAAATAAAAAATAGCGGTATGATAATATATAGAAGAATCATGCAGTTGGACAAAGCTAATATCAGTACCGCAAAGCCGGTAGAATTTCTTCTATATGCTTTTCATGCAGCACCTGGTGACCGGAATGGATAACGGATAGTGTACAGTGCTCTTCGATACCTTGTTGAAATTTTTTTCCAACGGAAGAAAGTATGATACGATCATGCATACCATATACTAACCGAACGGGAGTTTTATGTTCCTTTATTTGTTTTTTTATCCTGTGTAAGGCGGGTTTAAGTTTTCGTAATGTTGTCCACCGGGCATAAAGCAGTCGCCGCACTTCCGCATTACCAATATAATAGCTGGCAAACTTGAAGATACTTGCATTAACAAGTTTTAATCTATTCATCAATTTCAGGAGACCAAAGAACCACCCGGGTTTTCTCATTGTTAAAGCAAAGAATTTATTGCCCAGCCATGTTTGTGTCGCCAACCAATACCAGGTATTTACTTTCAATCCATCCGGGGCAAGCAAAACCAATTTTTCAATTTTTTCTGGCATCACCTGGTAAAGACTGAGGGCAATACGGCCACCGAGGCTAAAACCAATAATTACAAGTTTGTTGTCTTTAGGTTTCGGTTGATTATTTTCTTGCAGCATGATCCCCTCTATGATTTCCCGGAGATCAGTGGGGGTAAAGGTCAGCCCGTCATTCCATTCGGTTTTTCCATGAAAAGGGAGGTCGATGGAGTAAAAAGTATATTGATTGCCAGCATACTGGGCGAAAAATTCATAGATAGAAGCATCTTCTCCATACCCGTGAAGACAGATAGCCTGCGTTGGCCCCGTACCAAAGCAGTAATATCGGATGATAGAATTTCTATAATTAAGCTGGCGGGGCTCCATAATACACAGCAACAAATATTTAATGAAAATTAAATTGGCTATTTCAAATATAATATTAATTTTGGATAGTTGCACAAACAACTATATGCCAAACAACCAATTTAAGAAAGGAGAACTCTACAGCTTTATAACAGGTAAAGCTTCGACTGCCATTGCCCGGCGGCTGCAAAAAAAATTCAATGCTGCCGGATTGAACATAACTATCGAACAGTGGAGTGTGCTATATCATCTGTGGAAACAAGAAGGGATCAGCCAGCAAGATCTGTGCAATGCTACTTTCCGTGATAAGCCTAGTATTACCCGGCTGGTTGACAACCTGGAGAAACTGAACCTGGTGAAAAGAGTCGCATCTGAGAACGACAGGCGGATTAACCAGATATACCTGACAAAGCAAGCCCAGAAATTACAGGAAGAAGCCATGCAGCTGGCTGATGAAACACTGAACGAAGCATTAGTATCAGTGCCTTCAGACAGAGTAGATATATGTAAAGAAGTGCTGCAGATTGTGTACGATAATTTAAAGTGAAGGTGGTGAATGGTCAATAGTGAATGGTGAATAGATTACCCCGAAGGGATTCAATATTAATAGTAGCGAGTTAGAAAAAAACAGTAAATGAATTTTTGAAAAGTGTGAGGGTATTTGCAAAATGCGGAATAGCGAACAGAACGTACAAGAGTGCGACGCAATTGGGCTGATAGTAGTAATGTAGCTTGGTAAATAAAATAAAAAACTTATAAAACCGTAATACAATGAGTACTGCAACAACAGCAAAAACAGTATCAAAAGGCGGAGAATGGCTGGTCAAAGAATCTACCCCGTTTGAAACGTTTACCCCCGAAAATTTTGTAGAAGAGCAATTTATGATACGGGACATGTGTAATCAATTCCTGGATGCAGAAATTTATCCTATTCTGGATCGTATTGATGACCTGGAGCCGGGCCTGATGAAGTCGCTGGTAGCAAAAGCAGGCGAGCAGGGATTACTTTCTGTTTCGTTTCCTGAGGAATTTGGCGGATTAGGAAAAGATTTTATCACTTCTACTATTGTAAATGAATACCTGGGTGCAGGCCACTCTTTTTCTGTTGCTATTGCAGCTCATACAGGTATTGGTACTTTACCTATTTTATATTTTGGTACACCAGAACAGAAACAAAAATATATTCCCAAACTTATTACCGGGGAATGGGCCGGGGCATATGGTTTGACAGAACCTAATAGTGGTAGTGATGCACTAGGTGCAAAATCAACGGCAAAATTGAGTGATGATGGCAAGCATTATATTCTGAACGGCCAAAAATGCTGGATCACTAATGGTGGATTTGCACAGGTATATACAGTTTTTGCAAAAGTGGATGGTGATAAATTCTCAGCGTTTATAGTTGAAAGAGGAACAGAAGGGTTTACTCAGGGTCCTGAAGAACAAAAAATGGGTATCAAAGGCTCTTCTACTGTACAGTTGTATTTCCAGGATTGTAAAGTACCGGTAGAAAATTTATTGGGAGAGGTTGGTAAGGGGCATAAAATTGCTTTCAACATATTGAATATTGGCCGTTTGAAATTATGTGCAGCAGCCCTTGGCGGAGCAAGAAAATCATTAAGTGGTACAGTAGAATATGCTAAAACAAGAGAGCAGTTCAAACAACCGATCTCCAATTTTGGAGCCATAAAACATAAATTGGCCGAAATGGCCATCAGGGTTTTTGTTGCTGAATCATCGCTGTATCGTACAGCTAAATGGATAGATGAAAAAGAACATGAATTGCTTTCATCTGGCAAACCTGAAAGCGAAGCATTACTAGGCGGTGCAGAAGAATATGCTATTGAATGTGCGATATTGAAAGTGTATGGTAGCGAAGTGCTGGATTTTGTAGTAGATGAAGGAGTGCAGGTACATGGTGGAAACGGATTTAGTGCCGAATACAATATTTCCAGAGCTTACCGTGACAGCCGTATCAACAGGATTTATGAAGGAACTAATGAGATTAATCGTCTTCTTACACTTGATATGACGTTGAAAAGAGCCATGGGTGGCCGGCTGGATCTGATGGGGCCTGCAATGGCTGTGCAGAAAGAACTGATGAGCATTCCTGATTTTGGGGCGGAAGATGATGCGCCGTTTGCTAAAGAAAGAAAACTGGTAGCGAACCTGAAGAAAGCGATTTTGATGACATCTGGTGCAGCGGTACAAAAGCTGATGATGAAGATAGAAAGCGAACAAGAGGTGCTGATGAATATTGCAGACATGGCTATCGAAACATTCAATGCAGAAAGTGTATTGTTACGGGTAATGAAAATGATAGATCAAAATGGGGAAGCAGCAAGCCAGCTTCACCTTGATATTATGCGAACCTATCTGTATGATGCAGCTGACAGGGTAAATAAATCAGGAAAAGATGCTGTAAATGCATTTTCCGATGGGGATGAACAGCGGATGATATTAATGGGATTAAAACGTTTTACCAAAGCAGAACCCTTCAATACAAAAGATGCAAGAAGAAGAGTTGCTGATAAAATGATCGGGGAAGGAAAATATTGTTTTTAACCCTGAAGAAGTCCCAAGACTTTCTTTGGGGTTAATTCCACTGGTCTTTATCAAAATCTAACATGGCTGTCCTTAACGGGGCAGCCGTTTTAGTTTCGGGGTAAATTACTGAAAGCTCTTTGCGGGTTATTTTTAATTCATTTAATTTCTGAACCCTTTTCCTTTCAATGATTATTCCTGCACACATCAGGAGCGATGAAAAAGTAGCAACAAGAAAATAAACGAGAAAGGTATCAGCAACGTATGGTGTTTTGAAAACATAGTACATCAGGTAAATAATTGCATAACAGCCGTAAGCAAAAAGAAGAGAGGCGGCAATTATTGCTTTCCCCATTCCTTTATGATGCACAATAGCTATCTTGGTTTGACGTACAAAAAAATGAAGACAGAAGGCAAAAACAGTTAGCAGGGCCGGGCCAAGAAAAATAGTAACAGCTTTTGTATTAAAACCTACGCCCAGTACAACACCCAGTTCAAATAGTACTAATGCAACGATCGTAAAGTTCATTTTCCTTGTAAAGGAAGCGGAAGTGCTGAAATAGGTTAAGAACAACATCATCAGCGGGGCATCAAGCAGGTTATTACAAATATTCCAATTGTCAACTATCTCATTACTTACACTGATGTATCCTTCAGTGAGCAAGTTGTATGCAAACACAATACTGTAATAAGCTAATAAAGCCGGAAAGCTTTTATACCCGCCTAATCGGAAAAAAAGGAGGAAACAAATTGGCAAAAACAGGGCTATAGATGAGACAAAGCCCATTACGGAATTCCAGGTCATATTCTATTGGTTTTTCTGAGGATAAGGATTTTTAACGAACAACGCCTGGTTGCGGTGTCGTCTTTATATAAACGGAATAAGTATCCACATAGTGCTTAATCTTAGGAGTTTATACTAAAATTCAGTAAAACCGTGATGTGGTTCAGTAATATTACGGAAATCGGTGTCGAGGGATTTTATGTAAATACCGGGATGAAAGAATATCTACGATGCTTTTTGTAAATAATTAGTAATACTACTACATAATTTTTCGTGTTGGATTTATCATATTCTACTTTGATTTATCTTTCTGTCATGATACGGGTATTGATTTTTTTTAGCTTATTGCTCAGTGTGTCAGCCTTTTCTCAACCGGCAGTTCCGGTGAAACCGATAGTTGGTAAAACAACCGGTTCACTGCCCTACCTGGAGTATGGTTTAGGAGTTGACAGGCTTGGCGGAGCAAAAATGACTTACCTCGATACCAATATTGTGGTAAAAGTGGTCGATAGCACTATCGGTAATTATAAAGTGCAGTTGTCAAAAGATCATTTTGCCTATTTACCCAAATCAAATTTTAAGAAAGACAGCACTATAAAAATTCAAACATACTACCTGACAAACAGCTGGATGGTAAGCGGAGATGATAAGTATGATTATGTAATGGTGAACCTCGATGAAAAGTTACCCTACCGGAGCGTTCAGCAGATCAACCCCTCAAGGATTGTGGTAGATGTTTTTGGTGCTACCAGTAATACAAACTGGATAACACAACGATTATCGGCAAAGGAAGTCGCCAATGTTTATCATGAACAAATTGAAGATGATGTATTCCGTATCACCATTGAGCTGAAGCATCAGCAGCATTGGGGCTATAGTATTTATTATCGTGACAAACGGCTGATGATAAGAGTAAAACGGCAGCCCGCAGAGCTAAGCCTTGAGCATATGAAAGTAGCGGTGGATGCAGGACATGGCGGTGATAACAATGGAGCATCCGGAACTAAGACAGGTATTTTAGAAAAAAAATATACACTCCTTATTGCCAAACAACTTGAAAGAGAGTTGCTAGAAAAAGAAGCAAAAGTATTCATGACAAGAACAAAGGATACTGCAATTGGTATGATAGAGAGAACGGAAATGATCAAAAAGGAAGATCCTGATTTTCTTATCAGTATTCACCTGAATTCATCAGTAAGGGATAGTGTAAGCGGTGTTAGCACTTACTACCGCTATATCGGCTTCAGATCATTGACACAGTATATACAGGAAAGTATGCTGAAACTTGGGCTGAATGATTTTGGAAATATTGGCAGCTTCAATTTTGCATTGAGCGGTCCTACTGATTATCCCAACTGCCTGGTAGAAGTGGCTTTTCTAAGTAATAAGGAAGATGAACAACTGATACTTGACCCTGAATTTCATAAAGCCGTTGCCACCCAGATAGTAGAAGGAATAAAAGAATGGTTGAAAGCCTGCAAGAAAGCTGAGAATTAATCTTCCGGTGGAAAAGGCTCTCCCCGGTGACAAGTCTTACAGGTTACCGTATTTAAATACTCCGGCCGGTCATTTTTGTTATAATGAAAATTCTTTTTATTGATATCTATAACCATCAGCATCATTTTTCTTGCTTCTTCTTTCATCGGTTCGGTGTCAGATACATAATCCAGGCTATCGGCAATATTTTTCACCGGAACATGACAGAAGCTGCACTTAACGCCAAGTGCTTTATTATATGTCTGCATGATGCTGTCTAGTTTTGCATCGCTGATATCTTTAGGCAGCACTTTCAGGTTCCTTTCTTTTTGTTCCGGAGCTTTTATGGCAGCCACACTTAATATAACAAAGGAGGCAAGAGTGCCCAGAGCCAGTACTTTCTTTTTATGCAACATGTTTCTCAGACGGGGTTTTATTAGCAATAGTGGCATCTGGTACCTGTTTTCTGTTTTTCGCAGTGCCGCTCTTTAACAATTGAAAATACAAATTACCCATCGTTTCCGGTATTGGTAAATGACAAAAGGCTGTGATAGCTACATTTGAGGTCTTAAAATTATTACCATGAGTAATCTTGTAAAAGAATTCAATGACTACAGAACACACATGAACGATGTAATTCTGAGCAAAGACAACCTTGTCATCAAACGCCTCTGGAACCTCGATACCAACACCTATGCCGAAGGAGCCCTTGATGTAAAAACGAAAGAATTGCTGGGTTTGGTTGCCAGTATGGTGTTGCGCTGCGACGATTGCATTAAGTACCATTTAGGAAAATCTCATGAACTTGGGATTACTACAGAACAAATGTATGAGGTGTTTGCAGTAGCGAATATCGTCGGTGGCACCATCGTTATTCCGCATACAAGGCGGGCGGCTGAATACTGGGAAGAGCTGGGAAAAGATCAATGATGAGCAAATCCTTTTTTATTCAAAAATCCCCGACCGACGCCATACTTTATGAAATAATATCAGCCTGGCAGGCTTGTTCCTTGTTCGATATTGTTTAAATTTGTGCCAATCCTAAATTATGAGTGAAACAACGACTGCCCCAGTTTTAACCGCCAAGGATTTTGCCACTGACCAGGAAGTTCGCTGGTGCCCCGGTTGCGGTGATTATTCTATTCTTGCCCAGGTACAAAAAGTAATGCCAACATTAGGCATACCCCGGGAAAATATTGTGATTGTTTCAGGAATCGGCTGCAGCAGCCGCTTTCCTTATTACATGAATACGTACGGAATGCACTCCATTCACGGCCGTGCGACAGCGATTGCATCCGGATTAAAAGCGTCAAGACCTGAGTTAAGTGTGTGGATCGTTACCGGAGACGGGGATGGGTTAAGTATTGGCGGTAATCATACTATTCACCTGTTGAGAAGGAATTTTGATGTCAATATTTTATTATTCAACAACCAGATATATGGATTGACCAAAGGACAATATTCTCCGACATCAGAAGAACATAAGATTACCAAGTCAACGCCGATGGGAAGTATTGATCACCCGTTTAACCCACTGGCTTTAGCATTAGGTGCCGATGCAACATTTGTGGCAAGAACGATGGACCGGGACCCGAAACATTTGCAGGCGATGCTTATCAGGACCAACCAGCATAAAGGGGCTTCTTTCTTAGAGATATACCAGAATTGCAACATCTTTAATGATGGTGCATTTGAAATTTTTACAGAGAAAGGAAGCAAGCCAACAGAAACATTATTCCTGGAACAGGGCAAGCCACTTGTGTTTGGCGCTGCTGGCGATAAAGGAATAAGATTAGATGGCTTTAAACCAGTAATCGTTAATTTGAACGAAGGCCATAGTGCAGATGATCTGTGGATACATGATGAGCAGGACATTTACAAGGCACAGATATTAACCCGCATCTTCGATGATCCAAAAATTGAAGGTCACCTGCCAAGACCATTTGGAGTGTTTTATCAAACCAATCGCCACTGCTACGAAGATGTGATGGCAGCGCAGATAGATGAGGCTAAATCAAGAAAGCCGGCCGACCTGGACAAGCTGCTCAGGGGAAGTGAAGTTTGGACGATTGCCTGAGTCAGAAATAGTATTTAATAAATTATAATAAAAAATGCCTTCACAACCTGAAGGCATTTTTGTTGATTCAAAGCGAAAGGATATAATAGTCTTTGTGAACTGCTTTGCAACCCACGGTAAAGTTTTTCCCTCTGAATTAATCTGTATAAATTTAGCAATCTAAAAACCCCCTTATGAAACAACTATTCATCACAGCATTTTTTATTTTGTCTGCTGTTGTTGCTAACAGTCAGTTCTCTTTTACTTACAATGGACAGCAATATAATGTGTTGAAGACAAGTAAATTTAAAGATGCACAGGGTAAACAGTACAACTATAATGAAGCCATGCTGGTAATGATGGGAGGAGAGTATGAAATTCTTCCAGCCAACCCCAGAGACGCAAGCCAGGGCTTTTTATTATCAGGAATCAGCAAAGAAGAACAATTGAAAAGAGCCATGGCTGCCCCTAAACCCGCAGAGACAACAGCTTTTAAAACAGGAAAGAAGTTTGACAGTTTCAGTGCCACTGACATGAACGGTAAGCTGGTTGATACGAAACAACTAAAAGGAAAAGTGCTGGTGGTTAATTTTTGGTTCACCACCTGCCCTCCTTGTAAGGCTGAACGTCCATACCTAAATAAAATAGTGGATGATTATAAAGCTGATTCGAATGTGGTCTTTATTGCCATTGCTTTAGACCAGAAAGAACAACTGGAGCCGTATCTTAAAGAATATGAATTTAAATACAACGTAATCCCGGCCGGAAAAAAGATAGCCGATTCGTATCATATAAAAGGGTATCCTACGCAGGTAATTGTAGATAAGGAAGGGAAGGTGGCGTTTCACACGGTGAGCTACTATTCAGTTACCGATTACTGGATGCGCAAAACGATAGATGAGTTAAGGGTGAAATAAGCCGGTAATATATTTTAGGCTTTGATGCTCTCTGATGTTTTTCAATTTGCCCTTATAGTAAATTGTAGTAATTTTAAGAAAAATAAAAAAGATGCTGACGAAGAAACAGGTTTTATCAACCATAAAGGGAATGCCCGAAACATTTAATACTACTCAATTATTCGATAGAATTTTACTACTTAATAAAATTGAAGAAGGTCGTCAGCAAATAAAAGAAGGCAAAGGTGTTACAACAGATGAAGCCAAAAGAAAACTAAAGAAATGGCTGAAATAATTTGGTCCCCCCGCTCTCTAAAAGATATAAACGAAATAGCAGAATACATTTCAAAGGATTCTTTACAATATGCCGACGAGCAAGTAAAGCAATTCTTCATCAGTGCAAAAGTTTTGGAAAAGCATCCTCTCTTTGGGAGAATGGTTCCTGAGTTACGAATTTTCTCAATTCGCCAGGTGTTGAGTGGCCATTATCGTTTAATATATCAGATTGTGAGTAGAGATAGCATCGCTATAATCACAGTTCATCATCAATCAAGATTGCTAAAGAACAATCCCGCCTTGAAAAAAATAATAACTGGAAAAAAGAAAAAATAAAACTATCCACCTGCCAGTACCCTCGCCGCATTCTCATACACTTTCTTCTCTTTCTTTTTATACCACCATTTCGGCATCGTTTTTTTCATCAGTGTATCGATATTGCGCATACCGACTAAACTCCACATGCCTTTCATCTTACCGGCAATGGATGGCTGCATAGCCCGGAGGCTCATTGCAAAACCACTTTCTAAATATTCCATGTGATGCCAGTACCCGGCAGGCATAAACAAAGTATCGCCGGGTTCTAAAATAAAATCAAACCCTTCTGCTAATTTCAATGCCGGAAATTTTTCATAATCAATACTTCCATCAACATAGTAATTAGAAAAATCGGCAAGGCTTAATACTTCAAATGGTTTGCGGTAAAGCTTATGTTGTTCTTTATTGGGAAACATCAACACTCTTTTTCTGCCACCAAACTGGGTATGCAGGATATGTGAAAGGTCGATGTCATAGTGCATATGCGTAATGGAGCCGGCTCCTCCCGTAAACAGCATCGGGTATTTTTTAATAAAGCCTTTCATCAAATGCTCAGGCCATGAAAAATCTTTAATAAGCTGCGGGGCATGATCAAAAATATTAAACAGGAATATCCGCCAGGCGGCAGGGCCCCGTTTAATCATATCAATGTATTCACCAAAGGTTTTGTAATCATCTGCGGTGTTGATAGGAGTGTAGGCATCGCTTTTTACGTTGTTGTAAAGCGGTACTTTTTTATCTCCAACCAGTTGCTTGAAATAATCCCAGTTCCATTTGCTGTAGGCCGGCCAGTCATGCGCCAGATTCTTTATAACCACAGGAACACCCGGCTCATAAAACTCTTTTCTAAACACCTCAGGCTCAATCGTATCAAAGGTGGCTACCGGCTTTAAGTGCATGACAATTTTTAATTTTTACAAAGATAAGCAGCGGTGAAAATACGAATTGCCGGTTAAATAGTGTTTCCGGCAGTGTATTTGTTAAATAATGTATTTTTAGAGAGAACTTATAACTGATGTTACTGCATATTCATCCGGAAAACCCTCAGCCACGACTTATAAAACAGGTTGTAGAGAGCTTGCAAAAAGGCGCTATTATTATTTATCCCACCGACACAGTGTACGGACTTGGTTGCGATATCCTGCAGCAAAAAGCGGTGGAGCGGATTTGCCGTATAAAACAGGTAGACCCTAAAAAAGCACAACTTTCCTTTGTTTGCAGCGACCTCTCACACCTGAGTGATTTTACAAAACCACTCTCTAACCCAACCTACCGGATGCTAAAGGAGTATCTACCCGGTCCCTACACATTTATTTTGCCAGCCAGTAAAATGGTCCCTAAAATTTTACAAAGTAAAAAAGACACTATCGGTCTTCGTATACCCGATAATAATATTGCGATGGCAATTATTAAAGAACTCGGCCGTCCCATTCTTAGTGCCTCACTACCCGGAGAAATGGTGGAAGACTATACCGACCCGGAAGTGATGTATGAAAATTTTGCGCAAGAGGTAGAATATGTAATTGATGGTGGTATTGGCGGAATGATACCTTCTACCGTAGTTGATTGCACAGGTGATGAACCCCTGCTGATCCGGGAAGGATTAGGTAAGTGGGGAGAATAATTGAACCCCAACAGCAACGTTTAAAATAAAGCAGGCGGCTCTGTTTTCAGCCGGAAACTTTTCCGGTGATATTTACACTGGCCATATTTTCCAATAGCATAACGATGTGAAGCGGTACCGTAGCCTTTGTTCCTGTCCCATCCATAGTGCGGAAACTTTTCATGCAGCTTCATCATGTATTCATCCCTGTATGTTTTTGCAAGTATACTGGCTGCCGCAATCGAAGTAAATAAGGCGTCTCCTTTTATGATACAATGGTGAGGTATTTTTTTATAAGGAATAAAACGGTTGCCATCAATCAATAGCAGTTTGGGTTTTTTATTTAGCTGGTCCACTGCAAGGTGCATGGCTTTAAAAGAAGCTTTCAGGATATTGATTTTATCTATCTCATCATTATCAATAGCAGCAACGGCATATGCAACAGCCTGCGATTCGATGATCAACCTTAATTCATTTCGGTTGTTTTCTGTCACTTGTTTTGAATCGTTAAGTAAGGGATGGGCAAACCCTTTTGGTAAAATAACAGCCGCTGCAAACACAGGCCCCGCAAGGCAGCCCCGGCCGGCTTCATCACAACCGGCTTCTATTAATTTATCCTGGTAAAAAGGTTTGAGCATTCATCTGCAATTTCAGGAATAATGCTAAACAAATATTATTTCCTGCCCGTTTCCACAATTAACTTTGCCACCGCAATGACGAATCCAACAACTCAACGGTCTTCCAAACCAGTAGCTATCTGGCTGCTGGTAGGGGTGGCTATGATCATTATACAAATTTTATTAGGCGGTATTACAAGACTTACAGGCTCGGGACTATCTATTACAGAATGGAAGCCGATCATGGGGGCCATGCCGCCGATGAACGAACAGGACTGGAATACAGCTTTTGAAAAATACCAGCAGATAGCCCAGTTTAAATTTGTCAATGCCCATTTTACACTTGGCGATTTTAAATTTATTTATTTCTGGGAGTGGTTTCACCGGGTGTGGGCCAGATTGATTGGGGTAGTATTTATTATTCCATTTATTATTTTCCTGGTGCAGAAGCGATTTAAAAAAGAAATGATAAAGCCGTTGATCATTCTTTTTCTGCTGGGTGCTTTACAAGGATTGGTAGGCTGGATAATGGTACAGAGTGGCCTGGAAGATTCGGAGCTCTTATATGTAAGTCATTATAAACTGGCCATTCATTTTGTATTAGCACTTGGCTTATTATGCTATACCGGTTGGTTTGCTTTTGATCTGTTAATACCCAAACAACAAATAATTATTCATCGACCACTTCGAAATTTTACCAACTGGTTACTTGTATTATTGATCGTACAACTTGTATACGGAGCTTTTATGGCGGGATTAAAAGCAGCCACTTTTGCTCCAACATGGCCAGACATTAACGGCAGTTGGCGGCCAACACATGTCCGATCATTGGGTGACCGGGAATTTAAAGGGCTCTCCTTTTTAACTGACAATCCGCTGGTGCTGCACTTTATTCACCGGAATCTTGCCTATATCATTTCCGTTTTAATATTTATCTGGTGGTGGCGGGCCAATAAAGTGGCCGGAACAAAAATGTTTCAAAAAACAAAAGCCCTTCCGTTGGTCATTGTACTGTTACAGGTTATTCTCGGGGTGTTTGCGGTTTTATATGCAATTAATACCGATGCATTTCTATGGCTCGGTGTGGCACACCAGTTTGTAGCCATGCTGCTGTTGCTTTCGTTGGTTTGGATGCTTTACATAGTACGGAGTAATCCTGTTTATAAGTAGCGGTATCTTCATTTGATAAGCCAGCTATTTATCAGTATTTTTATTGATAACCATTGCCTCACACATGAAAGCCTGGCTTCGGGGATTTTTATACTCCTTTCCGATACAATTAGTATTACTGCATGCCAGGAAATACCAGATATTGCTTTTATTCTGGTTGGTGCTTTTTGCTACTGTCAACGGTACTTTCATGAAAACATTCGGTGCGGATTCATTATTCCTGGCACCTGAATATCTTGGAAATGTTAACTCGCTGAGTGCTGCCATTGTTGGTGCTTCTATCGGTATGTTTATTATGAGCTGGAATATCGCTTCCTTTATTTTATTTAGCCGGCACTTTCGTTTTTTAGCTGCTACTACGAACCCTTTTTTAAAATACTGTATCAACAATTCCATTATTCCCGGCATCTTCCTTATTTTTTATTTTGTAAAAGCCTACCAGTTTACTCATTTCAAAGAATTGGTGCCTGCTGCTGAAATATTGTTTTTGTTTGGTGGCTTTACTGCCGGATTAATTTTTTTACTGGCAGCGTCTATGATTTATTTCTTCCGGGCAGACCGCTCCATTCTCCGGAAGATGATGCCGGTTATCAGCAATCCCAAATCCTATATCACCCACCTGGGTTCTGTTAAAGAAGTCTATCACGGGGCACCATTGATGAAAGTGGAATGGTATTTTGAATCGCCATTAAGACTAAAACCGGCCAGGGATGTCTCTCACTATACCGACGAATTTGTAGCATCTATTTTTAAACGTCACCACTTTGCTGCTATTCTTTCTGTCTTTGCTGCTTTTTTGTTTCTTGTAGGGATAGGATTTTTATTGGACAGGGCTTTCTTTCAGTTGCCTGCAGCTGCAAGCATTACAATTTTCTTTTCTATTTTGATCGGTGTGGCTGGCGCCATCACTTATTTTTTACAAAGCTGGAGTATACCCTACCTTATCGGGCTGGTATTGCTGCTGAATATTTTTTATAAGTTTGACTGGATTGATCCCCGCAACAAAGCATATGGAATTAACTATTGGAATAAAAATGAAAGACCATCTTATACAAGAGAAGGATTGCTGAAACTATGCAGCAAGGAAAATGTTGAAGCTGATAAGCAGAATATGATTAGCATATTGAACACCTGGAAGGAAAAGCAGGACAGTGATAAACCATTGCTGGTGCTCATTAATACCAGTGGTGGTGGCCATCGCAGTGCTACCTTTACGATGAGTGTATTGCAGCATCTTGACAGCATAACAAAAGGCGGTATATTCAAAAAAACATTTCTTATCAATGGGGCATCCGGGGGGATGATCGGGGCTGCTTATTTCAGGGAATTATATTTGAGAAGGCAGCAAGGGCAAAACATTAACCTGCAGGATAAGCAGTATGTAGAAGATATTGCCGGTGATATATTGAACCCATTGTTTACCTCTTTTTTTGCAAGGGATCTTATTTCTCCGGCTCAAAAATTTTCAGTCGGCCCTTACCAGTATGTAAAGGACAGGGGATATGCTTTTGAACAAAAACTCAACAGCAATACAAGAGGTTTTTTAAATAAGCAACTGAAAGATTATGTGGCGGACGAAAAAGCAGCGAATATCCCTTTAATGTTTTTTAATTCTGTGGTAACGAGGGATAGTCGTAAAATGATAATCTGCACCCAGCCGGTCCGGTTTATGATGCAGGCACCACAGGATACGGTGAATATACCCGCTGTTGATCCGGACGCCGTTGATTTCACTACTTTTTTTGCAAAGCAGGACCCATTTAACATTCGTATGCTTACAGCGATGCGGATGAATGCAACCTTCCCGATCGTATTGCCGAATGTGTGGCTCCCATCTGATCCGGTGATAGATGTGATGGACGCTGGTCTGCGGGATAATTTCGGGCAGGAGACAACAATCCGTTTTCTTATTTCAATTGAAGACTGGATAAAAGAAAATACAAGCGGGGTGCTGATTATCCAGATAAGAGACAGAACCGCTGGTGCCTGGGAAGCTCCGTATTTGTCTGAGGACATAAGTGATCATGTTACTAAACCTTTTTTGTTACTCCAGCATAACTGGTTTAAGATGATGGAATTTTTTCAGAATGATATGCTGAATTATTATTCAACCCGTAGCGGAAGCCCCATTTATAAAATTGCTTTTCAGTATTCAACTGACAACGAAGAAAATAAAGCAGCATTAAATTTTCATCTTACAAAACGGGAAGAAAAAGATATCGTATCTTCTATCAACTCCTCTTCGAACCAAAAGAGTTTCCTGAGAACACTTGAATTATTTAAACCTCCGGTCAGGGTGGATACTATAAGGGCTGAATAAGCCGGAAGCATTTTTTTAGTATGGTTATTTCAAGTTCGCCGGGTGTTTCTGCCGGATCACCATCAATATGTAAAGGTGCCTGCGATAAGTTTTTAATGTATAGTTTATCTGTTTGAAAATAGATAACTCCTTTTTTCTTTTCTTCGATACTGTCAGCTTCTAATTTATTTTTTCCCCGTATCTGCCTCAAAGTTTGCAGCAGCACACTCAGTTTACTTTGATTGGTTACAATTACAATATCCAGTAACCCATCACTCAGGCTGGCTTTTGGAGCAATGGTAAAATTGTTGCCGAACTGGTTGCTGTTGGCAATACTGATAAAATAGGCGTCGGTAATAAATGTTTTGTCGTTTACTGTTAATTCAAAAGAATGTGTTGTAGCTCCGAAGAAATTTTTTACCACTTGTGTGATATAAGTGGTCAGCCCTCTTTTTGGTTGCTGTGCAAAATCATGAGCTACTTTAGCATCGAAACCAAGACCACAGAGCATGCAGGCAAATTGTTGGTTGATATAAAAGCCGTCTGTAAGAACAGCCTTGCCGTTGAAAATAATTGCTAATGCATTCTCTGGTTGTTTGGGAATCTTAGCAGTATAGGCTAATCCATTGCCCGATCCGCAGGGAATGATACCGAAATTAAGATCGCAATTCATCAGGCTGCTTACAACCTGGCTTACCGTTCCATCTCCACCGGCGATTACAATATCCGTTGTCTTTTGTTCTTTTATAACAGGAAGTAAAAAAGAGTAATCGCCACTGGCAACGGAAGGAAATATTTGAAACAATATTCCTTGCTCGGCTGTTTTTTTTTCAATCAGCTGTTGCAGATCTTTTTTTGTTCTGGTCCCGGAAATGGGATTGATAATATATATAATGTGGCGGTGCACTGCTGCAAAAATAAGCAGCGAAGCTTCGTCTATAACTTTATTTCGCCACTATTGTACAAATCTGTACCGGCCTTATTCTTACCACTGCGGCGAGGTTGGGGTCTTTGGGGATGGCCATGTAGTGAAATTTTATTTTGCTTCGACCTGTTAGCAGTTTTTTAAGATCGGTGCCGGAAATGGTTAGCGGCTTACCGGTGTATTCCCAGCTTTGTTGCCCGGAGCCATTTTCATCGGTTGCCTCAATGGTTATGTTATTAGCTGTATCTGCATTATTCAGCTTCAGGATGAATTTATTTTTTGCGGTTAAACTGGTACGGGAAATAGTAGCAAGGTTCTTAGCAGGATTTTCCGTGGCTTTTTTAAACAGTGTTTTCTTAGCGAATGTGATATCCCAGCTTTGCTGGGAAAAACCTACTATTGGCAGCAACGACATAAATGCTATGATTAAAAACTTGTTCATGCAATAATGATAGGTTTAAAGCTAAAATAGTTGCAGTTGTTGTTAACCCGCCTCTCCACGGAGGGGATGGGAAACTCAAAATTGCAAAGAATTACCAGCGAAGTAATGCACTGGCCCAGGTAAAGCCGCTGCCAAATGCAGCAAGACAAACCAAATCACCGTCTTTTATTTTCCCTTGCTCCCATGCTTCGCATAAAGCGATTGGCACCGAAGCAGCGGTAGTATTACCGTATTGCTGAATATTATTATACACCTGATCATCACTCAATTTCAACTTATGCTGTACAAATTGTGAGATCCGCAGGTTAGCCTGGTGAGGAATAAGCATATTGATGTCAGAAGTCTGCAGGCCATTGGCAGCCAAAGCTTCCATTATTACTTCGGGAAATTTTACTACTGCTTTTTTAAAAACAGATTGCCCATCCATAAACGGAAAGTTCTGGGCTTTGTCGATCATTTCATGGCTCATAAACATATCGCCAATCTCATTATCGTTAAAATTAGCTACTTGCTGTTCCGCCCAATGATTGGCATGGGTACCGGGATTGTACATTGCCAGGATTTCAGCTGCAGCACCATCACTGTGTAAATGCGTTGACAGTATTCCCTGGTCTTCTTTGGTTGTTGGTTGTAATACAACAGCTCCTGCACCATCGCCAAAAATGACAGAGATATTTCTTCCTCTCGTAGAAAAGTCAAGACCGAAAGAATGTTTTTCGGCACCCACTACCAGTATATTCTTATACATACCGGTTTTGATGAACTGGTCAGCCACACTTAAGGCATACACGAAGCCAGAGCATTGGTTCCTTACATCAAGGGCGCCGATCTCTTTCATCTTCATAGCCCGTTGCAGCAAAACGCCACAACCGGGAAAATAATAATCAGGAGATAAAGTGGCAAAAACGATAAAGTCAATATCCTGGGGAGTGATACCGGCTCTTTCAATAGCAATCGTAGCGGCTTCTACAGCCATCGTGGTGGTTGTTTCCCCCGTACGTTTTGCATAGCGTCGTTCTTTAATGCCGGTACGTTCTTGTATCCATTCATCACTGGTGTCCATGTATTTCAACAAATCATTATTCGTAACCACATTGGCCGGGACATACATGCCAATACCGGCAATCTTTGTTTTATGCATAGCAAGCAATTTAAAGGAGGAAGATAGGAAAAGTGGGGGAAATGAAACTGTTTCAGGACACAACTGTTTCAATCTAAATAAAATTGGTGCAAACGAGGCGACACTTCATCCATTGTTTGTTATGGCTATACTAATACCTGCGCCAATTAATTGAGTTTTAAAAACATCAACTCTTTTATCGTTTCAGCACAACGGTCGCAAACTTCTCCACAGTAAATTATGTCGGCTTCCGGGTGCAGGATACACTCTTCGTAACACTCCCGGCAAAAAAGGTAACAATCAAACACCTTTTTTTGTGCGGTTTCCGGGTCTTTGATGAAATGCGCAACGAAAGCAATACAGGACTGAGCACAATCGTTGCATATCTTGATCAACTTTTCATCTGGCCACAGCCTTACTTTTTCTGAATGAACACAGGCTTCACATAACAACCAGGACTTCATACAAACCCTCATATAGTTATCTGTTTGCCGTAGTGTCATCTTTTTATCTGTATTAAATAAGGATTAGTGCTGCAATTACAAAAGGATAGCGGGTCAATATAGATTTTCTATACCGGCCCGCTATGAGTTTTATGCTTTCTTCGTTTCCGTCATCCTTTTAATTTTATCATGAGACTTTTTTAACCTTGTTTTTTGTTCTGTTACCAGTTTCCGCACTTCACCGGTAAGTTCGACTTCCTCTAATGCAGCATCATAAACTTTTTGGGCAGCATCTTCCCCATATTCACAGGATGCTAGTATTGCCTGGCGACTTTTACCCGTGATGGCAGCTTTAATATCCATCCAAACCCGGTAAATTTTCCCCCTTGCAGTTGTACCCTCAGCTGGATCTTCACCAGTAGTGTACACATGTTGTCTTAACTCGGCAGCGTAGTCCCTGCTTTCATTCGCCATATCAGTAAAAAGGGAACGTAGGTCAGCATCTTCGCTGGCCGTTTCTTTTCCAGCTTTTTCATATCCATCAACACGGTCATTGTTGATCTCAATCAGATCATTCAGAATTTCTGCAATTTTTTCTTTCATTTCCATATTTATTTTTTTAGTTGTTAAAAAAGTGGAGTTTGATTTTTAAAAAAGGAAAATCATGCCAGTGTAATAGTACTAACCTGAACCGGCGGTTGTGGTGATAACCGGGAAATGCTATGGGATAATGCGGAAATTCTTACTCAGCTTTTCTACATACTACAGCAACCTATAAGAGAAATGGAACTGGTACCAGATTTGAATTATTTTTTCAAATTACCAGTTATGGACAGTAACCTACAGTTCATCAGAGAGAAAATAGCCGATCTGCAAACTGCTATTATGTACAGTATGAGTGATAGTCTTATCAAAGTACCAAATGATATCGTAACAGCTGTGAAAGTGGATGAAGAAGGGCAGTTGTGGTTTTTATCCCATCTTCCTTCCCAAC
Organism: Chitinophaga pinensis; assembly: GCA_943371565.1. GTDB lineage: Bacteria > Bacteroidota > Bacteroidia > Chitinophagales > Chitinophagaceae > JJ008. The sequence goes on along the minus strand of CALRVH010000001.1, from coordinate 10,125 downwards.
CGCTCAAAGAATGTGAGCAGTCTTTCCCTGCCCGGTTAAAGTTTTTCAGGAAGGAACGGAATTTCTTTGTAGAGGTAAGTGGGAAAGCTACTATTGTGAGCATGATACCATCGGCGGGTAATATTGATAATTATACAGCGAATATGCCGGAAAGCAAAATAGCAGTGCTTATCAAAATGACCATGAGTAATATTGAGTATGTAGAACCGGAGGCACAAAGAGCAAAACCTAAATGGCAGGAACTGGCACAAAGAATCTATAGCTGGATATTTTAAAATATGTTTTTTTATCACCGGAAATTTAATCAAACACTCTAATCCATTATTTTTCTTGTAACTAAAAAACCGGCACGGTCTTTTCCGTAGTAAATACAGTGCTCTTGAAAAATACATTCGAGGGGGTACCGAAGAATGTAATTACGATCTTTATTATCAGATTAATTTGATAAGGAAGATCCAGTAAAGAGAACAGAGGGGTTTTGGTCAACACCAAAACCCTTCGCTTATTTTAGTATTGATTGCTTGTTTCTTTTAATCCCAGGATTTCTGTTGCAAATTTTTCACACTCACTTTGTACTGTTTGTATGTCCCCGGATTTTATGTAAGAACCAATAACATGGTTGCCAGCATTGGGAATAGCTACTTGTCGTTTCAAACTGTCAGGGGTTGCCAATTGCATAAACATTCTTTTCATAGCCGAAACTTTTACCACATCATCCTGGTGATCTTCATCTTTATAGTAATAAAGGAGCAGTGAAGGCTGGGTTATTTTTTTGAAAGTAGATTCTTTCATCGTTGTTTCTATCAACTCTTCTAACTGCACTAACGAGGTTGTCACATACCTGTTATTCCAGTATTGGGCATAAATAGCAGTTGTATCTTCAACAGTACGGTGCTTGCCTGTTACTAAATGGGCAATCTGCAATCCCCAATGGTTATTCAGCATCCAGGCATTAGGATCATTGATTGCAATATTGGGTGATAATAAGATCAATCCTGCAATGTCAGGATATTCAGCCGCTAACTTTAATGCTATTGTACCACCCGTAGAAGTGGATAACAGAATAATCTTTTTCCCTAATTGTTTTGCGATGGCATAAGCTTCTTTAGCAGAATTCCACAGCCCTTCTGCTGTAAAATTTGCAAGTGGTTCTGTGGTATCTATTCCATGGGCATTTAAGCGACTCAGGTATAAATTGCATCCGAATTTTTGTGCAAATTCATAATGTACCGGGTCGCCTTCTTCCTGGCTGGCAGAAAACCCGTGCAGGTACACAACCACATATTCTGTTGTTGACTTCAGCGAATCATTAAACCATAATATTCTGGCCTCATTATCTGGTTTTAGTTTATGTTTTGCTTCATTTGTCTTGATATATTGTTCCAATGCTGTTGCTTCAGCAGGAACCGTAGGAAGGTCTTTTGTGTAGTTGGGAGTGGAAGGTTTGGGGCCAAGGAAGTAAACAATAATCAACAGTAACAGGATGACACCTAGCCATTTGAGAAATTTCATGTTGCTATTTTGATAAAACTACATTAATTCTCCGTTTAAAACAGGTTAAGCCTTCATTAAATGCCTCTTTCGTTTGCTCCCCCCGCTTAAATTCAGTACCTTCGCCGCTCGTTTGAAAATAAGATTATGGAGATAAGAAACATCGCTATTATAGCCCACGTTGACCACGGTAAAACTACACTGGTTGACAAAATACTGCACACCACCAAAGTTTTCCGGGAAAACCAGGAAACCGGTGATTTGATAATGGATAGCAACGACCTGGAAAGGGAGAGGGGTATTACTATTTTTAGTAAGAACGCCTCTGTTGTATATAAAGACGTAAAGATCAATGTTATCGATACACCTGGTCACGCCGACTTTGGCGGTGAAGTAGAAAGAGTATTGAAAATGGCTGATGGCGTTTGTTTGCTGGTAGATGCTTTTGAAGGCCCGATGCCACAGACAAGATTTGTATTACAAAAGGCGTTAGCATTAGGATTAAAGCCAATTGTAATTATTAATAAGGTGGACAAGCCGAACTGCCGCCCCGACGAAGTACATGATGCAATTTTTGAGCTGTTCTTCAACTTAGATGCGACAGAAGCACAGTTAGATTTTCCGACTTTTTATGGTTCAGGAAAAAATGGCTGGTTCAATGATTCATTAGAGCAGATCGAAGGTATCGAACCATTGCTCGATGGTATTGTGAAATATGTGCCACCACCAAAAGTGAATGAAGGCCCGGTGCAAATGCAGATCACTTCGTTGGATTATTCTTCTTTCCTTGGCCGTATTGCTATCGGCAAAGTAAGCCGTGGTGTGTTGAATGAAGGACAGAATATTGTGTTGATGCAGGCTGATGGCAGCATCAAAAAAACAAAAGTGAGAGAGTTGTATGTCTTTGAAGGCATGGGTAAAAAGAAAGTAACAGAAGTAGTAGCGGGTGATCTTTGTGCTGTAGTAGGTATTGAAGGGTTTAACATTGGCGATACACTGGCTGATTCAGAGACTCCTGAAGCCTTACCGGTGATCAGTGTTGATGAACCAACTATGAACATGTTGTTTTCTGTAAACAACTCACCTTTCTTTGGAAGAGACGGAAAGTTTGTAACATCCCGGCATTTACGGGACAGGTTGATGAAGGAAACAGAAAAAAATCTTGCCTTACGAGTAGAAGATAGTGAAGAAGGTGATAGCCTGATGGTTTATGGCCGTGGTATTCTTCACCTTGGTATCCTGATAGAAACAATGCGCCGTGAAGGGTATGAGTTGACTATCGGTCAGCCACAGGTAATTATAAAAGAAATCAACGGTAAGAAATGTGAGCCATATGAAAACCTGGTAGTGGATGTACCACAGGAATTTGCCAGTAAAGTGATTGACCTGGTAAGCCGCCGCAAAGGTGAAATGCTTATCATGGAAACAAAAGGCGAAATGCAGCATTTGGAATTTGAAATTCCATCAAGAGGGTTGATCGGTTTGCGTACACAAATGTTGACGGCTACTACCGGCGAAGCGGTAATGGCTCACCGTTTTACTGAATACAAACCATGGAAAGGCCCGATCCCCGGAAGAGGTAATGGTGTATTGCTTTCTAAGAATACTGAAAAGACAACCGGCTACTCGATAGATAAATTACAAGACAGGGGAACATTTTTTGTGGATCCCGCTGAAGAAGTATATGCCGGACAGATCATTGCAGAAAATATCAAACCGGGTGACCTGGTGGTTAATGCAACAGAGCCAAAGAAACTGACCAACCACCGTGCAAGTGGTAGTGATGATGCTACCCGTATTGCTCCTAAAACGCTGATGACACTGGAAGAGTGCATGGAATACATCCAGCAGGACGAGTGTATAGAAGTTACGCCGAACTTTATCCGCATGAGAAAAGTGATACTGAATGAAGATGAAAGGAAGAAAGTGCAGAAGAAGATGGAAGCAGAAGCTGTTTAATCAGCAGTCTATAAATATTTTTAAAACCCATCTGTTTCAGGTGGGTTTTTTCTTTTTTTGAACTATTCACAACGTCTTTCGTTGTATTTTTGTACTTCAATACAGCAGCATGAAAAAGTGGGCACTTATATTTTTATTCACCATTCATTATTCACTATTCACTAATAGTGCCTCTGCTCAATGTTCTATATGTACTAAAACAACCCAGCAACTTGGCGAACAACCAGCCAAAGGCATGAACTCCGGTATTCTTTACCTTGCTTTTGCTCCCTTTGCAATCGTTGGCTACATCGGGTATCGCTGGTGGAACAATAATAAGGAGGCCTGATAACCGTCCTAAAATTTACGACCACTGCTTTTTTACATTGCTTAACTTGAGCAGATAAAACATCTGTTTATGCGAAAGCTTTTCCTGCTTCTTATCTTATTCCCTTTTTACCTGGCAGCCCAAAAGTTTCCTTCCGTTGAAGAGAAAATAAAGGACCTGAAAAAATTTGAAGGCTTTCTTAATTTTTACTGGGATGAGAATGCCGGTAAGATCTGGCTGGAGATCAGTAAACTGGATACAGAAATTTTATATATCACTTCATTACCAGCCGGTCTGGGTTCTAACGATATCGGTCTTGACCGTGGCTTATTAGGTGCAGAACGAATCGTAAAGTTTTCAAAAGTGGGCAGGAAAATCATACTCATTCAGCCAAATTATAATTATCGGGCAGTCAGTAATGATGCAGCCGAAAGAAGAGCCGTGGAGCAATCTTTTGCACAATCGACCCTTTGGGGCTTTACCGTGGAAGCCGAAACGGGTGATCGTTACCTGGTTGATGCCACTGATTTTTTGCTAAGAGATGCGATGCAGGTGGCCAATCGAATCCGCAGTAACCAGCAGGGTAATTATATAGCGGATAAAAACAGGTCGGCTGTTTATCTGCCCCGAACTAAAAGTTTTCCGCAGAACACCGAATTTGAAGCGACAGTTACATTTGTAAATAGTGATGGCAACACCGGAAATTATGTGAACACAGTCGTACCATCAGCAGAAGCTCTTACAGTACGCCTGCATCATTCATTCGTACAGTTGCCCGATAATGATTATACGCCAAGAACATTTGATCCACGGAGCAGTTATATTCCCATTTCATTTTTTGATTACAGTTCACCTGTTTCAACCCCAATTGAAAAATATTTTATCGTACGGCACCGGTTAAAGAAAAAAGATCCTTCCGCCGCCATGAGTGAACCGGTGAAACCAATCATATATTATGTAGATAACGGTACACCTGAACCGATCCGCAGTGCTTTGCTCGAAGGTGCCGGCTGGTGGAACCAGGCTTTTGAAGCCGCTGGTTATAAAAATGCATTCCAGGTAAAATTATTACCCGAAGATGCTGACCCGATGGATGTTCGTTATAATGTGATCAACTGGGTGCATCGTTCCACTAGAGGATGGAGCTATGGTGCTTCAGTGACAGACCCAAGAACTGGGGAGATCATTAAAGGGCATGTGACATTAGGTTCATTAAGAGTGCGACAGGATTATTTAATTGCCACCGGTTTATTAGCTCCGTTTGAAAACGGAACTCCCGTGGATGATAAGATGCTGAAGATGGCATTAGAGAGGCTGAAACAATTATCGGCGCATGAAGTGGGGCATACCATCGGGCTAATGCATAATTATGCGGCCAGCATAAGTAACCGGGCCAGTGTGATGGATTACCCGCATCCATTAGCTAAACTAAATGCAGCAGGACAAATTGATCTCAGCGATGCTTATGATAACAAGATCGGTGAATGGGACAAAGTATCTATTACCTGGGGTTACCAGGATTTTCATTCCGGTACCAATGAAGCAGCTGCATTAAATAAAATATTGACAGATGCTTCCCAAAAAGGATTGAAGTTCATTTCTGACCAGGATGCAAGAGCGGCAGGTGGCTTGCACCCGCAGGCACATTTATGGGATAATGGCAATGATGCGGTGACGGAATTAAAAGAAGTGATGAAGGTGAGAGCAAAGGCTTTATCACAATTTGGAGAAAAGAATATTCGTCCCGGTGTGCCGATGGCCATGCTGGAAGATGTGTTGGTGCCGGTTTATTTTTATCACCGGTATCAAATAGAAGCGGTGACTAAGTTAGTAGGCGGTATGGAGTATAACTATGCATTGAGAGGTGATGGGCAAATTGTAACAAAAGCTTTGTCGAAGGAAGAGCAAACCAAAGCACTGAATGCAGTGATCGAATGCCTGGAACCGAAATTCCTGGAACTGCCGGATCATATTTCAAAACTGATACCACCACGTCCGGCTGGTTATGATTTTACAAGAGAGTTATTTAAAAAAAGAACGGGACTTGCATTTGATGCTTTATCCCCGGCAGAAACAGCAGCCGATCTGCCTTTATCTTTTTTATTCAATCCCCAACGGCTGAGCCGTATGGCTATCTATGATGTGCAGAACAAGGGGCTGGGTGTGGCGGAGATGATCAATATCCTTGTCAATAAAACCTGGAAAGCACCGGTTCTTACGGGTATGCAACGATTGATACAGCTGCAAACACAGCAGGTATTGCTAACCTATTTATTAGCTGCCAGTATCAATGATAATAATTCTTTTGCAGTGAAAGGAACTTTGCAAAAGGCATTGAAAGACCTCAAAGCATTTATTGAAGCCCAAGCCAAAACTACTATTGATGAAACGTATAAAGGTCATTTATTGCTGGCACTGGAAAGAATGAATAAACCGGAGAATGCGAAGCCAACCATTCATAAAGAGATACCGCCGGGAGCACCGATCGGTTGTGAATGGGATTAATGAATGATCAGTTTCTGAATAGTTTCATTCACTTTCAATAAATAAATGCCCGGTGATAAAAAGGGGAGATTCACCTCGGTAAAAATATTTGCCAATCGTTTTTGTAATAACAGTTTACCGCTGATGTCAAATAGAAACAACATAGAAGGTTTTCTGAAATTGCCCTGAATAGAGATCTTATCAACAGCCGGGTTGGGATAAACCGTAAACGCCTTTATTGCAAAATCTACATACACCTGCTGAATGGCTGAGTAAACAATTGAATTATTCTTTTCGGTGATGCGGAGCCGGTATTGATTATATCCTGCTGCAGGGTTATTGTCAATGACAGCATATTGTTGTTGAAGATCATTTGCATTGACCCCGGCTACTGCCATCCATTGATCATTTGTATTTTTTCTTTCAACAGTAAAATATTTTGCCAGCTCAGGGTTCAGCACTTCCCAGTTTAATCTCACTTTATTATCCAGCAACAAAGCCCGGAAATATAAAAGTTTAGAAGGAAGAAGAAGTTCACAGTATCCTGACGGATCTGTTGATCTTGCAAAGGTGTAGGAGGAAAAAGTTTGTCCGTTGCTTCCTGCGGCACCGGCAACAGCCGTATTACAACCTGTACCCCTGTTTATTTCTGCACCTCCTGCACCTCCATTAACGGTAATTGTTACAAGCGGAATTGCGCCTGTAAAATAAATAGCACCACCGCTACCACCTCCGCCTCCACCAAAGCAGCGATTAGCCAGACCGCCATTATCTGAGAGACCCCCATTCCCACCATTTGAACGAATTGTAAGACTCCCTGTGTAATTCGTTACATGCATAATAACGGTTCCACCTGCTCCGCCTCCACCTGCACCATCAGCAGTAGAAGCTCCGCCTCCACCTCCGTTGGCGGATATCAGGTCTCCATTTCCATTTATATTATTTGCCCAAATAAAAATTATTCCACCTCCATTTCCACCATAATTAAGTGTGGAGGCTCCATTATTAGCATGACCTGCACCAGCGCCACCACCTAAAAATATTTTTGTACCTCCGGAAGAACTTAAAGCCTTTCCACCCCGCCCTTGATTACCGCTAGTGTTACATCCAAACGGCCCGCTGCTACTATTTCCTCCTCCAATACCACCAACATTAAGATTAGCGCCACCACCACCACTATTATTATGATTATTACCACCACCGCCGCCATTGGCAGGTGCTCCCTTAGCAGAATTCAGTGTAGCTCCAATGGTTGCCACCGATTCCCCTTTATAGGCACCATTTAGATTATCTGTTGATGTAATATCATATACAAAACCGGTTCCTGCCGTCTGAACGAAATTACAGGTAGCGTTGTTATTATAATATAATCCGCCTTTATACCCACTTGAGTCAGCATAAATTGGTTTATTCAACGTTAGATCCTGGTCACAAAAAATTGCAATAACCCCGCCCGTACCTGCGGCACTATCCCAGGATGCTGCTTTAACGGTGTCTATAACATCGGCGGAATAATATTCTCCAAATTGTACCAATTGTACTTTACCTGTCACAGTATTATAAGTGTTCAATAGATCATGAAATAGAAAAACAGAATCGCCAATTATATAACAAACAGTTCCAATTTCATAATTACCGGCCTCGTTCTGTGAACTAATATCTCCAAATGTTGAGTTATTATTGGTGCTTATCGTTGCACCCTTCATTTGCACCAGCATCACCCGGCTGTTTAAATTCAGGCCAGTTATATCAGCAACCCTGACACAAGCTTTAGCCGGAATTATTTCTACTACTTTGTGATAGGTATTGACAACACCTCCAATATTAGTGGTTTGGGAAAAAACGGTAAGTGCAAAAAAGAAAATACTAATACATGCGACTATAATTTTTTTATAGGCGGCTCCTTTCAATTTGTAAAACAAGTAAAGTTGTTCCATCACTGCCCTACAAATTAGAAACATTTATGTGATTAGGGAATTAGTATAATCCACAGCCCTTAATAACTAAAGGGCTGCGTCAACTACGATACAGTTACTGTGCTTTTTCCTTTAGGGTATTATACGTACCATCACAAAACGGAGGTGTTTTTGTGTGCTTGCACTGGCAAAACCAAACCTCCTGTGCTTTATCAAATATAACTTTCACACTTCTGAAAGGCAGGCCTTCTATATTTTTATGGGCACTGTCACAAAAAGGTTCTTTTTCGCTGAGACCGCAACTGCACCAGGAATAAACTTTACCGGGTTCTACTTCAATGCCTGCGGGTTCACATACCGCTACTCTTGGCAGGCCTTCATTGGGGATTAATTCCATAATTATTATTTATCAGCCACAAATTGATATAAATTAAAACTGCCTTTTTGAAACTGTGCTTCGATTTCTTTTTTCAGGATCGTTTTATCAACACCTTTCATTCTTTTTTGTTCGATCAGGTAAAAAGCTCTTTCAGCCAGCAACCAGAATGTCTTATCGGTTATATGAGATTTCTGTAACTGGTGTGCTATTATGTCAAGCAGTTCTTTTACACCTTCTTTTTGCGAAGCCACTGTTTTTACTACCGGCACTTCATTATAATGTTTGCTGAAAGCAGGAGCCAGCATCATACGGAGGTTTTTTACAAACGTATCAGCGTCGGGACGGTCCGCTTTATTGACTACAAATACATCTGCTATTTCCATCAATCCGGCTTTCATGGTCTGTACTTCATCACCTGCTTCGGGTACAACAACTACCACAGTTACATCTGCCAAGCCGGCAATTTCAATTTCGCTTTGTCCAACCCCAACCGTTTCTACAATGATAAGGTCAAACTGAAATGCTTTTAGCAAATCGGTTATCTCAATAATTTTAGGATGGAGTCCGCCCATCGAACCTCTTGTAGCTAATGAACGGATAAAAACATTGGGGTTAGTGTACCAGTCACTCATTCTGATCCGGTCACCGAGTACAGCGCCGAGATTAAAAGGAGAGGAGGGATCAACACAAAGAACAGCGACTTTCTTTCCTGTATCCACCAGCAACCCGATCAGTGAATCAACCAATGTGCTTTTGCCAGCACCCGGTGGCCCGGTAATACCAATAATTTTTGTTGGAGTAACAGGAAGTGCCTTGAGTAATGTTTCATAGCCGGGCTGTTCATTCTCCACCAGCGATATACTGCGGGCAAGGGCTTTCACATCGCCCTGTTGTATTTGTTGAAGTAATTCCTGCCACATAGAATGAACCGGATGTTGTACGTTTACAAAAGTATGCGGAACAAGTTACAGCATTCATGGAGAAGCAATACTATTTTTATGCTGCTGCTTAGTATGATGGCGGCATTATTCTTTTCCCGTGCTGTATTATCCGTCAGTATGATGGCTTTTGTGCTTGTCTCTTTCTTACATACTGATTTCAGAAAGCATATACTCAATTATTTCTCATCGCCTGTTTTATGGGGCATGAGTTTGCTGTTCTTTCTGCCATTGCTATCCGGTTTATGGAGTGATGATAAGGAAGAATGGGCCGATATTATCCGCATTAAGTTGCCCTTGTTGTTTCTTCCACTTGCTTTTGCGGGACCCTTTCAGCTTTCCAAAAAAAAATGGGAATGGGGGGGATATATTTTTACCGGACTTGTTACGGTCGGAACGTTATGGAGTATGGTTCATTATTTTTCAGACGCTGCCGCCATAAATGAAAGTTACCTGAGAGCAAAAACCATCACGACACCGTTAGAAAATGACCATGTCAGGTTTAGCTGGTTGGTTAGTATAGCTGTATTACTGGCAGGCTATTTATTTTTTATAAAAAGAAAGGAAGAAAGACGGGTCTCCTTGCTGCTGGCAATTATTACAGTCTGGCTGATTGTGTTTCTGCATATCCTGGCAGTAAGAACCGGATTA